>JAMOAZ010000031.1:0-43401 GCA_039908505.1 Nitrospirota bacterium
TGCGCTGCTTTCCTGGCCATAGATACCTCCTGCCAGAAAATATAACATATATCGCTTATTTTTGCAATTAGACACTAGTAGCAGGCGTAGCGCATGAGATAAACACGCCTGTTGGCATTGCCTATACACTGTCATCAAGTATTGTAAAATCAACTGAGGCTATATCGTCCGCCTTCAATGACAAATCACTCAATAGTTCACAGCTTGGGAAATATATTACCGAAGTGGAACAAGGCAATCAACTTATATTCAATAACCTTCACAGAACGGCTGAGTTAATAAAGAGTTTCAAAATGGTATCAGCAGATCAACTAACTCAGGAGAGACGCAGGTTCAACTTAGAAGACTATATAGGGGAAATACTGTTTACCCTTCAGCCCAAAACAAGAAAATACCAACATAGTATTGAGGTCTCCTGTTCAAAAGACCTAACGCTGGATAGTTACCCCGGGGCATATGCCCAAATCATAACAAATCTCCTGATGAACTCCCTCATACACGCATATGACCACAATAACAAAGGCACAATAACCATTAGTGCCGTACCTAAAGGTGACGAAATAATTGTCGAATATAAAGATGACGGCAAGGGCATATCAGAAGAAGACCTCAAACATATATTTGACCCTTTCTTTACAACAAAGCGTGGCGCGGGGGGCATGGGCCTGGGACTGCATATTGTGTTTAACACAGTAACGCAGACACTGGGCGGACGTATAGAGTGTAAAAGCACATTAGGAAAAGGAACGGCGTTTATAATTAATGTTCCTGTCAGGACAGAGGGGACGGCATGACTAACTTCAGTGTTTGGATAATAAGATATTTTAATGCCAAAATATTATCAGCTTTTATGTTGATTGCTACCATACTATTAATAATTGGTACAGTCGCTTGGACAAAAGGCAGGACTATAGAAAAAATACACAGGGAAGCTAAAACGCATTTAAATTCATATAACAATTACTTGTCAGACAAGGTAAAGAACTATTTCACCTACCCTATAATATTATCTGGTAATCCCTATGTTATATCATATTTAAATAATCCCGAAGAACAAAATACAATGAACGAATATCTGTTACGATTTAATGATAATATAGGGGCAGCAGTTTCTTATTTACTGGATAAAAAAGGCACTGCAATTGCGTCAAGCAACTATAAGACCCCACAAAGTTTTGTTGGCAAGAATTATACATTCAGAGGATATTTTCAAAACGCTATTAATGGAGCTCCCTTTGAGGACATAAATATTGGGATTGTAACAAAAAAATTAGGGGTTTTCAGGTCACACCCAGTAATAAATGGTGATGAGATAATAGGAGTTGCCGTAATAAAATACGATATAATTTTATTTACTCCTAAAAATACAGAGAAAGAAGAGATATTGTTAGTTGCAGATGACAACGAGGTTATTTTCCATACCAATGATGCACGGTATCTCTATCATACATTACACAAATTACCTGAAGATATTTTAAAACGTATGAAAGATGCTAAGGTGTATCTCGATGAACCCTTACTGCCATTGCCGGTTATAAAGGAATCAGAAATAAACGGTATAAAAATTGTTACAATCCGCAGCCCTGCGCTAACAGAGAAGACATATAAGAATACTGAATATATGTATGTAGGAAAACAGAACAAGAAAAGTAATTGGAATGTGCATTTATTAGTTGGGATAGAGGAAGTCAAACATGAAACGTATAAGAATATCATATCTACACTACTATCAATGATTTTAATATACTCAATTGGCTTGTTTACAATTTTTAGGATTAAAAAGGGACACGAGTTGTATAAATACCAAAATCACCTGGAAGAAATCGTAGAAGAGAGAACCGACGCCCTGACACAGTTGAACGAACAGCTCCGTGAGGAGATAAATAGCAGACAGTTGGTTATAACGGAATTAGAAAAGGCTTATGAAGACCTCAACCAGAGCCAGGCTCATCTTATTCAGTCTGAGAAGATGGCCTCGCTTGGGCAGGTGGTAGCAGGCGTGGCGCATGAGATAAACACGCCTGTCGGCATTGCCTATACGCTGTCGTCAAGTATTATAAAGGCAACTGAAACTATAGAGTCCGCCTTTAATGACAAGTCACTCAACAGGTCACAGCTTGAGAGTTATCTCTCAGATGTGGGAAAAGGCAGCCAGCTTATTTTTAATAACCTCCAACGAACGGCTGAGCTGATAAAGAGTTTTAAGATGGTATCAACAGATCAATTAACCCAGGAAAGACGAAGCTTCATGTTAGACCAGTATTTAGAAGAGATCATGTTTAACCTTCAACCAAAACTAAAGCACTATCAACATAATGTTGAAATCTCATGTCCAAAAGGTATAAATGTGGACAGCTACCCGGGGGCGTTTGCACAAATCATAACAAACCTGTTGATGAATTCCCTCTTACACGCATATGGCCCCGAAGACAAAGGCACTATTGCCATTAAAGCCATAGCCAAAAATGATGAAATCATTGTAGAATATAAGGACGACGGCAAGGGCATATCACAGGGAGATATCAAGAGAATATTTGATCCATTCTTCACTACGAGGCGAGGAGACGGAGGCACGGGGCTGGGATTGCATATTGTGTATAATATTGTAACTCAGACACTGGGTGGGCGTATTGAGTGTAAGAGTACGCCAGGAGAGGGAACTACATTTATAATTAATTTTCCCATTATAGCAGAGGTGGCAATATGATTGAACAAATAGACGACGACCAGTTCTTCTTTCAGGAAGGCAGCACAACTACTGTGCCAGAAAGGGCTGAAAAGCTGCCAAATAAATGGCCAAACAAGTGGCCAGACAAATGGCCAGATAAATGGCCAGATAAATGGAAAGTGCTGATAGTTGACGACGAACCAGAAGTCCACACCATGACTACCCTTGCCTTAAACAGTTTTGTCTATGACGGCAAATCCCTTGAGTTTTTGAGCGCATACTCCGGCAAAGAGGCAAACCGCCTCATTGCAGAAAATCCCGACACTGCCGTTATACTATTAGATGTCGTCATGGAAGATGACCTTGCAGGGCTGCATACCGTAAAATATATCAGAGAAGAGCTGAACAACAACCTTGTCCGCGTAGTTCTGAGGACGGGGCAGCCCGGGCAGGCTCCAAAACTGGATGTCATCAGTCATTACGATATTAACGATTATGTAGAAAAAACCGAACTGTCCATTGACAAGTTCAACATATTGATGATCTTATCTTTAAGGACATTCAGAGACATTCAAATCATAGAAAATAATAAAAGGCTCCTTGAGCAGACAATCAGAGAAAGGGAGTCTGCCGATGCTGCAAACTCTGCCAAGAGTGAGTTCCTTGCCAACATGAGCCATGAAATCCGCACCCCAATGAATGCCATTATAGGACTGACAGAACTTGTCCTTGACACTGAATTAAAACAGCACCAAAGGCAATACATGGATACAGTGCTTAATTCAGCCAATTCCCTTTTATCACTTATTAACAGCATCCTGGACTTTTCAAAAATAGAGGCCGGTAAGGTTGAGCTTGAGCAGATAAATTTTGACCTTCGGGATGTAGTGGAAAACATCTGTGATCCCATCTCAATTCAGACACACAAGAAGGGGCTTGAGCTGTCAAGCCATATAAAACATGGTGTGCCTATAAAACTAATTGGTGACCCCGGGCGCCTTGGGCAAATACTTCTTAACCTGTTGGGCAACGCTATGAAATTCACAGCAGAGGGGGAGATAGTGCTGGAGGTTGACGTTGAGCCTGCCAGCACGGACGACAAGTCTGTCGTGCTGTGTTTCTCAGTCGCTGATACCGGCATAGGAATTCCAGCTGCCAAGTTTGACCATATATTTGAGAACTTCTCTCAGGCAGACGGCTCCACAACAAGACAATTTGGAGGAACCGGTCTTGGGCTTGCCATATCAAAGCGTTTAGTTAATTTAATGGGCGGCAGCATATGGCTCACAAGCACAGAGGGTAGGGGTACAACATTTCATTTCACGGCAAAGTTTTCCATAAGCGCTGATAATGAAAACTCAGAAACATGTGATATTAACAATATCAAGGTATTGATTTCCTGTAACTATCCCATAACTGCCAAAATTATTAAAGATATTCTTTACGGTAACAGCAACGAGATTGATGAGGCAATAGGGGCAGAGGAGACATACAAGAAACTGAATACTGCAAGGGACTCAAACTGCCCCTATGATATTATATTCATAGATGTCCGGCTCTCAGGTATTGGCGGCTTTAAAATGGCAGAGAACATATTAGACGCCGACATCCCATCGTCTGTAGTTGTGATGTTAAACTCGAATAAAAGAAGCGGCGATGAAGACAGATGTGCCGAGTTAGGGGTCTCATGCCATGTAAATAAGCCAATAAAGCGTAAGGATATAATCAATACCGTTACGAAGGCAATTTACACAAAACAGCCAAGCACGACTGAGAACTTCAGTGAACAGCAAAGACCAGTGCCTACACAGGACATGGGCTCACGGCTGCACATCCTGCTTGTTGAGGATAACATGGAAAACAGGATAGTTGCCACTGAGATATTGAAAAGGCATGGGCTTAACGTAACCGAGGCAGTAGATGGTGAGAAGGCCGTGAACAAGGTCAATGAGGTAATGTTTGATTTGATTTTAATGGACATACAAATGCCGGGAATGGATGGCCTTGAGGCGACAAAAATAATAAAGTCCTCGGAGGCCACCCGCAATATCCCAATTATAGCAATGACCGCCCATGCGCTTAAAAGAGACAGAGAGCGTTGTTTAGAGGCAGGAATGGACGACTATATATCTAAACCTATAAGGCCAAATGAACTGATTCAAATCATAACGAAATATACAGGCAAGGAATGCCAGAAGATACCTGAAAGTACCTTTGTAACCGCCGCTGCCCCTGTTAACACAGAGGCCGATATGCTGGTAGTTGAAGACATTTTAGCTCAGATAAACAACTCAGACACCCTGCCTCACGGTGAGACAAGGCTGTTTATCGAAAATGCAGTAAGCCTTATCCACACGATGAGGGATGCCCTGAGCAGCGGCAACTATCAGCTTGCAGAGAAACAAGCCGGAATAATCAAAGACAATGCCGAGAGCCTCTCCCTGTCAGATATCAATGCCGCTGCATTTCGCACAATGCTGTCGTTGAGAAAGTCTGACGTAAACAAAGCCGTCACTCATCTAAGACTATTAGTGGAAGGGTTAAACAAATTACTGTCAAGATAAGAGTCACAATGCAGCAGGGCAAACGCATTTGAAAATTTCAATAGCTATTTTGTCCTCTGGATTCCAGCTTTCGCTGGAATGACAGAATAAAAAACAAGGAAATGGCAGACAAAACGAAGCATAGAGTAGAAACAATATCATTCCATTCTCTTTTTTTGTCATTCCAGCGAAAGCTGGAATCCAGGAAAGCATCGGTTGGAGATAAAAGTATTGGTAATTTCTGCCATATTTTTCAAATGCGATTGCCCTGCACAATGCAGCGATTGAAGATTTCTATAGCCCTGTTAGCCGTACTGTTGACGGTATCGTCGGCTTTCTCTTCCGAGGTGCTGACAGACAGTGAGAGGCAGTGGCTCAGCACACATAAGAAGATCAGGGTCGGAGTCTCCCCTGACTTTCCGCCGTTTGAGTTCGTCGATGAAAAGGGCCGCTACACGGGGATTGCGGCAGACTACATGCAGCTTATTAACAAGCGGCTTGGCGTGGCTTATGACGGGATTGAAAGTGTCCAGACAGATGAGATAAAAAGTCTGATAAAGGCAAATCGTCTGGATGTCATCCCGTGTCTTGGTATCACTCAGGAGAGGAAAAACTATCTGATATTTACAACGCCATATCTTGAGATTCCTGTAGAGATAATAACAAAAAAGGCATCAAGTGTTATGACGCTGAAAGATTTGAAAGGGAAAAAAGCCGCCATTGTCTCCGGTTATGACGAAGAAGAGTTAATAAGGCGTAATCACAGCGGCATTAATATAGTTGCAGTCCCAACAATGGAAGACGGCCTTAAGGCAGTGTCCTTTGGAGATGTGGATGCGTTGATAGGAAATGTATTTTCTGTCACCTACCACTCAGGGAAAATGGGTATAAGCAACATCAAAATCGCTGGAAGCACGGGTTATGTATATAAACCGGCGATTGCCGTAAGAAAAGACTGGCCGGAGCTGGCCGCTATAATTGAAAAAACCCTGCAAGGTATGACAGCCGCCGAGAAAGAGGATATATACAGGCAATGGGTACGCATAGAGAAATTCGGGGTTGGCAGCAAGAGATTATTGTTAGTACTCCTCCTTGTGACAGTAGCAGCGGCTGCTGCCGTATTTTTATTGTTTATCTGGAAAGAACGACTCAAGACAAGCGTAAATGAAAAGACCAGGGAACTTGAACTCTCTAAAGAGGAACTTGAAAAGGCCCACAGCGAACTCGAAAGAAGGGTAACAGAGCGAACCTCAGAACTCAGAGAGGCAAACGAAAAACTTAAAATAGAAATATCTCAAAAGCTATCAGCCGAGATAGCCCTGAAAGAGAGCGAGTCAAAGTACCGCTCCCTGTTCAGCTCAATGAACGACGCGGTTGCCCTTCATGAAGTTATATATAATGACAAGGGCAAGGTCGTAGATTTCCGTGTGCTGGACGTAAACCCTGCCTATGAGGCCGTGATGGGAATCCCACGGGAGCGTGCAGTGGGGACACTCTCCGGCGTAGTGTTCGGCACTAACTCCCCGCAGTTTGTTGAGCTGTTTGCAGGTGTTGCACAAAAAGGTGTTGCACTATCGGTCGAGGTCTATCTCCCGTCAATGGGAAAACACTTTAAAATGTCTGTGTTCTCACCGGCGAAGGGTCGGTTTGCTGCGATATTCTCCGATATAACAGAACATAAAATTCTCGATGACGCACTGAAGGCAAGTGAAGAGAAATTCAGAGAGCTTGCAAACATGCTACCCGTTATAGTGTTTGAAATAAATGAAAATGGCAATTTTACATTTACAAATCGCTGTGGTATCGAGACCTTAGGCATCATACACGAGACAGAAGAGGAAGGCGTGGACATACTGACAACCATCGGGGATGAGAGCGTCGAGAGTTTTAAAGAAAACCTTGCGAAAATAGTTGAAGAACAAAAGGCCTGCGGAGGTGCAGAGTTTAAGTTAAAGACAAAGGATGGTCGCATCATCCCTGTCTTTATCTATGCAAGCGCTATTGTTTACGAAGGCACAGTCAGAGGGGTACGGGGCGTTGCTGTAGATATAACCGAACGGGTATTGTTTGAGAAAGCGCTTCACGAAAAGTCATTGCAACTGGAGCGTCTGAACAATGAACTTGAGGCCAGGGTCAGGGAGGAAATCTCTAAGACCATAGAGCAGCAGCATGTACTCATCCAACAGTCCAGGCTGGCGTCAATGGGCGAGATGATAGTAAACATTGCCCACCAGTGGAGCCAGCCGTTGAGCGCCCTTAACCTGATCTTAATAAATATCAAAGAGGCATCGGATTTCAATGAGCTGGATAAACAGTTCGTTGAAGAATTTACATCGAAGGGCCAGCAGCAAATAAAAAAACTTGCCGCAACAATTGATGAATTCAGAAATTTCTTTAAGCCAGATAAAGAAAAGGAACCGTTTGATGTCACAAAATCCATAAAAGACGCATTGACGCTCCTCAGCGGCTCTCTCAAGAACTATCTGATTTCCACACAATTAAATGCTGCAAAAGACATTACAATAAACGGTTATCCTCACGAATTCTCACAAGTTATACTAAACATCCTAAGCACCGCTAAGGAAGCCATAACACGATACCGCAGCGTCGATGGCATTATAACAGTCGATGTCTATCGTGAAGAACAGAAGAACATACGCATCAACATAACCGACAACGGCGGAGGCATAGACGAAGGCTTAATCGCCAGTGTGTTTGAGCCATATCTAAGGGGACAGAGCAGCTCCGGCATCAGCCTCTATACGTCAAAACGAATTATCGAAGAACACTGGGGCGGCTCAATTGTGGTCAGTAATGTAGAGGGCGGTTCACGTTTTACAATTGTCCTGCCAATGTAATAATCAACGTAAGGGGGAGGACACCCCTTACGCAGCCTCATGTTTACTTCTTTTTCTTACTTGCCGCATCGTCTTTTGAGTCGATGCTTACTGCATTCATTTGATAGAACACTGTTACCTTACTTCCCACTTTGAGTTCACCCTTGACCTTTGTACTTTTATCTACAGCTATCTCCCACTTTTCTGAACCCTTTTGCACTGTTATCATGTCGCCTTTGACCTCAAGTACCGGGCCTGTGACCTGATAACTGCGCGGCGCTCCGGCATACGCAGCGCTGGCAGCGAATACAACAATACTCACAGCAGCTATTAAACGTTTCATCTGATACCTCCTGAGATTTAATTAACTTTAAGTGTGCTTATTATAACAAATCGGAAACAGCAGTGGTAGAAGATAATAACTGAACTCAAGCGTATAGCTATACCTTAAGTCTGGATGGGTTGAGAGCGCCACCCCAACGGCGTGGACAAAAACAGCGCTTCCCATTGTAAACAGTAAAAGCGCCCCAGTGTTTGACCATCCTGAACGAACCAGTAATACAGCACTGGCAACATAGGCCGCGGCAAAGGCCAAGGGCCAGAACAGGCCCCTGAAAAGGGCGCGGTGGAGCTTAGTGTAAATAAGCAAATGAAACCCCTGAAGCCATGTCGCTACGTATTCGCCGGCTCGAGCTGCCTTCTGACCACCCTGTTTAACCGTTTCCACTGTGAAGTAGGGCAGCGGGAGTGGACTTATATATCGCATTAGTGTCCTCGCAACTGCATGACCACCTTCTTTTTCGGCTTGTCCAGTAAGATATAAAGATGAATAGCTGCCGTTTATGCTGTTATAAATGTCGGTGTCACTGCGCGCATTATCATAGTATATCAACAGGAACAGAAAGAACTTTTTTGTAAACTCAACAGGATGTTTTTTCATGGCATCAATTACCAGGGTCTTTAAGACCTTTTTCATTTCCTTTTTAGGCGGATTTCCAAGTGCCTCTGAAATAGCTCCAATAATACCGCCGTGACTGCCTGCGTGGGCGAAGATTGCACTTATTGTGTCGTTATATTTCTTCTTATCCCAGATAGAGTTTAAAAAGGCCCTTTCCTCGTTTGTGGCAACAGCACGAATCTTTCTTATTGCCGCGTTAAGAGCCGCAGGATATTTATCATCTTCCTCTAAAAATATCGAATTGGCTACTACAAAAACTTCCCCTGAGAAATTGTCTAGAGCAAATGATTTCAACATTATATAATTGTAGCAGCAAAGCACTAACAGCATAGAAAGAAATGGTAGGACAAAGGCAACCATAGCCCTCCGGCTGTGACCATTAATCCATACGATAACCGGCACAAAGACCGCTACAACAAATAAACCCGCTGGTCTAATATAAACAACAAAGCCAAGCGCCAATGACGAAAGCGCGAAAAACAACGGGCTGCAGCGCTTTAAGGCAATCGTTAAAAACGCAAACGCAAACACTGTGGCGCTGACATACAGGCTCTCAGACAGAAGCGAACAATCCCCTGCCATATGCGCGTGGCTGCTAATAAAGGCGGCCATTCCTAGTGCAGCAAGCGGGGCCATGTACCTGTATGAAATGAAAATCCCATAAACGAATGTCAGTGCAGCCAGTAGCGACAGCAGGTTTTGCACAATAATCACAGAGAGGATTTCTTTTGAGACTAACAAAACTGCGGCAATAAACATCGGGTAGCCCGGAGTCCTTAAAGACAGATCAGGCCATGCCCCTGAGACTATCTGCATAGCAACATCAAAATAACCATAAGAGTCCGGTCTTATCAATACCACAGGATAATAAAGAAGATACGGCAGCCGCGTTATCATAAACGGCACCACCGTTATAATAACTGATGCACAGGCAATGGTCAGGTCAACGGCCTTCTTGTTATCCTTTACAAAAGTCCTGAGCGGGTTTAACAGGTATAAATCCTCTGAATAGCACAGCAGCACAACCAATATCGCACTTGATAGGACGGAAAGAAAAAAGATTAGACGAAGCGCATTATTATTTATGCGGGATGCACTGAGTAACTCATATTTTCTGCCGTTTTGGGTGGGGTCAGAGTTGTCGGATGTTGAAAACAGGAGTTCGTCGTTAGAGATATAATACCTGCCTCTGCCAACATACGCAACTGCATCTGCAGCGGCATTTGCTCGGCGGAGCGGGAGGCCGTTCTCCAGAAGAACTGCCCTTGAAGGCGGTGTAAATGAGCTGTTGATAAACTTGGTAAACCACGCATAACCGGTATCATGCCTGAAGTTTTCGATTGGGATTTTATCCCAGCTTAATATTAAAATTTCATTGCTGTGGAGAAATAGAAATAAAGACAATACCCATAATACTGTGCAGACAATCACACACCCAGCAATGACGACCTGTTTGCCTCTGAGCCTGAGCGGTATAAGTTTACACATCTGACACCTTTAGAAAAACCATTAATAGTTTATTTTTTAGCAAGTAACAATGACGACAGGGCCAGTGTCTGGTAGTAGATGAACTCAGGCGTGTAGCAGACGCGGTCATTGACGCAATATGGGTGAGATCGATGGCGGCTGTGCCCATCACTGTTAAGACATTGTTAAAACGATATTGCAACAAATTCATTTCAATAACGCCTAGAACAAAACTGCCGAATAAAGTCTGCTGTAAAGTGTTGGAAACAGCATCCTGTGTACATTTTATTTTCCCATTACAACAGCAGCGAGTATCTGTTGTGAGGTGTTTTAAAGCCTCAGCGTGACGCCGTCATTCTGAGATATGCCTTTTTCGTATTAGTTCACGAACTATGTATCTTCTTTGTAAACATATGCCCTGTTTCTGCCGTCATATTTGGCCTTATAAAGGGCAGTGTCAGAATATTTTAAACATGTCCAGAATTTGTCAGAGTTTTTTGGGAACTCACTAACACCGATGCTGACGGTTTTATTCAAGGCACCAGAGGGAATTTCAATGGATTCATTCTGGAAATTACTGCATATCTTCTCTGCAACTTCAATGGAATTTCCTTCTGCTGCATCTACAAGGAGTACCAATATTTCTTCGCCACCATAACGAATGACAATGTCGGACTCCCTGACCGAAGCCTTGATAATCGAGGCAGCTTTTTGAAGTACCTTGTCTCCAATATCATGACCATAGGTATCATTTACATGCTTAAAGTGATCTATGTCTATCAATAAAATTCCAACAAGGGTTTTCCTCCTTATTGCGGCACGACAGAGGCTGTTATGTATCTCATCAAGGAAGCGGCGGTTATAAAGACCTGTAAGCTGGTCAACAAGGGACTGCTCCCTGAGAAGCTCCATAAAGGTCTTCCCCTCAATCACCGGTTCACACTCCAGAAGATATGCCTTTATAAATGGAATAAGCGTCATGGTAAACTCATCGCGCCCTTTGCCGTAAACTATCTGCACTACATCGCCGACACGCCCACCAATATAAATGGGAATACAGTAGTAGTCAAGGCTGCAGGCCTGATGTTCTTTTGAGCATATAAAATTCTGGCATAACTGTGGAAATTCCTGTGAGTTCACAATACTGCCAGTACGTATCGCCCTGCACTGCCCTGCATCTGTTAAAATTGACTCATCACACCACGATACCTTGCCGCCTTCACCGTTTATCCCCAAACGAGCGCTGTTTTCCATGTCAGCCCTTGATATAACATTAGTAATGGTATTTTTGTCTAATTTCGCTTCATAGATAGAAAAATTCTCGATTCCCATTTCAATCAGCATTTGTTCAATTCTCATAAATATATCATTCTTTACTGCGTCTTTTTCTATAGTCCTCTTAAAATTATATATTTTCACAAGCATATCTACTGTCCTTGTCGTGTCTTTGAGTGCGTTGGCAGTCCTTGCAACTTGATATCCAATCAATATAGACACCTTGTTATCTATGGAAGAGAGGGTTTTAGAGAGGTTATCTGTCATAATGTTAAACCCCTTTGCTACATCACCGGCCTCATCCGCAAGGACAACTTCGACCTTTCTACTGAAATCCCCTTCTGAGGCGTGTTCAAATCCATACCTTAATCTAAGAAAAAGCTCAGTGTAAGGCTTGAAAAATATATAGATTATGTAGAGCGTGCCTAATGAAAAAAACAACGACACTGCCACCATATAGGACATAACAGATACACCTGAACGTCTCTGTTTGGTAAGATCAATGACAACAGTTACTGCCCCGAGTACTTCGCCTTCTGTTGCCTTATGACACTGGAGACATCTTACGCGCTCATTGGATACAGCCTTATAGGGGATCACTATAACATATTCAAGATTCAGGAGGTCCTCCTTTACCGCCGATTTGATATTACCGGAGTCAAGGACTTGCTCTTCGAGCAGCGTAGGTGCCTTCCCATTGAGGAGTTCGCTTTGCCCAAATTGTTGTATTACAGACTTACCCCTGAGAACCCTTATGTCCTTGATACCATGGGCATATTTCAAGCGGTCAAGAAAAATATCCCTCTTATCATATACGCCGAGAATCATAAATGACGTAATGGCGTCCCTGATTATCTCGGCTACCGACAAACCCCTTTCCTTTGATGCATCCATGCCGAAGTTCCTGAAGCTGGCAATAACAATGACCTGAATGATTATAGAAAGGAGGACAAACGATAGAATTATCCTTATCAATAATTTTGTCTTTATAGACCTGATTTGTTTCATTGGGAAATCACTGACGCTACATCAGCGCTGCCCCAGCGTCTGAAAAGGTTGTGTTCGATATTGAGCTGGTCGAGTATCTTTCCAACAATAAAATCTACGACATCAGAGATGGTCTCCGGTCTGTGATAGAATGCCGGCACTGGGGGAGCGACAACCACACCGAGGCGGGCCAGCTTAAGCATATTCTCCAGGTGTATAGCGCTGAGTGGCATCTCACGTGGACAGATTATCAGCTTTCTTCCTTCTTTTATCGTAACATCTGCCGCCCTTGCCGTCAGGTTAGAGGCATAGCCGTTAGCTATAGCAGAGAGTGTCTTCATCGAACATGGGACCACTGCCATTGCGTCAGTTCTGAATGAGCCGCTTGCAATGGGGCTATCAAGGTCACCCTCATCATAGTAATACAGGCGGCTGCTCTTGAAGTAATCCCTGAGACTTTCTACTGGAGCAGCGCCCCATGTGTGACCTGTTTCATGTGCTATGATGGAGAAGGCAGATTGTGAGATAACCAGATGCACCTCCGAGGTCCTTAATAGTTCAGTAACAGCTCTGATACCCAGTATGGCACCGCTAGCGCCCGTGATAGCAGCCACAAGCCTCATCATAACTGCAACCGGTTCACTGAGCTAAACGGCTACTTGCCGTACATAAAGACATATTCGTCTGGTTTGGTGAGGCCAAGTCCCTCTCTTGCCTGTTTTTCGATTTGAAATGGGTCAGCTTTTATCTCAAGTATCTCTTCTTTGAGCGCGGCGATTTCTTTTTCTATTTTGGCTATGTTTTGCTCATGTATATTCTCTTCTTTTTTTAAGTTTACATATTTAATAAAACCAGCCTCATCGAAAACCAGATTTAAGCCGATTATCGTCAGGACAATAGCAAACATGATTAGGGTTATGCGTATACGGCGCTTACGCTCAGAGACTATCTGCCCACGCAGACTCTTCCTTGTCCCTTTTTGGGCTTTGCGGGCTATATCCTGCTGTTCTTCTGCTGCCATTGCCTATTATATATCGGGCGGCGGGGGAAAATACTTGAGCCCCCCAGCCGCGCGAATCACATTTCCCCTCTATTTGTTGAGATTATAGTATGTGCCGAGACCTTTGTAAATGGCGCTGCTGCCAAGCTCTTCTTCGATTCTCAGTAGGCGGTTGTATTTTGCAATACGGTCGCTTCTGGAGGTCGAGCCTGTCTTTATCTGCCCGGCGTTCAGGGCAACGGCTATATCGGCGATTGTGGTGTCTTCGGTCTCACCAGAGCGGTGGGAGATAACGGCAGTGTACATTGCCCTCTTTGCCATCTCAACCGCGTCAAGCGTCTCAGTCAGCGTACCAATCTGGTTTACCTTTACAAGTATCGAGTTGGCTATACCTTTTTGAATGCCCTCTTTCAGGATTGCAGGGTTAGTAACAAAGAGGTCGTCACCTACAAGCTGTACCTTTGTCTTGAGTTTGTCTGTAAGCAGTTTCCAGCCGTCCCAGTCGTTTTCGCTCATGCCGTCTTCGATTGAGATTATTGGGTATTTGTCTGCAAGATAGGCATAGTAGTCAGCGAGTTCTGCAGGGGTGTATTTCTTTCCCTCACCTGCAAAATCATATTTTCCGTCTTTAAACAATTCACTTGACGCCACGTCAAGGGCGATGAGCATATCCTTGCCTGCCTTGTAGCCTGCTGCCCCTATGGCCTCCATTATCTCTACGATAGCGTCTTCATTGGAATTCAGATTGGGGGCAAATCCACCTTCGTCGCCTACTGCTGTGGAAAGTCCCTTTTTATGCAGAATCTTCTTCAGATTGTGAAATACCTCAGCCGACATCCTAAGCGCCTCGGCAAATGATGTAGCGCCGACGGGCATTATCATAAACTCCTGGACATCTACGTTGTTATCTGCATGTGCGCCGCCGTTGATGATATTGAGCATAGGCACGGGAAGCTCTTTTGCGTTTACACCGCCGATGTACTTGTAAAGCGGCAGGTCTGTCTCTTCGGCTGCGGCCTTTGCTACTGCCATCGATACACCCAATATAGCATTAGCGCCAAGCCTCGATTTGTTGTGTGTGCCGTCGAGGTCTATCATTATCTTATCTATCTCTGCCTGATGGGTTGCCTCTGCGCCAAGCACCTTCTTTGCTATCTCTGTGTTTACGTTTTTTACTGCCTTTAGGACGCCCTTACCCATGTATTTCTTTTTATCGCCGTCTCTGAGTTCTACGGCCTCTCTCTCACCGGTTGAAGCGCCGCTTGGGACTGCCGCCCTTCCCATGTAACCACTCTCGAGTACTACGTCTACCTCTACGGTGGGGTTTCCCCTTGAGTCCATTATCTGTCTGGCGTGAACCTTTACGATTTCTGACATATGCTCTCCTCCTTTTTTAATGTTATGTCTCTAAAATTTTATAACCTCCGGCTCAACGACCGGCATAATTATTAAGGGTCTTATAACTTAAAGAATGAGGGCTCTGCCCTCAAACTCCCGGCAGGGAACTTGTCCCCTGCACCCCATCTATGGGGCTCTTCGCACCTTTCTCATTATGGCTTCGGTACGTGAACTGCTCGTCCCATGACGTCCTCTGCCGCCTCCATCAGGCCCTCTGCAAGGGTCGGATGGGCATGAACGGTCTCAGCCAGCGCCTCTGCCGTTAGTCCTGCCTTCATTGCCACTGCCGCCTCGTGGATTATGTCTGCGGCATTGTGTCCGATTATGTGAACCCCCAGTATCTTATTCGTATCACTGTCGGCAATTACCTTAAACATCCCGGAGATTTCACCCATGGCGTGGGCCTTGCCAAGGGCGCGGTACTGAAAACGCCCAACCTTGTACTTGGCGCCGCGCTCTGCAAGCTGATGCTCTCTCAGCCCCACAGAGGCTATCTCAGGGTGCGTGAATATCCCAGCCGGTATAACCGTGTAATCCATCTTCTCTTTATGTCCCATAATATTACTAACCGCACACAGGCCCTGCTTTGAGGCCACATGCGCCAGCAGCATCCCGCCTGTTACGTCTCCAATTGCGTAGATGTCCTTGTTTGAGGTCTCCATTGAGTCATTAACGATGATTGCCCCGCGCTTGTCCATCTCCACACCGGCGTGTTCAAGGCCGACGCCGTTTGTGTTAAACGCCCTGCCTATTGTTACAAGCATTTTTGAGGCGGATAACTCCTTGCCGCCAGATAGATAGGCTTTAACAGACGTATCGTCTGTTGTGACCTTTTCCACTTTTACGCCCAAGTGGAGTTTTATCTTCTTTTTCTTGAGTTCCCGCTCTATGACCTGTGAAATCTCAGGGTCTTCTGTGGTCAGCGCCCGGGGCATTAGTTCAATCAGGGTGACCTCTGTGCCGAACTCACGATATATGCAGCCAAACTCACACCCCATGACGCCTGCGCCGATTATCAGCATCGAGTCCGGGATTTCCTGCATGTCAAGGGCCTCGGTACTCGATATAATACGCCTTCCGTCGAAGGGAAATGTAGGGATAGAGGCCGGGCGCGACCCTGTGGCTATGATAAACTTATCTGCCGTTAAGGTCTCCTCGGGGCCGTTTTTTGGGGTCAGCCTTATCTCTTTCTCAGATATAAAACTCCCCCTGCCCTCTTTGAGCGTTACGCCCCAGCTCTTAAATAACCCCCTTATGCCCTTTACCTGGGTTGCGATGACTGAGTTCTTACGGTCAACTATCTTCTTAGCGTTAGGTTTTATCTCCCCGGAAAAGTCGATTCCGAATGAGGCAAGGTCTTTTGCTGTGGCATATGCCTCAGCCGACGCCACAAGGGTCTTAGTTGGAATACAGCCCTCGTTAAGACACGTCCCCCCGACCTCCTTTTCCTCGACTACCGTGACCTCAGCCCCCATCTGCGCCGCCCTCAAGGCTGCGACATAGCCGCCCGGGCCGGAGCCAAGTATTAGTATTTTCATCCTGCTTCCTCTTCGATAAACTTGTCGTAGTCAGAGGCGTCCATGAGATCGTCGAGTTCCGAGTCATCGGAGATTTCAATTACCGCTATCCAGCCCTTGCCATAGGGGTCTTCGTTGATTATCTCCGGCGAGTCCTCTAAATCCTCGTTTACGCTTAGTATTGTGCCGCTTAACGGGGCTATCACTGAGGATGTTGCCTTTGTCGATTCGATTTCTGACATCTCGGCGTTTGCCTCAACCTCAGCGTCAACCTCGGGGATGTCTATGTATACTATATCTCCAAGTGCATCCTGTGCATAATCCGTTATTCCTATGGTTGCCTTCTTTCCGGATATGCTTACCCATGTGTGTTCTTTATGATAGCGAAGCTCATCTGGATTCATTGTTACCTCCGGGCTTTTTTATTACCTGTCAAACACAGGCTATCAGTCCATTCGTTTCTTATCATAGCTGTTTTGATTTTGTCAAGGAGAAAAAACTGTGCGCCTCCTCATTTTACCTCTCCTGTAACTTCGATACATCAGCCAACTTAACAGACATACGGCGAATTTCATTTAAAAGCGCCAGCTTATTTGACTTCTGCCGCTCGTCCTTATCCATAACCAGCACCTTGTCAAAAAATCTGTTTATTGGCCCTATCAGCGTACTCATCTTTTCATACGCCTTCTTGTAATCCCCTTTTGAAACTGCATCAGTAATATCATATTTAATATCAGTAAGGAATATCAACAGTTCTTTTTCCTCATTCGTAATAAACAGCTCAGGGTTTGGCTCTACTATAATACCCCCAGGGACTATGTTTTGTATTCTTTTAAATGCAAATAAAAATTCGTTACAGCAGTCACTGGATTTTAAATCGTGCAGCATATCAAGGCGATTGATTAGCAATACTGGCGGTATCTCCATAAAGCCGTCAAGCGCTGCCTGCACCTCGTCGTTTGCATAACCACGCGATAAAAACATGGCCTCAAGCCGTGCCCGAAAAAATACCTCTACCTGGGCGGCAAGCACAGCGTCTTTTTGTAAAATAGTTATCGTCTGGTCGATTAATTTTTTTATTGTAACCGTTGTAAATCTATTCTCGATTAAGATCGAGATAAGCCCTATGGCCTGACGACGGAGGGCAAAGGGGTCTTCTGAACCGGTAGGTACCAGCCCAACGCTGAAAAATGACACAATATTATCCAGCTTGTCCGCAAGGCTCAACGCCGTACCCACTTCAGTTACGGGAATCTCACCGCCTGATTGTGTAGGCATGTACTGCTCGTTGAGGGCAGCAGCGATTTCTTTATCATAACCATCCTTAATGGCATAGTGTTTGCCCATGATGCCCTGCAGCTCTGTAAACTCCCGAACAACGCCGGTTGCAAGCGAGGTCTTTGAGAGACTGGCCGCTGGGACGAACTTGTTTAATTCGGCTGGGTTTGGTTCATAGAGTTCTTTAGAGAGGTAATCGATTATCAGCTCAAGCCTCTTTGATTTGTCATAAAGGCTGCCAAGCTTATCGTGAAAGGTAATCCCCTTAAGGTCGTTAATACGCTCATGCAGCGTCAACTCAAGGTCGTGTCTGTAGTAGAATTTTGCATCCTCAAGGCGTGCCTTTATGACGCGTTCAGCGCCCGCACGGACGACTGCCGCATTTTCTTTGAGAGTGTTGCTCACCACTATGAACTGATTAATTAAATGACCGTTATGCTCAAGGGCAAAATATTTTTGATGACCGCGCATTACGCTGATTAACAGCTCTGAGGGAAGCTGAAGAAACTCATCAGGGAAAGATGCTGCTACACAGACAGGATATTCGACCAAGTATGTTACAGTCTCAAGCAGGCCCTCATCAGTAACGGCGGAGGCGGCAAACTCTGCCGCTATTGCTGCCGCCTGTGCTCTAATCTCTTCTTTTCTTTCTTGTTGGTCGAGTATGACAAGGTTTGCTCTCAGGGCTGATATATAATTATTAATGTCATGCAGTGTGACAGCGCCTTCACTAAGGAAGCGATGACCGTATGTAACATTAGAGCTTTCAACTCCGCCGTATTTCAGGCTGACAGGTTCGCTGCCGCACAGGGCGGTTATCCAGCAGATAGGGCGGGTGAATTTAACATCAAGAGCAGCCCATCGCATCATCTTTGGAAAGCGTATCGAGGCTATGATTTTCTCAAACACCGCTCCGATTATTGCCTTAACGGCAAGACCTGGCTCCTCAATTCGGGCAACTATGTACTGCCCCTTGCCCCGCTGCTGAGTTGTCAACTGCCCGACATCAATTGCATGTGTAGCGGCAAATCCAAGTGCGGCCTTTGTGGGATTGCCATTGGCATCGTAGGCGGCTGAGACAGGCGGCCCGAAGACCTCTTTCACCTTTTTCTCCTGATATGGCTTGACGCTACAGGCTATGACAGCAATTCTCCTGGGTGTGGCATATACCCTGAGCTCAGAAAATTCAATCGCGGCATCTCTTAATTGTTTAACGGCCAGTTCTTCAATTGAGGCAACGCCGTCTGAGAGAAACCCTGCCGGTATCTCCTCAGTGCCAATCTCAAGCAGTAGTGATATAGAATTATCGTTCATGACTGAGTGTCCGAGGGCGAATCAGCCCTATTATTTAAAATATTTAATGAATACGCCTCTGCACAGAGCCTGGCAAGCCCCCGCACACGTGCAATATATCCGGTTCGTTCATTCACTGAAATAGCCCCGCGCGCGTCTAAGAGATTAAACACATGAGAACATTTCAAGCAATACTCATAGGCCGGAAGCGTCAACCCCGACTTCACAAGGGTGGCGGATTGGGCATGAAAGTCATCGAAATGCCGTCTGAGCATGACCGCGTCTGACAGTTCAAAGTTAAACTTAGAACACTCCACCTCGTCCTGCCTGTGTATATCGCCGTATAGGAAGTCCTCGTTCCAGCGCAGGTTATAGACATTGTCCACGCCTTGCAGGTACATTGCAATGCGCTCAAGCCCGTAAGTAAGCTCCAGCGATATGGGTTTTAAATCAATCCCGCCGACCTGCTGAAAATATGTAAACTGAGTAACTTCCATGCCGTCAAGCCAGACCTCCCAGCCCAGCCCCCATGCGCCAAGCGTTGGGGAGTCCCAGTCGTCCTCGACAAAGCGTATATCGTGGCGTTTGGGGTCAATGCCAATAGCCCGGAGGCTTTCGAGATAGACCTCCTGCGAATTCGTGGGCGATGGCTTCAGGATTACCTGATATTGGTAATAGTGTTGCAGGCGGTTGGGGTTTTCGCCGTAGCGCCCGTCAGTGGGTCTGCGCGATGGCTGGACGTATGCGGTCTTCCAGTGGGCTGGCCCTAAAACTCTAAAGAACGTTGCCGGATGAAACGTCCCAGCCCCCACCTCCACATCGTAGGGCTGTAAGAGGACACATCCTTTAGACGCCCAAAACTCATTGAGTTTCATTATCAAAGTTTGAAAGTACATTTCTCCACCTTATTATAGGCCGCCTGTTATTCGCTGAGATTGTTGATATAACACTCACGCATAGGAATCTTAAAGAATGTGCAGATGTTTTGTCAACGAATATATTGGATTTTACCACCGCCCCCAAAGCGGTAATCCTACTATTTCCGATTAAGAATGTTCTTGACAGGTTGTGGAACGTCCGTTGAGTTTAGAGCAACATGATAGCCATGATATACCTTTTCACATTCACCATGTGTCTCATCCATGAAAATAATGAATTTGTTACGCTTCTTATCATAATTGAAGAGCTTATGCCCATCACCTCCAATCGCAGTATTAAGCAAGTCCTGAGCTTCTTCTGGTGAGCATTCCAGTTCAGACACATCTGACCGATTACTTTGACCTTTTTTAACATGTTTAGGATTAGGGTGAAACATTCGTTTTTGAATAATACTATCTGTTAACCATCGTTCAAATGAGCCGCTGCATCGCAGGTTAAAAAACTTAGCAGTGTCACCTCCTTCAATGGTAACTGAAATTATATCAGTGTTGATATCACAAGCATAGTGATTAAGCAAGGCATAATTGATTTCACGGACATTCACCTGACGTTGGCTCATCTCACAAAACGTGTGATCTTTAACTGTGACTGTATTGTTAAATGTTTTATATTCATTATCTGATAATTGCTGTTTTGCATCCCTCCAGTTTTCAAATGTATTACGTATTAGCTTCCTAAGAAAAGTCAGAGGGTTATTAGAGTTTATTTTTTTGTGAGTATCATATCGTTTAAAAAACTTCTCCATATTGTCTTTATCATAGTAACCAATAAAACATCTTCCTTTTAATGTATCTCTTAATTTAGTATCAACTTCTTCCTTTATTTTGTTATTTATTTGTTTGATAAAGGAATCAAGAACCTGGTAATAATGTCTAAGTAATGTGTCTTCTGGATCAAAATGATTATGAGAAATCCAATGGTAGGGAGGATCAGTTTCGGCAAGCAATAAATAAATATTAGTTTGTGCCACTATCAGAAACCAGTTAATGTAATCATATCTTTATCCATTTGATCAAAAAAATATTCCGGCGGGTTCGGAATAATACCTCCTTCCAATACCGACAGACGAGTAACTAGTGTTGCATGAGTGCTGACTTCTCTTTCGAAGTAATATACGCTTGACTCATCGGGGTTAATGAATCCTTTTTTTATCGCCACTAACAGGCCGTTAATGATATGGTCGCTATGGGTCTCGATAATAAACTGAACACCAGACTTTGCTGCTTTACAAATCAGCTCCATGAGTTTTGCCTGTCCAGCGGGATGAATATGCGACTCAGGATTCTCAATCAGCACAAGGCCGTCTTTAGGCGTATGAAGGGCAGCCACAATAATCGGCAGCACATAAGAAACACCAAACCCAACATTCATAGCCTTAAACTTATCGGTTTGGGCTGCTCCCTCACCCCGGCTAAAGCTGTACTCCACTTTATAACTGTCCTCAGAAACCTCATCAATATAAATATTATTTATGTTCGGACATATTTCCTGCAGCCACTCTATCACCTGATATATAAGCCCAAGATCAGAGTCCTTATCTTTCGTAAGAGATTTATCAGAAACCTGCTCCTTTTTATTATAATAAAGATAATGGGCGACTAACTCACATCGGCCTTCTTTCCTTGACATCTGATTGAAAATTTCTACTAAAGCGGTATCTTTTTCATAAAACATAACAGGTCCAATGCGAAATGCGCTAATATATTGAAAGCTATTATTAAATATACTTGAATCAGTGATTAAAGATATATCAGTAGAAGTGCCCGTTTTATGTGTGAGAAATGTAGCGAAGTCTTTGCCGGGTCGCGTTGGTAGTCCCCATAGTCCGTGTGTTGGAATTACTTGGTCATTTGTTGCAGACCATTGAATTAATGGGGCACTTGTTCCAGACCATAGAGTATTCGTCGGAACACCTTTTGTAAGTCCTATGTCATAAGCTAATTTTGCAAATGGGTTTATTACTGTATCAGCTGAGTTTCTTGTTATACCCACTTCAAATACAAATTTAAGAACGTCTTTATTCTTTTGTTTGAATTCAAACTCTATTTCGTCAGATTCTGCCAACATGAAGACGGCGTCTTTTGACGTACCGATTCGACATAGGTCGCCGGTTAAATCAAGCCCTTTTGACAGGAGATTCTTTATATGTGATTGTCTTAAAAGCAGAATGGATTGCATTGCCGATGATTTGCCCATTCCATTAAAGCCCGTCAGGATATTTATATTGGATAGCTTTAATTCCGTATCCTTATGTGATTTGAAGTTTTTTATATGAAGTGAAGTGATCATTATGTAATTATCTCGTTCAGCATGTTCTTAATGAGTTCGAATCTGTATATAACGTTTGATTTTTTGGCTGTTGCCGACGTTATTGGTTTAGAAATATCCTCTTTATTGAAATAATCAATAAGTTTTATTCGAAAAACATCACTTTTGTTAAGCAGCTGTGCTTGCTGCTCATCGGTAAGCCATGCGAAGTTAACACTGATCGTATCAAACATAGCTTTTGCGATTTGATTGCGTTTAGCATCTAATTTGCGTCTTATTCTAAAGGCGTCGTTGCCAAAGATTTTACATGAAAGCTCCATTGACTTTCTAAAGGCTTCTTTGATTTTAGCACGCTCATCCTCGGTTGTTCTTGCCAATGCCTCCATTCCATCATTAAGGAAACTATCTAATTCACCTTTATAGTTAGCATCATAACCCAAAAGATAAAAGGCAACGAAGCGGTTAGCAAAATCCCTGTCTTCCATACGTTTTGAAGGGATTCGATAATCTGTAGCTTGCTTAAATTCTTCTAAATTTGCTAATTCCTCAATAAACCTTGATGGAATCCCCTGATTCAATGCGTGTCTGATCTCCTGCGGGGTCAGGACTAAACCTCCGGTGTTAACTCGCTTAAAAATAAGGAATTTAACATAGGAAGGGGACTGCCTTTCTATTACATAGAAGTTTATCTTTGTACCACTTATTTTTCGTTTGTCTGCCTTGGATAACTCTACATATGTTTTACCTTCATATGACTTTAAAAATTCAAGCCCGGAAAGTTTGAGTTCATTTTTAATAATAAAATCATTAAATGTACAAAACCTCTGCAATCCATCAACTATCACCCATTTGTTCGTAAGTCTATCTATACTAAAATAGAAAGAGGGCAACGGTAGTCCCAGCAATAGAGACTCTATTAGTTGACTTTTTTGCTGTGGAGTCCATAAATCCATAGAGCGTTGAAATTCAGGCGTCAAATCGATTTCACCCTCGAATAACATTTCAATAAGATAGCCAAGGTTTGTTGTTTGCTGGTCTACCCTAATCTTATCGGGATCAAAAGACGTTTCAGGATAACCTGTATCTTCAGGTTCGACTTCACTGGTCACTTCTCCATTCGTTAATTTCTCGGTATGAGCTGTTCCTGCTGGCATAAATTAATGTAACAGAATAAAGCTATTTCGGTCAATTGTCCAAATTAGGTTTGATAAAATACCTGAATCAAAAGTGTAATGCCAAAAAAATATGCTCTGCGGGCATCATTATTTTGTCCAGTGCTATGGAAATACAAACGGCAAGTGCCAGAGGTCAGCCCGAGTCCTGTTTCTCAATAAGTATCTTTTCGAATTCCATGATTAGGGATGGGACGTCCACTTCAACCGTCTGCCAAACTACATCAAGATTAATATCGAAATAGGCATGAATGAGCCTGTTTCTCATATTGATTATACTCTTCCACGGAATTATGAGGATACTTATCACGGCAATCCTTTGAAATTCTTGTTGCAGCCTCACCAATAATCTCAATTTCTTTGACAAGGGAAAGTGTCAGCATACGATTTTCATCCAGAGATATTCTCGTCTTGCCTTGTAAAAATGAAATGGCTTCCTTAGCTGCATCAAGCATATGATGCAGCCGAATATTATCTTCCCGACTGCACATACTGTACCTCTGCTGATTCGACCACTTCTTTGCGAAAATAGCGACTTAAATCTTCCGGTGTCCTCAAGTCCACTTTATGCCCGATGATAACGCTCAACTCTATCTCCATGCCTGATAGGGTTATAAGACCGGGTATATGTTCGGGATCAAACTCGACAAGGAGGTCGATGTCACTCTTCGACGTAAAATTGCCATGCTGGTATGACCCAAACAATGACAGCTTCAGGATATGATGCCGCTTACAAAATTCAGCAATCTCACTCTTTGGTAAAGTCAAATGCCCCCTTATCCAAATTCAACAGCCGTGATATAAAGCACTTAGTTGCAGCCTGTGCCTTACCTTAATTATAAACACAATATTGGGTAAAGTTGCAATATTCAATTAAGGAAAAGAACCCTGTTAAGGTAAAACGGTCGATTTCATTATGGTATGGAAATACTATTATTCTTCCATCAGAATGTTTCATCTTAACATGGCTGCCTTTCTTATGAACTTCAACAAAACCAAGTCGCCGCAATGCCGATAGCACTTGTTGACCTGATAATAATGGGAGCTTCATAAAACCAAGTCATAGATTTTATGATTTTCATCCTCAATAAATTCGTCAAGGTCAGGCTCTACAAACAATTTGATAGCCTCTTTGATATTATTCAAGGCATCATCAGCCGTTTTTCCTTGTGACCAGCAACTCCTCAGTGACGGGCAATGGGCAACAAAATAACCGTCCTCATCTTTTTCTAAAATAACTCTAATGTTCATCTCTTAGCTCCTATTTGTCCGCAATCTGAACTGACCAGTAACTGTGCCAAGAGCCGTAGAAAGCCCCTCTAAATTATTTGATGCAGAGCCAAGGTCTTCTGCCATGTTATCGGTCATATTCGATATCTCAACAATCTGTCCTATATCGTTCATCATTGTCTCGGAAATCAAAGTCATACGCTCTACGGAGGTAAGTATCTGACTCACCTTGCCACTGAGAGTGTTTACACTCTCGACTATATTATTTAGTGATGTGCCAGACTCTTTCGACAGATTCACTCCAACCTCAATGCGTGACAGGCTCTCCCTCATCGAATCCACTGCCCTTTCCGTCTCAGACTGAATCGACCCAATCATGCCGCTAATTTCGGTAGTAGCCTTAGCGGTCTTTTCTGCCAGCTTCCTGACCTCGTCTGCTACGACGGCAAACCCCCTGCCCTGTTCTCCTGCCCTTGCCGCCTCTATCGCAGCATTCAGAGCTAATAAATTTGTCTGGTCGGCTATATCGTTTATAACGGCGATTATCTCTCCTATTTGTTTCGACCTATCGCCCAGCGTCTCCATAACCTTAGATGACTCCATCACAGTAGTCTCGATAGCCTGAACTTCTATGACTGTGTCATTTACTATTTTTTTACCGTTTGTGGCTACCCGCAGTGCATCGGAGGCTGAATCAGCTATTTCCCCTGCGCTTGCGCCGATTTGCCCTGCGGTTGCAGATAGTTCATTTGTTGAATCCATAATGCCGGACGTTCTGTTGGATTGTTCAGTTATTTGGTGTTTAAGGGCATTAGAAGATTCATTTAACTTCTTACTGGCAAGCGATACGTTATGTGACGCCCCTTGCACATTTACAATAGCCGCATTAAGTTTATTCACCATATTATCCATAGAGTCCATGAGCAGCCCGACTTCGTCGTTATTGGCTGCGGTGATTTCAACTGCAAGGTCTCCTCCGGCCATTTTTTCTGTAGCCTTCAGGGCCTCGTTCAGAGGTCTTACAAATGTCTTCACTATTGAAACATACAGGAGTATGACTATTATAATTATTGATACAATGGTAAACAGCACATGATAAATCACCGCCTTGTGTTTGTCTGAAACCATTTTCGTCACATCTTTTATTACCAGAATGTCCCCGATAATGTCACCAGAGTAGTCCTTAAAGGAAAACCGCTTAAAAAAAATCGATTTACCATCTAAAGCAATGATGTGATTTTCTTTCTTAAAATCAAGCTTCATAACCAAGTCTCTCAGGGCGGGATTTGAATAAAGAAAAAACGTGAGACCGTCTTTTTCTAAATCTTTTCCTTTGTCTTCAAATCTCTGTGACTCTGTAAAAATCGAGCTTTTTACGGCCACTGCATAATCTGTTGCTGTAGTCTGTTGTGCCGCCTCAAGAATCGGGTCTATGTCCCCTCCAAACTCGACACTTCCAATGTGGCAGCCGCCTTCTGTAACAGGATAGACGATTCTAAGTCCAAGCCCTTCACGGCCCGCCTCAAGCCCGGAAACTGGTTTCTTTGTTGTGTTAACGGCTGTAACAGTCTTCCTGAAGCTGGATAAGTCATCACCATATTTTTCAGGTTTGTGAACGCGAAAAAAGCTCGTGGCCGGGGGGGTATGAAATTGAAATTGCTTGACTCCGTACTCTGGTTTGAGTTTGTTCTTAAAATAATCTACAGTTAAACTATTGAGTGCCATCCTGTTACCACTGGCAAATGCTGTTTGAATTTCACGGTTCAACAATAATATCTCAAGAGACATGGACAAATCCTGTTTCCTGGACTGTAACTCACTGTTGTATACTTTCTCGAAAATAACAATAGATTCTCTAGCGTCATTAATAATCTTTATCTCCCCTTGCCTGTAGCCATCAACAGTAAGAACTATTCCGAATAAAGACATAACGATAACAATCACTAAGAGTATTTTTGTCTTGAAACTGGTGAATTTCTTATTAGCCATAGCAGCCTATTATGCCCCCTTTAATAATTCCACCCCCACATCTGGTTGTGACAAATATCGCACAAGACCATTATATAGTTTAGAACCGTATAAGTCAAATCAATTTGGAATCGATTACAAACATAGATAAAAAGGGGACACAACCCCTTACGGGTCAGTGTCCCCTTGAGTAATAGTTAATCGTAAGTTACGATTGTTTTGCTGGTACCCAGTTCGCCCAGTGTTTCAGCATTTCCCATCTTCTTCTGGCATCTGCTTCGTTTTCCTTCATGAGCATTGCTGCCCTTTCTGGGTTCGAGGCCTTCAGAGACATATAGCGTGTCTGCGAGTAGGCATAGTCGGCTATGTTGAAACTTGGCTCCTTGCAGTCTAACTGCATCGGGCTTTTGCCCTCTAACTCAAGGGCCGGATTGTACCTGTAAATCGGCCAGTAACCGCAGGCAACCGCTTCTTTCATTATATCAACCGATTTTGTCAGGTTGACGCCGTGTGCTATACACGGTGAATAGGCAATTATTAACGATGGGCCGTCGTGTGCCTCGGCCTCAAGCATTGCCTTTATTATCTGTGAGGGATTGGCTCCAAAACATGTCTGAGCTACGTAGACATTACCGTAGGTCGCCATTATCAGACCTATCTGCTTCTTGGCGGTTGACTTACCGGCGGCTGCGAACTGTGCCGTTGCGCCCCTTTGGGTTGCCTTTGACATCTGCCCACCCGTGTTTGAATACACCTCGGTGTCCATTATCATTACATTGATATTCTCACCGGAGGCTAGCACCTGGTCAACACCGCTATATCCTATGTCATAACCCCAGCCGTCGCCACCAAGTGCCCATACGGACTTCTTCACGAGATAGTTCGCACAGGATTTAAGCATCTTCGCGTCGTCTGAGTTGTCATTTGCGATTAGTTTAAGCAGTTCATCGACTCTGCCGCGCTGTTTTTCTATGGCCTCCTGCGAGGACTGGTCAGCATTTTTAAGCTCATCTAACAGCCCCTTTGCGCCGGAGTATGATGGGGCAATGCGGTCAAGCAGCTCTCTTGCCTGCTTTGTAAAATAATCTACCGTCTGCCTCATACCAAGTGCGAACTCGGCGTTGTCCTCAAACAGTGAGTTTGCCCACGTCGGGCCTCTACCGTCTGATCTTTTAGCGTATGGCGTTGTGGGAAGATTACCACCGTAAATGGATGAACAACCGGTTGCGTTTCCAATGTAGAGGCGGTCACCAAACAACTGGGTGAGGAGTTTTATATATGGAGTCTCGCCGCAGCCGGAACATGCACCTGAATACTCAAACAGAGGTCTTACCAGCTGTGTCCCTTTGACCGTCGTAAGTTTAATCTTGGACTGGTCTAACTCTGGAATCGATAAGAAAAACTTATAGCTTTCAGCCTCGGCAGCACGAACCCCAGTAAGCGTTGCCATGTTAATTGCCCGAGTTTCCGTTCTCTTTCCAGCAGCGTCCTTTTTGCGCCCTGGACATGCTTCCACACATGAGCCGCACCCTACGCAATCCTCAGGGGCAACCTGAACAGTAAACTTCATACCCTCGAACTCCTTACCAGTTGCTTTGACTGATTTAAAACTTGCTGGTGCGTTGGCCAAATCAGATTCGTTATATGCCTTAACTCTTATTGAACCGTGAGGACATACGAAGGAACATGTAGCACATTGGATACATGCATCAGACTCCCAAATCGGTATGTTTACAGCAATGGCACGCTTTTCATACTGTGTAGTGGCTGTCGGCCAGACGCCATCATCAGGAATGGCTGAGACAGGAAGAGTATCGCCCTTTCCTTTTATTATCGTTGCCGTTACATTCTTTACAAAGTCTGGGGCGTCGTCAGAGACTGCCTTGCGCATAGTCAGCTTGCTGGTTGCAGTTGTCGGGATTGGGACCTCAACGATATTTTTCAGCGCTACATCAACGGCTGCATAGTTCATATTGAGGACCTTGTCGCCCTTTTTATAGTATGTCTTCTTGATTTCTGCCTTGATTGCGTTAATCGCCTCGTCTTTAGGTATGACGTTAGAAATGACAAAAAACGCAGTCTGCATTATCATGTTGATTCTTGAGCCGAGGCCTATTTCTTCGGCTAAGGCAATTGCGTCTATTATATAGAACTTCATCTTTTTGGCAATCAGGCTCTGCTGCACCTCAATCGGCAGATTATCCCACACGGTGTCTTTGGTGTCTGATGTGGTGAGCAGGAATATGGCGCCATCTTCGGCATTTGCCAGCATGTCGTATTTCTCGAGGAACGAGGTGTTGTGGCAGGCGATGAACTGTGCCTGGGAGATGAGATATGGATTAGATATCTGCTCTTTACCAAAACGCACGTGGCTCGTGGTAATCGACCCTGATTTCTTTGAGTCGTATACAAAATATCCCTGAGCGTAGTTTTCTGTCTCACCGCCGATGATTTTAATTGTATTCTTGTTAGCTCCAACCGTACCATCAGCGCCGAGGCCGTAGAACATTGCGCGGAAAACATCCTTACCTTCAATGTTAAAGCCCTTGTCGAATTTAAGGCTTGTGTGAGTTACGTCGTCGTCAATACCGACAGTGAAGTGGTTTTTCGGTTTACTCTCCGAGAGGTTGTCATATATGGCCTTTGCCATGCCGGGGGTAAAGTCTTTAGAGCCGAGACCGTAGCGGCCACCGACTATCTTTGGCCAGCTCTTTATGTTGCCTATGCCAAGCTCCATTGCCTCGCCAATAGCTGTTCTTACGTCTATGTACAGAGGCTCACCTACCGCACCCGGCTCTTTTGTGCGGTCTAATACAGCAATAGCCTTAACTGTAGAAGGAAGCGCTGAGGCCAGGGCTGCCGTGTCAAATGGCCTGTAGAGTCTGACCTGGATAAGACCAAGCTTCTCGCCCTTTGCATTGAGATAATTTATCGTGCTTAACATTACGTCGCCTGCTGAACCAAGAATAATAGCTACGCGCTCTGCATCCGGTGCCCCGTAGTAATCGAAGAGTTTATACTGGCGGTTGACCAGACCGGCGAACTTGTCCATTGCCTTTTGCACTATGCCTGGGACTGCATTGTAGTATTTATTTACTGTTTCGCGGCCCTGGAAATAAACATCAGGGTTCTGTGCCGTACCACGCATTGTGGGATTGTCTGGTGAGAGTCCCCTTGACCTATGGGCAAAGATATGGTCGTTGTTAATCATCGCCCTCATGTCGTCAAAGGTCAGCTCTTCAATTTTTGCCTCTTCGTGAGAGGTTCTAAAGCCGTCGAAGAAGTGCATAAACGGTATGCGTGACTCAAGAGTGGCGGCCTGGGCTATCAGCGCAAAGTCCATTGCCTCCTGTACGCTCTTAGAACAAAGCATAGCGAATCCGGTTGATCTTGCGCCCATAACGTCGCTGTGGTCACCAAATATCGACAAACCCTGTGCGGCCAGCGAACGGGCAGTGATGCTGAATACGGTGGGGGTTAATTCACCAGCAATCTTGTACATATTGGGAACGATTAACAATAGTCCCTGTGATGCAGAGATAGTCGTGGCAAGAGCACCGGCAGCTAGCGATCCGTGTACGGCACCAGCAACTCCGGCCTCTGACTGCATCATACCTACCTTTGGAACATTACCCCAGATGTTGACTTTGCCAGCGGCGCTTTTAGCGTCGCAGTGCTCGGCAATCGGACTCGATGGCGTTATCGGGTAGATCGTTATGATCTCGCTTGTTGCGTGAACGACATGCGCGCACGCACCGCAGCCATCCATTATTACCATTTTTCTGCTCATGATACCCTCCGTTAGTTTGTTTGAATAGTTATATTTGACACGATAACCGTCAAATTATATCACTGCCCGTCTCTTTATCAAAGTACAAGTATAAATGAACATCATAAATAATTTCAAGTGATTTAATTTATAATTTCGTGTATAATCTGACCGTATGGGTGATTTAGCGGCAGAATCGGACAAATATTTTATGGAATGCGCGCTGAAAGAGGCACTGAAGGCATTTTCGGCTGGTGAGGTACCAGTAGGGGCGGTAATTGTAGACGCCAAAGGGCAGATAGTCGCCAGTGCGTGTAATGAAAAGGAGCGGCTGCATGACCCGACGGCACATGCCGAGCTGACGGCAATACGAATGGCGGCTGTACGGAGCGCTGAAGGCTGGAGGCTCAACGGCATGACCCTGTATGTGACAAAGGAGCCGTGTGTGATGTGCGCCGGGGCGATTGTAAATGCAAGGCTCAGTCGTGTAGTATATGGATGTGCCGATGTAAAGGGTGGGGCAGCAGGGAGTCTGTTTGCACTGTGTACGGATGAGCGCCTGAACCATCGGGCAGAGGTCACAAGTGGTGTGCTTGAGGGTGAGTGCGCCGGTCTGTTGAAGGATTTTTTTGCAGAACTACGGAGAGGTTGCCGAGCGGTTTAAGGCGGCGGTCTCGAAAACCGTTGTGGGGGTGACTCCACCGGGGGTTCGAATCCCCCCCTCTCCGCCATTATAACATGCGGGGTTGCGAGGGTTTATGAGACAGGTAATCATATATCATGGAGAGGACGGCTATTGGATAGCCGAATGTCCGTCATTACCAGGGTGTATCACTCAAGGGAAAACCAAAGAAGAGGTTATCGAAAATATCAGAGAAGCGATTGACCTTTACATCGAGACATTGACTGAAAGAAACTCTACCGTACCAGAAGATACTCTTGAAGTCCTGCAAGTATGAAACTGCCGTGCATCTCTGGTCGCCAATGCGTAAAGGCTCTTGAGAAAATCGGATTCCACGAAATAAGACAAAGAGGAAGCCATATAGTTTTGTACAGAGATGATAGTTTTGTACAGAGATGACCCATACGCTCAAGTTATCGTTCCTAACCATGACACATTAGACAGAGGCACGTTGAGAGCGATTATTCGACATTCAAATCTTACGGTTGCTGAATTCATCACATTGCTTTAGTTTTTCACTGTGCCTAAATTGTGCCCACGACAACTAAGTTCAGCCCAATTCCTGCATTTAAAAAGTAAACACAGTTGATTTTTCCGCTAAATCAATCAAATCAGGGGCTTTACCATACTTGGCGTTCTCTATAAGATCACTCTCAAGCACCTTCCGTGTCACCGCACAAGGTGTACAAACATGAATTTTCACGTTGTTGGCCATAAGATAACCCAAATGTGAAATTGCTTCATCTCCGGTTGGCGCTATTACATGGTCTATTAATCCCTGCTTTGCTAAAAAAACTGCATCATCAGTTAGAAAGATTTCAACATCGTGGCCCTTTTCCTTCGCTACTTTGGCAAGCTGAAGCGCTCTGCATACACGTGTGGGGTCTTCCATCCCTCTTGTTATTAAAAATACAAAACTCGACATAATTCCCTCCATTATAAATAAGCTAAAATAGTAATCCTTTACAGGTGTCAGATTAATTTCCGCCACCTGTGTAGTTCAACGAGGTGATTATAGCATTTTACTGGAAGAACAGGAAAGTGTTTATGCCGATTTGAAATACCTGCCGTTATGGGTGAGGGTCATATCCGTCAGATTGTTTTTTCTTTATATTCCGAGTTCAGATATATGCAAACCAAACTGTTGTCAGTGGAATTGACCCCAGAGCGGAACGAATCCGGCAGCCCTAACTGCAATCCCACGAAGATAGTTATAAAGACAGTGGAGACAGAGGGCGGCAGATTGTAAAAAGCCGCAAGCGGAGCGCCAAAAAGCAGCAGCTCCCCCGGAATGCCTGGCACCCCAAGCCCGATTATAATAACTATAGGGATGCTTATCAAAAGCTCAACAAAAGAAAGCTCAACCCCGACTAATTTCGCCACAAACGCAGCCATCACAAACACACATATCGAAGTCCCGTTAATACCTATATAACTCCCAATAGAAACGGTGAAGTCTTTTACCGTTTTATTAATATCAGGAAAATGCTTATTAACCAAAACAAGATTCAGAGGCATGGACAATGACTCAGAAGCCGTGGCAAACAAAAAAGGAAACATCTGTATCCAGTAATTTGAAAAATAGTGCTTAATGGAAAACCCGCTTACGGCTTTCCTTATAAATAAGACAAATCCAAAATGCCACAGCAATGTAGCGACGCCAACCAGCATTGATATAGCGATATAAATACCGAACAATCCCCCAGCACCGTCAACCGCAAGCGACATGCCAAAAACCTTAAACTTGCTGAAATCTAAAGCGTTCGCACCTTCTTTCATCATAATATTGTTGACCTCGGCAGGCAGGTAATAGATGTAAACTCCAACCATAAACATGAAAACCGGTATTAGCGGAAATAGTATATCGCCAAATTTTTCAATCAATCTGGTGGGAACACTGACTATCTTGAAGATTAAAGGAAACTTGCTTGACAACAAAGAAACCACAACTGCCAATGCTATAGCATATGAAAATGAATTTTGCGCCAATGACATTATCATCGTAATGACCGACCCTCTGAATTCATTGAATGAGCCATTAAACGCCTGCGGAAAAAACGATAGTCTCAGGCAAAGAGAAGTGAACACTACCGCCCAAATGCAGGCCAGCACCCTGGTCTTTAAAAAAAATAAAATCGACCGCGCAGCAAACGCCCCCCTGCTCTCTTTCAATATAAAAGACAGCGAATAGGTCAAAACGAGAAAAATGACCAAAGGGGAAGCATACTTGTAACAATCGATAAGCGAGGAAAGCCCTGATGCAACATAATTACTTAAGGTTTGTGATAATTTAGCTGCCATTATGCCTGAAAAAAGAAAGGTTATAGCTATCACCGGCATTAATGCCTCAAGCTTTCTGGAATTAAATATAACTCTATAATTCATTGCTGCCCTCTCTGGCTGCTGTCTATTAATGAAGCGATGTTTGCATATTATGACCGACCCCTGTAATGGCTTCGCAGTTGATGATAACATATGTGTCAACTTTTTTCCACATTGCGAATTGCACCCAGGGCAAACACTTTATTTTGTACGTTACGATTTGCTATAGTAGTGCTATGCTTGAACACAGCAAAGCCGTACTTCATGAGGACTTCATAAATGGGTCATAGCGTCGCCATTGTTTTTTTTATGCTGTCCGTAGGGATTGCCCTTTTAATATTTGGGGCAGATAAGTTTACATATTGCGCCGAACGCATAGGCAAAACCCTTAAACTCCCAGGATTTATTATCGGGGCTGTAATAATATCGATAGGCACGTGCCTGCCAGAGATGGTATCATCTATTTTTGCTGTTTTAAAGGGAACGACTGAAATCGTTGCTGGCAGCGTCATAGGCTCAAACATAACTAACACATTTTTAGTCCTCGGGGTAGCCTTTTTATTCTTTAAAGGCGAATATGTAAAAATCAATCTTATCAGCCTGGATATCCCGTTATATATCTCTGCCACTGCCCTTTTTATCTTTATGACCCATGATGGTCGCTATGAGGTAGCCGACGGAGTCCTTTCTCTCTTCGGTGCGGCTATATATATCTGGTCGGTGTTCACGAGAAAAACCGACTCTGAGCAGGAGGGTGAAAAAGAGAATGAGGGTGAGGCCGCCCCTGCAACTGCGTTTACATACGTCCTTCTTGTTATCAGTGGCGTGATGCTGTACTTTGGCGGCGAGTGGACTGTCGATTATATCAATGAAATAGCTGAAATATATCACATTAATCAAGGTGTCATAGCCGGTACCGCTGTTGCCATTGCCTCCTCTTTGCCGGAACTTATGATTTCCTTTAAGTATGCAAGAAAGGGTAAGCTGGACATTGCCCTTGGAAATATTGTTGGTTCGGGGATTTTTAACTTTTTCTCAGTAATTGGAGTGGCCTCGCTGTTCAGCTATTTTACGCCCAAGCCCGGCGTGCTTTTAGTAGCTGAAGATACTATAACTAAGGGATTGCCGATGATGGCATTCGCCGCCATAATCTTTACCTTTGTCGTTATCGACAAGAAGCCGTCAAAGTATGAGGGTGCTATGTTTTTACTAATCTATGTTTTTTATCTTGGGTGGATGCTGAAATGGTTTTAAATTTAAAGGGACTGGGAAAGATCGAAATAGGTTTGCTGGACTACTTGTTAATTTTCGTCCCCGTTGCGGTGTATCTTGAGCTTACACACGGCAGCGGGACATATATTTTTGCTGCATCGGCAATTTCCATTATACCCTTGGCTGCAATTATGGGCAAGGCAACCGAACATCTGACTGAGAAGCTCGGCCCGGGGTTAGGTGGATTTCTCAATGCAACATTTGGAAACGCCGCAGAGCTGATTATCGCAATCATTGCGATTAAAGAGGGGATGTTTAGTGTTGTCAAGGCATCGATAACGGGTTCGATAATCGGCAATATATTGCTTGTCCTCGGACTTAGTTTCCTTGCCGGAGGGCTAAAACAGAAATCTTTGAAATTCAATGCAACGGCAGCTAATCTAAACTCTACGATGCTGATTCTCAGCACTTCCGGCCTCGTGGTTCCAGCCGTTATCCATTCGCTGTTAAAAAACCAATCGATAACCAACGCAGCTATAGATGGCCTGAACAACACAATAAGCCTGGCAATTGCGATAGTACTATTTACTACCTATGTGTTCAGCCTTGTGTTTTCACTAAAAAGCCACAAACACTTGTACGGAGCTGCCGATGAAGAGGCAGAGGGCCACAAAGGGGCAGAGGGCTGGAGTACCGGTAAGTCACTGTCCGTACTTCTGGCGGCAACGGTTGGGATAAGCTTTATGAGTGAATTTTTGGTTAAATCTCTTGAATCGGCAACTAAGTCGCTAGGGATGAACGAGGTATTTGTTGGAGTTATTGTCGTGGCGCTGGTTGGTAATGCTGCCGAACACAGCACAGCAATCTTTATGGCGCTCAAGAATAAAATGGACGTTTCGGTCTCGATAGCTATTGGCTCCAGCTCTCAGGTAGCCATGTTCCTGGCTCCTATCATGGTGTTTCTAAGCTACTTCATTGGTCCTGCCCCAATGGATTTGTCTTTTACTGCCCTTGAGACCCTATCCATAGTGTTCTCCGTGCTGTTGGTCAATTTTATCTCCGCTGACGGACAGACCCATTGGATGGAAGGGGTACAACTGCTGGCGCTATATGTAATTTTAGGCATTGCATATTTCTTTATTTATTAAACGAATCGTGAAAACCAGGGGGACACAATGCTAAGAACGGACGGTGATTTCGATCAAACCACCTATTACAGCACATCGGAAAATGTCTTCAGGAGTGATGACCATGTGGCTGTCCCGGCAGCTAAATCTGCCGTTGTCAATATAGAGGAATACAAAAAAGACATCCATAAAAATTCGGCTGTTTTTTTAGAGATTAATACCTCTTTGCTCAAATTGCAGCTTAAATGTGTAATTAAACACTCAATAACGGGACGGCTTCGTTTTAATATTGCTCTTTTGGCGTCATATAAGGATTTATGTGGAACGCTGGGTAGCTATCTAAGAAAACAACCTGGTGTGACCGATGTAAACATTAACCACTTCTGTGGGAGTTTTGTCGTTATTTACGATAAGGATGCCGTTCGCCCGGATATAATCATGGCCTCTGTCTCCAGCCTTACGCTCACTGACGTTGTGACTCTGAAGACATTACCAGCGCTGTCAAAAAAAGAGGACAAGGAAATATCTCTCTCATATTTTAAGTGGGCGTCGGCTGCAACAGTCCTGAGCGTCGCGCTTGGCGGCATTCCACCACTAGCGCTTGCCATAGTCTATCCGGTGATTATATATATCGGCATACCAGTCTATAAACGTGCATACAAGTGCTTAACAACTGAACGTAGGTTTAACGTTGATTTTCTTGATGCTGCCGCTTTGACAGTAGGGATGCTTACCGGAGACGTTATGAATGCCTCAGCTATGGTGTGGTTGATTCACCTTGGCGATTACATTCGCGATCTCACTGCGTCAAGCTCGCAGCGAACCATACGAAAGCTCTTGGATTTTCAGGAAAACTACGCATGGGTGGTGCGAGGTGATGTTGAGGTGAAGGTACGGGTTAAAGATATTGAGGTGGGTGAGATAGTTTCCTTAAATGTTGGAAATCTTATACCGGTGGACGGTCAGATAACTGAGGGTGAGATAATCGTAGACCAACAGGTGTTAACCGGCGAATCATTCCCTGTTCATAAAGAAACCGGAGATACAGTCCTTGCTGCAACCGTTATAAAGGACGGCAAGGCCTACGTAAGGGTGCTCAGAACCGGCGATGACACAAAAGTGGCTCAGGTGGTTAAAATGGTGGAAGAAGCGCCAATTTATGAAACCAAGATACAGAACCACGCCGAGAAGTTTGCAGATGGAATCGTGGCGCCTTCGCTTATCACAACAGGTTTAATTTTTGCTACTACATTAAATCTTTACCATCTGGCAGCGCTTCTCACAGTGGATTTCGGCACCGGAGTAAGGGTGTCGGCGCCAACTGCTGTACTGTCCTGTATGATCTCGGCTACATCGCATGGGATATTAATAAAGGGCGGGAGTTATCTGGAAAAACTATACAAATCAGACACCATAATATTCGACAAGACCGGGACGCTTACAACCGGAGTAATAAAAGTGGAGGATGTTACTGCTTTTAACGGCTACAGGGAAGAGGAGATAGTCTCATTTGCGGCTACTGCGGAGCTTCAGATGACGCATCCTATAGCTGAGGCTGTGGTAAAACACGCTGAGGCCAATCACATCAGGCTTATGAGGCGTGATTCGGTTCAGTACTGTGTCGGGCGTGGCGTCGACGCCTGGATTGCTGGTAAAAACGTACTTGTCGGAAGCCTGAGAATGCTTGAAGAAAACGCTATACCCACAGACGGTGAGATTGCAGACATCACCGACAGAATTATCAGCGACGGCAAAGCGGCACTGTATATTGCAATCGATGGAAGGCTTGGCGGCATTATCTCCTTCAGAGACCAGATACGCAAAGAGGCTAAGTCGATGATAGACGAACTTCACCGTGTAGGCGTTAAAAACGTAATCATGCTTACAGGAGACGTGAAAAAAGTGGCCTATCCTGTGGCAAAAGCACTGGGCATAGACCAGTGCATCGCCGAGGTACTCCCTGAGCAAAAGGCAGATGTCGTTATAGATTTAAAGAACAAAGGGCATATTGTGGCCTTCGTTGGTGACGGGATAAATGACTCAGTAGCGCTTTCCTATGCAGATATCGGGATTTCAGTAAAAGGAGGCGCTGATATTACAAAAGAGACTGCCGGGGTAATACTGCTTGACGACAATCTTAATAAGATTCCTATGGCCTTTGAGATAAGCAAGGAAACCATAACACTCATCAAGGAGAATTATACCATAACCGGAGGGCTTAATGCAGCGGCTTATGCCCTTGCAGCCTTAAATCTGATATCTCCTGTTCTCAGCACTCTTATCAGCAATGGCTCAGCCATTATAGCGTGTTTAAACGGCATGAAACCTATAATAAGAATGAAACTCAAGGGGCGTTGACCTCTTGCAATTAGTGAACGCCATATGTAATACTAAATAAATCAATTGATTAAAGGAGGTCTGGTATGGAAGAGTTATTGGCCGGTATTTTTGGTGGGGCAGTGGTTTATGTTGCAGGCAAGTCTGATATCATGCGTGGTGCCGTAAAGGGGATAATAAAGATGGGATATTCAGTTGCAGATGCCGTTACATCCGGTGGAGGAGAGACCTTGGAGTCTCTAAAAGACATTATGGCTGAAAGCAAGGCCGAGTATGAAGCCGTAAAAGCCGCCAAAGCCGAGGCAGCAGTCAAGGCGTAATATGGGATACGTAATTGCAGGGATAGTTGGGGGACTGGTCGTAGTTTTTTTTATAAAGATGGTTCCTAACAGAGGTTTCATCAAGACTCTGATAAAGCTCTTTTATTCGTTGAAAGACGCCTTACTCTCTGCCTTAGGCCATTCGTATGAGGAGTTCAAAGATATAGCGGCAGAGAGCAGGGCAGAATACGAGCTTGAGAAGATTAAAGAGGCACAAACAAGAGCCACTCAGAAATGACTGCCGCATTTGGACTCAAAGCGGCCCATTATATAAGGGGCAGACTCAGGCTGAAGGTTGAAACCGATATGGATATGCGTGTCTTTTTTATCTTTTTGGGCGCTGCCATTAAAAGGGTAAATAAGATAAAAAAGGCGCAGTTGAATCGTTTTGCGGCATCAGTAACACTATATTTTGACGACAGCGGCGATAAGACCAATGAAAGTTTAATAGGGAAGCTTGGCAGCGAGATTGATTTTATCATGTCGCTTTCAAACTTTGCCAATGCTTACGATGAGATATTTAACGCCCTGTGTTTCGATGGCGCAGATGAGCTGGAGATAAATATCGAAGGTAATTCAATCTCTGTAGCGTATCCAGCGCAACAGGTAGTAAAATCATTCTTGGCCTCAAAACCATTCGCTAAGGACACCGTTCTTCCTGCATCTGTTATATCAGCAGGGCTTTTTACGCTTCTGTTAGCCCCTGCGCTTCCAACCCCTGCGTGGCTGGTTCTAATGATTTTTGGCTATAGTTCCCTTAAGCAATACGAGTCCACTAAGACGATAGAACAGCTCCTGTTACAAACACTAAAGCCTGAGCAAACTGCAGCCAATGGATAACCCTACTGCACCGTGCATCTTGTTTGAAGATAGTTTAGAGCCGATTGAAAATTTAAGGGCCATAGGAGCTGACATATTCATTCCTGTCGAGGTAAAACATTCCATCCCCGGACGTCTGAGGGTGGTATCTGAGGCATTCAGATTAAATAAGACCCTTTTTGATGCTGTTAACACAAAACTCCTCACACTGTCCGGGATAACAGGGACATCCTTAAACGGCAGTTGTGGCAGTCTGACCATATTCTATGACGAAAAATTAATCGGCGAGCCTTGCATCTTAAGGAATCTGAGTACTATCAGTATGTCAGATAACAGCAGCCATTACAATGAATCGCCACCAGTTGAATCACTGATTGAGCAGGTCAGCAAACCTAACAGGTTATATGAGGCTGTCGGCGGTGTGTTGGCCGGGGCTGGAGTAATTGGCGTCATAGTACCGGGTATCCCTGGCATACCGATTTTACTTCTTTCTGCATATTTTCTGTCGAGGAGTTCTGGTCCTTTATATAAAAAACTGCTTGAAAATGAATACATAGGTAAGTACCTGAAGAAAGCGGTTACCCCTGCGCCTTCCGGCAGCTTTAAGAAATGAAATTTAAAAAAATTGATGTGTTTGATTCTTTTTGCACCCTCTTAAAAGAAAAGAGAGGCTCGATGCTCTACCTGGCCCCTGGTGACAGTCCATATATAAGAATCGGAGATACCATTTCAAGACTCGACACGGCTGCCCCGGTTGATAAGAAAATGACCTCTGATTTTGTCAACTTACTCGTAACCCAATCAATCGCAAAGATTGAAAAACCTGTAAAGGAATCAAGCTTTAACTATGAATCCAAAGCGGCTGGGACATTCAAGGTGCTGGCAGCCAATGGTCATAATGGTTACATGCTGTCAATAAGCCCTATTTATCATGAAATACCTGAGCTAAACTCTTTGGGTTTGCCTGATGTAATCAAAAACCTTGTACACACACAATCAGGGCTTATACTGGCAATAGGAAGGCACAACTCCGGCAAGAGCGAAACTTTGGCTTCATTTGTTGATTACATAAATAAGCATTATAACAAGAGAATCATTGTGATGGAAAATCCTACCAGGTATTTTCACAAAGACTGGCTCTCGATAGTAAAGCAGCCATTTGTCAGTTTGACGGAAGTTTTTGATTCTTCAAACACATTTGAAAGAACAATAAGTGAGGCATCGGTGCTTGCCATCGATGGCTTTTCGATGTATGAGACATTAAAGTTTTCTCTTTCAGCCCTGAAAAAAGGTCTTTTGGTAATAGCTGCGATACGTGCAAATGGCGGAGTCTCCGAGGCTCTGAGACTAATGATTGAGTGCTTTCCTGAAAACGACAGACACACAGCAAGAAAAGTTCTCGCAACGACCCTGAAAGCGCTGTTTTGGCAAAATCTGTTACCCGGAGGTACGGCAGTTGTACCGGTCTTTGAAATACTTCTCAACGACCCTGTGATATCGACTTTGATATACAATGAACAATATCATCTTCTAAGGCCCACAATGGCAGCAGGAGCAGGCAGAGGGATGAAGAGCATAACCCAGGCACTGGCTGAGGTCTCATCTGCAGGGATTATCAGTAAAGCGGCCATAGAAAGATTCAGGGAGTATAGCTATACCTATTATGTCAATCCGGTAAAAGAGGCATATTATTGAATGGAGGAAAGAGGAAATGGATGATGTAGAATACAGATCAGAGAGTGAGGATTTTATATATAAAATCGAGGCAGCTAAAAAGCCCAAAGACGATGCACCTGGGATAGTTAATTATTTTATAGCGGCACGTGAGATAAACGCGTCTGACATTTATTTTTCTGTTGATGAGTGCCCCGTACTCAAACGACATGGCAAGTTTTATAAACTCCTGGAAAGCCCTTTTTACCGTAGAGAGGAACTCAAACAATTGGTATACGGGATTTTAAATAAAACACAGATACAGCAATTTGAAAAGCGGCTGGATATGGAGCTGATGTACGTAAGCGACTACACCGGTAGTATCAGGATTAATCTGTACCACGCTCAGGATGGCATTGGAGCGGCGTGCCGTATAATTCCACGAGAAATCCCTGAGCTGCATGACATAGGGCCAAAAGAATCGCTTGAAAAGATTGCTGAACTTGACGACGGTTTAGTGCTGATAACAGGAGAGGCCAGATCGGGCAAATCCACAACTCTTGCCTCCATAGTTGAGCATATAAATATTAACAAGAAGAAATTTATTGTGACCATAGAGGATATTATTGAGTTTCATCATTCCAACCAATCTTCTCTGATAGAACAGCGCCAGGTTGGTGTCCACACGCTTGAATTTTCAAACGCAATAAATGCCGCCATCAGAAGCAAGGCAGACGTAATAATTCTTACCGATGTACAGTGTAAAGATGCCTTAACCCTGGCCATGAACGCAGCAGAGGCAGGTACTCTGGTAATTGCAGTGATGCGGACATTTGGCGGGTCTGGCGAGGCAATATTCAGAATGCTAAATTATTACTCTGAAGGAGAACAGCGATACGCAAGGTATCAACTCTCAAGAGTTTTAAGATCAATCATTTGGCAGCATCTCCTGCCTCTTAAAGGCTTCAAAGGGACAGTTCCGGCGATGGAAATCTTACATAACACGAAAAAGATATCCGAACTGATAAGGACAAATCAACTGGAGAAGATCAACAAAGAAGTTGGAAAGGGCAGCGCATTTGGGATGCAAACAATGGAGCAGTCATTTGAATTCCTTAAAACCGTTCACGAACTTGAGGAGAACGTATCACTTGCATTCAGGTATGGAAAGTACCTGCTGGCATTATTATGATGGCGGAATGTGACACACCAGGGCATTGTTCTTTTTTGAAATTTTAATTACCCTTTTATCTTCCACAACTGGAGATTAAATATGGAACAAGTGTCAGCTGATAATTTTATTAAAAACGCAATTGACATACCCCAGTTGTGCAAACTCATCAATGGTATAATGGAAAGATATAAAATATATCTCGGTGTAAATGTCGTTGTCGTTGTAATCAACTGCCTCGATGAGCAATGCACTACAGTCATTGACAATATCAAGTATGGGATGAGGAGGTATTATCCTGATATATCAAACAATGATACTTTGATTAAAATAGAAATGTTCTACAATATGCGCCTTTTTGGAGGACTATTTTTACCTCATATAAAGACTTACGAGAGCCTGATGCCGGCTGCGCATCATGTGCCGGTAAAAGAAGACGATAAGTTAATGATTTTAAACCTATCACACATCGGCTATGACGCAAACACAAAGGAGTTTGGCGCATTTATAAGGTATGGACACAACAGCTCCACAGCGGCATGTGGGGCAATAACGTCCTGCTATGACCAAATACTCAAGGGCATGAAAATGCCGTCGGACTCAGACCTGAGAGCCCTTAGCAGGTATATAAAAAAGACTATTTCAATTCATAATATAGAACCGAAGCCGCTTGGCTATGATTTATTAGATGTTACTGTCAATGCATATAAGGATCAGATTCCATGGATGAAGAAACAACTGAGAAAACTTGCCCAAAAAGACGAGATAGACATTATTTACATTGGTGGAATTGAAATCGATACCAACAAGGAATCTGACAGTGACGCTAATGACAAAATAGTGATTATGGATACATTCATCGTTAATCAAAATGGTAATATCATAGACATCGGCTATTAAAAAGAATCCCGAAATGATATAATACTCTAAGAGACCTTACAAAGGTTAGATTTATAAAAAACAGTGAAAGGCGTGGCGTATGCATACGATGTTACACTAAAAGACATTTTATACTAAGTAGCAATCTAATAAGTAAATATGCTATACTATCTTCAAAACTAAACAGGAGGTAGTAATGGCTAATAAAATAACAAAGGTATTACCCCATCTAACCGCAGAAGAGATCAAAGAGAGATTAAAGGAGACCATAGGTTTTTGGCGTGTGCAGAAATGGTTGGTTATACTGAATGC
>JAMOAZ010000032.1:0-42801 GCA_039908505.1 Nitrospirota bacterium
CTTCGAGGGAAGGTTACTATTGGACATTGATGTTAAGGGCTAAAACCGGGCCTGACACAGTTTAGTTAACAGACCCTTTGCTGAGGCCGCCCGTTTAAACAGGTTATTTCCAGGTATACCCAAAGTTGTGTGCTTCGCTGCCGTCCCAGTACCACATATACCCATCTGTCCAAGCTATAATTGCCCTGCCATTGGTAAACCACTGGATATAGTATGTGCCCGATGAGTTTGTTCCTGATATTATACCACCTGATTTTGTCCCAAAGTACGAGGCGTATTTATTATATATCCAGGTGATCCACGCACTTGCCGATATTGCCGGGTTCCAAACTGAATACGATTTCCATGAGCTTCCATCCCACCAGTACAGATAGCCGTCAGTCCAAGCTATAATTGCCCTGCCATTGGTGAACCATTGGATATAGTATGTGCCGCTTGCGTCAGAACCTGTCGTTACCCCTCCTGATTTTGTCCCAAAGTACGATGGGTACTGATTATAAAATGCGTTAATTGCATCGCTTGCCAGATTAAAATCAGATGTGCCTGACGATGTAAACGCCGCTGTTACGCTTTTTGCCGATGACACAGACAGGTAACATCCGTTTCCGTTTGCTGTATCGCATCCCGTAAAGCCCGTAAATGTTGACCCGGAGTCTGCCGCAGCTATCAGATATACCCCTGAGCCTGATGTAAATGACGATGAACAGGTTGAACCACAGCTTATCCCAGCGGGTTTGCTTGTTATTGTGCCTGTGCCCGTGCCGGATTTGGTGACGCTGACTGCATAGGTAGTTGATTTCGTAAATGTTGCAGTTACGGTCTTAGCCGATGACATCAGCAGGTAACAGCCGTTGCCGTTCGCTGTGTCGCATCCTGTAAAGCCCGTAAATGTTGACCCGGAGTCTGCTGCCGCTATCAGATATACGCCAGCTCCAGATGAGAACGTTGATGAACAGGTTGAGCCGCAGCTTATCCCAGCGGGTTTGCTTGTTATTGTGCCTGTGCCCGTGCCAGATTTGGTGACAGTTATGCTATAGCCGCTTGTTAGTGAGTTTAGCGCTGAGTCCACCTGAATTCTGGGCTTCGTTATGCCGTTACGCGAGTCTGTTATTGAGACGCCGGTGCTTATCAGGGCATTCAGAAGGTCAGTAACCGATGCTGACGGCTTTGCCTGTTTCAGCACTGCCCATGCGCCAGCCACATGCGGGGTAGCCATTGATGTTCCGTTCCACGTGCCATACCCACCGTTAGGGATGGACGATAAAATCGAAGAACCCGGTGCCAGTAAATTCAAAAAACTCGCGCTGTTTGAATAGGAGGCAACCGTGTCCGAACTGTCTGTTGCACCGACGCTGACAGCCGTAGAAATACATCCTGGGCTGTTTAACCCATCGGTATATCCATCGTTACCAGCGGCAATAACAGTTGCGATACCGGAAGAACGAAGATTGTCTATCGCTGCCTTCATGCCGCTATTTTGGCTGTCGCAATTAGAGGTATTCTTACCGCTGCCAATACTCAGATTTGCTGCGGCTATTGAATATGTACCCTTTAAAGCATAAACCCGTTCCAGCCCCTTAATTTGGTCGGAGTCCCAAGTTAGTACACAGGGAGTTGTAGTACAGTAGCTGGAGCTGTTGATTAGTGAAAATATCTGAATTGCTATGATATTTGCACCTTTTGCAACACCTGATGACTGCCCCGTGTTTTGCCCTGCCGCAGAACCAGCCACATGTGTGCCGTGGTCGCACTTTCCTGATGGACAACTCCCCGCATATGGCATCGCACAACCGCTTGACGTTGAGCTTGTTACACCACCGGGACATAGAGAACTGGAAGAAGCTGATGAATTACTGGTCGAGTAACAGGCCTCAGAGACAACCTTACCCGTAAGAATGGGATGAGTGTTATCGACTCCGGTGTCAAGGATTGCCACCACATAACCCGTGCCGTCATACCCGCTTGACCATGCAGCAGGTGCACCAACCTTAGAGATATCCCAGTTTACCTGTGTGGGGCTTGCCAGTTTATCTTCCTCAACAGAGATTACTTCGGTTATGGCAAGTACGGCATCAAGCGCATTCCTGTCAACAGTCATTGCGATATGAGGGATATACTGATACTTGTAATGAGAAAAGACATTGACCGATGTGAGCTGCCCCATTACCTGGTCCTGCGCCCGTGAAATCAAACGCGCCTGCTCTTCGGCCTCCGCAGTAGATAAGCTGCCTACTGGGTGGAATGCGGCCTCAACTTTTACAATAATCCTGATTGAACCGCTGCTGTCTGCCTGCAAGACCAGGCTTTCATATCCGCCATCAGTGGCTATCTTGCTCTTATGAAGGGCAGACAGTTCACCGGCAGATACGCTTAATGGCACTAATGCACTGAGGCAAAGTACCATTAATAATATTGAGAGCCCCCTGTTGTATTGTTTCCATGTTTTCATAAAGAACCCTCCTTGATTAAGCTGCCATCACTATGCTTAGTTTTATTATATCAGAGTGGAAAACAAATATCAAATCCTCGAATTGCCTTCGATTCACCATCAATATAAGCCATGTCTCCACTATGTCATATACTACATGCTATAGATCACTTATGATCAGTATGTGAAGTGACATAGCTTCTCAGTACTTCGTTAATCATGCTTTGATATGCTACCTTCTGTTGGGTTGCCAACTTCTTAAAGAACATTACAATGTCATTATCAAGACGTATGGTTGTAGGTATTTTCTTAGGTTTATAAAAACGTCCCCTTATTCCTTTTGAAAAGTCATACTCATCTTTTATTTCAAAGTCATCTTCAGTCTTCTTCATAGGACCTCCTTTCATTAGCTGTTGCTTTTCTGACTGATATTATTCTGATTTTTTCATTGCCTTCAGAGGTAACACTATATAAATGTGCTACTACAAGCAACTCTCCAGTTTTTGTTAGCCCTAATGTTATCCAGCGTTCTTCAAAGTAATCAAATCTTCTGTCTAACAGCGATTTGTGAAATGCATCTTCAAAAACTTCCCTTGCATCTTCAAATGAAACGTTGTGCTTTTTTACATTTTCATTATTCTTTTCATCACTCCAATCAAAGAGCATAATTTATTATAACTGATATGTACATACTATGTAAATACATTTGAAAGGTTAAGTCAGGTTTTCGTGAGACAATTCGCAGCATTGACAAACTCGTAGTCTCAAAGGTAGTATTTAATCATGGAAACGCTTACAATTGAACGAGATTTAGATCTAACTGAGATAATCAACGGGGAGGAAGTTGTGTCGCCCAGCCCTTTTAGGAAACACCAGGAGATACTAAAGAGGCTCAACAGAATAATAGACCGCCATGTTGAGGCCAACAGCTTAGGAAGGTTATATTTCTCACCTCTGGACGTAATTCTTGAGGAAGGGGTTAATCGGGTGCAGCCTGATATATTGTTTATCAGGAAAGAGAATGCGGTCATACTTCAGGATTGGATAAGAGGTGTACCAGATATGGTCTGTGAGATAGTGTCCCCAGGGAGTTACAGGCAAGACATTGATGTCAAGAAGGCAATATACGAAAAATACGGCGTACCGGAATACTGGCTTGTCCTTTCAGAGTATAGTGCTGTCACCGTACTAACCCTCGATTCTGACAAATACATATGTCATTCATTCGCCGAAATTGAGGGCATTGTTACATCTAAAGTCATTGAGGGACTTCAGGTCAACATCAAAGACCTGTTTGAGGACTAAAATTCTTTAAGAGCAGCAACAGTGGATACCACACCTATAGTTTTTTCATGAGGCAATTCGGGCATTTGACAAAATCCAGATAATAAAATACAATAAACTCAAAGCAACAAATATCACAGGAACTCAATGTACGACGAAGAGAGCTGGGGCAGATTAATACAGGAGTTTTTGTTGGAGTGTACCGACTCTATAAACCTTATCGAGCGAGGGCTTCTGGGGCTTGAGACTAATCCAAAAAATAAGGCTCTGATAGACGACGTATTCCGCCACACACATACTGTAAAGGGCAGCTGCCTGATGCTTGGCTTTACCAGGCTTGAGGAACTTACACACTCTGCTGAAAACGTCATAGAGCTGCTGCGTGACGGCATAATTACCATGGATGGCGCTATCAGCTCAACCCTGCTTACTGTGGTTGACTGTGTTCGCGGGGCGCTTAAAACTATTGAGAAAACCGGCGCAGAAGGAGATGTTGATTTCACAGAGCAGATTGGGAAACTCCAGCATATCCAGACACTAGCATCTGTCACGCCGGGCTCTGCGCCTTATTGTAAATTGGACTTATCTGACTCTGACCCCTGTGCCAGCTCAACATTAAATACCGGCAATACCGGTGAGTCATCATTAAACCTTGAGACTGTAACCCTGCCTATTTCGCGCCTCAGCACACTGATGAACATCTCCGGTATAGTGCTTGTAACGTTTAATCAACTGCGCTACTCACTTATGCAAAATCGTGGAGACCACCAGCAGCTCCTTGACACTATGGAGATGCAAATACAGGATTTGCAGGCGGAAGTCCTCAAATACCGCCTCCAGCCGGTTGGGCATATCTGGAGTACGTATCATCGTCTGGTGCGTGAGCTGTCAGTTGACTCCGGCAAGAAGGTCTATCTGCAAATGAGAGGTGAAGATACAGAGATTGACCGCTCTGTACTGATATCACTTAAAAATATACTTGGTCATCTGATTCGCAATGCCATTGACCATGGAATAGAACCCTCGGATGTGAGGGTTTCCCTCGGAAAATCCCCTGCGGGCAAGGTAGAGTTGTCAGCGGAACAAAGGCACGGCAATATATATATGGAAATCTCCGACGACGGGGCAGGCATCGATGTAAGCCGTGTCAAGGAAAAGTCCGTGGAACTGGGGCTGCTTACCACTCAGCAGGCAGCCTCCATAGACGACAACGCAGCGTTTAACCTGATTATGGAGCCGGGGTTTTCCACTGCCGGGACACTAAGCAAGATATCTGGGCGCGGCATTGGCATGGACGTGGTGAAAAAGACAGTGGAAAAGGCAGGCGGGGTACTCACAGTCTCAAGCGCTGCCGGTAAGGGGACGCGGTTTTCTATACGTATACCCCAGGCGATGGCAGTTGTCCCTGTGCTGGTGGTTCGTTCGATGGAGGAGCGATTTGCCCTCCCGCAGGTCAATGTGATAGAACTGGTTTCATTTTATGGCGACGAGGTACGAGAAAACGTGGAGATAAAGATGCAGTCACCGTGGGTCAGGTCGCGGCAGCGGCTGGTGCCCCTGATACGACTAAGCCGACTGCTGCATCAATGTAAAAATGAATGCAGTGAACTGCTGAAGGGGCAGTGCCATGTGGTGATGCTGCGCTGCGATGAAGGTGAGTTTGGCCTTGAGGTCGATGCGGCAGAGGAGCTTGCCAATATAGTTGTCAAGCCGTTGGCACGTATATTTTCACATATTACCATGCTCTCTGGCAGTGCCGTTATGCCTGATGGTACGGTGTCCTTCCTCTTAAACATAGAGGAAGTCAGAAGAGAAGGTCTTCGTTTAGAACCGAAAGATTAAAATAATGCTTAACACAAGGAGGATTATTATGCAAGCAATACTAATCGTAGATGACAGCGCTCTGGCACGCATGATGGTAAAGAACATTGTCTCTCAGGTATTTCCACAGTGGGAGATTGTCGAGGCTGGAAACGCTCAGGACGGACTGGATAAGGTAAAAAATCAACAGATACCAATAGCCCTTATAGATTTTAACATGCCGGGGATGAACGGGGTTGACCTTGCCGCAAAGTTAATGGAACTATACCCGAAGATAAGCATTCACTTAGTAACGGCCAATATTCAGGAGACAATGCGTCTGCGTGCCGATGCTATGGGAATCGGATTTATTAAAAAACCAGTAACCAGGGACGACATTGTGAGGATAATTGGCGGCAGCGATGGAGGGGTGTAGCCGATGGAATTAAGTGAACTGGAACAGGACGCACTCAAAGAGTTTTTCAACATGGGCTTAGGGATGGCCGCAGATTCGTTAAGCAAGATGGTCAAAAAGGAGATATTGTTGTCGCTGCCGCAGCTTGCGGTGGTCAGCCATCGGGAAGCGGTTGCTTTGGTTGAGCATAAGGAGGATGAAAAACTTGTCGCAGTAAGACAAATCTTTCTTGGTGAACTTTGCGGGACGGCTTTGTTAATATTTCCAGGCGGCAAGAGTCTGGAGCTTGTAAGAACCCTGCTTGGTGACGACGTTCCGCTTGAGACACTTACTGAGCTTGAACAGGAGACACTGCTTGATGTAGGTAATGTTATCTTAAATGCCTTTCTCTCCAGCTTTACACAGATGATGACCGTTGAATTTGAATTTGAGGCGGCTGAATTCCTGAAGGCCAGTTGTGAGGCCCTGCTTGATATTGCCTCTCACAGATTGTCATGTTCGAGTTCCAGCGACGACAACAGCAACCAGGCATTCTTTCTGATGATGGACTTTAAGACTGCTGAGGACGAGTTAAAGCATAACTCACTGAGGGGATACGTAGTGCTGCTTTTCTCTAAAGAAGCTATGGCAAATTTAAAACAAGAGATCGCAAAAATTATATCCGGGCTTTAAGAGAGCAGGGAGCGCCTATGGCTGAATTTGAATCTGATCTATTGCTGTCAATACTGGACAAGAACCAGGATGGGATTATAGTTATTGACGAGGCAATGCGTGTCGTATTCTGGAACCGCTGGATGGAGAAGACATCCCGTATCAGAAGGGCTGATATAATAGGCAAGATTTTAACTGAGGCATTTCCAGAGCTTGTCAATACCCGTGTTATGCAGGGGATAGACAGCGCGCTTTCACGCGGACTGCCTACCACACTGTCTCATAGATTGACCAACAGGCCGTTTCCATTGTTTCAACCGGCACTAGACCCTAAAGTAAGCGAGAGGATGTGTCAGGTTGTCTATATAAGCGGCATACGCCAAAAGGACAAGACATTTATGTGTGTGCTGCAAATCCAGGACGTAACCACTGTGGTATCAAGAGAACAGTTGCTACGCCATCAGACAGAACTCCTTGAGGCTGCAAGAGAAGCGGCCTTCAGCGCGAACAAGGCAAAGGGGGATTTCCTTGCCAATATGAGCCATGAGATACGCACCCCGATGAATGCCATCATTGGGATGACATATCTTCTCTTAAAGACTACTCTGGATGAAAAGCAGTTGGACTATTTATTAAAGGTACAGTCTGCGGCAAAATCACTGTTAGGGATAATAAACGATATACTGGATTTTTCTAAGATTGAGGCAGGCAGGCTTGAAATAGAGTACATTCCTTTTCACCTTGACGAGGTACTCAATAACATATCTAATTTAATTACCATTAAGACAGACGAGAAGAACCTTGAGTTCTGTTTTTCAATTGCTAAAAATGTCCCATTGGTGTTGATAGGAGACCCGCTGCGTCTTGGTCAGATACTTACAAATCTCGCTAACAATGCCGTTAAATTCACCTCTAAGGGAGAGATAATCATACATATTGAGGCCGAACAGTTGACCGATGAAACTGTTTACCTCCATTTTTCGGTAAATGACACGGGGATTGGCTTGACGCAGGAGCAAATAGGCAATCTGTTTCAGGCATTTAGTCAGGCAGATACATCAACTACAAGGCAGTATGGAGGTACGGGGCTTGGGTTAAGCATATGCAAGCGGCTGGTTGAGATGATGGGCGGCAGTATATGGGTGGAAAGTGAGCCGGGCGTTGGGTCATCGTTTCATTTCACAGCCGGTTTTGCAAGGCAAAATGCCGAGAGGAGGCGCTTTCGTCTGCCTAGAAATGAGTACGTGGGGCTGCGTGTCCTGCTTGCCGATGATAATCCTGCCTCGCGTGATATTTTAAAAGACACGTTGGAGTCATTCTCTTTTAAGGTAACGCCGGTTGCCTCAGGCAAAGAGGCCCTGGCAGAGATAAAACAATCGGGGGATAATCCATTCGACCTGGCATTTATTGACTGGAAGATGCCTGAGATGAACGGCATAGACACTATCGAGGAGATTAACAGGCTCCTTCCGCAAACTAAGATTCCAAAGATTATCATGGTTACAGCATATGGCAGGGAGGAGGTTCTTCACGCAATAAAAGGCGTACACATGGACTCGTTTCTTATTAAGCCCGTGAGCCTGTCCGTTATGTATGATACAATTCTATCTGTCTTTGGTGAGGATACACAGAGGTCAAGCCTTGCATCACCCTCGGCTGACAAGGAAATCACGGGGTTGAAGCGGCTAGCCGGTGCGCATATACTTCTGGTAGAGGACAACGACATAAACCGCCAGGTAGCAACCGAGCTTTTGGAGATAAAAGGCTTTATGGTAGATACTGCCGTAAACGGCATAGAGGCAGTCGCCGCTGTTACAAAACACGCATACGACGCCGTGCTGATGGATATTCAGATGCCAGATATGGACGGCTATGAGGCAGCCCGCACAATCCGTGCGAAGGAGAAATGCAGAGACCTTCCCATTATAGCGATGACAGCCAATGTCCTCTCAGGTGACAGCGAGAAATGTATCGCTGCCGGAATGAACGCCCATGTGGGAAAACCCTTCGAGCCTGCCGCACTCTACGGCACACTTGTACGGTGGATAAAACCCAGGGAATTTGCAGAGGTGATACCGGCACAGAAAACCCCGCCAGCCAGTTCAAAGGGAATGCTGCCATCAGACTTTCAGAAAATTGATACAAAGACGGGCATAAGAAGGATGGGTGGTAATACAGCCCTCTATATAAAAATGCTCAACGAGTTCAGGGAAAAATACAGGGATTTTATGGGCATATTGAAAGATGGATTATCAGGGGGCTGCCCTGACATTTACAGAATAGTTCATACAATGTCAGGCGTTGCTGGCACCATAGGGGCATTCGAGCTCCACCGTGCCTCACAGGGGCTTGAGTACGCACTCAAGGACGGTCATACTGATAAGACAGAGCTGGAACCGCTGTTAGCAGCGTTTCAGCTCAAACTCGACGAGGTGATGGAGGACCTGTCACGGCTTGGCAGCGCTAAACCAGCAGAAGCCGCAAGACTGACTGCCCCCTCAAGAGACATAAAGATTAACGAGGCACTGAGCGCCCAACTGCAGAGATTGGCGGCAACACTTGAAAAAGGCGACGCAGACGCTACCATTGAGCTTGACGCCTTAAAAGCTATGCTGAGAGATTTGCCGGAAATCGAAGACCTTGCTGAAATCAAGCGACAAATAGACAACTACGACTATGACAAGGCCTCTGAGACCCTTGCAAAGTTCGTAGAGGCATTAAAGAGATAAAAATAGGATGCCTATTAAAAAAAGAGTGGAAAGAGTTTGTAGTTAATAGTTATAATCATGTAGTACATGCAGCAGGAGGTGACTATGTCTGTTAAAGATATGATTAAAAGTGAGATAGATAAGCTGCCTGAGAATCTTCTTGCAGATGTCCTTGATTATATTCAATTTATTGAAATGAAAAAGGAAAAAGCTCTTCTTATTAAAGCTTGCCAAATTTTATCAGGTCCTGCGTTTGAAACAGTTTGGAATAATGATGAGGATGCTGTTTATGACAACCTGTGAAAAGGGAGATATTGTTCTTGTTCCTTTTCCATTTAGCAGCCATAACGCTCTCAAGAAACGGCCTGCCGTGATCATAAGCTCTAATCGCTACAATAATATTTCTTCTGCCTCTCCCAATTTGGATGTGTCCCTGCATCTCTTAAAGTTCGCAGGGGCATTAAAATAAGTAAGCCTTTTCTATCTTATCCAGCACATCTGAGCTGCCCAGAAGTCTTCGGGTGGTATTAAATGAGCTTTTTGCCTCTTTTTTGTATCCCTTGCCGGTCATCGCTGCGTTTATACATCGGTCAAGCCATATTTCGGCAGAGTGGACAGAGCAGGGATAACAACTAAGCCACTGCCTTATGGTTGGCAGCGCACGCTCCGGCTGTTTCATTATACGGCAGACCTTTGCCAGTTGTCTTACCCTGAAATGGTCGCCTTCTCTGAATGAGATATCCTCAATACACATGCTATATGCCTTGTCATAATCAGCCTTTAGTATTTCTCCTTCTATGGTGAGATATGTCAGGCCGGAGGTCATTTGCCCGTTTAATTGTCTGAGGCTGTCAAGAAAAAGCTCCACTTTGCCATCTACACGCAGCCGGTTGAGGCATATCTGTTTTGATGTCTGAGTGGCGGGGGATTTTACAGCATTATATATATTCTGATAAAAATCTCCGCTGGATGGTTCGCCGAGTGGTTCATTGTGGCCTTTTTCATATCTGTCTGCAGCGGTAAAGGAAAGGAATTTCTCAAGTTGTCTCTGCGTCCCGGACACTAACATGTTCCTTAAGTTCAATCCCGTTTGGGTATTGCTGACTTTGGGGTCTGTCCAATGCCTTCTTATGAGGGTTATCTCATCTAAATGAATTGAGAAGACCTCGTGCCACGAAAGATTAAGCAGTGGGGCCGTTGCACAAAGCACCCCGCCCTCCGGCGCTGCACAGATGTCCTTACCGGAATCTATGTCAAAGCCGCTGCTGATACCCTTAACTTTAGCTTTATGCTGCGCTAAGACTTCCCTGTAGAGTGGTCTTATCCTTTGAGGCGAAAACCTCTGCGCCTGTTCTTTACACTGGTCGGCAGGCGGCATATCGTCCATGAGCATATCTATGGCCTCAGCAATCTTATCTGTGGCAACATCAGCACCGCCGCTGGCGTCATTTACTACATCTATCAACCTGCCGCAGCCGCCGACAACCTCCGGCAGCCCGTCCCATCGCGTGCCTATTACTGGTAGCCCCAGGCCCAGCGCCTCAATTGCAGATTTTGGATATGCCTCCTCTATGGTTACAGATAAGCAGAGCAGCGCCTGTGCCCGTGAGAGAAAGCGTGACTTATTGTCATCTCCCGATATGGTATCATGCAGCCTGACAGTGCGTTTTAGCCTGAGATTGGCGAGTTTTTCCCTTAGCAGCAGCGCGTATTGATGGTAATCCCCTGTTTGGGTATCTCTAAGCGGTCCGGCAATGTCCATCTTCAGCGAGGTCTTTAATAACGGCATTGCCTCAACCTGTCGGTGTATTAGTTTGCCCGGGTCGATTCTCGAAAGGGTTGCCAGGCCGCCATTGCGTTTTCTGCCGGTAGTTGGCAGCATATGTACAGGGTGGGGCAGAGCCACTGGGGAGAGCCCCTGACACAGGAACTCTATTGTCTTTTTTCCGCTTTCACTTGGGGCGATTATAATATCGCCGTCAACCAGCAGTAACCGCATCAGCACATATTCCATCGAATAACAACCTGGTGCATGGGCCGTAAACATCAGCCTTATATCAGCACGGGACATGTTTCTCAAGTACAGTATATATGGAATAAACGGTATGAGTTCGTAGCTGGGATTGAAATAATCATATCCCCTGGTCAGCTCCTTAAATCTCTTTGACGCAGTTTCTGCGCTATAGGGGTCTTTTATGTCACCCATTACACTGTCGCACCATGCGGTTAATGGTACATAATCGATTCTGATATCAGGCAGGAGATTCCTGGCATAATCATTTGTAAAAAACCCGGCGCTTACAAGACCGGTCTGCCTGTCAGGTCTAAGCACGGTGATTAGTGCAGCAGCCATGCCCCCGTTATCTCAACTTTATGACCATGCGTTGTTCGGCAAAGTTAAGCGCCCTTCTTCCGGGGCTATAATACTTATATGTATAACCCTCAAGACCCGGCACCACTACCCTGACGACATTTACCTTATAGCCTTCCGGGGTAAGGTCAAAGACAATGACCTGATTAAGCCCAACCCTCTTCAATCTCTCAAGGCATATCAGTATGTCTTCCTCAAACGTGTCCGTTGACTCAGACTTGACCCCAGACATATCTATCGTTGGTGTGACAGACTCAAGCAGCGCTATCTGCCGGTCGTTGTCCGAGAGCTTCAGGCCTATCAGATTATTCTTATAAAAATCGTCGCGTGAGCCGGATATATACACAAGTCTCCCCTGAACTGCCTCAGTTATCGCCCTTATCAGGGCTATCTCAGGGTCAAGATGCGCCCCATAACCCTTGAACACTCCAATATTTCTGTTGTTGTCATATATATAGGCAAGATATACCGGTATTGCTGTATCGACTGTACAATCATAGATAATTACATTGACCTGTGCCTCTCGAATCCTCTCAAACAGATCCAGTACAAGAGGGAACCTTATCGTATTTATATCTACACGCGGAGGATAATAGTTTTTATATCCTTTGGCAACGCTGTGGCTTGTTACCGCGTCACGCTCAATCGTCTCTAACAGGCCCATGTACACAGCCTCTAAAAATGTATTACCGGAGGCAAGTCCGTTTGAGCCAAACATAAACGTATGAAGGTCATCCTTTATGCCATGAGGCCCGCGCATACTCACAGACACGTATGGCACAGCCACCTCCTGCCTGTTAATAATATCATAGCCGGTAGTCCATCTCTCAGCCCTGTTTTCACTGAACATCAATTTGTTGGTAAACGGGAGGTTCTCAACAGGTATGACGCCATACAATGAGCTAATCTCTTTATATGAAAGCAATATCTCTCTGAGCGGCGCCTGCTCACCGACGCAGCGTTCAATGCACTCCATAGCCGCTGATACCTCAGCAGCCTCAAGCGTAAATCCCTTTCCAGCGTCTACGGACAGGTAGTAGCTGTTTGGGCGAATGGCAATCACCGTATGAATCCCTATGCGGTCAAGTCCTGTGATGTTTGCAAGGCGGGTCAGACCAATCTCTTTAAAATATGGTTTTATGGTCTCATAGGTCTCTTTTGGGCTTATTGAGCGTTGGGTGCCGTACCAGTAATGTTTTTGTTCCCTGAAGTGCTGACCGCAGAAAACTATAGATGGAGACAGGCTATCCATTTCCCTTGTCTTTGAGGAAGGCGCTTAGAAGGCCGTTAATGTGGTCACGCTGCAGCTTTGCCCTCAAAAGCTCAAGGTGCAGGTGCTGAAGCCCGGCAAACCCTGCCTCCTCAGCCCACTTCATAGCATCAGTGTCACTCTTCCAACCCGTGTGTCTTATGTGATCAATAAGGAGTTCCCTTACGTCGAGGCGGTCTATTTCCTTAAAGTCAGGATAGTGGGTTTGTATAATCTGTTCCTGATTGACCGCCTTACTGAGCCATTCACCGTAGATGTTACGCATACGAAGCTCATCAAGGACTATCTTTACGTTTTTCACAAGGTACTGGCGTGTCATAAACCATTTCTGCATCTTTCTGCACCTGGCGCTGTCATTGATTAGTGTGTTGAACTCCTCAGGCGTCAGGTGGTTGTCCTCTATCCATTTATTTAACTCATTCTTGTCCTGAATGCCTAGTTTCTTTTGAAAGCGTCCCTTTTCTTCTTCTATATCTTCCTCTGATGCCGTTATATCAAAATAATCTGCCATAAAGACAACAAGCGCCTTGTTTACGGCATTGAAGTTGAAATCGTCAAACCCCGGCATATGCAGGGCTACGTAGCTGGCAAAGTTGTCCTGGCAGACATCTGTACCCTCGTATTGCACTGTCCTGTCCCTGTGATAGAGCGCCTTAAACAGGTGAGAGTTGACCATAGTGAAGTTATTCTTTCCTGCAGCAGCACTGCCGTTTTGGGGGATGTCTCTGATAGAGACAAGCAGTCTAACGGCATCCTGTTTCTTTAAATCACAATAGTCTGATTTGACAAATAGTTTTAATTTGCTGATAGTCTCATCTGAAATCCCTTTGGTTAATGCAATGGAAAAGATGTTTTGAAATACACGCTCAGGATAGTATAGTCTCTTTGCTATGTCAATAAGTACTGCGCATGTGTCGCTGTCTATGAGCTGCCGTGTTACTGCGTATTGGAACGTCTTTCTAATGTTTACCATTGGTTCGGAGAGGCATCGGTATCCATCCTCTTTCGAGGAGTGTATTATGGCGACCTCGTCGTCGTCATTTATCTGCCCGCTGGCGTACATTTCATAGATTTCGCCAACACCAATCATGCCAAAGCAGGCAGTTTCAGCGGCTCGCAATGCCCCCATGCTGCTTGAGCCATATACCAGTATGCCGCGCTCCAGCGCATAGAGTATCTCCTTATGCCACACAGACAAGGACTGTCCGAACAGGCCGTCAATAATGCCTATGGCATCTGGTTTATATGTAGTGACGGCACTAAGAAGGCTTGCCTGTTCTACTGGTGGCAGATATACTGCATCCGGCAAAATAGCTTTGGCCTCTTCTACCGGCATGGTTGGACCAAGAAATATTATGGATTTCACTGCCAGACCTCAGTGGCAGCAAATTTTTTTGCCCTGGTGCCCGGCGTATAGTGCTTAAACATATATCCCTCTGCGCCAGGCACAATGACCCTCAACACAGGTATACCTATGTCCGGCTTTGTCAGGTCATAAACGATAATCCGGTTAAGCCCGGCATGTCTTAGTTTTTTAACACATAATAAAATATCGTCTTCAAATGTACCTGTGGATTCGTCATGCCTGTCGAAGGCGCTCATGGTCTGGCCTGATTTATTGAAGTAGTTAAGGATTACAGCATTGTCGTCAAGTTTTAGCGATGAGTAGGTATGCCTGAATATATCGTCTCTTGAGCCGGCTATCACTAACAGGCGTGATTGAGCGGCCTCGGTAAGTGACCGGACAAGGGCTATCTCAGGGTTTAAATGAGCGCCCGCGCCCTTATACACCCCCATATGTCTGGAGTTTAAATCATATATATATGTAACAAATACCGGCACCTCTGTATCTACGGTATAATCAAAGATAACAGGGCGGACGTGAGCAGACTCAAAACGCTCAATCAACTTTGTTACGCTGTCATAGCCGATAGTTGACGGGTCAATCCTCTTAAGAGGACAACTGCGTTTAACGTTTGCCTCTGTATAGCAAGCAATCGCGTCCCTTTCGATAACCTCAAACAGGGCGCTGCTAAGTGCCTCAAGAAAATGATTCCCCGACGCCAGTCCGTTTGAGCCCATTTGAAAGGATATTGTCAGGCCGTCAAGTCCATAGGCATAGTCCAGTGAGACCTGAAGCAGTGGGGCGGAGACCTCGCATTGATTGGCGATATCCCAGCCCATTACCCATTTCTCCGGCCTGTTTACGTTAAAAATAGAGTTTTTTGTGAGGGCAAGCTGGTCTAGTTCAATAATGTTGCAGCGTTTGCTTAATTCTTTGTAAGACGATGTAATCACAGGGTAATCGATTGTCTCGGCATGAAATACTTCTATACTCTCCATTGCCCCTGAGGCCATGGCTGCCTCTATGGTGGCTCCCTTGCCCGATGATGTAGTTATTGTCTTAGCCCCTGGCCTGATGGAGGCGACAACCGGTATGCCTATCCTGTCCAATCCGGTTATATCTGAAAGTCGCGTAAGACCAACAGTCCTGAAACATGGGGCAATACGCTTAAGGGTCTCAGAGGGAGAAAATGTCCTGTAGAGGCCATCGTGACATTCTTTGGTCTGGCTGTAGAATGCCCCCCGGTAGTTTACCGCATTACCGTTTGTGGCAGACATTTATTATTCTTTTGCGGTTTAATTTTTTCATAGTAAAGTCATATGACATGCTGTTTTAGCACTGCAACAGCGGCAACTCCACAATGCTGGAAAACCTGCTTACAGCATAGTGCAGCCTCCGCAGAGACTGTCTTGCAATTTAATTGGGTTGTCTATGCAACGTTAATACAATGCTTAACAATACTAATTAAGCCTTCGGCATGAAGCTAATGCCGATGCTTATCAGCGTGAACTAAGCGCCAAGAGCCGCTGCACCAACTCCAACCGCCGTCCATGAGGCAGAAGAGCCACCTGCTACTTTTTCAAGGTCTTTCTCGCTTAATTCGCCTTTACCAAGTGTGGAATGATGATCCCCTGGAACAACCTGCTTTAACTCGTCCATCGTGAAATCAAAGCCTGCATCCTTTACCATTTTCTTACGTGCACTTTCGTCTTTAGTAGCTTCCATCTTGTTACGAAATGCTGCATCGCTGCTCAACTTTTTCATAAACGACGTTGCGCTTTCTACTGACATAATATATCCCTCCATTTTTACACTGCAACAACATAGACAACCCTCGCAAGATATGGTCTACTGTAATATTAAACCTCCGTGAAAGTCAAGTGACCTGAAGCCTGGAGCAGGGCAAACGCACTACATGCGTATTGTGTAGTTTTAGAGTCATACTAATTCATAATATAGCATTCTAATACAACAAATCTGTCATTCCAGCAAATAGACTGCATCCGAACTGATACTTAGTCATGATAGATACCTTATTTTAAAGGCATCATCTATTTGCTTATTCTTGAATTTTATAAAATATATATACCTGTCATGCAATATTCACAGTTATACCCGTCATGCACCTATTAGAGGGTGGTTGTGCGGGAATATCGCCTTCGAGGCACGAACTGATACATGCCCCGCCGCTTATTTGCTCTAACTGACTATCTGTTAATTCTATCTGCGGCTTCTGTGGTAATAATATGTGTACCATTGTAGGCGTATTTTCTACCGCTTTGATTGTTACGCCTGCTGGAACTGCTATGCCCTGTTCTTTTAGCGCTGCATGGGTGTCTGAAAGCAGCCTTGCTTTGAACGCCTCATCGCTCCATGCCTTCTTGATTAACTCCTGCATCTTGTTTGCATTAGCATTCTTTTCTGACATTTGATAATACCTCCTGTAAGCTGGAGAAAACTGTCTCCATAGTCTCATAATATGATGGCGACGCAATCTCCTCCAACGTAAGATATGTAAGGGTTATTATTGTGAGGAGTCTTGAGTTGTTCTTTTGAACATAAAATGCCTCTAAATTATGAGCGGCGCTGTGAATAAGCCTCTGTAACACTATAAATGCACCATCGGACAGCGCGGGGTCGCCCTTATAGTTTTCAAGCCTTCCCCCCTCTCTGTACTCAGGAAAATTCTCAAGCCCTATGAAGCGCAAAAACCACCCGGCCCTAAACTCATTAAACGCGGCGGTTATGCCAGAGAAATCCGCTATCAGTTCGTCCATAATGTTATTTTTCATAGATAAGAACAGCCGTTTGGTCAGGTAATGGGCACATTCATGCTCACGGCGAATTACTAAGGACTTGTCTTTCCATTCATTTACGCCTATGCCCATCTCGGCGGCAGAGCAATTGCTGTACGGGCCGTCGCTTAGTATTATAAATTTATCCTGATACAAGTCTACCTTAGACATCATGTCATTAAAAACAACTGCCCAGGGAATGAAACTGTTATCCCTCTCGTAATCGGCGCGCATCCTGTTTATCCTGTCCCAGTTATTATAGCCCGATACGGTCAGCGCCCCCATTGAGTCAGGGATTGCTGCTGGCTCATTCCTCTGTGCAAGGCTGCGAATTATACTGGTGAAATCCTCTCTGCCATATGGCATTAACACGGGGATGTGCCCGGCCACTGTCGGATGAATAATCAGGCGCAGCTCTTCGGGGTGTTTAAGTAATAAACTGCCGGAGCTGCCCTCAGGCTTTACGCCCCTTAGTGTAACGTCTCTGTAGTGTTCGGTCTTGCTTATGCCGCTTTCTATTGGGAAATTCAACTGCACAAGGTACCTTCTTAATACGTCAAAGCAATTGCCGCCATTAATCTGGCTGTGATACTCCATCCACGGCCCGACAAATGCCTCGTCCTCAAGTGGGAGCCTGCCGGGGATAGTCTCATGATTAAATACCAACTTATTATAGGCAATAAGCTCCTCTATCTCATTATCGGCCTCATTGTCGGCGGCGCCAAAGTGTCTGAGAGTGTTTACCCGTAAATCCAGTTTTGAGCTATCGTCTGTCATCGTCAATAATAGGTTCTATTTTGCCGTCTTTTACTTTGACAAGATACATCTCGTTGGTGTTCAACATCCCGGATTCGTTAAAGTTATATGTCCCGCAAAGCCCATTATGGCCTTTCATTTTGCTTATTTCCTGTGCAGCCTTTTCAGGTTCTGTAGTACCCGCGGCTGCCCAGGCATTTGTGAGAACCTTCACCGCTTCATAGGCATTTACCGCAAGATGACCAGGCTCATAATTGTATTTCTTGTTGAACTCACTTATAAATTGCTTTAGTTCGTCCGACATCTTGTCATAGTTACAGGTGATAACAAAAACTTCGTCAGATAATTTATGGTTCGAAGAGACTAACAACCCTGGCTCTGCAACAGTCATCACAGGAATCTTCATATTGTGGTCCTTTAGTTCCTTCAATAAACTACCCAAATAAAAAGAAGGCGCAATAAACACTATCGCATCAAACTCCAGGTTTGCCCACTTTCTTAGAGTGCCCTGATGTGATACAACTGTGTTTATATTAAATGAGACGCTGTCAGTGATTTTGATTTTACCTTCTGCGGCATTATAAAAACTATTGAGAAGCTTTAAAGTAAACGGCGAGTTAACATAAGTTATGGCAACACTTTTATATTTCATCTTCTGCATATGCCTTACAAACAACTCGGCAATGGCATCAGGCTGCGGTGTATAGGAAAATGCCATCTGCTGCTCACCTTTCGTTTGCTCAGGAATAAACTGGCCGGGAGACATCAGAATCATCCCGCCCAGTTTATATATATCGGCCACAGATGATGTAATAAAACCAAACGTATGGCCGATGACAGCCGTAATATCTGTATTGTATACGACTTCAGTTGCTAATAACCGTGCTTTATTCAAATCTGCGGAGTCTTCCCTTGCTATCAGATGAATTTTCCTTCCTTTTAACACATTCGTTTTATTAACCTCTTCTACGGCCAGTTCCACCCCGTCACGTAAATCAGCCCTGTTTTTTTGATCAGGTCTGCTTTTTGACATATCCCATGAACCGGCTACGGCAATCGTTATATCGCCTGTTGCCTTCTTTGCGCGTTTGCCGCGCTCTTCGGATAGGCTGGCATCTTCACAGGCAAAACACAAGACGGTAATCATCAGTATGGCTGCTTTTATTTTCCTATAATCATCAGACATCGTCAGCTCCTCGGTTTTTTTATGTCAACTGCCGTTTAGCCAGTTGAGCAAACAGACCATTTTTGTTCATCAGCTCCTCATAATTCCCTGTCTCCACCACACTACCCTTATCGATAACGATTATCTTATCGGCCTTAATAATAGTACTCAATCTATGGGCTATGACAAGTCTCGTTGCATGGAAGTTTTCAAGGCTATTGCTGACTATTGACTGAGTCAGGTTATCGAGGGCGCTTGTGGCCTCGTCAAAAAAGAATATCCTTGGTTTAGTGACCATCGCACGGGCTATCAAAATTCTCTGCTTCTGCCCGCCGGAAATCGTCGAAGCACCGGGTGGGATTACGGTGTGCATACCCATCGGCATAGAGATTATATCATCCTCGAGGCCGGTCATCCTTGCAGCCTCCCATGCGTCGTCAATCGTAAGATTATTTGCCCCGATGATGTTGGTGAATATATCGCCGGACATCAACTGGCCGTTTTGCAGTACAACCCCTATTTGTCTCCTTAACGAGTGTACGTCAAGTGACTGGATGTTCTGATTGTCATAGTAGACCGAGCCTCGCTCCGGTTTCTCAAAGCCTAAGAGCAGCCTCAGCAGCGTTGACTTTCCACTTCCCGATGTACCGACAATGGCAACAAATTCACCGGCATCGATCTGAAGCGAGAGGTCTTTTAATATATACTGTCCACCCTCCTGATACCTGAAATAGATATTCTTTATCTCTATATCGCCGGACAGCTCACCGGGTTCAGTTTTTTCCAGCGTCACCTCCGGCATACTCAAAAATATTGGTTTCGCCCTGTTGTATATCGGTATTACAGCTATGATATTGACCAGTGTGGCTGACAACTGCATCCCCGCCGATAAAAACTGCGTAAACGCAGACGTAAAAGATAAGAAATCCCCCATACTCAACAATTTAAACATGTCTTTGTAATAGTAAACGCCGTATAAGACCATAAATGACACTACGGGGTATATGGAGTTCAATGCGGTGATTATATTCTTCACAAGGTTTGAGCTGAAATTATTACCCTTTTGGGTCTTAAACTGGGCGGCCCACTGTGCAAATCCCCTCATCTCGGAGCCTGAGACGCGAAACTTCGCTATTCCTCCTATAAGCTGAAACACCATGCCAGATATCTTGCCGCTTAACTCAAATATCTTCTGCTGGTAATATACCACTATATATGACAGCGTACTCGTTATAACAGTCACCACTGCCACTATAGCAAAGGCTGTCAGCGCCAGCCACAGGTTATAGTAAAAGAGGAGAAAAAAGCTGAATACAGAAAATGTCGATGATATAATCGTGTTTGTCACAGAGCCGGTTATCAACTGCCTTATGCCGTCTATGCCCATTGCCCTGTTTGACAGGTCACCTACTGTGTACTGCCTGAAGAAACTTACGGGCAGCGCAAGCAGTCTGTCCCACACCGCCGCTTGCAGTGAGGCGTCTACCTTTCCCTCTACACGCAGCATTGCTATTGAACCAGTTAACTGAAACATCGCGGCTGCCAGCGCCCCAACCAACAGTGCAATCCCTATCTGCAAGAGCTGAGAGGTCTCAGCCATTGGTATTATCGAGTCAAATACCACCGATGTGCAAAGTGGTATAACAAGCCCAAGCAGCCCACCAGCTACCCCCATCAGTAAGACTACAACCAGGTCTAAGAGATTCCTGAAGGAACTAAACCTTAATATGTTATACAGATTCATAGTCTTCTCGGGAAATGGCCGGTAAAACGAATATGCAAACTGGGCTATTGCCTCCGCCGTCTGAGCGTTTACTCTTGTCTGTGTGCCCTGTACCGTATCATACATTGTATAGTGTTTCTTATATATCAGGGCAACCGGTTGTTTATTGGCCTCGATAAAGCCAACCATCGGACCGTTGTCTCCCTCCCACCACCTGCCTTTTAAGGCCACACGCCTTGTCCTTATACCAGATGCCTTGGCTATCAGATATAGCGGCTCTCTTAGTTTCAAAGCACTGGGTGTTGAAACAGGGGCCTTAATGTTTATTGCCATATCACGGCCAACAAGTATGCTTGCCGCTAGTAACGGGTCGGCGGTTACGGCAGCCGCACTTACGGCCTTTTTTCTGGTCAACATCGTGGAGAATTCCCTTAGCGCTTCCCCCATCATGTCATTGTCTTTTTCTATCTTGAGTTTCAGGCGCTGCTTTTCATATTCAATCTCACGGGATGCAGTGAGCTTAACAGAGACGAGCATCATATCTTGAAAACTATCGATATATGTTAACTCAGGGTCTTCCCTTAAATAGTCTTTCGTACTGAACGTTTTAAGGCTGCATTCACCGTCTGTTTCTATAAAGCTCTCAGCAGACACTGGGAACATTGCCCCGATTGGTATTTGAAGATTCTCCTTCATTCCGACAAAGCTAATATTTCCCGCAGAGGCCTTAATCCATACGATGTCTTTACTTGTCCTGAAATAACCTGACTGAGACTGCTTGTACTCTTTGCCTGGCTCTATCAGGGTTACCTTCAGTGGCATATATTCGTTATGAGAATAATGCAGGAGCTGCTTTAACCAGCCATCGATAAGGGCCGATATATCGAACGCACCGTCAGATAAATAGGCCTTTAATCTTTCTCTTGGCAGCCGTATCAGAGAGCTTCCCGTCTTTCCCTGAGCCAACAGGCCGGTGCCGCCTGTATCTCCCTTGTGTCCTATTATCAGGTCACCCGGCTCTAATGAAAACAAGTATCTCTTTGCAAAGGCATTGTCTTGCGCGCCTGATGAGAGAATATCTATGGCGCCATCACCAACAATCCAGACGCTGTCAGGGTCAGCCAGGGGTATCCGGCGGTTGCTTTCCATGCCGGTCATCTGGCCGTATTTTGTCATCTCTTCTATTAGCTTTGGCAGCATTTTGGGCAGTTCAGGCATGTTTGATAAGCTCGCTATACAGTCCTTCTGCATTAATTAGTTCGTCGTGTGTGCCCCTTTGCACTATCTTTCCCTTTTCAAGGACAATAATCTCTTCGCAGTCTCTGATTGTGCTTAACCTATGGGCTACAATTACGCACGTGCAGCCGCGTCTTCTGAGGTTTTCATCGACTATCATCTCTGTACGCGGGTCAAGGGCGCTTGTAGCCTCATCGAGGATAACAATTGTGGGGTTTAGGACAAGTGCACGTGCTATCTCAAGGCGCTGTCTCTGACCGCCGCTGAAGTTTAAGCCGCCCTCCTCTAATACGCTGTCATATCCGCCGTCTCTTGCGGCTATGTCGTCATGAATACATGCGTCTTTGGACGCATTGACTACGTCGTCATCCCTGATTGTACTGTCCCATAGGGTTATATTATTTTTTATCGTATCGTTAAACAAAAAGATGTCCTGGTCAACAGCGCTAAGTGAATTTGACATAGTAATGCGGTTTATCTCCCTGACTGGCGTGTGGTCAAAGAGGATTTCACCGTTCCACGGTTCATAGAGCCCGGAGATCAGTTTGCCTACTGTTGATTTGCCGCTTCCAGAGCCTCCCACTAAGGCCACCCTGCTACCTGGTGCAAGGGTTAAACTAAAATTCTCTATCAACGGGGGGTCAAGCCTGCTGTAGCCGAAACTCACATCTTTCAGCTCTACATAGCCCTGTAGTTTGGCCTTGTCTATCTCGCCGCCCCCGGGGGGTTCGTTATACACGGCGTCTATCTCATACTTCAGTACGTCGTCTAGTCTGTTTATATCTGCCTCTGTCTCCTGTATGGTGCTTCCAAGCGCTACTATCTGGTTTATCGGGGTTATGAAGCTGGTCATCAGGCTTTGAAATGCTACAAGCATTCCCACCGAAAGGCTCCCTTCGATGACCCTAAGCCCGCCGACTGTCAGGATGACTGCATTGTTTATCGATGTCAGAAGTACCGGCACTACGTTTAAGCGCTGGCTGCTGATGCCAAGCGTCTGCTGCGATGTTATTGCCTTTGCCTGATAGCCGGCCCACCTGGAGAAGAAATCAGACTCCGCCCCCGTTGCCTTTAGTGTCTCGATGGTCTGAAGGCCGTCCATTGCCGCGCCAAGCAGCTTGCCTTTATCCTGTTGCAGCTTCTTGTTTACGTCTGTTCTTGATCTCGATATATATTTTAAGAAGAGGAAATTTACAAGCGCTATCCCAATTGCAATCAATGTCAGCACTATGTCGTAGAAAAACATGACTACGGCGTAAAATAGTATCATCATCAGGTTTATCATGTTGGTAGCTAAGGTGCCGGACAAGAGTGTCGCAATGCGGTCGTTGATAGAAACCCTGTTTGAAATGTCTCCGGCATAGCGCTGTGTGAAAAACACTATGGGAAGGCGAAGCACATGCCAGAGGAATTTACTTGACGATGTCACTGCAAACTTTGTCTCAAGTTTTGCCAGATAGTACTGCTGTATCCATGTCAGCAGAAAATTAATCAGAGCCGTCGCTGCCATACCCCACAACAGTGGATATATCCATTTCTTCATCCCGTTTACTAGGATGTCGTCAACAAACACCTTTGAAAAAATTGGAATTATTATCCCCGGCACGACCAGAAACAGGCTTGTTATGACAACATACAAAAGGGCTGCCTCAGAGCCTTTCAGCCTCCGTGTAAGCGAGCGCGCCATGCTGGATTTCTCGCCTCCGGGTTTAAAATCAGGGCCTTTTTCAAAGATAAGTATAACCCCTGTAAAAGAGCCGTCAAACTCCTCGAGCGTCAAACGCCTTGGCCCAGAGCCGGGGTCATTAATATATACAGTACCCTTTTTAAAACCCTCCAGCACCACAAAATGATTAAAATTCCAGAACACTATAGCAGGCAGGTGCGCCTCATACACACCCTCAAGCTCCATCTTAAATCCCTTTGCTACTAGCCCGTACTTCCGCGCGGCAATCAACACGTTGCTTGCCTTGCTGCCGTCGCGCGACACACCGCACTCCATTCTGAGTTTCTCCAGCGGAACGAACAACCCGTAATAGCCCAGTATCATTGCCAACGCTGCAGCCCCGCACTCAACGGCCTCCATCTGCAAGACCGTCGGTGTTACTGCCCTCGTATTTGGTATCTTCGCCTCAGCCAATGCTATTGTCCTAACACATATTTTTTAAACAGCGGGATCACATAGCTTATGGGTTTTTGTTCATCCACAATAAATGTCGCTGTACACAAAGTCCCCGCAGTCACTTTGAGCTTGCCCCCTCTGGGGGATGACCACTTATATCCTGATGTAGTATCGCTGGTAGGGATAAAATCAACGATTACGCTAAACGGTAAACCGTTTTTTGTTATCGTATCCACCATATTTTTATTGTGCAGCTTGTTCATCATATCCTCAGCCGTTGCCGGATACCCTGATACATATGTTACTACGCCAAGCATATAGCCATACATGTCCTTCTGGGCGGTGTCCGGGGACAACTGTACCATCATACCGGGTTGAATGCGTTTTGCGTCTGCCGATGTTACATACAGCGTTGCCCTGAGATTAATGATATTTGCCCCTATCAGCTCTATGCTGGCTATCGGGGTATTGGCCTGTACATAGGTGCCAAGGCCTGCCGAAATGCCTATTATCTTGCCCGTATAGTATGACACAACTGCGGCGTTAAGGTCATATCTGTTTTGAAGGATCTTTATGTTTGATTCCTTGCTGTTTATCTGCTGCAGCAGGTTTGCAAGGGTTTGGCGGTTGGTGTTCTCATGTTGAATGGTTTGTACGGAGACCTGCTCCAGTTGGCTTTGATAGTCCTTGATATTTGACAGTGCGGTGTCGTATGACTGCTTGGAGGTTATCAGGTCCTGTTTGGTGATAAGCCCGTCTTTTAGCAGCGCCTCCTGGTCGCTTATCTTTTCCTTGAGCCATTCGATTTGTGTATTGGCGTCGGCGATCTTTTTCTCCAGGGCCGATTTTTGCTTTTGCTCATATTCCTTTGACAGGCGTGTGTCCAGACCGGTGTAGCCCTTCATCTGCTCGTATTGCCTGTTTAGTACATCAAGCTCCATTTTGGCATTTTTTATCTGGCCCAATAAGTCCATCTGGTCAACTCTGGCCACTGCCTGCCCGCTGTAGACAATATCACCCGGGTTTACCCTTATGTCAGATATGTAGCCGTTGGACTGTGATACTATATCAGACACACCGCCTGTCTCCATCAGGAGACCTGTGCCGCTCAGTACGGTTGGAATAGCCCCAAAATAACTCCATATCACGGTTATGACTATTATCATACCAAGGGCTAAGATGGAGACCCACCCTATGGGTGAGGTTATTGTCATCAGTTTATCGAGTTCCTCCGGCGAGGAAAGCCGTTCAAGGGAGACCTTTCTGAATATTTCAGGTGAGCCCATAGTTATTCTCCTGTTATCTTTGGCAGCGATATAAGGTTGTCAATATTATATACATACTTCCCGTCATCCTTCGAAAGAAGTGTGCCCGTTTGATACCGTACTATGACTATTGAGTTAAGCAGTGCGTTTTCGGCGTCTGCCTCGGCAAGCTGGGCGTTTGTCAGGTAGTTTTCCATCTCGATGGTGCTGTTTAGTGTCGTTGCCCCCATGCTCAACTTCTTGTGTTCGTTGTCTGTTGCCTTTTTATAATATATAACGCTATTGTGTGCCTCATCATATCTCTTTATGCTGTTTCTGCACATGTTTAAGGCGGTTACAACATTAGCCTTGACAGTTATTGTACTGTTTGTCAGATTTAAGACAGACTGTTCATAGCCTGCCTTCTGCTGGATAAAGGCGCCGATGGCCGCGTTGTTTCTCAGGGGGAGGTTAAGGCTCAACTGTGCAGAGATGTTCGGCCCTGCCATGTTTTTACCATACGACGTAAAGTATTCACTGAAGTAGTCCTTCTCAGAAAGCCCGTTATAGCCGCCGGACAGGGTCAGATTGAGCTGTGGCAGCATGTTTTTCTTTGCCGCCGTTAAGAGTACCTTCTGAGCGTCAACCTGCCTTTTCAGTGATTTCAGGTCATTTCGCCGCTCAAGGGCAAGTTCCACTAATCTGCCGTCAACCGCTGGGTCGTTGACCGTTAGATTATCAAAATTTTCACTCTTAAAAGAGATTGGTGTGAGTTTCCATATCTGCTCATCCCCTAGCCCCATCATAAGCCCCAGGTTCACCTGCGCCTGTACGATATTCTGCTCCGAGCTTATCCTGCTTGAGGCTGTAGATGCCAGGCTTGCCTTTACCTGTTCGATGTTGGCCGCAGGCTGATTGCCGTAGTCTATCAGTTTTTGAGTATTAACAAGCAATTGCTTTGCCCTGTCCTCGCTTTCCCTGTATATCTGCAGGGTCTTGAACGTCTGGTACAAAGACCAGTAGTATTGTACTGCCTGGAGCACCTGCTGGGCGACATAGTCGTCAAGATTGAGTTTGCTTGCCTCGTAGGAAATTTCCGCTGCCTTTTCATTTGCCGCCGCAACGTCTTCCCCCAGTCCCTTTAGCAGCGGGATGGTTACATTCAAAGAAAAAGACGCGACGTTCGTCACATTTGCATCCAGTGAAGCAGAGGCAGCCCTTGACATGGCGTGCGTCTTTGTCAGTTGAAATGTAGGAGATACGCTGATACCAGAACGAAACTGCTTATTCACGCCTACGGTGTATTGGGTTACGTCCTCTCTGATTGACGGCGAGCCTAATTGCACGGACAGTGATTTGACGTTTGGGGTGTCAGTGCGCGCATATCCAATGACAGATGTGATAGTCTCATCAAACGTGCCGCTTTGGCTCTGCCAGGCGCCCTTTGCCGAGTCCACACTTTTTGTGTTTATTAGTATATTGGGATTAGATGCTATAACCGTACTTATCACCTCAAGCAGCCGCGTCTCCTTTGTCTCCTCCGCGTACACACTCCCGATATAAACGCATATCACCACACAGATTAACATGAGCAGTGTCGTGATTACTCTTTTTCGATTTAACATCATCTTAACATCAACAGGCTTAACATGTGCTGCCCCCTCTGAGCCAAGCGCCGTAGGGCAGGCTCAAATCTGTGCCGTTTAAAATTAATCCTTCTATTTCAGAAATGTCAACCTTTAATCTTATGCTTTGTGAATTATACTCAATAGAATCAGCGTGAGCGCTGTGTGATTTGTTGAGAGGTATGTTAAATCTGGCAGTCAGGAGCCTCGCAGCCTTTCTGGTCATTCCCGGTGAACTAAAGTTTGCAGCCCCAGGGTCAAGGTCTCTTTCGTCTTGTCTGTCAATGGATGTGATGCCGTATTTCTCCGGGTTATAGTAAATCGGTGAGCCATAGGAGATGAAAAACGTGTTATACAGGTAGTTTGTGATTGTGTTATTTTTTGTCAGCTCCGTTATTTTGTCAAAGCCGGCAGCGGCCTCTTCTTCTGTCTCCGTAGGAAACCCTGTTATCATATATGCAAATACATTTATCCCTGCCCATTTAAAGTTTGGCAGTATACGCTCCAGTATAGACACCTTTGTTCCCTTTTGCATCAGCTTGAGAATCCTGTCATTATATGACTCCAGCCCAATGACCGCAGTCGAACACCCGGCCTCCCTGTACAGCATCAATCTGCCCAGGTCAATAAGCGGGTCTGCCTTTAAGTGGCAAAACCACTTTATACCGGCCTTCTTGTCTATCAGCCCTCTGGAGAGGGCCTCAAGCATCCGCGGCTCGCAGGCCTCGTCTATGAAGTGAAATATATCTACTCCAGTCTCTTCTTTAATCTTCAATATGCTATTTAAGGAGTGTCCGGCCTCCGGCTGCCGGTAATCGCTGACCATTGGCAGCCTGCTCCTGCAAAAGCTGCACCGTGCCCAGTAACACCCCCTCGAGAGCCTCAAAGAAAGCCACATACCGTTGTTAAACCCAAAATAACGCCTCAGATTAAAGACATTATAATCAGGGGTTGGAAGCATCTCGATTGCCGGAGATTTCTCAGGCGGGTTTGCCGTTATCCGCCCACCATCAGACAAATAAATAAGCCCGGGGATTTTTGAAAAATCAGGCACTTCAACACCAGACAGCTCATGGTGCAGTCTCACCAGCGGCGCCTCACCGGAGTCAAGCACTATGCTGTCAATAATGCCAAAAATATCTGGGTTCCTTACGTTTCTCATAAAACACGATACAAAAGGCCCCCCTATCGTTATGTGAAGTTCCGGCAAGAGCCTTCTTAGTGCCCGGGCACACCTGAAGGCGCTCAGAAACTGGCCTTGAAAACAGATAGATATCCCCGCTATTAATGGTTTTTTATTACCAATTACACAGGGCAGGACTTTTTCATAAAACCCGGACAACAGTCCCCCGGCCTCAGAGCCTTTGAGGACATCAGCGCTTGTAAACTCATCATAGATATTCTTATAGTCAAGAAACCCCTCCTTGTTTGTGTCGAACTGTTCAGGGAAGAAGCGGCTTGCAGTTATGGCAAGTATGCTGTTCAAAAGAGATGGTGCAGGCTTACTGCCCTGCTCCCATGCCGCAAGTATGTCTTCAGGGGCAGCCCCCAGCGCTTGCCATGCCTTGACCAGGTGCATGTACTCAATCTTTTCGTCAAACCGGAGACTTCCCTTAGTGTTTAACTTCTCAATCCTCTCAAATGCAAAGTCCACTCCCCTGATGATATTATCTCTTTGAAGAAAGTCGTGATAGAACTCTATGTTTGCATCAAACACGGTTGTCTCTATGCCGTGTGCCCTAAGATATGGTGTCAAGGCCGGTATGCTCATATAGGGGTGCATGAACGAACCGAACGGTGGATTTATCAGTAGTATGCTCATGTCCTATGTCTCATTAATCATTTTGGCATCATCTGGGCATCATTTTGGCATCATTTTAGCTTCAGGGGTTCTGACAACCTTTTCAGCAGTAAGGCGTATGGAAGCGCCGCATTAGTGCCGTCAAACACTGTACGCTGAATCTCTGTCATGTCGAAGTTTAATCTCAACAGTTGCCCATTTAGTGTCACAGAATCAATCTGGTCTGTGGCCTGTTTATCAGACGTGCGGTCTTTGTTAAATCTGATGCTCGCGGCCACTGCCGCGGGTCTGGGCATACCTCCTGCTGCCTCAAACTCAAAGATATCAGGGTCGAGGTCACGCTCAGGCTGCCTGTCTATGTTTATTATCCCGTATTGCTCCGGGCTGAAATACACCGGTGAACCATAGGTAATATGATATAAGTGGAAGATATAGTTGTCAATTGTGCCGTCAGTTAAAAACTCCTTAATCCGCTTAAACGATGATTCAGCCTCCTCAAGTGTCTCAGTTGGAAACCCAGTAATCATATAAACGCTTGTGTTAAGCCCTGCCCATTTAATGTTCGACAGCACATTGTCAACAAGGGATGTAGTCGTGCCCTTTTGCATGAGCCTTAATATCCTGTTGTTATATGACTCAAGTCCGGCGGCTAAGGACATACAGCCAGCGGCCCTGTAGAGGGACAGCCTTTCAAGATTAAACAGCGGGTCTATTCTGATATGCGTAAACCACCTTATCTGGCTCCTTTCACTTATCATCTTTTTTGATAGCGCCTCGAGGATTCTTGGGTCTGCGGCGTCGTCTGAAAAGTGCAGGTTTCTTACGCCTGTGGATTCACATATATTAATGATCTGGTCATAAAGATAATCTTCCTCTGGCTGCTGGTAATCGCAGACAAGGCTTAACTTGCTCCTGCAAAAAGTACATCGCGCCCAGTAGCAGCCCCTTGAGAGCCGTGTAGAGAGCCACATGTTTTGTTTCTTGTTAAAATACCTGTCAAGCTCAAAGGCATTGTAATCAGGGGCAGGCAGCCCATGGAGGGCCAGGCGCTCAGGTGGGTCGTTTTTCTTTATAACCCCATCGGACAGATAAACCATGCCCGGGACCTTAGCAAGATCAGGGACATGGTTTTTTATCTCCTCATACAGCCTCATAAGCGGTATCTCACCGGCATCGAGGCAAAGGGTGTCGATGGTATTAAATATTTCACGTTTTGTTACATTTCTCATAAAACAGGAGATAAACGGCCCGCCAAGTGTGACATGAATATCCTTATCAACCTTTTTAACCGCGTCGGCAAACCTGAAGGCATTGAGGAACTGGTTCTGAAAATATACGGATATCCCCACGATCTCAGGTCTTTTGCGCCGTATTAGCGGAGAGATAACCTTGTTCAGATAATCTGATATAATGCCTGCAGAATCTATACTTTTTATGACCTCTGAGCTGTTAAACTCATCAAACGGGCTGTTATACACAACGATGTTGTCGCTGTTTGAAAATAGTCTCTCTGGGAAGTACCGGCTTACGGCCATGCTTAGGGCGCTATAAAACAGGTCCTTGCCGCAGTCGCCGCCGCTTTCAAATATATCAAGTATGTCCTCGGGATTAACGGCACACTGTGACGCCCTGTTTAAAGCGCTTACAAGGCTGCTATATTCTATCATCTCATCAAACTGCAAGGCTTGTTTAGCGTTGAGTTCTTTTATGCGCTCATGGGCGTATTTTTTACCGTCTGACACGTTGTCTTTTCTCAGACAGTAGTGGTAGAAGTCAATATTGGCGTCAAATGCCTCAACTGCAATCCCCTTTCCCTTTAAAAAGGCCGCGAGGGTTGGAATGCTGATATATGGATTAGACGGCGAGACGAATGGAATATTTATCAGCAAAATGCCCATTAATTACCCCCTTGCTTATAAGTCTTAGTGGTTGTCTCTAACCATTCATAAAACGGCATCCCTGGGGTGATGCGGGCAGTCTCAACTTTAATATCGTCTGCAAGCTCCACCGCGTTATAGTTTATATTATATACCATGTTATTAATCAAGAGTGTATTGGCGTCATGTGTCTTTTCAGTTGTTTTTTCGGGCTTGATAAAATTATTAAAGGTAATTTCAAGTGCGGAGGCCTGTTCTCTTGACATCCCGGCGCACTGGAAATCACTGATTGGGGGGGCGAGGTCTTCGCCGTCGTGTTTTATCATCTTGTCGATATGGTAGTGGCTGGGGTTGTCATATATGTCAGAGTATGGCGCTATGTTAAACGAATGGTATCTGAAATGGGTTATCTTACCCTCTGTGTACAGGGTCTTAACCTTTTCAAACCCTGCGATTGCCTCCTCCTCAGTCTCAGTAGGGAATCCCACTATCATATATAAAATTACGCCAAGCCCGGCCCATGCCAGGTTTGACAACACCTCGTCTATCAACGCGGTAGACGTGCCTTTCTTCATCAGCCGGAGGACCCTGTCATTATAGGACTCAAGCCCTATGAACACAGAAAAACACCCCGCCCTTCTGAAAAGCAATGCCCGCTCTATGGTGAATCTCTTGTCAAACCTGACGTTTACAGACCAGCGTAGTGCGATATTCTCCTCGATAATCCTTTGTGACAAGGCTTCAAGCACATCCAATGAGGCAGAGTCATCTGTAAAGTTGATGATAGCGCTGCCGGTTTTCTCCTTTACCGCTATTATCTGCCTGAGGAGATAGTCTGCTGGCGGCTGATTGTGCCCGTGAATAAAGGAGAGCTTTGTGCGGCAAAAGCTGCACCTTGACCAGTAACAGCCACGCGATAATCTCAGGAGTATGGGCATTTTACTGCCTGACAAGATATACTTATCCAAAGGGAGCAGCTCATAGGCAGGGGGCGGCAGTGTCTCAAGGGGTGGTGCCGCAGTCTTGTGATTTATCACTATCTTATTGTCTTTGCAATAGATGAGATTAGGGACATTGTCCAAATCAGGGCCCAAATCAGGCTGTGACTTTTGCAGTTCCAGAGCCAGCATCTCAAGTGGTATCTCGCCTTCGTCAACAATCAGGCTGTCCACATATTTAAATATCCCAGTGTTTGTGATATTACGCATATGGCATGAAACAAATGCCCCGCCTAAGACGACATGTGTGTTGGGGCAGACCTCTTTTATTACCTTAGCACACCTGAATGCAGCATGAATCTGATCTGGAAATGTGGCAGAAATCCCCACAAGTGACAGTTCCCTGTCCTTAATAAATTCCCGGACAATCGGGTCAAGCACCTCGGGCAGCAGGCCAGTGTTATCCTCAAGGGCGCTTAAAATCTGCTGAGATGAGAACTTCCTGTACTTACTAATGTAATTAAGTATCCTGTAGCTCTCAATATATTCAATGATTTCAGGGTAGTAGACGGCACAGGAGATTCTTACAGCATTTTTTGCATTTTCAATAATTTCCCCGATGTTAGTGCCGCTGCGCCCTCTGCCTCGCACGTCTACCGTCCTCAGTGCCATGACAAGGCGCATGTACTCATATGCTTCAATAAATGAAAGTTCAGCGCTGCTGTTTAGACAGGTAAATCTATTTACGGCAAACCCCAGCGCGTTGGTCATGTTGTCAGGGTTTAATAAACGGCTGAAGAGTTCAATATTTGCATCCAATACATCTACGCCTATATCTCTTGAGCGCAGATATGCACCCAGAACAGGGATACTGATATAAGGGCCGTCCAGAGAACCAAACGGCGGGTATATTAGTGCAATTTTCAATTTATAAGTCTCATCTTAATGTGTAATGACCACGATAAGGTCTGACAGTGCAGCAAAAATCTCCCGCCATTGATTGTAAAATAATCTCAGGCTGTCTGATATTCAGATACATCATTATACCCAATCATTATAATTTGAGCAAGGTTTTTGTTTTTAGAGAAACACTCCATCGGAGTAAGACCATAACAGTATTTTCCCTAACGAGTTCTTTCGTAATTATACTCATAGAGGCAGACATCAAGGTCTTTCTGCAATTCTTCGATGGAACTATTAAGAAACTGGAGCCAGACTGTTTCTCAGCGTGCTATTTTCTTTGAAGGAAGGTTATCATTGGACTTAGATGTTAAGGGCTAAATCGGGCTTGACACAGTTTAGTTAACAGACCCAAGCAACTTTCAATAAAGAAACCTTTTATGAGTCAGTGACTGTCGTATCATAGTTCAAAATATCTTTTTATCTTACTGGTCACGCAGCGCCGCATTGTTTTAGTCTGTTGTATAGTTCGTTGATTTTTATATCGCTGTTTCGGAGTTTTTCGGAAAGCACTGCGGCAAGATTCTTGTATAGTTTCAGGCACAGCATCGGCTCAGAGTTTCTCAGGATAACTTCGCTTATGGCTATGGTGACACAGTCGGTTTCTGCCTTTGCTGCGGCAAAGCGCGGGGAGGCATCCATTACTGCCATCTCTCCAAAACACTCGCCTGACTTCAACACTGCCAGCAGGGTCTCCTCCTCATTTTCTTTAAATACCTTTGTGATTCTTACCTTTCCCGATATTACGATATACATCTTTGTCCCTATGTCGCCTTCATTAAATATACAGGTGTCTTTTTTAAAGGTCTTGTATGAGCTGATAGAGATTATTTTAAGCAGCTCCTCTGTAGTAAAATCTGAAAAAAATGTGTACTTTTTCTTTAGTGTGTCTGCCAGTACGGTCTTGTCATAGTTTTTAATGGCAGTGATGTTCTGAGTGCGCTCCATATCCATCTTCCCGGCATAGAGGTCAAGGAGGTCGGCAAATTCACTAGCGGATTGGCAGCGACGCTCCTTATTCTTTTCAAGCGCCTTCTGGATGAGCCTGCTTAAAGGCTCGTCAAGGCGCGGATTTACAATATGCGGCATTTGCGGCTCTGTGTGAAGTATCTTATCCATAAGCTCATGAATTGTGTCGGCAATAAACGGTTTTTTACCAGACAGGAATTCATAAGAAAGCACTCCAAGTGAAAATATGTCAGTCTGTCTGTCAAGACCCGTCCCATCAATCTGCTCCGGCGACAAATATGCCGGGGTTCCCATCAGACCGCCTTGTGCGGCCTGCCCTTCACCTGAAGACGCAAGCATGGCAATCCCAAAGTCCATTATTTTTATATGTGAGTTTTTTAATAACATAATATTGGCTGGCTTTATATCACGGTGAACAACACCTCGCTGATGGGCATAGTGCAAGGTGCGCCCTATGTCGATTAATATCCTGAGTTTTTCCAAAAGCGGTATATCTGGATTTTCCGATATGGCAGCCTTCAGGGTAATGCCTTCGACATACTCCATGACAAGATAATGTCCAGCGTTGTCCTGCCCGACATCGTAGATATGGGCAATGTTGGGATGAGACAGTTTCCCGGCAATCCTGGCCTCGTGATAAAAATGTCCGATAAGTTCATTTTTTTTCTGAGGTGATTCTACTGTTTCCATTTTGATGGTCTTTATGGCGACAACCCTGTCTATTATTGTGTCATGACCGCGATAGACCACGCCCATTGCACCTTCACCCAGGACATTAAGGATTTCGTATCTGCCCATCTTTGCAATCATATCAGTACTATTATATATCAAACAAACCGTTTTGTGATATACTTTATGGCATTCTATGGGATTACAACTGGATGATATAAAGGCTCAAATCGCCTTGCTTGCTGAGGAACTCAACCGCCATAGCTATCTCTATCATGTACTTGATGCGCCGGAAATTTCTGACGAAGACTTCGATAAAAAGTTTCGCCTGCTGCGCGAATTAGAAAGTACATCAGGTTATATCCCCGCTAATTCGCCGTCGTTAAGAGTAGGCGCACCCCCGCTGGATAGGTTTGACAAGGCAGTCCACTCTATCCCGATGCTCTCGCTTGACGATACGTTTTCATTTGGCGAGGTGGATGAGTTTGACCGCCGTGTCAAAGAATTATTACAGACACACGATATTAGATATACCATCGAGCCAAAGTACGACGGCCTTGCCGTTGAGCTTACATACGAAAACGGTAATCTCACCAGGGCAGCAACCCGCGGCGATGGCACCACAGGCGAAGACGTTACACAAAACGTCAGGACTATTAAGACCGTCCCGCTGAGTATTACAGGAGAACATGTCCCTGAACTGATAGAAATACGCGGAGAAATATATATGACCAAGTCGGACTTCGATGCGCTTAATGCGAGGCGCGAAGAAAGCGGCAATCCCCTGTTTTCTAATTCGCGCAACGCCGCCGCCGGTTCAGTAAGACAGCTTGACCCCGCAGTTACAGCAACGAGGAGACTCAGCATCACCTGCTACGGCACAGGGGCACTCAGAGGACTTACACTGTCCTGCCAATCACAACTTATAGAATGGCTGAAGACTCACCTCTTCCCCATCCCGTATCATTTTAAATCTGCTCAGGGGATAGACGAGGTCATTGAATATATAAGAGAAATCGACGCCGCCCGTGCAGAACTACCATTTAACATCGATGGCGTCGTTGTGAAAGTGGACGAATTCGACCTCAGACAACGCCTGGGTGAAAAGACCAGGGCGCCGCGCTGGGCAATTGCCTACAAATATCAGGCACACCAGGCACAGACACGTATCTTAAATATAGTACCAAGCATCGGCAGAACAGGGGTCATCACACCGGTTGCTGTGCTTGAGCCTGTCTCTGTCGGTGGCGTAACCGTATCGAGGTCTACGCTTCACAACTGGGACGAGATCAGGCGTATGGGCATTCGCACGGGCGATACTGTGATAATAGAACGGGCAGGGGATGTTATTCCTAAAGTTGTTGGGGTTGTTAGCCACGATGCAGCATCGCAAGTACAGGTTGTCGAACCAGGGCTATGCCCTGAGTGCGGCTCAAGGGCAGTCAGACAAGAGGGCGGGGCAGTGCTTCGCTGCGCTGGACTAAACTGCCCGCCCCAACTGCAGGGCCGCATTATTCACTTTGCCTCACGCTTGGCGCTCAATATCGACGGGCTCGGTGATAAGATAGCCGCAGCGCTCTTTGATGCCGGGCTGGTCAAAGACTTCACTGATATTTTCAGGCTCACAAAAGATGACCTCATAAGGCTGCCGCGCTTTGCCGAGAAATCAGCAGTTAATCTCATTCAGGCCATTGACAACAGTAAGTCTGCAACTCTGTCACGCTTTATTTATGCCCTCGGCATACGGCACTCCGGGGAGTTTGTCTCTAAGGTCATTGCTGCCAACTTTGAAACTATTGATAGCCTCTACGGTGTAAGCGTAGAAAGACTTTGTTTGATAAAACAACTGGGAGAGAAGACATCGTTGACAATTGCGGAGTTCTTTGCAGAGAAGAATAACATAAAGATTATAGAGACACTAATGACACTGGGATTAACCCTGACAAACCCTGATTACAGGGCAGACACAGGAGGGAAACTTGCCGGGCTTACTTTTGTCATTACAGGCACACTGCCCGCCCCACGTAAGGACATTGAAGAACAAATCCGGGCAGCAGGCGGGGTGGTCTCATCCTCAGTGTCCAGACAAACCTCATATCTTATAGCCGGTGATTCCCCAGGGTCAAAACTAGGCAAGGCCACCGCCCTCGGCGTTAAGACCGTTTCCTACGATGAGTATCTGGCGCTTTTATGAGTAACGTTTTGGCTAATACTCGACGTACTTAGCGATAACCTTGCCGACGATTCTCAGGTTTTTCCTGTCTCTTCCACTGATGATAATGTCGTCATAGTCAGGATTCAGCGGTTTAAGAAGTACGCTGTCCTCAAGTATCTTAAGTTTTTTCAGAGTTACATCGTCGCCAAACTTAGCTACAACATAATCACCGCTTACTGCCGCCAATGACGGTGAGATGACAACAAATTCGCCAGCCTTAAACTCAGGCTCCATACTTCTGCCGTCAACCAGCAAAGCAAAGGCGTGTTCATCCTTAGTGTCGTAAGCAAGCCACTTATCGGCATAGCCGGGCTGGAAGATGTCAACCGCCTCGTGCCACAGACCGGCCTTAACCCACGAAATAACAGGTACCTTTCTGGCCTTTTTTAATTTCGTGGTGCTGGTGGTGGCGTCTGAGTAGAAATCCTCCTCTGGGATATCAAGGGCCTTTGCTATGCGGCTGATGTTTTTTTTGCCAAAACCGCGCTTTGCCGTCATATAGGCGTTCAGGTTTTGCGGCATGACGCCAATCATCTGAGCCAGTTCTTTTTGTTTGATACCACGCTGCTGAAGTATCCTTATAATCTTATTTCTAACGCGTTCGTCAATAGCAGTATTCATAGTGACTATATGATAACGCAAGTGTGGGCAGAATATACATTATGCAGTATGTTTTTTTATGACTGATAGATAAAATAAATAATTTTATAGATACAACAATAATAATATTAATCTTGACTTATAATGTATATTGTGTTATATTAAAGCATGAAACGTGGTTTTACCCGCTCATGGCGTAAAGAGTTGACCAGCATGGTCTGGTTGATGCCCCCTATCTACCACAGGGTGTTTTATTGGCTGCGGCAGAAGGCTAAGTGGCAGCAGGAGCTTGTACCGACTGACAGAGGTATTGGTATCTGGCTCGAGCCGGGGATGCTTATCACCAGCTATCAGATTATCTCAGAAGGTGTGGCTTACAGTGACATGGGCGTGTTGAGGACGCCTTCTAAAAAAACCATCGGAAAGATACTTAAATGGCTGGAGAAAAATGAACAGATTCAGATTGTTGCAGGTCACTACGGCACTACGATACGAATATCGAACTGGGAAAAGTATCAGTCTGCCAGATATGAAACCCTGTCAAACGCCTCAAAAACTAACACCGCCAACAGTAAACGCAAAAGGCGCAAGGCAGACCCATATGCCCATCTTTATATTGAGGAAGTAAACAGCCGTAAGCAGGTACAGCGTGGCAGCAACTGACGGATTGGCTCTGACATCGCGCACAGAGGCCGTTGAGCTTGAGCGCCAGCGGGTGCGCTTAAAGTGGAAAAATTCCATGAGGAGCAGGATAACACAGATGATGAGACACTGCGGGGTGCCGCCAAAGTTCGCGGCTGAACAGGAATCCACAGTTAGTTCAGGGCTTTGGCATTCAATAGACTGTATTTTTAGCGCGCAGGGGTTATACATTTTTGGTCGCTCTGGTGTTGGAAAGACACATATTGCGACATTATGCGTGAAGACTTTTATCCTTCGTATGGAGCCGGTGTTTCGCGGTGAGACAGGTACTGTGCCGCAGGAGGCTGAGTATCCTTTGTTTACAACGGCTGCTGATATGCTTCTGTCTGTCAGGGATTCATTTCGACAGAGGGATTTCTCAGAAAACGATATGTTAAAGCGCTACTCATCAGCACCGCTTCTCGTATTAGATGACTTAGGGGGTGAAAAGGTTACTGAATGGTCGGCAAAGACGCTGTACACAGTTATTAATCGCAGATATGCCGGAGTGCTGCCAGTAATTATTACAAGCGCTATGAATCTGAAAGAGCTTGAGGACAGATATAATGCGCCCGGCAGTCAAACGGGCAGCGCTATGGCACAAAGAATCAGTGAAACAAGCAAAATATTGAGCCTTCAGCCGGCTCAAAAGAAAACGGCCTCAGGCCGTAAAAGGAGGACAGATGAGAGAGTTTGAGGTGTCAAAAAAAGGGGTAACATCATGTATGCAGTGCAAAAAATACATAAGCTGTAACGAGACATGCGTACATGTCGATAGAATATTGCCGTCTATACCATATTCTCCTGAAATCACTATGAATGACAATGTCCTGACGCACGATTACAAGGAGGTATTGAACGCCCTCAGAGAAGGTAAGGAGCAGATTAAAAAGGTCAACATTGGGAAAATCAGACAAATTAAAGACATCAGGCTTCGTGCGATAGCCTCAATGATATACAGCAAAATCAGCATATTTGAGATTGCCGCCCTGCTGGATAAATCTGTCTCACAGATATACAGAATTGTAAACAGGGGGCAGTCACCGGTCTGAGTTGAGCATCTTCTGGAAGGTTCTGCACGATGGATAAGCGGAGCACCGGAAGCGCACCGCTGCCTCCGCTTTCATGTACAGATGCATGGGCCTTCCACACATAGGGCAGTCAGGCCTGTTTGTCAGTTGCTGATGTCCACTGCCAATGGAAAACTGCCTCCCGCAGGTCAGACACAAACGCCGCTCTTTGCCGGTTCTCGTTCTCCCGTATTTGTAGCACGCGTCGTGCCCGCACACAGGACACCTCACCTCTGATTCCGCCACATCCTACCCCCCCTAACTATGCCGCGACTTTTCAGCCGCCTGCGCTGCGGATGGCACCAGCCTGTGTGCTGTCGGTGTTAAACAGCCTCTACTGCCTTGACACCAGGCAGGTCAGACTTAAGTTTGGCTTCAATTCCGCCCTTTAGAGTCATCATCGACATCGGGCAGGACCCACATGCCCCCACCAGTTTGACTTTGACTATGCCGTCGCTTGTTACGTCAACCAGTTCCACGTTACCTCCGTCTCTTTGCAGGGCTGGCCTTATCTGATTCAGTGAATTCTCTACTTGTACTCTGTCTAACATTAAATATCCTCCTTGCAGGTTTTATGTAATGTTACATTATAATATAATTATGCAGAAAATAGCCAATTTTATGAGAGATACCCAGAATTCACTGGCTGCAAGGGTAAAGATAACCGGTCTTAAGAGGCCAGTTAGACTTGTTGCAGGTGCGGATGCATCATGTTATGGCAATAATATTATAGGCAGCGCGTGTCTGTTCACATACCCGTCCCCTGATAAACTTGATAAAATCGATGAGTCTATCGTGATACAAGAGACGGACTTCCCATATATACCAGGTTTTTTATCCTTTAGAGAGGCTCCGGCGCTTATCGGGGCAATCAAGGGGCTAAGACACATGCCAGATGCGATAATTGTCGATGGACAGGGCATCGCACACCCAAGACGTATAGGGCTTGCCTCTCACATTGGTGTACTATTAGACACTGTTACGGTTGGTGCTGCCAAATCAAGACTTATCGGGACATATGAAGAGCCAGGCATGGAAAAAGGCAGCCGGAGTTCCCTGTTTGACTCAGCAGAGTGTATAGGTGTTGTCCTGAGAAGCAGAACCGGTGTAAGGCCATTGTTTGTATCCCCTGGTCATCTTATCGACATCGACGGGGCTGTTGACATGGTATTAAGCTGTCTCAGCCGGTACAGACTGCCAGAGCCGGTACGCTGCGCTCACAACGCCGCCGCTGTTGCCAGGCAGCAGTGCGAGGCCATATTATTAGGGCCGCCCTCTGAATGACTCATACAGGAACACTGCCGCCGCTGCTGCCGCGTTTAAACTTCCCGTAATGCCGCTCATAGGGATTGAGGCGGTTATGTCTGCCATTTTAATTATATCTGGGTCGGCCCCCGCTGCCTCCTCGCCAAAGACTACGGCAAACGGTGATACAAGGTCTATGTCTCTGATTTGTGTGCCTCCCTCCGGTACGGTCACTATCAGGCGTATGCCTTTTGCTTTCAGCCACTGTATGAGTTCCTGCTTTTGTGAATACACGACGGCGAGGTTAAAAACTCCACCCGCCGAGGCCCTTATAGCCTTTGGGGCGTAGGGGTTTGTCGTGTTTGGCAAAATAACAACTGTGTCTGTGGCAAATACCTCGGCTGTACGTATAATAGCACCAAGATTACCCGGGTCTTTTATCCCGTCGCAAATAACGATTTGTGGGTTGACCCTGGCAGCGGCGTCCTCTAATGAAAATTGTTTCCTTGTCCCTATGCCAACGATACCCTGTGGCGAGTGCGTGTCAGAGAGTTTTTCCATTACCTTTGGGGATACCTCCTCAAGCGCCAGCCCTATGTTTTTTAGTCTTTCAATGAGTGGGGCATTGACTGGTTTTAAGGCAAATTCATATGTATAAAAGACCCTTTGTATCGAAACACCGGCATCAAGGGCGGTTTGGAAGAGCCTTGTCCCTTCGATAAAAAATGCGCCGCCTCTGCCGTGATTCGTTCTGATGGCAACGGCATCTTTAATTTTTTCATTAGATATTGAGGCTATCATATATAGACACAACCGCTTCTCTTGATTTACAATAAACTATGCTTCAGGTATTTGTCAAAGAATCGGCGTATGATTATGCCATACTGAAAAAGGCAATATTCGACATGATTGCTGCGATTGAGGATTCCTCCACTGTGAGGATAACTGCCGGGTCGCGGGTTTTAATCAAACCCAATATGCTTGCCGCGGCACACCCCGATATGGCCCTGACGACACATCCTATGATTGTTAAGGCGGTGGTTGAGTATGTTTTGGAAAAGGGGGCACATCCACAGGTCTCAGACAGCCATGCAACATTCTCAAAGTTCTCAAAGGTAATCGAAGACTGCGGCATTGCCGCTGCCCTCAACGCCCTACCCGTCCAGATAAAAGAGCTGACAGAATCAAAAAGGGTACTATCAACGCGCGGGGGAATGAATTTTACGCCGGATTCGCGCTTTAATACCCTGGAGCTTGCACAAGTCGCCCTTGCTGCCGATATAATAATAAATCTCCCAAAGCTCAAGACACATACGCAGATGGGCCTCACGCTGGCGGTAAAAAACCTCTTCGGCTGCGTCGTAGGAAAGAGAAAACCCCAGTGGCATTTTAATCTTGGTGAAAACACTGAGTTATTCGCAAATCTTTTAGTCACTATATACGGTGTGCTGAGACCGGAAATTAATATTATCGATGGCATCCTCTCTATGGAAGGCAATGGCCCCGGCACAAGCGGTATCCCCAGACATCTGGGGGTCATTATGGGCAGCGCCAATGCCGTTGCCCTTGATATGGCAATCTGCCGTATGCTTGGTCTTGGAGAGATGTCTCTGGCAACCAATAAGGCAGCACACGATATGGGGCTGGCCTGTGAGTTCACGATTTCAGGGGAGATGAAATCAGTAGAGAATTTTATTGTTCCAACTATGTCTAGCATAGTATTTGGTCCGCCGTTTGCGAAAAAATTCCTGAGAAATAATCTGACCTCCCACCCTAAGAACATCGAAGGTGCGTGTAAGCTGTGTAACGAATGTGTAAAGATATGTCCGGCACAGGCGATTGAAAACAATTTAAGGCGTCTGCATTTCGACTACGATAAATGTATCAGATGTTACTGCTGCATAGAGGTCTGCCCGCATAAGGCTATTGAGGTTTACCAGCCCCTGGCAATGAAGACTATAAAGAAAATCGCCAGCGTATTTTCACTCAAATAGCCTGGAGAGCTGCCAGTATTTAGTGACTTGAGTATTTAGAGAAATGTGTGATACAAACATGCAGCTCATTTACTTGGTGTGTGTGTGTAATGATAAAAGTATGTTTCTGGGGTACAAGGGGGGGCGCTTCCCGTTTCAATAACTGCCGAAGCCGTTCAATTTCCTCGTAGAACGAGGCCACAAGCCAGTCTTTGAGATATTGGACTGCCGGATTATTTATAAGCTATTTTGTGCTAATTTTTATTGGTCTAACGTAAAAATATTTTTTTATACAGCAATATCAATAACTTATCTCCGTTTTCAACACTTTTCGAGAACTACAATTTTGTAGCCATACTACATAATTGTAGCAAAATTTGCCAAAAATCCCGTTTTTTCCTGTTTTTTAAAACCCATGCGAATAGGAGAATGGCGTATTTACTGGGTTTAGAGGGCATTCATGCGAATTTCAACTATATATATAAAGTGAAAATAACTTAAGCGGGGAGAATGAACGATGGAAGATACATGTTGGATAAAGGATGAACGCGGGAGGTTTCGCGGGAGAAGGCCGGGCTGCAAGATGGAGAAGGGTTCCAGCGGCATGTTACGCGTTAGCGATTCAACGGCTGATAATATCAGAGAGTCAAAAGGAGATGCTGTCGAGTCCAATCTAATCGATATGGATAGAAGAATACGGGAAATAATGGAAAAGCCTGCGTCTGAAAGGACAAAGGAGGAGAATGAAACTTTAAATAAATTTATACGTAACAAGGCTGCGGAGATATCGCAGCCTTGGAAAGAGGGTCTTCTGTCCGCATCACTTGCCGCTGTTAATATAATCGCAGCAAGCGTCAGACCAATA
>JAMOAZ010000033.1:0-42345 GCA_039908505.1 Nitrospirota bacterium
ATTTGTCTGGAGAAAAAGAGAAGTTCGCGGCTCGCAACTAAGAAATACTATCTCTAACTTATGCAATTAGACACTAGTCTATATTTTTCTTCACTGTCTCGCAGGGCAGTCTCCATTGCCTTACGCTCTGAGATATCAGTACCAACCCCTGTTATATACTCAACACCATCGATTGTTATCATAGTTCCTGAAAAATAATACAGTATACCCCTGCCGTCTTTTGTGATTATATCAGCCTCCACCACAGCCTTACCAGTTGTAAATGCCTCTGTTATCGCGGCAGTTATGGCGTCTCTGTCACCACCAGTGAAAAAATCAAGCGGGTTCATTCGTGAAACCTCATCATGTGAATAACCTGTGATAATCTCCATGTTTTTATTCCATAATATAAACTTGCCAGTGCGATCAAATAGATAGAACATGCCAGGTAAGGTATTAATTATTGATTCCGAAAATCTCTTCTCCTTTAATATAAGGCTCTCCAAAGCCTTTCTTTGGGTTATATCCTGATGAACTGTGACCCACACCCTGCCATATTCCTTATGCTCGAATGTTGCTACCGTAGCTTGGCACCAAAAAGTAGTACCATCCTTTTTTATATTTAATACCTCACCCTTCCAACTGCCGGTTTCATTTAACGTTGTCATGATTTGTTTTGCTACATCCTCAGGGGACAAGTCAGTTTGGGCATTCAGTATAGACACGTGTTTACCTATAAGTTCATCTTTATTGTACCCGAACATATTGTTGAATTTAGGATTAATATAAACAATGCTTCCGTCTGAAACTTTTACCAGGACTATGCCTTCCTCCATATTCGCTATTATCTCACTCTGCAGATGAAGCTCGTTATCTAACATCTTTTGCTGAGTAACATCCCTTGCAGCAGCGTAAATGCTGCCGTCCTCAAAGACAGGGCCAGCTAACCATGATAACGTCCTATAAGAACCGTCCTTGCATATATACCGGTTTTCAAACCCAACTGTTTTTAATCCCTTGATTTGTTTCTCTATCTCTACAATAGTTGCTTCTCTGTCATCGGGGTGGATAAACTCCATTATAGGTTTAGAGTAAATCTCCCACTCTGCATATCCAAGCGCTCTCTCAAACATCGGATTGACTTGCTTGAAGTATCCATCGGTAGAGGCAATGCATATCAAGTCCAGCGTTTCATTGAAAAACCTGTCCCTTTCTTTCAATAGTATTTTTTGCTGGGTAATATCATAGGAGAAACCGCAGATACCAATAATATTATCTCTGTCGTCCTTTAATGGAAACTTTAGAGTTAAATAATATCGGGCTGTCGTCTCACTTTTAGGATGCCCTGCCTCCTCAAACTCCATATGCCCGCCAGTATCTATAATACATCTATCGCTTTCGAGTATTTTTTCAGCAATATGTGTATCAAAAAAGTCGTAGTCTGTATATTTCCGTTTTGATAAATCTGCCCTTGTAATTTTGAACAATTCTTCTGTCTTCTTATTGATAAAGGTATAATTACTCGCAGTATCTTTAATATACACGTATGCGTTGATCCCATCCAAATATGAGGAAAATATTCTCTCTGATTTGTCTAATGCTTTTTTCTTTGACAGCCCCATCTCGCCTATGAGATTTGCCAGGCGCAGCAGGAAGTCCATCAGCGTTTTTACATAATCTTCTGTAAATATCGGGATTTTAGATAAGACATCTGGATATTCTGTAAAGCCACACCCCTCAGACTGCCTGATGAACAATTGCTCATCAGGTGGTTCAAAAAAGAACTGTCCTGTACAAAGGCTGCCTATGTGTATCCCATCTATAACTATGGGTACTGTAACGTACACAAGTCCGTTCTTACACCTGTGGACGCTATATCGCTGTCCTGCCTCTATTTTACCATTGCTGCATCTTATCGCTGTTATAGGGTTTACACGGTGAAACTCACTACAGAGCGGCTGCCACCCGCTAGCTGTGAATATATTGCCATCCAGATCAAGAACTGCCGTAACCGCGCCTGTAAGTTTGGTGAAACTCTCAAATAGTTCCTGTAGTTCCTTAATATTGAAAATGTCCGATAGTTTATATGTCATTTTCTATATCTCAACTGTGTTATCTATTCCTTTCATCTTTCAACAGCCTCTTCATAAGTTGATTCAAGGGTGGAGATAAGAAGCGATAATGGTTCATCTTCTTAGTCATTAAATTACACGTTCTTTAATTTACTTACCGTCAGCTCTATTATAAACTCAGCCCCGCCATCTATGTTTCTCACAGTAAGGCTGCCGCCCATGTTAGCCTCAATTATGGTTTTGCACATATAAAGTCCAATCCCTGTGCCTTCTTCCCCTTTTGTTGTATAGTAAGGTTCAAAGATTTTCTCTATAACATCAGTTGAGATGCCACCGCCGTTATCTCTCACCGTGACTATTATCTTATCTCTTGCCTCATCATTGGCGATATTTATTTCTATCAGCCCATGTATTTCAGTTTCCTTCTTAGCAGTAATAGCATCCTTTGCATTATTTAGAATATTGAGTATCACATGTTTAAATTCGTTTGGATATCCCGCTGTAGTTAGTAATGTGCCTGGCTCAGTTCTTATAGAAATATCTACATCGCTTTTCTTGAACATCTGCTCGAACATTGCAGTCAGCTCTTTCACGGTAGCGCTTACATCAAACCGTACTTTCTCCTTTGACGTTTTGAAAAAATTCTTAAAGTCATCTATTGTCTTTGACATAAAAAATACTTGATTCATTGTCGCATCGACAGTATCTTTTAAATACTCATCGTTGAGTTCTCCAAATTCATAAGCCTCTTTTATGTCCTGTACTGTCATACCTATAGCATTTAGAGGCTGCCTCCATTGATGCCCTATTAGTCCCAGCATCTCACCCATTGCTGCCATCTTTGATTGCTGTATCAATAATTGCTCTTGCTGCTGCCTTTTATGGGTTTCTTCTTCTACCATCGCTTCAAGTCTGGTATTTAATTCTTTTAGTTTGATTTCCATTGTCTTACGCTCGACGGCTAAGGCGAAAATCGAGGCAAGGCGTGTTATAACATTCAAATCCTCATCTGTATAATCCCTTTCCGCGTTTGCTAATGAAATCTGTCCTATGAGTTTATCTCCTATCACGGCGGGTACGGAGAGAAACCTTGTTAATTGGACATGCCCCTCTGGGAACACGCCCTTATAAGACGGATGCCCCAGGGGATTATTTGTGTAAAATCCCTGTTTTGTATTTAACGAATGACCCCACAATGCGTTATAACCATTTTCACCTTTTGGGAAGGTCAACCTGAAATATCTCGCATCTACCCTGCATATCTGTTGGCCTGCCATATCACTGTACGCATGATCTATAAGCTCTTCAGTGTTGGAGTCAACCTCAGAAACATAGCCATATAAACTCTCTGTAAGGCTCATTGTCTGTTTGTGAACTATATTTGCAATATCGTGAATTGTTTTATCAGGAGACAGCAGCGCCTCAGAAACCTCTGCAACGGCCTTCTGATAATTAAGCTCCCTTTGAATCAGATACTGGGCGGTTTTAATATCTGTGATGTCATGAAATATCTCGAATTTATACATAGATTCGTCTACATTTCTTAATGGGGTGTCATACAGAGAGTATGTCCTGTTGTTTTTTGAGGAGCGCCACTCCCATTTAACGCTCTTGCCTGAGAATACCTCGTCATTTTTGCACCAGGCACACTGTTCATTTTTATCGTGGAAATACTCGTAGCATTTACGTCCGTTTACCTCTCCAAATTCACGGACTAAGGCCCTGTTGATGAAGTCAATCTCATGGTCTTTGGTTACAATATATACGCCGTCTTCCATTGTATCCATAATAGATTTGAGTTTATCGCGCTCGACGCGCAGGGCATCTTCCATTCTTTTACGCTGCGTGATGTCCTGAACTGATCCAATCAGCCGGACGATTTTACCATCTTCACGTTCAGCCTTAGACTGTATGCTTACCCATATGTGATTGCCCTTAGCTGTAATAAACGGTAGTTCTATGTTTATGTCCCTGCCTGTATTCATGCAATCCTGCAATTTGTCAATTAAACTCAGACGAACCTCGGCGGGATAAAAATTTACAGCGGTTTCGAAATCAGGTGGTTGTGTAACATCGAGTTCATGAATATTGTATACCTCTTTGCTCCATATTAAATCCATCGTCTCCACATCCACCGACCAGCCGCCAATCTTTGCTATGTTCCCAGTGATATCTAAGAGCGTGACCACTCTAATCAATTCTTTTTCGGTTTTTTTACGTTCGGTAATGTCATGAATTGAACCCCTGAGTTTCACTACCTTACCGGCAGCGTCTAAAACAGGCTCACAGATAGTGTTTATAACTCTTTCAGTTTTATCAGGGCGAATAATGCGTAACTCTAAGGTATAGGGTTTTCCAAGTTCAACCGCCTCTCTTAGCGCGTTATCAAAGTGTGGGTAATCTGCAGGATGGATATGTTTAATGTAGCTGCGTGGCGGGCCTTGTTTGGGGTCCAACCCCCAGATATTGAACATTTCTAATGACCATTGACGCTGATGAGTTACCGGGTTATATGACCATGTGCCGAAGTGTGCCTTGCTTTGTGCCTCCAGTACGTCAATCTGGCTTGCTTTAAGATCTTCAGACAACTGTTTTTCATGCGTGATGTCTTTAACTATGTTGAGATAAAACAGCGGTTTCCCTGTGTCTTGTAAAAAAGAAACAGTTGTCAGGCTTACCCATAGTACTTTAGCGTCCTTGTGAATATACCGTTTTTCCATGTTAAAAACCGATATATCACCGTTGTGTAGTTGTCTAAGCCCATCGAGTTGTTGTTGAATATCATCTGGATGGGTAAGGGCATGAAATGTATAGTCAACAATCTCGTCATGAGAGTACCCGACAATGCTGCAGTACGCCTTATTAACCTGAACAAATCTGCCAGTATTTACCTCGGTAATAGCAATCCCAACTGGTGTTTCATTAAAGATAACTCTAAATCTCTGCTCACTTTCCGATAGTCTTTCCTCTATTTGTTTTCTCTCAAGCGCTACTGCGTATATGGACGCCAGGCGTTCGATTATAGACAAATCCCTCTCCGTATAATCCCTTCTGGAATTTGCCAGGGCTATCTGCCCTATTATCTTGCTGCCTGATTTTACAGGGACCGACAAGAAGTTTTTTATCTCAACGTGTCCAGTTGGAGTACAACCCTTATATGACTGATGTCCCTTCGGTGTGCTGGTGAAAAAGCCCTCTCCGGTATTTAATGAATGTCCCCACAGGGCATTGTATCCAGTTGGTCCTTTGGGAAATTTGGTGGTTTGTTGTTCCTTTGCAATTGTACATTCTCTTTCCATCATATCCGTAAGATTGATTGCAACATTATCATCATTATCATCTATCATTGATGCGTAACCATGCTCGCTTTCAGTCAATATCAGCGATTCATCGTGTACTAATTTTGAAATATAGTATTTGTCACACTTTTGGTTTAACAAGGCCTCTGTTACCTTAGCAATCGAGGATTGCAGCACAAGGTCCTGTTTCATTATATCCTGCATCTTCACATGTTCTGTGATGTCATGGAAACTCCATACTCTGCCAGTTATATTATCGCCTTCAACCTGCGGGAAAGAATATCTTTGTATACACCTGCCATCTTTAAAGTCTATGATATCAAAACTCTCATCTTTTGGTTTGTCGTACAACTCATTTACCTTACGAATGAACCCCTCCGGGTCTTTCAACTGAGATAAGACATGAGACAACAAGGCATTATCATCTTTGGTTGAGAGAAGATTCTCAGGAAGATTCCATATTTGTGCAAATGCTCTGTTATAAATTTTCACTTTACGGTCTGCCCCGATTACCAACAGCCCATCTGCAGTAGAGTTGATGGTCGAATGCACTAGTGACAGCGAATTTCTTAATGCTTCCTCTGCTTCTTTACGAATCTTGATTTCTTTTTCCAGGGCTTCGTTTGCCTTATTTAATTGATTCGTCCGCTTGTCAAGCAGCAGAAATATGTTTACCTTGCTTTTTAGAACCTCATCGTCTATAGGTTTTACCAGATAATCTACAGCGCCGCTTTCATATGCTTTGTACATAGATTTTTTCTCTTTGTATGTAGCAGTTACAAAAATTATTGGAATCATCTTTGTCTTGCTGTTACTTCTGATTAGACTTGCCGTCTCATACCCGTCCATCTCAGGCATCTGTACATCCAGGATAACTAATGAAAACTCGCTACGCAGAAGGTTCCACAGCGCATCCTTACCGCTTAGGGCCTTTACTATATTAACTTCTGGCTGGGCAAGAAGAGTTTCCAAGACCAGAAGGTTCTCTTCTCTATCGTCAACTATTAAGATGTTTTGCATTTTGGCCTCAGTAAAAGTTCCATGACCTTCTCTGTTATCTCATCAATGTCTAAAATGTAATCAACCTCAGCTTCCGCTATTGCTGCCAACGGCATTTCAGAATATTGTGCAGTTTTGGGATTTTCAACTATTGTCGTACCCCCGCGTTCCTTTATCCGCCTTAAGCCCAGGCTTCCATCCTTGTTTGCCCCTGTTAATATTATACCAATAATGTGTTCACGAAATACATCAGCAGCGCTTTCAAATAACACGTCTATCGATGGACGCGAGTAATTCACGGGCTTATCCACAGATAGTGACAACGTCCTGTCGTCTTCTATTAAAAGATGATAATCAGGCGGCGCTATGAACAAGCACCCCTTTTGGATTTGTTCTTTGTCTTCGGCATATTTGACAGTTAAACGAATCTCCCTGTTAAGAAGAGTTATCAAATCATCCTTTGTATTGCGATGCAGGTGTAAAACCGCCGCAATGGGTACTGAAAAATCAGCCGGTAAATTGGCACAGAGTGTTTTAACAGCATCCAAACCACCGGCAGACGTCCCTATCACAATTGCCTCGTACTTCATGATTGTCCTGGGAGACTACCAACGCTGTTAAGCAGATAGTCCAGCTCTTCCATTTTTGCCTTCACATCCCTTATTAACTCCCCTCCCTTTGTAACAAACTCAGGGGTAACAACTGGATTAGCACTGGTCTTTGAATATGATACCGGTACGGAATTTCTTCTGTATATCTTTTCATCTCTCAGCATCTCATCATAATTGTCTGAATATGTTGAAAGCCTGATGGTTTCTTTTGAGCCAAGGCAAAGATACCCGCCTTCTTCCAGCGATTGGGTGAATAATCCAAATACCTTATTCTGCAGCTCCCTGTTGAAATATATCAGCACATTTCTACATAAGATAATGTTCATCTCACCGAATACCCCGTCTGCCGCCAGATTATGAATTGAAAATACCATGTTTTGCCTTAGCGATGGGTCGATTGCTGCTGAGTTGGCTTCTGCTTTGAAGTAATCGCTGAATGACTGTATCCCTCCGGCATGAATATAGTTGGCGGCATATTTCTTTATCGACTTTATGTTGTAAACACCCTCTTTTGCAGTAGTCAGGGATTTATCACTGTAGTCGGTTGCATAAATCATCGACTTATCATAGAGGTTCTCTTCTTTTAGGAGTATAGCAAGGGAATAGACCTCCTCTCCTGTTGAGCAGCCAGCAACCCATATTTTTATAAACGGCAGGCGTTGTAACACTGGAAAAACAGTCTTTCTAAGGGCCTGAAAAAACCCAGGGTCCCTGAACATCTCTGTCGTGCTTATGGAAAAATCTCCAAGCAGGTCTGTAAAAAACGACTTGTCATATATCACCCTTTCAATAACCTCGGTTATCTTTTTAATCCCTGAGACGGACATTCTGTGCTTTATCCTTCTTTTTATTGAAGCCCTTGCGTAACTTCTGAAGTCGTAACCATATTTTGCGTTCACTGCCTCAAGGAGCAGCGTAACCTCCAGATTCTCATTGTCATTGTCATCGTAGTAATCCATATCTCCAATCCTACTGGTACAGCCAAATCCTGAGAAGGGACAGCAGTCTGTCCTTATCTATTGGTTTAGCAAGATAATCGTTTGCCCCTGCCTCTATACACTTTATCCTGTCTTCTTTCATCGCCTTTGCTGTAAGCGCTATTATTGGTACATCACGGTAACGCCGCATCTTTCTTGCCTCTTTTATAGCCTCGTATCCATCCATCTCCGGCATCATTATATCCATCAATACAAGGTCTATTGTGTCATTCCCCTTTAATATATCGATACACTCTACACCTGTACCTGCTACGAGGATATTAATCCCTCTTTCCTCGAGTATGCTTGTTAGGGCAAACACGTTTCTTGAATCATCATCTGTTATCAGGATGTTCTTTCCCCTAAATATGTGTTCTTTATCTCGCAGCCTCATCAGTGTTGTTTGTTTTTCCTTTGGAAGTTCCGCTTCTGGCAGATGTAAAAACAGCACTATCTCTTCAAGCAGCCTGTCCGGGGATTTCACTGCTTTAATCACTATCCTCTGTGCATACAGACTGAGTTTCATCTCATCTACAGCGTTTAAGCGTGTGCTGTTATATATTATTACAGGTATATTGTTTAACGGCTCTGTGTTTTTAATTTTATCCAGAAAGGAGAAACTTACCGGCTCACTCCCTGATATGTTCATCACTATGCAATCGCAGTGATTTGACTCTATGTCAGTTTGTGCCTTCTTTGCCGGGACATAATCAACTACCACAGGTGTGTTTTTCAATAATTCTCTGAGTGTTACCTCCTGCTTTGTATCCAGATTAACCGCCATGATTTGTTTATTCTTCCCCGTAAATATCGTTTCAATTTTTAAGAAGGTCTCTTCTATTTTTTCCATATTAACCGGTTTCGTTAAATAGCCAATGCTGCCAGATTTCAGAACGTCTATATTTTTCTCCGACGCCGATATTATCTGTACAGGAATGCTGCGCGTCTCAGACGATTCCTTTAACCGCTCAATTACCGTCCAGCCGTCCATATCAGGTAAGCCCATATCTAGTATTATCGCATCAGGGTTATATATACGCGCGGCGTCCAGGCCATCCGTGCCATTTTGAACTGCTATGGACTTATAACCTCTTTCTCTGCTTATATCCAGCAATATCTTTGCAAATGCCGTGTCATCTTCAATTATCAAAATAGACTTCTCACCAGCCGTTAAATTCTCTCTATCGTCCTCAATATATCTAACTTTAATTTCGGGCACTTCAGGTTTGGCAGGAGACGCCAAGTCATCCGGTCTTTGATTTAATTGGTGGATGTCTTGAGTTATGGAAGCGCCCTTCAGGTCAGGGATAAACATGGTAAAGGTACTTCCCGCTCCATAATCACTTTTAACCACTATCTCACCTTTCAGTAGTTTAACAAGCTCTTTGGATATTGTAAGTCCCAGTCCAGTGCCTCCGTACTTTCTACTCGTTGTGCCATCCGCTTGTTTAAACGCCTCGAAAATGATCCCTAACTTGTCCTGGGGTATTCCAATACCTGTGTCTGATATGGAGATAGACAAAAGACCATCGGGATGCGGCTTGACAGGCTTGTCTATTGTTACAGTTATAGCGCCTTTTTCAGTGAATTTAATAGCGTTTGACAACAGGTTTCTGATTATTTGATCAATCTTCTGAGTATCGGTATGGATTTGCTTCGGTGCGCCCTCCGATATAGTTACTTGCAGTGCAATGTTCTTTTCCTCTGTTAAATGTAAAAAGTTGCTCTCTATGAATGTCTTTATCCTGGTTGTCTCCATTGACTCGATGTGCAGTTCCAGCTTGCCAGCCTCAACCTTTGAAAGATCAAGAATATCGTTTATGAGACTAAGCAGGTCACGACCGGAGGAGTAAACCGTTGAAGCACACTCAATTTGCTTTGGTGTAAGGTTGCTGTCCTTATTTTCTGAGAGAAATTTAGAAAGCAAGAGGATGCTGTTAAGCGGCGTCCTTAGCTCGTGCGACATGTTTGCCAGAAATTCAGATTTATACTTGCTTGTTATTGCGAGTTCCTTTGCCTTTTGCAGGTTTAACTCCTGATTTTTCTCAAGCTCAATGTTCTTCTTCTTTATCTCATCCCGCTGCTTTTCCATCAGTTTTGCGTGTTCCTCAAGTTCCTCGTTTGCCTGCCTTAGTTCCTCCTGCTGTTCCTGTAGTTTTACTTCGGACTCTTTTAGAATCTTTGCCTGATTTGCCAGTTGTTCATTAGTCGTCCTTAACTCCTCCTGCTGTACCTGAAGCTCTTCAGCCTGACTTTGGGTTTCCTCTAAGAGTTCGCGCATTGTTTCACGCGATTGTGCAACGCTGACGGCTATAGCAATCCCTTCCGAAACTGCCTTCATAAACTCTATCTGATGGTCTGTAAATGCGGCAAATGCCCCTATCTCTATCACACCTTTTACCTTATTGTTATATATTAATGGGGTAACCAATATATTTGACGGCACGCGTTCACCCAGCCCTGAAGTTATCTTTATATAATCAGCCGGTACCTCTGTCAGTAGTATTGCCTGCTTCTCAAGTGCTGCCTGCCCCACCACCCCGTCGCCAAAAGAAAATTCGTTTGAGAGATTCTTCCGCTTATTATATGCGTATGTACCTGTCAGACGCAGGGTGTTGTTTGGTTCTTGCACAAGGTATATAGCCCCTATGTTTGCCCCTATGTACTCAGAGATATGTGTTATCAGATTTTGAGAAAGTGTAAAACAATCCTGATCTCCCCGCATCAGTGCATTTATTTGGGCGTGCCCATTTTTTTTCCAATTCTCTATCTCGCTCATTGATACATTATTGCGTAAGGTATCAACCATATGTTGAAACGATTTAGATAATCTGCCAATTTCGTCCTTTGCTGAGACATCTATCATTACATTTAAATTGCCTGATGCTATTTCCTTAGTTGCCCCTAACAGTTTTGATATAGGAACAGTGATGATTCTTGTAACCACAAAAGATAAAACGCCGCTCATAATGATTGACAGACACAAAACATAATATAAAACCCTTTCAGAGTCATCGTAGGTTTTCTTAGTGTTTTCATAGAACGAGGCTGCCTTGTTAGAGGCAAACGCTATGGCCTCGTTCAGCATCTTCTCGGTTTCTGTGGCATTTGCATACATCCTTGAATCTAACAGGCTCAAGGCGTCAATCTTTTTGCCCTGTAACAGCAGGTTGAAATAATCATCGTGAAGTGCAATATATTTATCATAATTACTATGTATTTGTTTTATTAGTTTTTTGTCGCCTAAAAACAGGTTTCCTACGGCTGTCAAGTCGTTGATTATTTCAGGTTCAAGAGATGCCACAAGGACTTTAATATCCATAATATCGTCATTATTCGTAAGCATATATGCCTTTCTAAGTAAGAATCTGATTCTGTAAGTATTTGCTTCAGTCGACAGCAATTTGCTTTTTACCTGGAAAGGGTGTTCATAGAGCTGCTTCGTCTGCGCAGCAGAATAGTTTAATCTGTTTATTGAATACAATGACAGCAGTAGAAAAACTAATAATATCAGTAAATATCCTATGGTGATACGAGTACCTATTTTCAGATTCTTTATCATTCACTTCTCCTTAATAAACAGTATTAAGCAAGGTTCAAGCAAGGCACAGTGGTTCTTTGCACGACTTAGGATAAACTGTAGTATGTAACCGGCGCGTTGGCGTTGAGGATTTGCAGACATAACGCAAGCATAGCTTGATATGGCGATATTTTGGTAATAACATAGTCATCACAGCACTGCCCCCCTGCGCTACACACAGCCCCTCTTCTTCATAAAACAGACTGAACAATGTCCGGCTTAATAGCAACCCGTATTGACTTTACACTATATATGAGTTGTACCTGCTCATTCACCCTGAACAACTATCACCGCATTACTTTGAGCCACACCCTCAATTAACATTGTAACATGTGATTTTATCTAAAATCAAACCATGTCTTACAAATTTACTGCTTGACAAAAACAAACTAATTGTGTAATGGTTTATAGGGCCGTTGGATTCAAACTGTTTTAGCCAGCCATATTTTTTCGGCCTCATTATTAATTTTAAGGAGGGACTTTATGACAATTACTGCTGCATACAGGGCGGTATTCTTATTTTTGCTGTTGCTGCTTTTACCTGCGAAGACTGATGCCTTAATAAATGCTGTTGATGATACAGAAGGAAAGAGCGAAATCCCAGGCACAATGCAAGGCAATCTGATGCACCGCAGCGTAAGTGACCTGTCCACTAAGGGCGTCACTTATTCTGAATCAGTAAGGGAGCGTTCTTATATTATGGCGCCGCTGCACCCGCCTCCAGAGCAGGAAGACAGCGATGGCTCAATTAAGAAAGAGGAAATGCTCTCACACAAAGGATTCAAAAGACTTACTCAGTACGACAACGACACCAATGCCGCAGAAGCAATCTCAGCACAGCTGACATTTTTTGCAGACACGATAAAAAATAAATTTAACCAATGGCTGGTTAAAGGCTCAAAGTACCTGCCGCTTATGAAAAAAATCCTAAATCAGCACAATTTACCGGAGGAGCTTGTCTATTTGCCGCTGATAGAGAGCGGCTATAATAATTTTGCAAAGTCGCCGGCTCAGGCAGTCGGCCCATGGCAATTCATGACAGCAACGGCACGTGATTATAATTTAAAAGTGGACTTTTGGGTCGATGAGAGGCAGGACCCAATAAAATCCACCTACGCGGCATCGAAATATCTCCGATTTCTCTTCGAGAAGTTCGGCACATGGGACTTGGCACTAGCGGCATATAATGCCGGTGAGATTAAAATAGAAAAGGCATTGAAAATGGCAAACACGGACAGCTACTGGACCCTTATCACTACAGGGCTTATTGCAAGGGAGACAAAACTCTTCGTGCCCAGATTTATAGCGGCAACAGAGATAGCCATTGACCCTGAGAGGTATGGCTTTAGCGATATTGAATATGATATCCCGCTTGAGTACGACATTGTAATCGTAAAGCCACCGGCTACAATAAGTTTTATCGCAAAGACAGCCAGCACCTCAACAATGAAAATAAGGGAGCTTAATCCTGAGTTAAAACAGTGGTGCATTCCTCCAGATGTTCCGAAGTACAGATTGAGAGTGCCTCATGGCATGAAGGATGAGTTCAGGCTGATATATGAAAACACACCTGAACATCAGCGTTATCAGCTTGATAAGTATCGGGTAAGAAAGGGTGACTCGATAAAGAGAATCTCAAAGAGGTTACACGTGCCGCAGGACATACTGGCACAGATAAATGGTAAATCGGTAAACACAAAACTCAAAGAAGGGACATACGTGTATCTGCCCCCATCGGATATAAAATACACTAAATCCGAACCTGAAAAAGTAAAGCACAAAGACGTTAAGCGCAAAGACTTGAAGCGTAATGCCGTAAAGCCTAAGCACAAAGTCGTAAAACATAATGCGCCTAAGCACAAAGGTGCAAAGACTTGAGATATTACCACCCGTTATTAAGGTCTCATAATAGAACCAACTTGAAGAATGAGGGCTCTGCCCTCAAACTCCCGGCAGGGAACTTGTCCCCTGCACCCCATCTACGGGGCTTCGCCCCTTTGAACCTTTATGATTATGAGACCCTTAGTATTTAGTAACCGGCTCGCCTGTATAAACTACGCGAAACTGGTTCGTTGGTATTTTCTCAATATTTTTGTAAAAACCGGGGAATAAGCCGTTCCACTTTTTTTGGTTTTCATCGGAGTCAGGGGCAAGGAGCTGTACCTGAACTGCCATTGCACCGCCGTTGTCACCGAGGTACATGCCATATTTTTGCAGCGCCCTTGCAACTATCTTTCCTTCATTGTTTAAACCCCAGCTGTCAAAATCCTTCTCTGTAAGGGCTGGGTCAAGTTGAAAGCGCATCCCTTCAATTGGATATTCAACACCTTTAACAGCCCCATCACTTCTGACTGCTGGTGATATAAAAATTGCGTCTCCAGTGTCTGGTTTCCTGTTTTTGGGGAATGTAAATACCATTGCATGTCTGATCTCACCGTGTTTAATCTCCTCTGGGCGGATAAGTCCGGCAATCAGAGGGAATCCTGACCCGCGTCCACCTATAAGGAACCATCGCTTACTGCCCTTAGGGTCACCGATGCCTGTGCCTTTCAGGTCCCAGATATTAAATGTATTTGAGCGCGGCATATCGTCGTCTTTTCTCCATTTGTAGACAGACATTTCCCATGAACGCCCTGCCACAGGGTCAACAATGCAGATATGACCGTCATCAGTAGCCTCTCCCCACATCTCCCTTGTCACGGGGATTGCCACATCGCTTATCCCGGTCCTGTTCTTGTCCCATGTGTCGAATATTTTTGTACTTTTGACCTTTGTCTGCGGGGTTGTTTTTGAATCGACAACCCACACGGGGATTGCAAATTGTTTAGCCAGACGAATGTTCTTTGCCTCGGCAACAATTGTTTTCATAATTATCTCTGAATTGGGATGTGTTTTTGCGTCGGCTGGTATTGGCCTATTCCACGGTGAATCGTCAGAAAAAGGACGCCAGTCCCCCGGCAGACTTCCCGGCTCCAGCGCAAACGTAACACCTTGAGTTAATAACAAAATCAACAGCATCCACATTGCAGCCATGTTAAGGTTATACTACAATAAACAGATATTCATTTGCAAGTTACCAATGAGTCAGGGCAAACGCAAATAAAGTAGAAATTGCCTGTTTACTATTAAAGCAAGAAGCCGTTTGTTTTGGAGAAGATGAGATATTACAATTCATCTTGTACAGTGAACAGCGATTTTCAATGAACTGAAATATCTTTTAATATTGAGATATTACAATCATTTAAGAACATATTTTCACAGTGTTCTTACAAGTATTGCTTATACATCAACGGCTTATATGTATTTTCACTGAGAAGTGCTGTATAGGATATATACACCTTGACATATAAATAATTCTATGATAGCATTTGTCTAGTAGCGCGCTCACTACCGAAGAAGAAAAATTCTTTCCGTGCTGAAATAATACAATAGTAGTTAGGGGGGATAAAGTGAGAGAAACGGTGAAACAAATTGGGAAAAAACTCTTCAGCCCGAAAAGGTACAAAGCAATTGTAGGGCTGCTTACCAAGTGGCCGCCAAGGGGAACAATCAGATTCGGCAGCTTCCGCAAAACAACCCCCACAAGCAGGGTCTTCGGCATGGATAGAGGGCTTCCCATAGACCGTTATTATATTGAAAAATTTCTCATGCAACACTCAGTTGATGTCTGCGGCAGTGTGCTTGAGTTTAGAGATAACGAATACACAGAACGCTTTGGCTGCGATAAAGTCACAAAAAGCAACATTATTTGCAAAATCAAAGAAAATCCGCGCGCCACCATAATCGCCGACATCTGCGACGCCCCACATCTATCCAGTAATGCCTACGACTGCATCATAGCAACCAGCGTCATTCAGTATATATATGATATCAGAAGCGCTCTGGCTGCTTTACATAGATCACTAAAACCTGGCGGTGTGCTATTGGCAACACTGCCCTGTATAGCCCAGGTTTCACTGGAGGATATGAGGCTCTATGGGGAGTACTGGAGGTTTACAGATGCATCTGCCAGGTTGTTTTTCGAGGAGCAATTCCTGCCAGCAAATGTTAGCCTGACGCTCTACGGCAATGTGCTGGCTTCAATATCTTTTCTACATGGACTTTCGGCAGAAGAACTTAAAAGCAGCGAGCTTGACCACTTCGACTATCAATACCAAATGGTAATCGGCGTCAAGGCTGTAAAACAACCACCGCTCAACTCTGATTTCACACACTGACCCCGTACATCTTTAGCATTAGCTTGTGCATCGATTCTATTGAAAATCTATTTTTAACAAGTGCATATCCTGCCACGCCCATCTGCTTACTCTCCTGTGGATTTTCCATTACATACCTTATCCCTTCCACAAGTTCCGGGACATTTTCCGGCTTCACTAAAACCGCCGTCTCCTTGTTCTTTAGAAAATGCGCTATACCCCCAACGCCTGATGCCACTGTTGGCAGTTCAACGGCACATGCCTCCAAAAGCGCATAGGGCAGCCCCTCAGACAGCGACGGCATACAAAACACATCCGCCATTGGCAGCAGCGCCTCAACATCAGTGCGAAATCCAACAAGGCGTACCTCGTTTGCCAAACCCAGAGCCGTTATCCGCTCTTTTAATGTCTCTTCGTAACGCCCCTCGCCAATAATAAGACATTTTACTGATTTACCGGCTTTACAAAGTTCGCTGACGGCTTCTATTAAATATACGTGCCCTTTTACAGGCTCAAGACGCCCTACGCTGATTATGACAAAATCGTCTTTAGTTATACCGAAGGTAGCCCTATGTTTTTCCCTGAGCGCCCCTGTATGGCCTGTCTCAGGCATTGAGATAGCGTTAGGGCTCAACATAATCCTGCGCGCCCCATGTCCAGCTAGATATATGCTTACCGCCTCTGATACAGACAAAAAGGCAACATCAAAAACTATGTTCAGCTTTAGAATCAGTTCATACAGCACCTTCCTTACACCAGTTTCCGTATGTCCGTAGCTGCTGTGGACTGTGCATATTATCAGCGGTGTGCGGGCAAAAAGCGCTGCAAGCAGCCCCCAAAGCTGTGACTGTGGATTATGGGCATCAACAACGCTGAATCCACCTGTTTTGATTATCTTATAAAGACTGAACACAATAGACGGGTTTGCCTTGCTCTGAGAAAGAGGAAATGTATTGAGGCCCCGCTCCTGAAGTTTTTGCTGAAGCGGGGTGTCTTTCAATGTTACAACACCGTATTGGCATTTGCCATGAAGAAGCGCTGCCGTCTCTATTACCCTAACCTCCGCACCCCCAAAACGCAGCGACAGCGCAATGATAAGAACAGACGGCTTATCAGTCATTTTTTATAGGTACCCATTTGACAACCTCTTTGCCTCTTAAATAATCTATCAACCCCAGCAGTGTACCATAGTTTCCTAGTGTAAAATAAAATGCAACTGAAAATAAGCGCGTTATCAGCTTTATTTTTCTAATTTTTGACAACACCAAAAGATAAACAATATTGGAGAGATAAAACGCGGCCTGAAGGCCAAAAAATATTGCATAGTACACATGTGCCCTTGCCAGCAGCAAAGAACTCATAAACAGGGTGACTAAAAAGACCGGAAGCAAACGCCGCACTATTTTATTGATAAAAAGATTTATTGAGTACAATCCAAAATTAAACGGGTTTAACAGCTCTTTGTGCATGGCGATTCCCCTTAGACTTGTGGTCACTATCCTTTTGCGCCGTATGATTTCATGCTCAGGATTTCTTGAGGGTGTACTTATCGATGCTTCAGCGCCGTGTTCATAAACAAACCTAAAGCCCTGGCTTACAACAGCAAGGTTAAGAAATAAATCGTCTGTAACAGAAGGGGGAACAGTTTTGAACAGAGATTTTCTGATGGCAAATAGCTTGCCGTCATTCGATGAAATGCTTCCAGAAAGGCTCTCAATCTGTTTTATAGCGGTGTCGAAATTAACGTAGTACCGCTGGGCATCTTTGAGATTTCCAGTGTCACCGATGACACGCCGCCCCGAAACACCGCCAATATCTGGGGTGGAAAAGTTACGCATAAGTACCGGTATCGCATCTTTAGACACCATAGCGTCTGCATCACTAAACACAAGGATTTCTCCCTTTGCCGCCTCAACCCCGGCGTTTATTCCGGCATACTTACCAACGTGTTCTTCAAGCCTTATAAATCGTACGCCCCTGTCCTCATAACCTTTGACTATCTCGTCTGTCTTGTCATAAGAGCCGTCTGAGACCACAATGATTTCGTAATCACAGGGTCCATACTCAAGCGATAGAGAATTATCCAGCTTTGCTGAGATGATTTTCTCTCCATTGTGTACAACTATGATCAACGACACTGAGGCAGTGTATGGCTTGAGTATGCGTCTTTTTTGGGGTTGTATCAGATAAACAAGATATACAAAGAGCGGGTTAAGAAAGAAAAACAAAATAATCGCAAATATCGAAAGCACGAAAATCCACGTAATCACTTTTTCCTCTTAATCACTTCTTCCCTGGCAGCGATAACCTGTACGTGACCTGTGAAAGCCCCAGCGAAAGCAGGAGAAACTTATGGAATGGGTCGCTGTAAATAAATAAGTATATCATCAGTACTATAAACGAAAACAAATATGTCCCGGCAAACGAAGCGCCTTCAAGGTCGCCCTTGCTCAGGAAGTTTTTCCGCGCGTCAATATAATTCCTTGCCGCCATCACTATAAGACATATAAAAAGCAGCGCACCCAATATGCCGGTTCCAACCAGATACTCAAGATACGTATTGTGCGCGTAACGTCTGTTGGTAAAACCCTCTTTTGAAAACTTGCGGGCATATGTGGATTCACTGTAAATATCCCTGAAAGTACCAAGCCCCGTACCAATTATGGGATGCCTGTAAAATGAGTCCAGTCCAACAACAAGATACGTGGAGCGTCTGTCAATGGACACATCAGTCTGAGGATTGGTAATATTCTTAAAGTGGACAAGATAATTCTCCGGCAGCATCCCTATAATAAGAAATGCAACAAGGAGTACCGCAAATACCTGCACAAAGACAAGATGCACAGTCTGCCTTTTTATGTACTTTACAAATATAACAAGCAGCACCATTAACGATATGGCAGCGCCGCCTCTGGAAAACGAAAAGATAACCGCCATAATGTTTATTGCAGCTAATCCCAGATATAATGCCTTTAATGCCGGCCTTCTGGCCCTATCAAACAACGCAAAAAGAATCGGGAACGCAAATGCAATCATCAGCACATAATTATTCGGGTCGGTACTGCCTCCGAGACTTCTTTTAAACTGACCGGCCTCTATCTTTTCCGCGAAAAAAGATACGTCAAACACATAACCTAAAACCCCAAAGAGCGAACTCACAGAAACACTGACCACCACCACTACGGGAAGATAATTAAACAGCGCTTTCTTGTCTATAAAATACATGCTGATAAGGACAAATACCCCGCCAACAGCAAATAGGGCAACATCATGAAACGCTGTTGCCGGGTAAGGGGAGAACATCGAAGATATCAAGTCCACTACAAAAAGAAGGACAACAAAAGGCCATAGCCTTGATTTTAGCTCTTCGGGCACATGCCGCTCCTGAAATGACCTAAACAGCATGTACAAAGTAAGAATACCAGCTAATACCCAGTGCAACCTTAGAAAACCCACATCAGATAAGTTTCTATACGCGCCAAACGGGATAAGAAAGATAATTGCATAGTAAGCATAAATCGGATAACTATACGATACTGCAAGAATAATTATCAGCAGCGCCGGTACGACAGCCAGATAATAATACGGCGTGGTCATAATGACTGCTATCGTAAGGAAAATCACAAGATATAATAGCTTCTCCAGTGGGCGTGCTGATAGAGCTGAGATAAGTTCTCTCATATCTGGGCCACACTCTTTTGTAAAAAGTACTGGTGTATCATGTAGGCATTCAACGGAGATGCCGGCTTATAATTTACTACATAGGCTTGTTTAAAGTCTTTATCACCTGAGTCGTATTCCTTAAATATCACGCCGCCGCAAAAGGCCGTTTTTTTCTTTTTTGAAAATATCTCAAGCTTATAAGAATATGCCTCATCATGGCTTATCTGCTTGTCCGTATACATCAGAAAGGCGTCTTCGTTGATATTCACTAACACGCCCTCTTCTGTAAATTGCTCGTTAGTGCCGTAGAAAACCTTGCCGTTGTCAAGATAAACCCTCTCAAGATATCTCTTGTCCTCAGCGCTTTTTCCAAGGGCGCGCAACAACACTTTCCCCCAGATTATGGGGATAATTTTCACAACAGCATACTTCACAGACAGATACGCAGTATAAAACACCAGGACATAATCAACCATGATATTCTTTCTTCTTGCAATATACATGTTGTCAACAAGGGTACGCAGTCTTTTAGAGGAATTATGAGGAGTGAATAGCTGCGAATATCCAATTAACCCTGGTTTCACCAAAAACCTCTTGTCATAACCTTTTATATCCTTGCAGAACTTCTCATATATCGCAGCACGTTCAGGTCTTGGACCTATAAACGTCATAGTGCCGTTTAAAATGTTATATAGCTGTGGAAGCTCATCCAGCCTTGTCTCCCTCAGAAACCTTCCCACTTTGGTCACAATATCGCGCTGCGATGTCAAGAGTTCAGCGCCTATTATACGTTCAGCGTCGGGCACTAATGACCGGAACTTATACATCGTGTATGGAATCTTATTTTTACCCATACGCTCACCGCGATAAAATACCGGCCCTCCGTCTGTCGCTTTTATTGCGATTGATATAACTATAAAAAAAGGTGCGGCCATTACCAAAAGCAATGCCGAAAGGGTTATATCAAACACTAAGCTAAACGTGGTGGAAAACGCCTTATAACCGGTTGTCACACTGAACTTAAAAGCCATGATAAACTCCCCTGAACACACTGTAATTACCAGCAACCATAAACATCCCCCATATTAATTAAGCATACTATCACAATCAATCATCTTAAATTAAAGGATTGATAATCCCCCTGTCGCAAAATTTAAGTCTATCATTAAACATACTTTTTGTCAAATCACTCTCTTCATCTATAATATCTGCCATATCAAGCAAAGATTGAAACAGAAAACCGCTGCCCAGTTTAGCGTCATTGTTTAACAACAATGCAGCGGTTTTATCTGAATGGTTTTTCATAGCCTGCAACAGACTTTGTCATATCTTACAGTCCAGCGGACTCTGTCTTAGTGTCTACTACTAATACTGAAATCCAGCCTTCTGTGTCATCGGCAGTTTTCACCTTAAGCCAACCCCTGCCATACGTATCGAGAACAATCATTTTATCCCCTTTTTTGGGGTAGGCAACTATGCTGGCGCGAGGTGACGGCATGGTGCGTAAATTAGCAATATCAACCTTAACCTCAGCAGAAGACGCTGCTTCATGCAAGACGGGTTTGGGGCTGACTGATATCTCTACGGAGCTGAGCTTTTCAGGCTCCGGCACCGGGGCAGAGGCTGCGTCGGGTGTTTTTGTGCTGGTGGAGTGTTTTACTTCGGGTTGCGCAGCAGCTGGCGCCGACAACAGAGACCCTGCCAACTGTGGCGCAGGGGCTGCAACTGCTGATGCAGGTTCAACGGCTGGTTTTAGTGCGGGTGCTGCCGCGGCTTTTGGTGCAGCTTGAGCTGCCAGCTTAGAAGAACCTGATGATGCTGAAGATTGTGATATGTCTACACGCAGGAGTTTCGAGGCTGAGTCCATCAGATTTGTAATCTCTGCACTATACGAGCGCGCCACTTGAGTTCCTATAAGGGCAGCAGTCATACTAAGCAGGACTATTCCACGGATGTAAACTGCCCTTGTCGTAATAAACCAGTCTCTGAATATCATAACGTATGATTTTAGAGTTGTAAACATATCAGATACCGACGTATCGGCTGATACCCCGCCTTCACCAAAAGACTTTGCCGAAGGTGGAGCTGCACCCTTGTCTGAGTGTGCTGGTGCGTCGGTCATGAACGGTATAAATAAAAGCACTGGTAGATGCGCGTATTTAACTACATCTTCAGGGCTTTTGAATGTCTGGTCCATGTACTCTTTTAAGAATCCGAGGGTCATGCCTGTCATTACACCTGCGACAAGCCCTATGGGTATCAGAAGTACAGGGATTGGAAATATAGGGCCGCTTGATGGAAAGGCCTTGCCCATCGTGCTTATCAGGAAATTTCCGGCCTCTGAAGACGACGATATTCTGGATTCCTCTTTGCGTTTAGAGAAAATATCGTAAGATGCTTTGGATATTTCTATATCCCTCTTAACGCGTTCGGTTGCAATGAGCAGCTCCTGGAGCTTTATATCCTGAGTATTAATCTTATCGATACGCCGTTCAACGGAGTCGATTTTATCATTGATTGTATTAAGCTGCCTTTTTACATTGCTCACATAACCTTCCACTTCTCTTCTTAAAGCTTTGGACATGTTGGTGACCTGCTCGTTAAAGAGTTTTACTTTCTCACTGTCAGAACTGTACCTGGTTACAATAGGCCCGCCTTCGGCAACAAGCTCCTGAAGTGCCTTGCTTAAATTTGTAATGGCGTCATTGCCTTCAATAAAGGAGAAATAACTAATTTCCTTATCCTTCAGTGCATTCTCTACATACTCAATGAGGTGTTTTTTCTCCATCGCATTCTGCTTAAGGTAGTGGAGGTCCTGCTCCAGGTCCTTTTTCAGGGCAAGATTGTTCTCGATCTCCTTAGCAGGCATTATACCCTCACCCTCTTTATATAACTTTAGAAGCTCATCTTCCTTATCTTCTATCGCCGCCCTGGAATCAGTTACCTGTTGAAGGAAAAATGACTTAGTCCCCTCAGGGTTATAAATCTGCGAGCGGTATTTTAAGAATTGATCCATCAGTGCATTCAACAAATCAACTGCGTATTGGGGGTCGTTGTCTGTCAATGTTATCTTAATAACATTTGTAGTTGGGATGATAACCGTAGTTATGCTTTTTCTTATTGTGTATATCTCGCTTTCAGCTACGGTCTTGTCATTATCGCTGGCCTTAGACTTACTAAGCATCCCTGTTAGGGAAGACAGCATGGAGCGAGGCTGCTTATATTTTTTATTGTCCCTCATCCATAAAATGGTACTCTTTATCACGTCAGGGGAGATGAGTATCTCCGATTCTGAGTTAAGGTCTTCTTTTGTAACAGGATGTGGGCGTATCTCCTCTCTTTCTATGGCACTTGGGCTTTTATCTGACTTCTTTCCCTTGACCAGTATTGAACCATAGGCTGCGTAGGTCTTTGGCCACAAAAAGGACACGAGTACTGCAGAGATAAAGATCACGGCAGCCGCGGTGTAGATAATCCGCTTCTGGACAAAAAACGTTGTCAGCAGTACTCGTTTATAATCCTCTATCATACCTTCTGCTTTCATTCTATAATATCCTCCTTATTTAAGCGTCGTAGTTGACGTAGTAACTGATTGACCAGTTGTCGCATCCGTAACTGAAGACGACTGAGTAGTTGCAGTTTGTTGATCGGTCCTGGATGTTGATGGAGCGTTATACATGTTCCAGCCGAAGCTCCCGCCAAGTGCCCAGCCCCTGAAGAATGTTATATCTGATATGTCTCTGGCAATGTCAGCCATCTTAGAAAGCGTCCTTCTTGGGACATAGACTACGTCGTCTGGATTAAGCATCATAAGGCTAGCCCTGCTTTGGGTGCTTAACACATCGGTAAGATCAACCGCAGTAGCGACGATTTTTTCTTTTGTCTTTCTAAGCACGATGATATTGCCAGTTTTGGCCGTTGGGAGGAAACTCTCAGAAAGGGCCAGCGCCTCTAACAGGCTTATTGGTTTTATGACAGGAAACGCGCCGGGTTTTTTGACCTCGCCAAATACGTAAACAAGAAACCCTGACTGTTTTTCTAAAAATAGATTAACGTGCAGGCCGGGAATTATCTTTTCGTATTCAGCGTTTAAACTGACATTGATTTCTCTAAGTGTTTTTTTAGCCGCAAACACATCGCCAACGATTGGAAACGTAACAACTCCATCCGGCCTTACCGTAACAAGCCTGCTCAGTCCGCGCGGGGCAGTGTGCAAGTCTGCCTTGAACTCTTTCAGGGTTGATCTGAACTCCGGCACCGTGATATATAAATTAGGTTCTTTCAGTATTTTAGAGTAGAACTGCTTAAGTTCAGCAGTAAGCGCATCGGTTGTCTTCCCCATGACATAGAGTTTACCAATATATGGAAGCGTGATGGTACCGTCGGGGCGTACTGTCTGTGTTTCGTTTAACTCCGGGGCGTGAACGAACTTAACCATCACAGTATAGTCTATTTCAATCTTGAATTGCTGTGCAACTCCGGTCTCTACCTTATAGAAAACCTCAAGTATATCACCGGGCATAACACGATATTCAGGAAAGACATCGTATGAGGTATTAAATGCAGTATCGTTGTCATATCTGTTTTCAAAAACAATGTCGCCTTCAATCTCTGACTGCCCTCGGCTGCCCACAGATGCGCAGCCAGTCGCCAGAGTTAATAAAAAAAGACAAATAAACAGATTAACACGTTTGTTTTTAAACCATTTTAGTGTCTGAGCAAGTCTATCCATATAGCCACCTCGGAATATAAAATTTTCTTTTGTTCAAGACGGCGCCGATGATTTTTGCCCCGGCTGCCTCTAGTTTGCTTTTTGCCAAATCCACCACCTGCCATTTTGTCTTTTCACACTCTACAACCATAATCACTCCATCGAAGAATGTCGATAACACTGCAATGTCGGCAGAGCCCATTATGGAGGCGGAGTCGAAAATGACATAATCGCATTTACTTCTCAACTCAGCTATTTTTTCTTTTAACAGCTCTGGTTTCAAAATCTCCATTGACGAGGATGTCTTCTTACCAAATGGAATAATGGAAAGATTGTCAATCTGAGTCTGTCGCACAACTGAATTCAAACCTATCGCACCCTGAAAATAGTCCGAGATTCCCGGCGCCTCTCCCATGTTAAATATCTTATCTATTTTGGGGGCGTTCCAGGAGCCGTCGGCTAAATAGACATTGTCTTTTGCGTTGACAGCCAGCGTGTAAGCCAGACTTAAAGCAGCAGTTGTCTTGCCCTCACCGTTCATGGCGCTTGTTACCATGATTGATTTAACATCCTTTGCAGCAGCAATGCTCAACAGGTTCCCTTTAAAGTTTAACAACTCCCTCCTGTTGCCGCTTATCAGCCTCTTGTAATCCACCATATATCATGCCTCCTTAAACGCTTGCAGTCAAACAAATAGTAATAGCCTCAAAGAACTATGCAATTATTATACCATTAGCTAATATCAATCAGCAAGGGTCAATCCCGCACCTTTGCGTGTAAGCCGTCTGAGAATATTCAACAGCAAATATTATATCGCGTCTGAAAGCTGACACCTCAGCGGCAGAAACACAGAGGTGACTATGCTAACTCACTTATAATCAAGATGCGGTATAAATTGCCGCTCAAGCCATAGGGATACGGAATAAATTACCGCATCCGCCTGTACGAATTCTCAAAGCGAACCTACTCCACAGTCTTAGTGCCTCGAACAATGACATCGTAAAAACCACCCAACAGCCCTCTTAATTTATTGACATTATGTTTCTTTGGAGCGAAAATACAGACAAGTATGCGTGAAAGCAGGTAGCCCCAAAACGCATAGAAAAAAAACAGCCACTCTACGGGCGAGTTCTTTACATGCGTCTTAAAGAAATAGTGTGTAAACACGACAAACATAAAAACCTCCCTGTAGCCGTTGGGTCTCATTTGTGGCGCCTCGTAGTGGTAGAGTCTGGCATGAGGGGTGTAGATTAGTTTATAGGCCTTTGATACCCTGTATGAGAAATCTTTGTCTTCACCCATGCCATAATTAAGAAAGTGTTTAGCGTCGAATTTAAACGTATTAAACACCTCTTTTTTGAATGAGCTAACGCCTCCAGATAGGAAATCGACCTCTGTAACCTCTTTTATTTCAAACGGTGTTGTGCCAAAGCTCGTGCAAAAACCAGACGGCAGCACCCTGCCCTCTTTAAAGCCTGATACCATGAAAGGGATTTCAAGTATCTTCCTTATTTTTTTGACAAGATTGAGCCTCTTATGGTTTGCAATTGCCCCGCCTACACCTCCAACATCTTCAGACATATTATAAATGTTCAGGATTTGTTCTATATAATCTGGGAAAAGAACGACATCGTCATCAAAGAAAAACACTATATCTCCAGTTACAAGCTCAATCCCCTTGTTTCTTGATGCGGTGAGACCGGGTTTATCTTTTTTAAAATACACATATTTAATGCCCGCCTGCTCACACTCTGCCTTTAGGGGCAGTTCGCTAATGTTACCATCATCAATGACTATCAATTCATATGGAAGCACCGTTTGGTCTAAGATTGACCTGATGCAATTTTTCAAATCTACCGGCCTGTTATATGTGGGAATTATTATAGAGGCTTTATATTGCATAGCTATCCCCCTTTCCTGGATTTTAGTAGTTTTTTTATCCTTGAATGTAAAAAGTCTATATTCATATATGCTGATATGGCATACATAGCAGGGCAGTAGAGCGCCGTTGCTATCAAAGCCCTAAGGTATTTATTTACTGGGATTATTGAAGTGATATATGCAAGGGCAGCGATGACACAAACCATCACAAAAAACAGGATAAAAACGTCCTTTATTTTTTTAAACCACACCAGTAGAGAAGCATCACTGCTGAAACTCCTGACAAAGATAAAAAGCGCGATAAACAGTATAAAAAAAGACAAAGAGCTTCCACATGCAACGCCAACCGTGCCATACCCCCTATAGACAAAAGACACTGCTGCCAGTGCATTGAACACCAGCACAGCGCCGATAACTACAGAGGCATGAAACTGCTTATTATATGAAACAATAATGCCGCGCGCTATGAAGGCAAGGGCAAAGAAATAACTCCCTATGGTAACTATCTGTGTGGGGACTATACCCTGAATATATTTGGGGAGTACCAGGTGTATAAACGGCACAATTAAAAAGAAAGAAGGACCTAATATAATCGGCATGAAATGAGAAGTGTACGAAAGCGGTTGAAAAAAATAATCATCCAGCATTTTCTCCCTATCGGTATTGGAAACGCTGCCCATCAGATCAACCTCCACGACTTCTCTGGCGTCTCCAGGAATCTGCACAAGAAAGTTAAACACCAACCCGGTAATCGAGTAATAACCCAGCTCTTTTAGTCCAAGAAAATAGGCAATGATGATTCTGTCAATAGAGCTTATAAGGTCATTGGAAATATTATAAATCAGGATAGGCAAGCCTTTTTTGGTCAGATCGATAAATACGGTTATATTAAAAGGCTCAACTAATTTAACAGGCGATGACATGTGCATATAAATAACCATAATAAAAACAGAAAGTAGAGCTGAAAGATACATGCCATAGATGCTCAAATAGTAGATTAAGGCGGCATTTAAAATCACAGCGATGACTGATCTTGTATAGTTTATCGAACTAATCAGCTTAAACTGCTTATTGGCGCTTATCTCATTGAACTGGTAATCGAATATACAATTCAGAAGGATAATTATACCGGCAGAGAGTAGTCCGGCCTGTTCTATTTTAGTTAAATTACCATAAAATGCGTAAATCCATACGCCAATGACAATAATCGTGGACAGAAACATGGAGCCATAAAAGACAGCGGCCTTGATATTATTGCACTCAGTGGTCTCATCTCTTGATTTATGGTAAGGCAATAGGTAAAACATGGCATTTCTGGTGCCGAGGTGGGCATATGTGGCATAAGTAGTTATAATATTGATAAGATTCCACAATCCGTAGAGTTCCGGTGGCAACAGCTTTGGTTTTATAAAGGTATTGACGATGCCACACGCGCGCTGAAATATGTTGCTTGCCACGTAACGGGATATATTTTGTATAAGAGTCTCGTTATCTTTCATTTAGATAATGCTTTTTTTATCGATTTAAAGGCAGGGTTATTCCTTATTTCGTTATAGAATATCTGGTACCAGATTTTTAATCCTGTGTCATTAAAATCCGTGAGCGCTATCCTGTGCAGATACGCATTTGACGGCGTATAATTGATTACCGGATAGGAGGAAAATACTTTTTGAGCGCCAAGAGAACGAATAATGCCAATTTGTCCCTCTGAGAAAGTAGTGCCGGGCTGACCAAAGGGGAAGGCGAAGAGATTTGTATAGTTTTTGAAGGACTGCAATTTTTCTTCATTTTTCTGATAAGATTCTCTAAGCTCATCATCAGAAAGAGTTAGTGCAACGTCATGGTTATACAGATGGTTTCCATAGTAAATGTATTTGCTTTCTGAGGTCATCAGGAGGTCGTCCTCAGAAGCGAATGGGCCAACAAACCTATCGACTGCGTCTTTGAAATCCTTACCGCTTTGCGAAATATAATTGTTCACAATCTCTCTTGTGCAGTTTAGAAACAACGGGGCTATGATGTTTTCATAACCAACGGCACGTCTCAGGTATTCTTTAAAGCCCTCTTCTTTTTCGCAAAGATAGGTTATGAGACCAGACTGGAATATCCCGCCGCCTGTGGGCTGAGTGTTGAGAAAAATTACAGTTGGAACCCTGTTATTATCTATTATCCTTGCGGCATCTGAAAAAAATCCCTTCATGCCGTCGTCAAACGTAACCATGGCGGCGCGCGGGGGAATATCTCCCCTGATTAACTCATCTGGTGTAATTACATTAAAATTATTATTTATATATTTAAGTTGAAAGTCAAAGACATCGGGGGGAACGTTTAGCTTGTACATTTTACTGAATTCGCTTGGGGTGTAAGTTACGTCGTGGTACAAAAAAACAGTTAAAGCGTGATTCAGCTTAGACTTTTTAAACAGCTTGAAACAGGCCCCTGCAACAGTGGCAAATCCGCCTTTCAGCACATTCTTATTGAACAACTATAGCTCCTTAAACCATTAACATGCTGCAAAACATGATTGTTATAGTAAGCACCCCCGCCTTATTTTGTCAACATATGGGTTCTGCCCAAGCCCCAATATAGGAACTTGGGCCATGTTGAGGAAATATTGTCTCATATGCCATAATAGAACCCATGAACAGGCTTTTTTATGGTGATAATTTATATATTTTAAGAGAACATATCTCTGATGATTCAGTTGACCTGATCTATCTTGACCCGCCATTTAACTCTAAAGCTGATTACAATATATTATTCAGGGAGCAAACATCGGACGCTCAAATCACAGCATTTGAGGATACATGGCACTGGAATGAGGAAGCAGAGCGGACTTTTCAGAATATTGTGGACATATCACCAGCCAATGTTGTAGAGATGATGACCGCGTTTAAACGATTTATTGGACTTAACGATATGATGGCGTATCTTACTATGATGTGTGTGCGGCTGGTTGAGCTTAGACGGGTATTGAAAAATACAGGTTCTATCTATCTTCACTGCGACCCGACGGCAAGCCATTATCTAAAAATACTCATGGATGTAATATTCAGTAAAAAAAACTTTAGGAATGAGATTGTGTGGTGTTATAAGTTAGGGGGGAGACCGCGAAAGGGATTTCCTAAAAAACATGATACGATTTTCTTTTATTCAAAATCAGAAAATTTTTATTTCAATGCTGATTCTATCAGAATACCTTACGAAAGTGATGGGGGTTATGTTTCAAGTGGCAGGAAAATAGTAAATGGGAAGGTGTATGAGATAAATCCTCTTGGCAAAGTGCCAGAGGACTGGTGGTTTATCTCTGCATTAAACAGACAAGCACATGAACGTCTTGGTTATCCGACACAAAAACCAATAGCATTATTAGAACGTATTGTATCAGCATCGTCTGATGAAGGCAACACAATCCTTGACCCTTTTTGTGGATGTGGAACGACGATAACAGCCGCTCAAAAGTTAAAACGTCAATGGATAGGCATAGATATAACACATCTTGCCACGAACCTTATCAAAAAAAGATTAATAGATATGTTTGACCTTGAGTCTAAGAAAGATTATCTTGTCATTGGAGAGCCAGAGGACTTGACTGGTGCAGAAGAGCTTGCGAATCAAAACCGTTATCAATTTCAGTGGTGGGCGCTGTCTCTTATCAATGCCCGTCCGTATGGAGATAAGAAAAAAGGTAAGGATACTGGTATTGACGGGTATATCTATTTCAATGAAGACATGGGCAAAGTAGCTAAGGGCATTGTGTCTGTTAAGAGCGGTACAGTGACCGTTAAGGACATTCGGGACTTGGGACATGTGATGGATAGAGAACAAGCGGAACTGGGAATATTCATAACATTAAAAAAGCCTACACGGGATATGAATAAAGAAGCGTCTGGCAAGGGATTGTACCGGTTTACTCTCTTAAACAAAGATTATGCGCGAATCCAGATATTAACTATTGAAGATTTATTCAACGGCAAGAAGCCTGACATCCCGTCAAATTATCAGATTTCTGCATACAAAAAAGCTGAGGCTGTTGACCATACAGACGAGCGGTTAGATTTTTAAGAAAAAATTCAACCTGAGACACTAAGGACACGAGATGCTGCCGCGTGGCTAACCGCAGCCTTGCTGCAAATTAGGGGGATTGAATATACCCGCTGTGTTATAATATAATATTATCTATGATGAAAACTGTCCTGTTAGTGTTGGTCTTACTTATCGCACTTCCACTCTTGCCGCTATTGCTGCCCATAGCATTGGTTTACGTCTTAGCAGCTGTGAACATGAGCAAGGGCTACAGCAAGATGTTTTGCGGCGGCGTCCGGCCATCGACTAAGGATGTGATAATAGAGGCCATGGAGTCCAAGGGAATCCCTGTCCCCACATGGCTCAAGACCAAACAGAAGTCCTGCTAAACTAGTACAGGTCACTCTTTCGCCTGTTTTAGCTTCGGGCGTTTATTTGCCTGAAGGATTTTTTTCCTTATGCGAATAGAGCCAGGTGTAACCTCAACAAGTTCGTCTTCTTTAATAAATTCAAGTGCCAGGTCAAGGTTCATCGGGCGCGGTGGGACAAGCAGCAGTGCGTCGTCTGCACCTGATGCCCTCATGTTGGTCAGCTTCTTTTCTTTGATTATATTTACGTCAATGTCGTTTTCTCTTGAGTTTTCCCCGACTACCATACCTTCGTAGACCTGTGTATTTTCAGGGGTGAACATTGTGCCGCGCGGCTGAAGGTGAAATATGGCATACGCAGTAGCCCTGCCCGCCCTGTCTGCAATCAGCGCGCCGGTCTGGCGTCTTGTCAGATTCCCCTGCCACGGCTCATAGCCGTCAAACAGGTGGTTTAGCAGTCCTGTCCCCCGCGTGTCGGTTAAAAACTGTGACCGGAACCCTATCAGCCCCCTCGATGGTATCCTGAACTCTAGTCTCACACGACCAAATCCATTGTTGTGCATCTTCGTCATACGGCCTTTTCTCATTCCTATTTGCTTTGTAATTACCCCGACATAGTCTTCGGGGATATCTATAACAAGCACTTCCATAGGTTCGTGAAGTACGCCGTTTATTTCCTTCGTAATCGTAGTGGGCATTGCAACAGAAAGCTCATAGCCCTCGCGGCGCATCATCTCTATCAGGATTGCAAGCTGCAACTCCCCTCTGCCCATTACCTCAAAGCTGTCCATCAATGAAAAATCAACCTTTATAGATACATTATACAGGAGTTCCTTCTGAAGCCTTTCGCGAAGCTGCCGCGACGTTACAAATTTCCCTTCCTTACCGGCAAACGGGGATGTGTTTACAGAAAATACCATAGAAATAGTCGGCTCATCAACTTTAATACGCGGCAGCGCACGCGGGTTTTCGTAGTTAGACACCGTGTCGCCTATATTAATGCCCTCAATACCAGACAGGGCTATGATGTCGCCTGAGCAGCTCTCCTTTGCCTCTGTGCGGCCAAGCCCTTCAAACGTAAACATCGAGGTTACTTTTGTCTTTGACAGCTCATTGTTATCAAGTAAGACCGTGACCATATCACCTACGCGCACAGTGCCGGAGAATATCCTGCCGATTGCGAGGCGCCCGACGTAGTCGTTGTAGTCAATGTTTGTGACAAGCAACTGCAGGATTTCATCCCTCTTGTCATCCGGCGGGGAGATTCTTTTTAATATAGCCTCAAACAGGGGTTTAAGATCATCAGACTTGTCCTCCGGCTTTATGGCAGCAGTTCCTGCCTTAGCGTTTGTATAGATAACGGGGAAGTCCAGTTGTTCTTCCACTGCGTCAAGGTCTATGAATAAATCGTATACCTCGTTGACGACGGCCTGGATTCTGGCGTCCGGGCGGTCGATTTTATTTATCACCACAATCTGCGGCAGTTCAAGCTCAAGCGCCTTTTTTAGCACAAAGCGTGTCTGAGGAAGCGGCCCCTCGGAAGCGTCAACTAACAGCAGCACACCGTCAACCATCTTAAGCGTCCTCTCGACCTCGCCGCCAAAGTCGGCATGTCCCGGCGTATCAACTATATTTATCTTGACGCCCTCATAAAAAACGGCCGTATTTTTAGCCATTATAGTTATTCCGCGCTCTCTTTCGAGGTCGATACTGTCCATGGCGCGCTCCTGAATCTTTTCATTCGAGCGAAAGATGCCAGACTGTCTGAACATGGCGTCTACTAAGGTCGTCTTCCCGTGGTCAACATGGGCAATTATTGCGATATTTCTTAAATCTTGTCTCTTCATTTCTCTCCTGTTAATAATTAGATTAAGCCTGACAGGTATATTAAACTAACCGCGCACTAAGTAGCAAACTGTTTTTCTGACGAAAGCCGTGTAGTATCTCAGTTTGAATTTTGGATTAAAACCTTAGTCGCTGTCCAAATTCCGTTTTGCGGCTATTTCAGCAACATCAAATGGTATGGTGAAATGTCCTCTGATTTCTTTATGCAGTTGATTATGGCGTTAATCATATTAACAGGAAGTTTGCATATTATCTCAACTTTACCTTCAAAGTGCCCTTTTAAAAAGGTTTTTGAATTCAATTCATATAATTCGTGAAACTGCACATATGTCTTTTGGTGGAAAGAGCTGCTTAAATTACTGAGTACAAAAATATTTTTGTCACTATAACACCCTTCTTTTTCTATACCATATTTAGGCTTTGAGGTCGTTTTACAACACAAATAGGGCTTGTCTGCACCAACATCGTTCAATATAATAATCAGTTTATTCCCGTACTCACCATCCTTAAATTGAAAATCACGATGGAAAAGAACAGTCCCTCTATCCACTAAATACCTTTTTCATTTCTTCTCTGTCAGATATTCGCTCTAATGCCTCTTCCATAGATATTGAACCAGCCGTATTGTCAAGAGAAAGCAAATAATCTATTTTTTCATATAATCCTTTGTTTTCTATGGTCTTATCCCATGGCAAATTAGGTAGATGAGATGCTTCCACTATATCCTCAGTGTTTGCGTCTTTAAACATGAACGCTACATTTTTAAGTATTCGCAATTCTCTTTTAGTATAAAATATATCATTGAAATGTTTTTTAGGCTTCATTATCTTAAATTTTTCAGTAGTTTGAATCGCTATGCTTGCCTTCAAGTCTGGCTTAAACTCTGCTTTATCTATTTCATCATACAGCGCTGCAGGTACTGGTCCGAAGTTCCAGGCATAATAATCCATTCCTGTTACCGACCTGCCAGTTTCCTTGAAATGGAGAAAATCAAGATAATACAATAACTTACATAGTTTTGTAATACCACATGACTTTGTATTATTCAAAAAATATATAATGGCGTTAATTGTTTTCTCTCTATTATGGTCTATTAACATGCCATCACCCTATCTTTCTTATTATAACACAAAATTGCTGTCTTAAATTCAAACTGAGACAGTACCGACAGCCGCGAAAAGTTGAAAACATACCGCCGATTATGTTAGATTTGTATTTACTTATGGAGGAATGTCAGGACAATGAAAATAACCCTCATCAGCCCGTACCCCGATATAACCACCTTCGGGTTAAGGACAATATCGGCGTATCTTAAAAAACACGGGTTTCAGACACAGCTTTTATTCCTGCCAGACCCGCACGGCGACGACATTGTCTTTGGCAAGGACAGATACGAGCCTCACACAATGGATGAGATGGTTGAGATATGCAGAGACTCTGATTTAATCGGCATAACACTGATGACAAATCACTATGACTGCGCCGTTCAGATTACAAAGAAAATAAAATCTGCTTTAAATACCCCTGTGATATGGGGTGGCATACACCCCACCATCAGACCGGAAGAGTGTCTTGAGTTCGCCGACATGGTCTGCATTGGCGATGGCGAGGAGGCAATGCTTGACGTTGCTAACGCTGTTGCACAAGGCAGAGACTGCACTAATTGCGGCAGCATATGGGTTAAATCCAACTGCACAATTACTAAAAACCCCGTCAGGGCGCTTGGTGGCAGCCTTGACGACTATCCCATGCCGGACTACTCATTTTCTGACCACTATGCCATGTCAGACGGGCGTATTTTGCCTTTGACATATGACCTCACAAAGAAATTCCTCGAGCGCGGGACAGTATCTGCCTATCTGAAGAAAATCGGCTATCAGACAATGACCGGCAGGGGCTGTCCACATAAATGCACCTACTGCATCAACGACACTATAAAAAACCTCTACAGCGGCAAAGGCTATCTCAGATGGAGAACCACTGCTCATGTTATCGATGAACTCCTATGGGTGAAGGAACATATGCCCTATGTCGGCTTTATCTGGATATCAGACGATGCGTTTTTTGCCCGGGGGCTGAAAAATATCGAGGAATTTTGCAAGGAATACAAAGAGAAGATTGCCCTTCCATTTTCGTGTCTGGCAAGCCCGCTGACGCTGACAGAGGAGAAATTGGAGATACTTGTCGATGCTGGCCTGCTGTACCTTCAAATGGGGGTTGAGAGCGCCAGCAAGAGGATTCAGGACCTCTTTAACCGCTCTACGATGTCAAACGACAGGATGATGAAGGCAATACAGATAATCAATAAGTACAAGGACAAGATGTACCCGCCCAGTTATGATTTCATCCTCGACGTGCCCTATGAGACAGACGAAGATAAAATCGAAAGCCTGAGATTTATATCAGAGATTCCAAAACCATTTCGCTTGCAGCCATTTTCCCTCGTCCTCTATCCGGAGACAAAACTCTACAACATGGCCAAGGACGACGGCCTTATCGCAGATGACAAACGGGACATTTACGCAAAGTCCTACACGATGAGAGAGCCTAGCTACTTAAATCTCCTGATGACGCTATCCAAGGGCGGCAGGCTGCCTGGTGCCATGTTAAAACTCCTCACAGCCCCCGGTGTTGTCGATGTCTTAAACAGCAAGGCGTTAAAACCAATGTTTAAAAATGTCTATCTCGGTCTCCAAAAGGCCTACCGACTGACAAAGGGTCTTGGGGGCAAACAATAAGAATCCTGCTCATTCAATCCTACCTCGGCGGCAGCGAATGTCTGGTCTTCCCGCTTGGGCTGGCCTGCCTTAAGGCGCAGCTTACCGCCCATGACGTTAAGGTCATTGATCTCAATATCTGCCGCTTACCATTTGACAAGCTAAGAGAAACCATTCAAAACTTTTCTCCCGAAATCATAGGGATTTCTATCAGGAATATTGATTCAACCAATAAGCGCCGGGTGGTGTTTTATTATAAATATCTTAAAGACACGCTGGATGTGATTAAGGCTGTATCCGGGGCAGTAATAGTGGCAGGCGGTTCAGGGTTTTCGATGTTTGCTGCCGAGATAATGAAAGACGAACCAAGAATTGACTTCGGTGTGTTTCTCGAAGGTGAGATAACACTCCCCCTGCTTATTGAAAACATATCAACCCCTGAGAAGGTTGCATCTGTCTATTATCGAAAAGACGGCGAACTAATATTTACGGGCAAGGGGGCGTCCACTGATGTAAATCTCTTAAATGCCCCGCTTCGGGCAGGAATGAATGTTGGCGGCTATAAGAAGGCAAGGGACGCCATCGGGGTGGAGACTAAGCGGGGATGCGGCCTAACCTGTATATATTGTGTTTATGGTTTTTTAAACGGCAAATCCCTGAGATTAAGACGCCCCGCAGTTGTAGCCGATGAGATTGAAGCACTCGCCTCAGAAAACGGCGTAACAGAATTTACCTTTGTTGATTCCATGTTCAACGTACCCAAAAGACATGCCGAGGAGATATGTACGGAGTTGATTCGCCGCAATATTAAGGGGCTGTCCTGGTCGGCATGGTTTAGTGAAAAGAATCTGGATAAGGAGTTTATCGAACTTATTAAACATGCTGGCTGTAAGACCGTGATACTGTCGCCTGACGGTTTTTCAGACGCAGTACTTGAAAAACTTGGCAAACACATAACCAAAGGTGATATCATCAGGACACATGACCTGCTCAGGGCCGAAGGCGGTCTTGAGGTAAGCTATAATTTTTTCAAAAACCCGCCAGGACAGTCTTTTAAGACATTTTTAGAGTTGATGGCGTTTTTCGCGACGGCTAAAGCGCAGATGGGCAGCAGAGTACACTTCGAGTTTAACTCAATGAGAATAGAACCCCACACTGGGCTATACAGTACAGCCCTGGCCGAGGGCATCATTACCGAAGCTGATGACCTGCTCTATCCAAAATACTACACCAACCCGAAGACGCCCTATATTGAGACAATATTTAACGCCCTCCTGAGGGTGAAAGAGATGAGGCGCTGACACTGTATGGAAAGACAATCTATAGCCGCCGTCGTGGTAACGTACAACAGAAAGGAACTCCTGCTTGAGTGCCTTGAGGCCCTGAAGTGTCAGACCACTGCTCTATACGCCATATATTTAATAGACAATGCCTCAACCGATGAAACACCCAGGCTGCTTGCAGAAGCAGGATTCATTGACGCACCTCCGGCTGACACCCTGAGAGAACCCCTTGAGCTTCACAAAAAAATAAGCACCGGGGCCGCCGCCATTGACATATACTACGTAAGAATGCACAGGAACACCGGAGGCGCTGGGGGATTTCACGAGGGTGTGCGGCGCGCCTATGAGCGGGGGTTTCACTGGCTCTGGCTGATGGACGACGACGTGGAGCCGCTTAAAAATGCCCTTGAGGTAATGATGTCATTTACGTTTGCCGGGCAGGTAGTGCTTCCGAACAAGAAATTCGCTGACGGCACAGTCCTTAGTGACGACAGTTATTTCTCACTGAGTATGGGGAAGATGATGCCGGTCAGGAATGGGACATTTGCCCAAAACAGCAAGTTTTCGTTTAAAAACTATGCCACGTTTGAGGGTATGCTGGTAAGCCGTACAATTGTGGAGCAGATAGGGTATCCTGACAGGAGATTTTTTTATATTGGAGATGATTTTGTCTACGGCCTGATGGCCTCTTTATATACGAACATAGTGTTTGTTAAGGAAGGCTTGTTTTACAAAAAGCTGAAAAGGCAGGACCCGAAGACCCTCATGGGCAGAGAGAGCGTAAGGCTCAAGGACATGGAGATATACTACAGGGTGAGGAACATGTTTCTGATATTTGAGTATATGAAAAAGATTGGCACGTTCACGCCACTTGCCTATGTCTCATTATTTATGAACGTGATTAAGTCCGCCCTGGGCATTGTAGTATATGACAAAAGCCCCCGAAGGCTCTATCTGTTGTTCAAGGGCCTTAAGGACGGCGTATTTAAAAAGTTCACGAAATGGTAACCAAGGAAAGCATTGTCAGGGACTTGTTCAGGCTTGTCGTCTGGTACCCGCTGCGATGGGCGATTGAGGCGCTGCCGGTAACATTAGGCTTGACGGTATTAAATAAAATGGGTGAGCTGCATTTTGCGCTGTCAAGGGGAAAGACACAGGCGCTTGAGGAAAATCTCTCACGGTTTATGGCAGTTGACAACACGCAAAAGGCAGTAATTATTAAAGACTACATGAAAAACCACTACGTTGACCGTCTGATGATATTTCTATTCCCGAAATTCCAAAAGCGGCAGGTAGACAAGGTAATTGAATTTGAGGGGCTTTCGCACCTTGACGCCGCACTGAAAAAGGGAAAAGGTGTGATCTTAGTCCACGGGCACTTTGGGCCTGTCCACATACCGCTTGTAGCCCTTGCAAGGCTTGGCTACAAGATGAAGCAGATAGGGCTTCCATCGGATGACGGGTTGAGCTGGATAGGCAGACATGTCGCCTTCAGGCTGAGGCTCAGGTATGAGGCAATGATTCCAGCAGAGATAGTCAATGCAGAGTCATTTTTAAGACCGGTATTCCTGTGGCTCAAAGAGGGTGGCGTGGTGATGGTAACAGGAGACGGCAGCGGCACGCAAAGGCATGTGGGAAGACACGATGTATTTGATTTCTTAGGCCAGAAGGTAATGTTCCCGCTTGGGCCAGCCATACTGTCTGAAAAGACAGGTGCAGAGATACTGCCGTTATTTGTCACCCCGGGGCAGAGAAAACCATACAAAATAATAATAGGCGCCCCGCTCACCAAAGCAGACGAACCAAGTGACATACACGCAATAACCAAACGCTTCATAGCAGAACTTGAAGGTAAAATAAAAACCTATCCCGCATATATGCACTTTCTCGACAGATTCAAAGCCGGTGAATATGTGGTTAGTTGAAATGTGTACTTAAGAAATATCAATAATTAAATCTGTCCTATGTTTGCTGGTCACTGTTAGTAAACTATCCGGTCAAAAGTTTTCATAACCCTGCCATGAAAACTGGCGCTGTTATTGATATGACATTGCAAGCAGTGTTACTTCAATGTAACATCATGTTAGTATCTATTTGTAGCAAAAGAAATTTATTAAAATAATCATTATTTTATTGACAAATTAAATCAATAAGTGTATTCTAAATCAGTTGTTAGGAACTTGATTTAGAGGATCGAGAAATAACTGTAAACAGAAGGCTAATACTGATCGAGCGGGGAAATATTAGTGAGGTGTAGTTGAATACCCAAAAGCTGGCTCCAATAGTTGTTATTCCTGCACGCAATGAGGCAGAAACTATAGCATCGGTGGTCAAGCAAGTTATAAACTGTGGTATGCCCGCATTAGTGGTAGATGACCAGTCAGAAGATACCACTGGAGAGATAGCAAAACAAGCCGGGGCTACAGTCATCGAGACAAGAGGCCAAGTAGGTTATGGAACAGCGATTATCGCTGGTTTGCAATACGCTGTCAGCAATGATTGTTCTCATGTTATTACAATTGACGGAGATGGTGCGCACGACGCAAGCGAAATACCTCGCATATTTAATCACCATATCTCTAATAGTTGCCATCTCACCATAGGCGATAGGTTTGTAAACATCAATACAGAGATACCATCGACTAAGAAATGGGCTAACCACTTTGCAGCAAAACTGTTTAATTTGGTTTTGGACACAGATTTAAAGGATGTTGCTTGTGGATTCCGCGTTTTGAACAGACAATTTGCGGAAAGTCTGCTCCAAACTGGAGATTCTTTATACCCAGGTTTTGGGTTTGCTTATAGTATGATAGCGGTGGCAAAACAAAGCTTCGATTTTTGCTCTACACCGGTAAGTGTAAGATATGATGGCACTATTCTTCACTGCACAAACTCTCAAGAGATTATAGACATGTTGACTACTCTGTCCAAATATTCAATGCCTGAGAAGAATGTATTAAAAAACATATCAAAAATACATGGCATAATAATGCACGGCGAAGCCACTACAGTCCTGTTTGATGAATCTCAATTGTGTCTCCTGCCTGTTCCACATTTGAAAGCCTATATTTTTCAATTGCAAAATCAGGTATTTTTGCAACAGAAGGCCGGTTCTGTTGTAGACTTTAGGTTGCCGTTGAAATGAAACTGGATTTTGCTGAGGAAGCATATTAAAGAAATGAAATATAAGATTGATAATTATCATCCTGGTGACGGAGCTTTTCCTTCTCACATAGGGTTGATTCCAGATGGGGCACGAAGATGGGCTAAAATCAATAATGCGGATTTATTATATAGTTATAAGTATGCTATGGAAAATATCATCAGAATCGTCGATTATCTTTTTACTGAACAGACTAAAACTATATCTGTATACATGAGCAGCGACTATAATTTTAGGCGTACAAAAGAAGAAGTTGATGCGATATGCAGGAGCGAAGAATGGTTTTGCAGCGTTCTTATTCCGATATTAGCTGAAAATCATGCAACAAAAATTGTTGCAGTTGGTCAGTTAGAACACTTACCCGATTATTTCGTCAAAACTATACAAACAGTTCAAGGTTCAACAGAGAATAAACGGGGAACACAATTGAATCTATGTATTGCCTATAATCCTCTTAGAGAAATAGAAAAGGCATTTGTAGAAAAACATACTGAGAGCAGTTTTCTGGACTATTTGGAGGTAAAAGATCCAATTGACCTGATAATAAGGTCGTCTGGAGCAAATCTGTTAAGTAATTTCCTTCCTATACAGGCTGGGTTTGCAAGGCTGTATTTTATTGATAAACTCTTCAATGATATTACGATTACAGATATAAGAGAAATACTTGAGAGCTTTGCAGTTTTGCAACGTCTTTACGGCAATTAGTCAAAACTATGGGGAAGACAACAAATAAGACGTCTAAGTCGAAAGTCAGTGATATGTCAGTATTAGGTACAATCACGGGCACGGGATTTCCATATGCACTTGAAGCATGCTTATTGCCGAAAATTAAAGCAAAAACATATATTATTGGAAGCGATGGTTACATAGAAGATTTTAAAAAGATATTGGACGAACATGAGGCTTTGATTATTGGTGATCTCCCTCGAACACCGGCTGCTGAACATATCAATATGTTGAAGGATTGGCTCACAAACGGTCGAAGATTGCTATATTTTATAGGCTGGCGAGATCATGGATTCGTACAGGAGAACAAAGACATTTTTGGTGTAGACTTAGATAATCCGCTGAAAGTTAATGATTCTTCGTTGCAAAAGATTGTATGGAAAGATAATAATATGGAAATCAACACTGTGCCAAACGGCATAAGATATCTTGTTAAAGCAAGCTCGGTATCGGGAACAACAGTAATGGAAACGTTATTCTCAAATCAACCTGTCTTGGTAAGAAATGTTGTTGGTAAAGGTTCTGTAGTTTTTGTCCTATGCCCAATTTCTTTACCACTGAGTAAGGAATGGCTGGTGTGGCCAGACTTTCCTCTGCTAATTGAAAAACTGCTAAAGCTTCCAAAGGATAGTTCTGCCAAAGACAATTCAAACAGTGTGCTTAAAACTTACGGAAAAATAATTTCCTCTGGCTTAAATAACAATGAGATTAATATTAGTGAAATAATTGACTTGCTTCCTAAAGCAAAAAAACACTCTATCATATTGACAGCAGAGATGTGTCGTCTTCTCCGCATTATTGGGAAAGAGACTGGAAATCATTTGTTAGTAGCCCTCTCATGGTTTCTTCTCAAGAATATTTGGTCTGAACTATCTAAAACACATGTTTTTGATTATGCACCGTTTCAAAAACATTGGTATAGTTTTTTAGAACACCTCGATCGTCTTTATTATGGTAACGATAGTTTAAAAACAATAGTAGTATTTGCAAATGATTCATTTAAATTATATCGCTTAAATATGCCTACTTATTTTCAATCATCCATTGAATATTCTTATTCTGATGTCCTCAAAGGATTGAGTGATTTGGCAGATGCAATAGAAGGTCATCAGAAACATTCTCGAATCATACAGTCTCTCAACTTTGCAACTGAATCATTTATGAAAACAAATGACTCGCTATATTCCCATGTAAAGTTCGAAGCTATAACTGTTTGTTTAACGGTAGCTATTAAATTATTACCCAGCTTAGAACTGGTGAAATGTAATATTTATGATCATAAAATACTTGAAAAAGTAGAAAATTTTAAGAGTCGTTCTAACGAGACAGACTTCTTATATAGTGTTAATGTGCTTATCAATGCATTCAGATATATGAGTACCGGTGATGAGTCAGCTGCGTGGGCGAATTTGACAACTGTAAGGGATAGAATAATTAAGGGAATAATGATTACTGTACTTCGATTGCGTCAGGCTTTAAATACAGACCCGCTATGTTTTCTTGAAGTATTTAATGATTGCGATGACGATGTACGTAAAAAAATGACGCAGTGCATGCTCGAGCTATCCCGTTTGAAAATTGAAGGCGAACCTGTGTGTATTCGTATTATCTTTGCTCATAATCCAGTTCATTTGGTTGACTGCAAAGAACAACTTCAGGGAAAATCTCTCATCAGTACATTAAAGCTAACTGACAATCACTCTGTTTATCGAAAGATTGCATCTGTATCTCGCCTTTGGCCATACATAGTTTGTGACACGAAAGGAAATATAGTTGCGTATAAAAAAGAAATTGGAGCTAGAAATCATAAGGCAAAGAATCAAGATAAATGTCCATGTTGGGTAGGTTATCCATTGGATGATTTGGAAGGAACATTTACGACAATTTCTTCAGTAAATGGGACAATAAGAATCTATGACAAGAAAGGCGAAGGTCTTGAGTATTCAAAGGGAGTTTGGCGCATAGCAAGCTGCCTCTCAGCAGACAAACTTTATAAAATGTTAGCAGGAGTCATTAGTAATGATAGCTGCCAGACGTTAACTAAAATATTGGGAGATTTGCAAGCCATTAGTGATGATGGAATTAGAGGGTTCCACGGGACAATTCTAGTCGCATATGAAGATGAAATCACCGCTTCGCAGGTAAGCGATAAGATTGACCATCCTTTTGTAATAGTGTCTAATTGCATAAGTTAGAGATAGTATTTCTTAGTTGCGAGCCGCGAACTTCTCTTTTTCTCCAGACAAATG
>JAMOAZ010000034.1:0-41472 GCA_039908505.1 Nitrospirota bacterium
AGGCGATACACACTCATACCACACCGCCTCTCCTCCCTTCGCTTTTTTAGGATTGACACAGTTCGTTAAACAGTCTCCACGTTCAATCGATTAAGGAACAAGATGCGGACAGTTCTTCTTCATGTGTTTTCTAATTTCATCTTCAAAAGATACTTTCGTGCCATTGTCCAAGATTACAGTACCCTCTCTTCCTGAAATAGTTTTTGCCAGTATAGAATTGGTACATGCCAATTTCTTGTTTACGTCAAGAAACAGTTTTGGATTCATGGCACGCTCTAATCGTCTCTGCAGATTAGCCTTAGATTTTTCATCAAATGATTTACATCGTCCTGCTGTCTTATTATCAATTGTTGAGAAGTTATCCCGTTCAAACAATTTACTGATATTGTCATAATGGATACCCTCAAAATTCGTTGAATCATTGATAATGCAACAGTTTAAATTTGCATCAGATACATCAGTCATTAGAAGTTTGGCCAACCACAGATCAGTCATTAGAAGTTTGGCCAACCACAGATCAGCCACTTGAAGTTTGCCCCTCCCTAGTTCAGCCCCTTGAAGTTTGGCCATGCTTAGGTCAGCGCCTTGAAGGTTGGCACCCCATAAAACAGCACCTTGAAGTTCAGCACCCCATAGATCTGCCCCTTGAAGGTTGGCCCAAGATAGAGCAACACCTTGAAGGTTGGCCCAAGATAGATCTGCCCCTTGAAGGTTGGCACCCCATAGAGCAGCACCTTGAAGGTTGGTCATCCATAGATCAACCCCTTGAAGGTTGGCACCCCATAAAGCAGCCCCTTGAAGGTTGGCACCCCATAGAGCAGCACCTTGAAGGTTGGCCCAAGATAGATCAGCATTTATGAATGTAGCGCTCCTAAAGTCTGAATATATTAAATTTCTCTTCTTTAAATCCAGTTTTTCGGACTGTTCTTTAATGGCCTCTTCTTTTTTCTTACCTTTAGATAAATAATGTTGAACTATTAAATCGCTGACCTCTTTTGATACTATAGTTCTGTTTGGGAGTTCAATATATCTATGAAATATTCGATCTACCCAAGTCTTGTTATCTAATTTTGTTGTACCATCTGGCAATATATGCTGTTTTGGAAGTGACATGACGAAGTAGGTAATTATTAATATGCCTAAAAGTGCTGAGAAAATGATAAGAAAATATCTTACCCTCAGAGCTGCGAATTGTTTTTTGATTTTCCAATAAAAAAATAACGATACAATGGCGTCTATTGTAATAACGCTAACATGCAGTACCGTAGCGAATATGAAATGCTTAAGATCAAAAGATAGAAAGACATTTGTATTATCATCAAGATTGAAGAATTTAATAATGTCTATTTCATAGTGATATGGCAGAAATTTGTATGCCGTCCAGAAAAGTGTAACAATCGGTGCAAAGAAATACAGCAGATTAATAATAAATTTAACTGTCAGTTGTAAAATCTTAGAAGAATCGTATTTGACATAATAATTAAAAGTAAATGGGGATAAGTGTGACGGCGCATTATCATATTTTATGTCGAGCCAATTGGAATAATTCTCGGCATGAAGAGATAGGTTTAGAAGTAAATTGATATGAAAGATTAAGATTATAACGGGGGAAAAGAAAAAGAAGTATAGTAATGGGAATTCGATGCCTAAAATCGGGAGTTTTATCGTACTGTTGGCAAGGAGCAGCATCATGTCTGTGGTAGTTGACGCTGTTGCAAAGACATAAGCAAGCAGACCGAGAAATATTGTAAGCAGCGCCCTATTATAAGACGACGATTTATCGAGCGCCTCCCTTATCTTCTTGTTATCCTCTTTGTGGAGGAATTTCCTTAATATTTTTGAAACATCTGGATCAAACTGCTCTGCCATGCCAGCTTTATACCTCCTATAGCAATTGCAAATGCCTTAGAAAATCAATCTAATAGGGCTTTCCAAGACATTAATTGCCCCAGTGGAAGAGGCAACCGGTATCTGCCCGTTTAGTACCACGCCTTTTTGTTCTGCCAAATAAGTGGACATGGAAAAGGCAAAGAAGACCATAAGTACAATTAATGTAATCTTCTTCACTATAAATACCGCCTTTTAGTATTTTTTGATTATTGCCAGTTATATTAAACATTATCCAGAAGTGTGTGTCAATCTAAACCGAAACTATTTTGGAGATATAAGCGGGAGATATAAGCGGGACACATCCCAATATATATACCCAAATATATACCCAACTGCTTATCACTATATTTTTGTCTTGACAATTGTGGACTGGTATACACTATAATTGCCATAAGAGACATTGCTTATAGAATAGGCATTGGAGTGATGGAGTGTGCTGTAGTGGTTTCAAAAAAAGTGGCATCTGACGTTATAAAAGCAACAGACAGCAATTAAGTAAGGAGAAAACCATTTGCCCATAATAAACGGTTTGTCAAAGCCAGAGATAAAGGGCTTAGTTAGGGCTAACATGCTTTTTCAAAATTTATCACCTGAAGAGTGCTTTGACGATAATGCCATCAACGAAGCAGTTGAATTAATAGACATCTCGTATCGTAAAACTGGTGAGACGGTTTTCGAGGCTGGCTCCATAGGCGACACCATCATTCTTGTCCTTGAAGGTGAAGTTGATGTCATAGTAATAGCAAACGATGGGGTAGAATTAAAAATAGCCACAGTGGAATCGAACTGCTTCTTTGGAGATATGGCTATTATCGAAAACTCACCACGAGCGGCTACAATGAGGACACGAACAGATTGTATATTAGGAAGCATCAGAAAGAAAACGTTCTGGGATTTTTATTATAAGTATCCGCTTATAGGCAAGAACCTGATGTGGGGTATCAATCAAAGAATGAAACACGCGAATATACAGGTTGTAAAACAACTTATACAGGAAAAGGACAAGTTACTTCTTTTCAGTAAGGAACTTGAGAAACAAGTAGAAGAGAAGACAAAGATGTTACGCAAAGTTGATATGCAGCTCATAGAAATGGATAGAATTGCAGGGATGGGGACACTGGCAGCCGGTATATCTCATGAAATTAACAATCCGTTAAGTTTTTTGAAAAGCGGTGTAGTGTTTATTGAAAAGCAGTTCGCTAAATTAACTGAAGCGGCAGTATATTGGGAGAATCATCCGTTTAGTCAAACCACAGTGGATGAATACGCGAAATATATAGACGGGTTAAATATCAATTCTATGAATGACTCAATAAATAAAAAGTTTGATATGATTCAGCGGGGAATTACAAGAATTTCAAAGATAGTTAACTCCATGAGGAGTATAACCTGCCTGGATATGGCTCAGTCAGGGACGATTGACATTAATAAGAGCATAGAAGAAGTGCTTGAAATTCTATCCACTAAGGATTCTAAGTCTATACAATTCATTAAGGAACTGAATCAGTTGCCACTGATTGACTGCATCACTAAAGAGATAAATCAGGCACTGCTTCACATACTGACAAACGCCGTTGACGCTATTAGACATACTGGTATTATTAATATAAAGACATCTTATGACGATGAAACAAAAACAATAACTGTCCACATATCTGACAACGGCGTAGGAATGTCCCCTGATGTGTTAAAAAGGGTATTTGATCCTTTTTTCACGACAAAAGATGTTGGTGCCGGTACCGGCATTGGGCTGTCAATAACTGAGGGTATTATAAAGCGCCACAACGGGAAAATCAACATAACAAGCGCTGTTGGTGAGGGAACGACAGTGGTGTTGCAGTTTCCGATGATAAAATAGTATTGGAAATAAGAGGAGTCGAAAAATGATCGGCAAAATGCGCTTTTGTTATTTCCAGTTCATCCCTGAATAGAGCCAACTGCTGTAATAATAAACGTAAATATTACCATCTGTCCAGGCCAGAATGCCGGTGCCGTTTGTAAACCATTGGACATAGTATGTGCCGCCTGATGTTGTCCCCACTGTAATGTCATCGTATTTTGTGCCGAAAAAGCCGCTGAATGCAGTTGTGTAGGCAGCAATGGCGTCAACGGCAGCCGTGTAATAGTATTCGGGCTGCTGGGGCGTCCCTATCAGCGGGGTCTTGACTGGTGCGGCAAGCCCTATGAACACAACCAGACCGTCACCGCCCGGGTTAGTCTGCACTGGTATTGTTTTCCAGTTATTGGCAACCCACACATTTCCCGATGGGTCGATTACCACGCCGGTATTTCTGACCAACGCATCGCTGGTGTACCCCGTACTTGGTGAGATTGGGTCTCCTGTGCGATAGCCCGGCGGGCAGCGCCAGTGCTTTGCCCCGCAGAGCTGAGTCAGGCGCTGGTCTTTAAAATTAGCTACCCAAATGTTGTCATCGCCGTCAACTGCAATACCCCATGGCTCAGTCAGCCCGCCGCCTGTAATCTGCTTAGGTGACCGGATGCCGCTCGGTATCAGAGTAACTGAACCGCCAAGTGAATTAGCCGTCCAGACGTTGCCAAGACTATCGACCGCAATCCCTAATGGGGTCTTAAGCCCCCCGCCCGTAAACGGTGAGCCTTTCAATGGGATGCCATTAGGGGCAAGCGCCACGACACTGTCGTTACCAGAGCCAGCAATCCATGCGTTTCCCTCGCCGTCAATTGCCAGGCCGAAGGGCTTTTCAAGTCCTACGTTACTGAAAACCAGCGGGGCATTCGTATTACCCAGTGGATACTGCGTGACAGAGTTATTGTCATAGTTGGCTATCCAGATATTACCCGATTGATCAGAGGCCGTGCCCTGTGGGGAGCTGATGCCGCCGCTGGTAAACCCCTTATTGGGGGAAAGCGCCACGCCCGCCGGGCTGAACTTCGATACACTGTTTGAAGATGGAGGCGTAGTGCAGCCCTTTCCCTGAAACCCGAAATTGCTTATCCATACGTCGCCGTTTGTATCAATGCCGATGCCAAAACCTGTGCCGTCGATGCCGCCGCCGCTATAGGGCGCGCCCGGGGCATCAGAACCCGTAGGGGTTAGTTTCATCAGGAGTTTGCCGCCGCAGACAGATTGAGATGGGTCGCTGTTATATTCATAGTTGTTTGTGACCCAGACGTTGCCGTCCTTATCGACTGCCATATTGCCGGGGCCATCGAACTCATGGCCGTTGCCGGTGTATTTTATAGCCAGGGTCCAGGCATCGGGGGCTGACGTAAGGGCTGGGGTGTATGGGCCAGACTTTGACATGGCATAGAGCAGCCATACGTTTTGCCACGGGTAATGGGCGATATTTACGATGGCCTGCAGGGTATCTTGCGGTGCGCTGCCACCCGGCGGTGTTGCCAGTGCAAAGAGCGACCGGCATAGTCTGGGCAACCCCACACAGGAAGCAAGCAGATTGGCAAGTGTGTTAAATTGAGACATCGTCGAAGTTGCCGTCCCGTTGGGTGAACTTGCCAGTACAGCACCGACATTGCCTGTTTTAATATCAACCAGATTCTGCACTATTGCTGCCGCATTTTGCAGCCCTGGCGATGTCCCGGAGATGTTGCGCCCGTTGATAAACTGGGCCATTGCGTAGGCCGCTGCCACTGTAGTCCTTTCATTGATAACGGCATTAGAGGCAGCAACTGGGGCGCTCCCCAGCACTGTAGCTAGTCTGACAGGGCTTTCCAAGACATTAATTGCCCCATCTGCAATAAGATATAGGACTGCATTGGTGTCCAATGGCGGTGTGTAGGAGATATTGAAGTTCCCATTGTCGTCGCTTTGTGCACTGCCCAGGGCAACTGCCTGAGTACCGCGCTGAGTCCCTGCGCGATAGAGCGTAACCGTGGAAGAGGCAACCGGTATCTGCCCGTTAAGTACCACGCCTTTTTGTTCTGCCGCATAAGCTGTCAGGGAAAAGAATGCTAACACAACTATCACTGTCATTACAGTAAGTTTCTTCATTGTAAAATCTCCTTTTGGTTTAATAAAATGACCGGTTATTGAGGTAACCATAATTCAGGAGTGCTTGTCAATGTAAATCTGATTTGCGCAGTTTATTGACATACCATTCGGTTTGTGATACTAATGAATTAAGTAGCTTATCGTGCCAGATAACAGATTATCTCTCCCATATTAAGGTATTACGACAATAGTCGAAACAGAGTATGGAATCAGATACCATAATGAGGAGTGAATTCCTACTTTGATGCAGGGCGCTCAAATTGGAATCATTTAAAATCATGGACTTACGTGATAATTATGCTGGCATGAAAATTGCTCCAATTATTATGGGTATAATTTTGAATAAACTACAAGAGGAAAGAATATGAGAAGCAAATTTATATTTCTGCTAATGACTGCCATACTGTTTTTGCTGCTGACTGTTTTGAATGCTTACTGTGGCGAGACGGCATTACCTGTGACGTGGGTTCCGAAGATCGGGATTACTCAGATAGCAACAAACCCCGGTATCGACGCAGTCAGGGTAGGTTTCCTGATTCAGATGAGAACAATGGGATATAAAGATAACGTCAATATCAAATACATACAGACTAACGCTCAGGGGGATAACTCAGTAGCCCAGAGCATAGCAAAAGGTTTTGTGTATGATAATGTAGATTTGATTTTTTCAATAACTACGCCTTCAAGTCAAATGTGCGCCCAGGCCATTAAAGGGACAAATATCCCGCTTATATTCGGCGCTGTAACAGACCCCGTATCGGCCGGATTAGTGAAATCATTGGAAAAACCAGGCTACAACATTACTGGCACAAGCGATAAGTGGCCTGTTGAGGCACAGTTCGATTTATTGTTGAGATTAGTTCCCAGCGTAAGAACAATCGGTATTATTTATAATCCCGGTGAGACTAATTCAGAATCCAATATGAAGGAAGTAGAGGCTGTTTGTGCAAAAAAAAATCTAAAGATTGTGAAAGTTGCTGTCTCAGGTACAAACGAAGTTTACCAGGCAGCAGTGTCATTACCAGGGCGATGTGACGCTATTTACGTTCCGGCAGACAACACGGTTATCTCTTCGATGGAATCAATTGTAAAAGTCTCAGAGAAAAATAGCATTCCACTGCTTCCCGGTGTTTCGTCAGGTGTTGAGATAGGTGGATTCGGTACCATCGGCCCTGACTATTTTGATATAGGGGTCGAATCGGCAAAACTGGCTGACATGGTTATCAAAGGAAAAAAGGCCGCTGAAATTCCAGTCGCTACGGCAAAAAAATATGAACTTTTTTTTAATTTAAAATCGGCGCAGTTAACAGGCATTACTATACCGATTGAGCTGCTGAATAAGGCAGTAAAGGTTTACCATGAACCTCAGACAGGGCCGCCACCGGCGCACCAGGTTAAATAGAATTGATTTTATCTTTATTAAACATATCATTACAGCAGTGTTTGCTTTATTCAATTGCGGTTTATGGGATAGTCATCTCATTTCGCATAATGAACTTTCCCGACCTTACGGTTGACGGCAGCTTTACTTTGGGTGGTGCAGTGTTATCTTCGATGATAACCTCTGATTATTCACCACTAATAGCCCTGGTCATAGTTGCGGCTTCCGGGTTTGCTGCTGGCAGCGCCACTGTTTTTTTAAACAGGAAACTTGGCATAAGTAAGATACTCTCAGGGATTTTAATTATGATGGTTTTATATTCCATCAATCTTCGTATCATGGGAAAGGCAAATATTTCACTGTTAAGGGTAACGACATTGTTCTCTGCGTATGATACCGCTTATAACATTAAGGTGATAATATTTGGTTGTATATCGTTCTTTTTCCTTGCCTGCCTTGCGTATCTGTTCATGACCAGATTAGGCCTGTTTATAAGGGCAACTGGAGATAATGAATTCATGGTTCAAACACAGGGGGTAAATACGGATTGGTTGTTTTATATAGGGATAGGATTGTCAAATTCGCTGGTAGCCCTATCGGGGGCATTTGTAGTTCAAAATCAAGGTTTTGCTGATGTAAATATGGGAATCGGATTAATAATTACTGCCCTTGCTGCGCTTATCATAGGCGAGAGTTTCTCAGCAGCCCTTTACTCAATAAAGAAACTTGTAATAAGTAAAAGAACGATTGATTATTTATCAAATACGAAAATATCGCTCCTTCCATTGACTACAATTTCAGAATTTGTGTCCGCGCTTACGGGGGCATTTCTTTATTTTTTAATCATCTCAATATGTCTTCGGCTTGGCCTTGCCCCGACTGATTTAAAGCTGGCAACAGGGATTTTAGTAATTCTTGGAATATCACTTAGATTAAGAGGGCCAATGGTAGAGACATATATAAGGGGAAGGCTATGAATGATAGTGAGATTGCTATAGAAGTAAATAATCTCACGGTAGTTTATAATGAGGGGACTCCGAACGAAGTTGTGGCCCTGGATAATGTTAGCCTCGGTCTTGACAAAGGTGATATATTAATCCTTACCGGCAGCAACGGAAGTGGCAAAAGCACATTTGTGAAGGCGATTGCCGGCATAGCGCCGCTTAAATCCGGGAAGGTATACATACATGGCAATGATGTTACTAGTTGGCCTGCATATCGAAGGGCAAAATATATTGGTTTTGTCCATCAGGATCCAATGCTTGGAACGTGTCCAAACCTTACTGTTCACGAAAACTTTCAAATATCGCGGGAGAGGCCCTGGTGGCTGCCTTTACCGTATCCCCTGAGACTAACGAAAGGGCAGTTAGATTCTATTGATAAAATAGGCCTGCCGCTGGCTGAGAGAAAAACGACACCAATAGGTATGCTCTCCGGCGGTCAACGCCAATCGATAGCACTTTGTCTCGCATTAAGAAAAGGAACGATTCTATTATTAGACGAATTTACATCTGCACTTGATGAGCAAACGAAAAAGGCCGTCCTTCTATATGCCTTATCAGAGGCAAATACAATGAAATCGACTGTAATAATGATTACGCATGATTTAGCAATGGCAATGGAATTGGGGAAGGAATCAGGGAAGGTTGTTTTGAATATGGATAAGGGAAGGTTCCATCAGGCAATTGCGATTAAAAGAGAGATCAGCAATAAAATAAACGCATAAAATTACGGGAGGATGTTATGGAACACGCTGATAATGTGTCAAAAGAGATATGGTATAAGAGGCTGTATAATTATATTTATGATAAGATAATAAAAGAAGATATGTTGGCTAATCTGCGTAGCAAACTTATTAGTATAGCAAGTATACTTCTTATATCTTATATAATTATTCTTCTTAAAGAAAAGATGTCATTTTCGGTAGCATTAGATGAAACATGGAAAAATGGAGGAATACTATTTGTTATTAGTGTTATAATGACAGAAGTATGGAACTATGTGAAAGACGTGAAAAAAGTAATTGGCAATCTGGAAGGTAAGTTTAACGAACATGCTGAAACAATCGATAATAAAGTAATAAATCAGTTAAATTATATTCTTGATAAATCAAGGATAGTCTTTCATGTAGACATTGAACCATTTGATTATAGACATATAAAGATTGTCAGAGATATAATGGACAGAATGCAAGAGAAAGAAGCAATTAACTCGTTCTATGCGATTGATCATACGAGTCCTAATCAGTGGTGGACTAATTCTATGCTTGGTTATCTGGCTTGTCAGGCAAGATGGACTGCAAGAAATAAGGATAATAAAGTCCATAGAATATTTGTTCTCACCAAGGGTGAAATGAGTTCGCCTATAGGTAAGAAAATTATACAATTACATCATCTCATGGGATTTGAAACATATATAATGCTTGACATATATTATGAAAAATATGTTGATGACTATGATAATAAAGAAAAGATAGATTTAAAAAGAGAATTCTTTACATGGAACGACTCTACAACTACTAATAAAATAGAATTTTTAATAAACTATACAAATAAATGTAATCTATATGGGTATCGTAGTTACTGGGATATCATGTCTACTAACGAGGAAAGAAAAAATATGGTAACGGCAACAACCATTACTGGTAGAAATATTCAACTGGATAATAATACGACAAAGATGGAATTACTTAAAGGATATATATGTAAGGCACCACAGAACAATAAATCTAACGGTAATAATTATGAAGAAATAATTATAAAATATGTCGATTTTTATCTTCGCTTTATTAAACGATTAATTAATGACGCAGCAGTGTGTGAACAGGTTGATGCTGTAGAAGGTATAAGATGCGGTAGTGATATTGTTCATCTGCCAGCAGAAAGTTCAATAGACATAGAGACTATTTCTAATATTATTGATAAATATATAGAAGAGTGTGATACAATGTTAGCCAGGAGGGAATCACAATTATCTACAGTAAGCCCAAAATAGACTCGTTGAACGAGGATAAACCGCCGTTGACGGCTAATTTTTCGCCGCCTCCGGTGGAGACTATCAAAGAAATTCGGGACATCGATAATAAGTAAAACGTAAGAGCTATAGGAGGGGTGCGCAGCTGCGTTGTCTTCCTGATGCGGGTATTTGTTTTTATTTATGGATGAGCCATATAGGGATAGCTTGTGCCCTTTTCGTCTGACAGAATTGTGGCATGAGGATAGGCTGCGTGGGACTATCCGCGTTTTATCAGACTTAAACCTTTCGTTATCCTCCCATCAACTTAACGAAACCGGTAGTCTTATCTGGAAATTATTGGACGGGAAGAACTCCATCAGAGACATCACATTGTCAATTCTGTCCGAATGTGAAGGAAAGATGCCTGCCTATCAATCAATACGCAATGACGTCATAGCATTCCTCGATGAGCTGAAGCATAAGGGTTTAGTCGGCTGGGAAGATGGAAATTCGCTTGATGTTTTGCTCGTTATGCCGCCGTTTCCTTCCGTATATGCCATAAAGTCTGTGAAGACACCAGAATATTCGGCGCCGCCGCTTGGACTATGTTATTTGGCCTCAGTTCTTCGCCAGCATAATTTTAAGGTTGCTATCATTGACATGCACCAAAACACGAACCTGCCTGAAGACATTATCCACGAATGCAGGGAAAAGAGGCCGAAAATCATTGGTATCACTGCCACAACACCGACATATCCAAATGCCGTACTAATTGCCAGACTTGTTAAGGCATTCGACAGTAAAATTGTAACTGTCATTGGCGGAGCACACGCAACATGCCTGCCAGATGAGTGCATGAATTCCGGCGCCTTCGATTATGTCTGCGTGGGTGAGGGTGAATATACCTTATTGGAACTGGCCGGTTCGTTAATCAGAAAGACAATTGACTCCCTAAAAATTCCCGGCCTTGTGACGCTGAATTCAAACGGGGATTTACAGTTTACCGGTATTCGGGAAAAGGTTTCTGATCTGGACAGCATTCCCTATCCCGCGAGGGATTTACTGGACTTGGATTCTTATTACCAAAAAGGCTCAATTATTAGTTCACGTGGGTGTCCATTTAACTGTAACTATTGCGCGTGCGCTGTCATATCCGGCAGGACTTACCGGACTCATACTGTTAATTACGTCCTGAATGAGATTCAGGATGTTTCAGCTAAGTATGGATATAACTATTTTGACTTCCATGACGATTGCTTTAATCTCGATAAGGAGCGGGTATTTGAGTTTTGCGCTGAAATAAAAAATCGTCAAATGAACATTGAATGGGGCTGTTTCTGCCGTGCTGCACAGTTCACGCCGGAGATGGCAAAATCTATGGCAAGGGCAGGCTGTAAAATTATTCAATTCGGTGTAGAAAGTGGAAATCAGGCAGTATTAACAAAAATAAAGAAAAGTACAACCCTCAAGCAAATCGAAGACGCCGTCATCGCTGCAAAAGAGGCAGCAATTGAACACATCGTCTGTGGTTTTATCATCGGCCACCCGGAAGACACAGAAGATACGGTCACAGATACGATTAATTTTGGATTACGGCTCAGTGAATTAGGGGCAACAAGACTTACGTTGAGTCTGTTAACTCCTTACCCCGGCACAGAAGTCTATTTGAACATGAAACAATACGGGATTACATTGCTTCAGGACGATTGGGAAAAATATACATTTTCCCGTGTCGTCATGGAAACCAATAATTTACCAAAAGACCGGCTCCGCGAACTCTATTCGATGGGGATAGGACTGTTTCTTCAGGCTACAGAGAAATAAGTTTTAATGACGAATTGCCGGTCTAAACTTATACAAATTAAGAAAGATGTGAATCTGGCAGATACTGCCATGTTAATTTTGTCATGCCTTGAGTATGGCAAATTAATCAAATATACTTACCGGCGGCATCGCCAATTCTCAGGGCAATAAATCCCACTAAGACACTCAACACGATGTAGAGCATCGCAGTATACGGCTCTCCTTGCTTTAGCATAGAGTTAATCTCAAATTCAAACGCAGAGAATGTCGTATATCCACCAAGAAACCCTACAACAATGAACAATCTCCACTGAGAATCGATGATATTCCTTGCGGCAAGTATGGACATCACAAACCCTATCAAAAAACTGCCGCTTACGTTTATTATAAACGTGCCAAGCGGAAACACCCTGCCCCATTTCCCAAGTATCCACACATGTATGGCGTATCTGCTTATCGCACCAAGGAATCCCCCTATGCCTACAACTAAATAGGCGGTCATTTAAACTCCGCGAGTGTTTTTAACAGTGCCGGTTCACCCATTGCCTCTTTTGCCTCGCCGACGGTGTAAAACGAACCAGTGATAACAACTAAGCTGCCCTTTTTGTAAATTTGCCCTGCCAGCTTAATGGCCTCGCTTATTGATGGGGCAGTGTAGAGCGTATGCCTCAGCGTTGAGTGCGCCTTTGCCAGTTCAAGCAGTCTCTCCGGCCTTGCTGCCCTTTCATAGGATGGTGTAGTGAGAATCACGGTGTCGGCAGCGGGCATGAGCGCCTGCAGCATCCCAGAGGTGTCCTTGTCTGCCATTGCCCCAATAATCAGGATAATCTCAGGGAACGACTGGACGTATATGCCCTGAAGCGTCTGTGAGAGCGCCTCCGCTGCGGCTGGATTGTGTGCGCCGTCAAGCAGCATATCCACTCCGGCATATTTAATCAACTCACACCTGCCAGGCCACTTAATGCCCCTCAGGGCAGAATCAAGACCTTCAGTGCCGTTAAATAATATTTCAGCAGTACGGGCAGCACATGCCGCGTTTTCCACCTGATGGACGCCGGTAAACGGGATTTTCAGTGTACTAAGTCCGCCGCTGCCACAATAGTTAAACTCAATACCTGTGATGTCATGCCTTATGGGATGTGCGTCAAAGTCTACACCGAATTGCTCAAGCCGGGCATTTTGCTCCGCTGCCTTTTGTCTGAGTACGCCAAGCGCACGAGGCGCCTGTGATGTGGTCACAACTGGTGTATCTTGTTTGATTATCCCGGCCTTTTCCCCGGCTATTTCCTCTATCGTATTACCCAGAAATTCCATATGGTCCATATCGATATTTGTTATAACCGATGCCTCCGGCTTGATTATATTTGTAGCGTCAAAACGCCCGCCCATGCCAGTTTCAAAGACAACCCAATCGACATCATGCCTCTTGAAATACAACAAGGCTATCGCAGTTACGAATTCAAAAAACGTAGGGTTGAGGGTGTCAGCGCCCCTTATTGCATGATTAATCTCTTCTGTCAGTTCAACAACTGTCTCAGGCAGTATCTCAGCGCCGTTTACTTTAATACGCTCTGTGAATCTGACCATGTGAGGCGATGTAAAAAGCCCTGTTTTATAACCCCTCTCCATGAGAATCCCCTGAAGCATAGCGCATGTCGAGCCTTTGCCGTTAGTGCCAGCAACATGGATTGACTTATAAGCAGACTGCGGCACGCCAAGCAGATTCGATATGTGGGTTATGTTGGTGAGACCTAATTTTATCCCGTGTTTTTGGAGGCTGTATAGATAGGAGACAGCCCTTTCGTATCTGTGGTCAGACATTTTTTGGGGCGCCCCTCAGCATTCTGATGAGCCTTGCAATGGAGGTCTTTAAATCCTTCCTGTGGACAACCTTGTCAATCAGTCCTTTTTTGAGCAGGAACTCGGCCTGTTGAAAGTCCTCAGGGAGCTGCTGGTTGATAGTCTGCTGGATTACCCTTGCACCGGCAAATCCTATCAGGCTCTTTGGCTCTGCAATGATAATATCGCCAAGCATGGCAAAGCTGGCGCTGACACCGCCAAACGTGGGGTCTGTCAGAACTGTAATATATGGCAGCGGGTATTTTTTCAGGCGTCCCACCGCAGCAGAGACCTTTGCCATCTGCATCAGAGAAAAGATTCCCTCCTGCATTCGTGCCCCGCCCGAAGACGTGAACACAATAAGAGGAAGACGATGTTCAATGGCCGCCTCAGCAGCCCGTACCATCTTCTCCCCGACGGCACTGCCCATTGAGCCTCCCATGAACGAAAAATCCATCACAGCAACAACCGCTGGATTTTTATTAATCGCAGCCGTACCGGCTATAACGGCATCTTTCAGTCCGGCCTTTGACTGGTTCGTTAGTATACGTTCCTTATATGCTATCGTGTCAGTAAAGTCAAGCGGGTCACAGGACTGAAGTTCAACAGCGATTTCGACGAAACTCCCTGCATCAGTAGTGAGGGCTATACGCTCCTTTACTCCGATTCGGCTGTGGTAGTTGCACTTCGGGCAGACCTTAAGGTTTTTCTCGAACTCTTTTCTGTATACGATTTCCTTGCAGTCAGCGCACTTGACCCAGAGACCTTCGGGGATTTTTACCTTTTTTGACGGGTCACTGCTTGTGACAACTGTCTTTTTAAACCATGCCATTGAGTTTTAGATTGCCGCCCTGAGAGATTTCACAAGTGTACAAAAGGATTCACGTCCTTCTTCAATAGCCTTGACAATAGCGCTTCCAACGATTACCCCATCAGCAATTGCCGCTACTCTTGCCGCCTCATCACTTGTCTTTACGCCGAAGCCGACAGCGACAGGTTTATTTGAATTAGAGCGAATCTTTTCTATCTGCGCCTTGAGGGAGTCATCTATAGAGATTGCAGAGCCGGTTATGCCGGTTAATGACACATAATAGATAAATCCCCTCGATTGATTAGAGACTAGGTCTATTCTTTTGTCTGTCGATGTGGGGGCAAGCAGGAAAATCGTATCAGGGCCTGCCTTGTGGCACGATGCAATAAAATCAGTCTCCTCATCAGGCGGTAAATCCGGGATGATTATGCCGTCAACGCCGCTGCCTAGGGCAGCACCGATGAAATGACTAAGTCCAAACTTCAGCACAGGATTAAAATATGTCATTAAGACGATGGGGATTGTGGACTTCTGCCTTATGGACTTGACCATATCGATGACCTTACGAAGCGTTACCCCTCTGCTTAGAGCGCTCATCGCGGCATGTTGTATGGTAGGGCCGTCGGCAACGGGGTCAGAAAACGGCACGCCTAGCTCGACAATATCTGCCCCCATCTCCTCAAGTTCCTGTACAATGACCGCAGTTGAAGACAGGGACGGCTCCCCGGCCATAATATATGGAATAAAGGCCTTTTTCCCGTTATCTGCCTTTTTAATCTTTATGAATCTTTCGGTAATTGCAGAGTGTGTCATAGTGCCCCCACTTCCTCAGTACGCGTCATTCAGTGCCATCGGCAGACTATTATACCATTAAAGCGTAATGTGCGGGATAGTTTTTTTGTAATAGATTCACGGGGTGTTCATTGCATCTGACTTCTAAGCGCCTGCTAACAGGATTTCCGTCTCCTCTCCTGTTGCCTCGTTAACCACAAGGAGATTTCCTTTGTCCTCTTTTGTAATTTGTTCGTTAGCGTTTAACAATTCTATACCATAAATCGTGCCATCAGGTGACATATCAATGTTAATTTCATCGCTTATTTTTATTGTTTCCACCTCGGCAACCTTCTTATGCAACCGGAAATAGGCAATATTATATCTTGGATCGTAGGTTATTTTCATCTTTTAAGACCCTCCTCTCATTAAAAATACCTTGTTATTAGTGTAATAACTATCCAGTCTCCATCTTCCTTCACAGTATAAACCTCAACTTGTTTGATCTCATACTGTTTACCTCGCCATGTACTTCCGAAATGAAAATTCCTCCTAAATCCAGTACGTCCAAATTATGTTGTAAACATTTCACCTTGTTGAATTGTCAAAATGACCTCTTGTTCTGTAGCGCCTCTTTCCATCAGGCGCTCTTTTGCATGGGGATGAAATTTTATCATCAACTCCTCTCCATATAATAGTAAAACTAAACTACTGACGCTGTCCAGAATTTTAATCAGTGTGTCTATATAATTGTCCCAGGCAGAGCATTATCCACAATACGCGATGGAGTTTTTTTGTAATGGTTTCAAGTGGTGGTATAATTGTATCTGCCTTCTAAGCGTCTGCTAACACAGCAATAAACACAGTGCGGAATTTACATCATGAAAATCTGTAATGCTACCCAAAAGTCAAGACATTTTTTCACCCCAAAAGAGGTAGAGTTCTAAAAAATGAATCCTATTTCATTTGTAATGAAATTGATAGAAAAGACGAGAGTAGGCTCTCAAAAAATATGATAAGCCTTTAACTCCTTATCAAAGTGTCTTACTCTCGCCGCACGTACCACAGGCGATAGGCTTCAATACCAGGATAGCTCTCTAAATCCTGCAGAGCTGAAAAGAAATACAACACGTCTGCAGGAAAGGCTTCAGGAACTCGCCTGAGGTTTCGCCTAAACAACCATTGACTAAAAATGCGGCAATAATACCAATGCTTTCGTATAGATTTAGTCGTGAGACAACATGGAAATATTTTATCTGCTCAATTATTATTTACATATATTAATCTCCATATAGTTTGCTATAATACAATGTATCGTGATGGAGGATACCTTATCTGCCGGTAAGCTCTACAGATGGGCGATTGTACTATCAGTCTTCACCGTTTTTTATAATATCCTTGAAGGGCTTGTCTCTGTGTATTTAGGCTTTGAGGATGATGCGCTTTCTCTGTTTGGATTTGGAGTTGATTCGTTTGTTGAGGCAATCTCGGGCGTTGGCGTCTGGCATATGGCAGTGAGAATCCAGCAAAACTTGGCAGGTGATACTGATGTGTTTGAACGTCAGACGCTTAAAATCACAGGCGGCGCTTTCTATATACTCGCAGCCGGTCTTATCGCCTCGTCCGCCTATAATATTATTCAGGGAAAACACCCGAAGACCGCTTTCTGGGGAATCGTAGTATCGTGTATCTCTATAATGGTAATGTGGCTTCTCGTTCACTATAAGGTGAAAGTGGGAACTGAGTTGAACTCTCAGGCAATTCTTTCAGACGCCACTTGCACTCGTACCTGCATATATTTATCAGTCGTGCTGCTTTTGGGCAGCATAGGGTATGAACTTACCGGAATCGGCTGGTTTGACTCCGCTGGTGCCTTGTTTATCGCGGCACTGTCATATAAAGAAGGGCGTGAGGCATTTGAGAAGGCACGCGGCAAGTCATGCTGCTGCGGTCACACCTGTGCCCCCCAAAGTGACCCTAAAAATGACCCCATAAATGAATAGATAATTAGGGTTTTTTCACCCTCACGGTCATTACAAATACCGGAATAATCACTAGCACCAACGCCGACACTATCCAAAACGAATACTGATAGTTATTGTTAAATTTCGCCAGTAACAATCCCGTAACAATCGGCCCTGAGGCGTGCCCAATATCATATATCGTACCAAATGTTCCCATTGCCGTGCCGTAGTGTTTTTCCTTACATATGTCCGCTACAAGGGCAGCAGATGACGACGTAACAAATGCCTCACCCAGACCAAACACCACCGCCACGACCATCAGCAGATAAAAACTCGTCAAAAGCGGTATCGCCCCAAATGACAGAGCACACATTGCCAACCCCACTGCAATTATAGGAACCCTGCCATACTTATCAGAATTCCTGCCCATTACCGGCTTCGACACAATTGTCGAGACCACCTGTACTCCCCATAAAAGCCCAGCCTGAAATTCATTAAGCCCGGCCACCTTCACACAGTACACCGGCAGAAACGCCTCTAACGCCCCCACGCACATGTTCTGTACGCCTTCCATGTTTGACGTAATCAGAACCCTTTTGTCGCTGACAACTTCCTTTATCCCCGAGGCGAATCTCTTGAGTGATTCTTTCAGTGTCTTGCCTTTTTCTATTGTTTCTTTACCTTTCAAGTACTTAATACCTATAAGCAGCGATATTACCCCAAGTACTCCGCTTGTGATATACACTATTTGAAAGTCGGCAAGGACAGGGTCCTTCGCCGCTGCTCCATGGTGCAATAAGTACCCGCCAACCGGCGCGCCAACCAGATTCCCTATAATCGTCACCGAGGAAAACCACGACAACGCCTCACCTCGTTTCTCACCGGCAATATCTGCAACAACCGCCATTGCAACCGGCCCATAAACAGCCGTTGCAAACCCGTGCAGAAATCTCACTATCACCAGCATTCTGTAATCATGTACAAGCATATACGTAAAGGGCATAATGGCAAACACGCAAAGCCCTATTAACATCGTGTGGCGACGGCCTATTATGTCTGACAGCGCCCCTGAGGGCAGCTTAAAGAAAATCCCCGTCACAGTTGAAATCCCCACAGCTAAACCAATGGCCTCCGGCCCAGCCCCCAAATACATGGCAAACAGAGACAGTACCGGGCTTCTGGCAAGGGCATAGGAAAACCTTGCAAAAAACCCTACGAAATAAAGCGGAGCTGCAGCTCCAGGCGTCGCACCCATAGTCGTTCCCCTCTTGAATCTATAATTAATGTTTTATAGGCGTTTGTCTGTCAAAGTATATGCTCTTGCCCGTGATGCTTATAGGGATTCCCATTGCTACCACTGCCTGTATCAACCCCAGGGCCTTTGCCGCCGCCCCTACCCTTTGCTGCACACGGTTGTCCACATTTAAGAGGCTCGCGGTCTTTGCCGCCGATGACAACGCCACACCTATATCCATCATCCTCATTATGCAGTGCGGCCCGGTGTAGCCCATATCCTTAGCCTTTAGCTCTCTGGCCTTTGTGAAGTCTGCACACTTGTCGTAGCCGCACCCGCCGCAGTCATAACCAGCCGTAACAGGCTTTGACAGACCTATCAGCAGCAGCGCCTCGGACTGTTCAATGTTAGACGCATCTCTTAACCAGTAGGTCTCGTTCGTGCTTTTTGGGGCATATTCTTTCATAACCTCAGCTATCTTTTTTAGGTCATCGTCTTTAGTAATCACCACTATTTCAAGAAAATCCTTCCCGCCTGCCTTCGGGGCAGTCCTTGCCGCTGCCGCCATTAGTCCTGCTGTCATTTCTGATATTGCCTTCATCTCCCTGTCTCCTTTATTGTATTTGGTACGGACAAGCACTTGCCCGTGTGAATAACCTTAATTAGTTTTTGATAAATAGAGGAGTTCAAAAATCGCTGCCCCACGTTGAAGTGCATCTATATCAGAGCCTGCCGTTTTCTGTATACCTGTTAATATCGCCTCAATTCCAAACGATTCAGGGTTCTCATATTCATTGTCTCTGATATCTATCTCGTGGACTATTTCGGCAATCTTTTTTAAGGCCCTGTCCTTAATGGAAAATGCCTTAAGCATAACCTCAAACGTACACATTGTCCCTGAGTGCATAAACTCACCACCCATAATGTCAAAATACACCGTATCAGTGCCATAATTTCCTGTATCATCTTCAGCAGTTATCTTAAAAACAGCAGTCCTGTCGATAAACCGTTTTATCAGCCATGCGCTGGACATCCTGTCCACAAATGGACGTTCTCTCGTAGCCCATGTCTTGCCCTGGTAGTCCTCAATTTTTCTTAACTCTATTTCAGCCGTGTCGTAAGATCTGCAGCTTAAACGCATTATGCCTTTTAACCTATCCCCTAACGCCTCAAGCCTGAGTGAGAGGGTTTGTCCATCTGCTGAGAAAAAATCTATCTTGCTTATCTCATTAAATTCCTTTAGACACTTATGCAACTTATCAGAGAGTTTTTTTGCAGGGGCTTCCTTCAGCGGCGGCATTAATTTAGACTCAATCTCATCGAGATATCTTTCAATGGCAGCATAGTCCTTTTTCCTGTGCTGGTTAAATAGTTTTATAATGGCGCTGTCATCAAGCATTTCAATTTTTTCGGCCTTTACAAACAAGGCCTCTCCGCCCAACAGCATAACCTCTGAGGACAACCACTGAAAGAACTCGAAATGAGCCGCGCTATATGGAAGTACATACACGGCATCTTTCAATTGGAGCGCCCCTGCACCGGACAAGCGTCTCCATATCTTTATCCTGCCGCTGACTGGTTTTGCTGAGATACTATAAAAAAATAGCAGCCACTTGTATTTTACATCATGTAACATTACATTATCTTATAACACATGTTACATCATAGTCAAGCAATTTTCCTTGCAGGGTAAACGCATTTGGAAATGACAAGAGAAATCTCATAGATTGAAAGGGGTAGAGAAGGTTTACGTCTCCCCTCGCTCAGAACCATGTAGGTTGATTTCCTGTATACAACTCAGTGGTTTCCACATAGGAATTAACAAGCTGATTAATGGGGTGCGGTTAAATTAACAGCCCAAGAGCGCTGGAATACAGTCTTTTAGAATAGAGGGTTAAGCCTCTCGCACCTTTACCTCAGATAATGCCTTCTTTGTCTTTTCTTTAGAGACACACAGTATAACGAAATCATCAGCGTATTTCGCAGCTTGACCCCGTTCGGTCGAGTTTGTCCTTAGGCAGTAATGGACTGACAACCGCTCACTGCGGTGTAACTCTTTCTGAATACCTGAAAAACGCTGCACTAGCCACGAGGAATTAAGTGAGTCCGGGACACAGTCTCATCACATCTTCTGAACCTTAAACACCGTTATAAGATTCAGCACCTCAAGCAGATTATAGAGCTTCTGTTCCCTTACAAGCAGCCGCAAATCAACCTTATTTTCAAAGACCAGTTTCAACAAATATCCAATAACAGAGGATGTAATCGAAATAGAATCGGGGATTTTTATCGTAATGGTGATGTCATCACCGGCAAGCATCAAGTTTACAACTTGCTTGATTTTTGTATAGTCTTCGATAGTCTTTACGTGACCGCTTATGACAGCCTCTGTATCTGTAGTCTTTTCAATTTCCATTTTTCACCACCTGTGAGTCTCCGCCACCTGAGTGTCAGAGTAGTTTAGCAGGGATTTCCTTCATCATTAGGGCCTCGTTTCCCTGCTTGTTGTATAATAGACAATCTGAGAGGGTTTTTGCAATTTTAATCCCCCTACCGGTAAACGACTGATCATCGGTATTGATCCCGCTTATTTTCGCGGCGTTAAACCCGGCGCCTTCATCCCTGACGGTTGCTGTTAAGAAATCCTTACCGTCTTTCGTGTATATCCCCAATGAAACGTATATATTTTTATTGATGTGTTTCTCTAGTTCGATGCGATAATCGTCGTAAGTGCCGTTGGATGTCATGGTTTGCTTAGAGGTAGAGGAGATACCGAGTATTCCGTGTTCATAGGCATTGACCATCAGCTCTGTTAATGAGCTGAGAAAATAGGCGATAAACCCCTGGTCAAGTCCCATAGTATTGAGGGTGTTGTGCAAATCAGCCGTCATAGCGTCAATATCAGATACCTTGCCAAGCACTGTAAACTCCCGGAGTGGCTCCCAGGTTGTCTCAAGGCGCTGTATAAAGATAAACGTTACGTCGTCCTCAGGGGGCGCCGTTTGTTTAATAAAACTTTGATAGAGGTTATTTTTGAAACAGGAGCGGCTGAAATCCTCGTCGATATAGTCATGATAGAGACCTCCTTCTGACAGAGCTAATGGGCTTTCATTTAAACCATCGCTGTATATGAGAATCTTTTCAATCCCAGATATATCAAATGTACTGGTTACTGTGTCATTGAGGTATTTCATGATAGGGAGATTGTTGCTGTTAATTTTCAGGAGCTGACCGTTGGACTTCAGGGCCAACACCGGGGGCATAGAAAATATTGCCGCTTTAAGCAGTTCAGCGTGAAAGTCAATATATATGAATGCAGCGCATATTATCTCCTCTGCAAGAAGTTCTTTTTTTATGAAACTCGTATAAGATTTAAGGAATTTATTAAAATCAAAGCCCCCGCTGTCTATAGACTCGTCTACCAGGTGGTTAACAAACGAGGTGGTTAGTATGGATGTTACAGATGCGGAGAGCCCCTTGCCCATAGCGTCAGATATAAAAAAAAGTACCCTGCCCTCTGCTATCTCCCTGATAGAATAGCTGTCGCCGCTTAGTATGTCCAGAGGGACGTAGCAAATCTCAGCGTGCCAGACAGCTTTCCCAGTCTCCAATTTGATATGGTTGAGGTCGTTTCTGATAATCTTCAGTTCCTTAAGAAATGCCAGTTCCTGCTGAGTTGAATGGTATTTTTCCCTGTATCGCAGGAGTTCGAGTTCCTGCTGGCGGCTAATCTGAGCAAGATTGTCAAGAACGAAGCCCTGAACGGCTATTTCGACGGCCTTCATCAGGTTTTGCATGATTATGGGCTTGGTGATAAATTGATTGACGCCAAGATTAATTGCCTCAATCAGAAATTCAGTATCGATGTATCCGGTTATCATAATAATGGGAACCCTTGTGTCTTTTTCTCTGATGCGCTTGATAAACTCCATGCCGTTTAACTCAGGCATCAAATAGTCAGTCATAACGAGATCAACCTGATTTTCTTCGAACAGCCTTATGCCGTTTAAACCATTTTCAGCAACAATAACGTTTTTAAATATCTTACGCAGCTTGGACGTAAGCCTCAAAGACTCCTCGTCCTCGACATAGAGCAGGGTCAGGTTACTGGTTATCTCTGTGAAGTCTATTCTGTCAAACATAATATCCATGCTCATTATATATTATCACACAGCCAAAATAAAACGGATAACACAGCAAGTTGACACAATCTTATAGATTCAGGTATTTTAAGTAACGAAATTATATTACTTTGTAAAGGAGTGACCTGTGAAAAAAATTGCCGTCTTTACGAGCGGGGGCGATGCCCCGGGGATGAATTCTGCTATAAGGGCAGTAGTGCGCACTGGTATACATTATGGGTTTGAGGTCATAGGTATCATGCGCGGCTACCAGGGAATGATGGCAGGAGAATATAAGAAAATGGAGCTTCGCATCGTGTCGAATTTACTGAAACATGGAGGCACAATCTTAAAAACCTCCCGCAGCAAGGAATTTATGACCGATGCAGGTAAGCAGAAGGCAGCTGATTTTCTTCACAGCCAGGAAATTGACGGCATCGTTGCCATAGGGGGAAATGGTACGCTGACAGGTTTACTGGAATTTCGCAAATTCTATAAAGGCAAAATTATAGCCCTCCCCGGCACAATAGATAACGACCTCTACGGCACTGACAATACAATCGGCTTCCACACAGCCGTCCAGACTGCGCTTGACGTTATAGATAAAATAAAGGATACAGCAGCCTCCCACGAGAGGGTCTTTATAGTGGAGGTAATGGGCGCTCACTCGGGGTTTGTTGCTGTCCATGTGGGCATATGCGGTGGTGCCGAAGAGATACTCATCCCTGAGGTAAACACAAGCCTGCTCAGCACAGTAACCCATCTTATCAGCGGCTGGCGCAAGGGCAAGACCAGCAGCCTTATAGTCGTTGCCGAGGGATGTGCTGAAGGCGGTGCATATCAGGTACTAGAGAAAACCAAACAACTAGACTTATCTGTACAGATAGGCTCTGACGGACTGGACTGCCGCGCAGTGGTTATCGGGCACATCCAGCGTGGTGGAACTCCTGTCTATTTTGACAGACTACTGGCAAGCAAACTAGGCCTGTTTGCCGTTGAGAAGCTCATCGAAGGCGCTGACAATGTCATGGTCGGCGAGATTGACAACAAGTGCGTGTTGACCCCGATAGAGGATGCCGTATACAAGAAAAAGGCCGTTGATCCGTTCTTGCTGAAGGCAGCAGAGATACTGTCTATATAAATAGATAAGCCGACTTCAAATGAGGTCGGCTTATTAGTAAGCCTTCTTATATAAGGGCTCTTATGACCGAAACCTGACGGGAAATCGCGCTGAACCAGCAATGTAATCAGACGACTTAATAAAGTTAGAAGGGACGCTATGACCGGCAATCTGCCTGACCGGAGTAACGTTGTATGCCAACATTAATGCCACCTTGTTTGCTGTCTTTGTCTGCTCAACCTTTGACTTTAGGGCAGTGAGCAGGACCTCCTTGTCTTTCAGGCGTTTATCATTAGGAGAATTTACAGAGTTCTGCGTGGATACGATGTAAACAGGACGGCCATCGACATTTGATTTTTTGATAAAGGCGCGTTGTGACCCCGGCAGCATACGCTTCATAATGGCTGCATTCTTGTAATCGAGAAAGGCAATTTTATCAAGCCTGTCCGGTAAAGTCTTCATGTCGGATATATCGATATACTGTGTTTTTGTGCCGTCTTTGAGTATGTAATCGATCTTAACTTTTGCGACGCCGCTGTTTACGATACCTATATCCTTTGCACTCTTATAAGACAGGTCAACATCCCTTGACTTTGTAAAAGGCCCGCGGTCAGTGATTTTGACTTTAGTGGATTTGCCGTTTCTGAGATTCGTAACCCTGAGATTCGTACCGAAAGGGAGTGTTTTGTGCGCTGCCTGAGCTGAGTTCATGTCATAGATGACGCCTGAAGATGTCCTCCTGCCATGATACTCTTTGCCGTACCACGAGGCGGCGGCATATTTTTTAGACACTGATTTTTTTGCTACAGTTTTTTTGGCCTCTGAAGGAACGGCATATAAACCAACGGCAAGAACCACCACTGATGATACCACGATTAACATAAAACTGCGATTGAATAAAGAAGTGCTTTGTTTCATAAAAATACCTCCGGCGTTTACGTTTTTACTCCTATGCTGGCAGGAGCTTTGCTAAAAACAGCTGGCAATAATGCGGCGCGCAGCCTGGCAAATCAAGTTTCCTTAAAGATAAAGCAATTTCCGTAAAGATAAAGCGGCCTTCGTTTAAGATTCAATACCGCGATTATGACAGAACTACACAGGATTTACCCACCAGTTAACCCTACTCTAAATCTACACCAGTTATCTTATGACAGCTTCTTAACTGCTTACTGAAACTACTGGCCTATCTGCTGTCCACCAAATACACTTACCGTCAAACTTGCTGGCTGCTGATAGCGATACTATAGATTTTTGAGTCTGCCCCAACCGGTTTCATATTACACTATAGAAACAGCCGTTGTCAAGTATTTTTTTCTTACAGCCACTTTTTTATATTAATTTATTTTATTAACTTATCAATATTTTTTGTGGTATTATAATTTACCTGTGTTAAGGTGGTCGTATATTTTAGGGGTGCTGTGGGCATGTATGAGCGATGGATGATAAATTAAGGGTATTTTGTACAGTTGCGGAGCTAAAGAGTTTCTCGAAGGCATCTGAGGTAATCCACCTCACACAGCCGGCTGTCAGCTCTCAGATACAGGTATTAGAGGAGTTTTACAACACAAAACTCTTTGAGCGCACAACAAGCAGTGTCATTTTGACTCCTTCGGGGGAAATTCTCTACGATTTCGCAAAAAGGATACTGTCTTTGTACACTGATGCCGAGAAGACTATATGTAAACTGACAGGTCTGGTAAAAGGCTCAATAAAAATCGGTGCAACGTCCTTGATTGGGCACTACATGCTTACAGTGATGCTGGCTGATTTCACGAAAATAAGTCCAAAGTTAAAAATATCTCTGCGTCTTGGAAACTCTAAAAGAATAATAGAGATGATGAACACTGCCGCAATCGACATAGGTTTTGTCGAAGGCGAGATAAAAGCTCATAAGATAACTGCAGGGAAGCTATACACAGACGAATTGTTACTTGTCGTACCAGCATCACATCCATTGGCTAAGTTTGAGGATATTTCGATAGAAAAGGCGCTGAAAGAACCTTTTATCGTCAGAGATGACCTCTCAAGTTCCGGGAAATTAATAGAGGAGTTTTTTTGCAAATGCAAGATAAACATGCAGCATCTGAAAATCTTTATGGTTTCTGAAAGCATAGAGGCGATAAAAAATGCCGTACTTGAGGGCTTAGGCGTTGCGTTTTTGTCTAAGCTATCGGTAAAAAAGGAAATCCTTGAGGGGAAGCTCATGGCCCTGAGAATAAAAAAGAACAGAATCACTCAGGATATTTCAGTAGTCTACAGCAATAAAAATAACTCCTCCTACATGGTTGATGAGTTCCTGTCATTTGCCATGAGTTATAAGTATGATGAGGTATTTGCTGATTGACAAAGAATTGTCTGTACATATTTAATGTTGTTTTAGAACATTAGAAAGTAAAAGGCTGAAAAACCGTTTTGACAGCATTTTGGCATAAGAAATAGATTCCAGCTTTCGCTGGAATGAAAGATTTAATGCATAAGAATGCTATTTATAGAATTAGTATGACTCTAAAACAACACACAATACGCGTATAGTGCGTTTGCCCTGACTTGCCGTCCTAAGAAGTTGATTATTTCCAGGCATTGTGTTATATTTAGCAGTACTGCAAAAAAAGGAGGTGTTGACATGACAATAGGGCAGACTCCCGCGGGTGTTTCTCTAAATCCTGCCGCTGAGAACTTAAATACCAATGTGAATACCAGGCCGACGAAAGATACCTCTGCTGTATCTGAACCTGAAAAGATAGCTTCTGAGGCATATACGTTAGAAATAACTAATACCAGGCCGTCCGCTACAAAGACTACAACGACAATAAAAAATGAGAATGAGGCATTGGCCTCAGCTCTGCTGACTAAAAATAGTATCACGCAAAACCCTGATAATGCCGCAGGGACGCTTTCATTCAATATTTCAAGGGTTGCAAGCCTTATGAAGGGGCTGACCGAGCCTGCTACGGCCTAGGCGTATATGTATTTTGGAAGAGACAAATAACAAAATAAATTCAGACTGGACACAAAGCCTGAAAAAGAGGATACTTTTTGGGCTTTTAGGGTTTCTTGGCGCTTATTTTGTACTGCTAACTGTTATCGTTGTCATCTTAGTAAAAAATACCTTTTACGAAGACACAAAGGCTAACATTCAGGAGTTAAGCTATTCTATTGAGTCAAGCCTGAAGCATTTGATGCTGACAAGGTCTCCTTATCTCAAACACGCAATTGAGCAAATCGTAAGGAACAAGAATAACATTTCATCCATTATGATATTAAACAACAAGGGTGTGGCAGCGTATTCAACCAACCAGGGCGTTATTGGTAAAGTAGTTTACGACAAAGACAAAAATACCTTTTGCCTCAACTGCCACAATACCAAAGGCAGCCGTCCAACCCATTTCACTGCACAGGTGAAAAACAACAACGGTGTGGATGTCCTCAGAAATGTCTCCGTTATTTCTAATGAACCACAGTGTTACAGCTGCCACGGTTCAGCAAAAATAAACGGCAAGCTCATCGTTGACCGCACACTTGAGCGCTCCACAGCACTGATTACTAAAATGGAAGTGCTGATAATCGGCTCAGGCCTGTTTTGTCTGCTGCTGCTCATCCCGCTTCTTTCCATGAAAATTAACAGATATATAAAAGAAATAATCAGTCAAAGCGAAGAGGTTAATCTTCTCTATGCGATGGTCGATAAGCTCAGCAAAACTATTAACATCGAAGAACTGAAAACAATAGTTGTGGATATTTTCAGCGATTGCCTGAAGGCTGATGAGGTATCCATCGTCATGCCAAAAAGGAGCGGTAAGTACAGTGTATTTACCAAACCTATGGCAGGAGATGGGATTGTCCGAAGGAAAGTCGAGGCCAATGACCCGCTTATCAGCATGATTAATCTATGGATAGAGGGAAAGTTAAACAGCTTTATCTTATCACGTGATAAAAAGGACATCTGCTTAAACATTGCTAAGTCTGGTGAACCGCTGGCTCTGATTAATGCAAAAAAAACAATCTCTCCATTTATAATCAAAAAGGTTGAGCTGCTGCGTGCGCTGTCTGGTCATATTGCCATTGCATTTGAAAATTCATACCTCTACGCTATGGCCATAACGGACGAGCTTACGCGTTTATATACAAAGCGGCATTTCAGCTACACTGTAGAGAAAGAACTGGCAAGCGCGGATAAATCGGGCAAAGGCATCACCCTTATGATGATAGACCTAGATGATTTTAAGCATGTAAATGACACCTATGGACACATCGTTGGGGACTTCGTGCTTGAATCTGCGGCCCAGCGCATAAAGGACTCCATTCGTGATAACGATGTAGCCTTCAGGTATGGTGGAGAGGAGTTCGCGGTTATCCTGCCAGATACAGATGTATTGCGCGGGTATATTGTAGCCGAGAGGATAAGAAAAAACATTGAAGGCTCGGTGTTCGAACAAGACGGCCTGTCTATAAAAATGACCGTCAGCGTGGGGCTTGCCGATTATCAAAAGGACGAGGACGTATCATCTCAGGAGCTGCTTGCAAAGGCCGACAGCGCCCTCTATGAAGCCAAATGGAATGGCAAAAATACTGTAGTTATCAGAGACGAAAAGCATGGAGTCTGATTTTGTCATTACAGGCAATGTTGTAGATGTAATAAACTCTGCCATATACGCCGCAGAAATTGAGGTCTCAAAAGGAAAAATCACCGCTATAACAAAAAACAACAGTCTTTACAGCATATTTATAATCCCAGGCCTGATAGATTCCCATGTCCACGTGGAAAGTTCTATGCTTATACCATCAGGGTTTGCCCGACTGGCTGTGACTCATGGCACTGTGGCCGCAGTAAGCGACCCACATGAGATTGCCAATGTACTTGGGGCTGCTGGCATTGACTATATGATAGAAAATAGCAAATCAGTACCATTTAAGTTCTTCTTTGGGGCTTCTTCATGTGTCCCTGCAACCGGATTTGAGACTGCCGGAGGCACAATCGACGCCGCTGAGTGTAATGCCCTGTTACAGCGGGACGATATAAAATACCTCAGCGAGATGATGAACTACCCCGGCGTTATTAACGGCGCCCCTGATATTATGGCTAAAATCCGGGCTGCTCAGAAATACGGCAAGCCTGTTGACGGTCACGCCCCGGGTCTCAGAGGCGCTCAATGCGAAAAATATGTAAAAACGGGGATTACCACAGACCACGAGTGCCTCTCGCTTGATGAGGCGTTAGAGAAAATCTCCTATGGCATGAAAATCCTGATAAGAGAGGGATCAGCGGCAAAGAACTTCGATATCCTGTCGCCGCTTATCAAAGACCACTGGCACAACGTTATGTTTTGCTCTGACGACATCCATCCCGATGCCCTTGCCAAGGGACATATTAATCTCATGGTCAAACGCGCACTGAGGGCTGGGCACAGTATAATGAAGGTACTGCGGTGTGCGTGCGTTAATCCTGTGCTGCACTACGGTCTGGATGCCGGGCTGCTGCGTGCCGGGGATGCGGCAGACTTCGCAGTAATTGACGGTCTTGAGAGTTTCAATATCCTCAAGACATATATTGACGGTCAGCTCATTGCCGAAAACAGGGCATCTCTGATTCCTCGCGTACCATGCAGGATTGTGAATAAATTTACTGCCGCACCAAAAAGCCCCGGGGATTTCTTTATCCCGAACTCTGGGGGCACGCTAAACGTAATAGGGGTGGCTGATGGACAGTTGATTACTGAAAAGCTGCATGGACGGGCCATGATTTCAAATAGAAATTCAAATGGAAATATGGTATCCAACCCTGATGATGACATACTAAAAATTGCAGTTGTCAACCGTTATGAAAGACATGCGCCGCCCGCCATTGGGTTTATCCATAATTTTGGGCTGAGAGACGGCGCTATTGCCTCAAGCATTTCACACGATTCGCACAATGTCGTGGCAGTTGGCGTTACGGATGACGACATCTGTGAGGCGGTGAATCTGATTATAGAACACGGGGGAGGGATTTGCGCCGTAGCAAAAGATATAAAAAAGATACTGCCTTTACCGGTTGCAGGATTAATGAGTACTGATGACGGCTATGAGGTTGCCCAGCGTTATGCAGAGCTAAACCAGTTGGCAGTAACACTTGGGTCATCACTAAGCGCCCCGTTTATGACACTGTCATTTATGGCCCTGCTGGTCATCCCCCATATTAAGCTCAGTGACAGGGGGCTGTTCGATTCAGACACGTTTCAGTTTACAAGTTTATTTGCACAGTAGGGATATGTCAGCCTCTTGCATTACTTACTTTCTGAAGCCATTCTTTGCTGGTCAGTAGAGATGCCCCAGCCGTTTTCATATCATTAAGCGCTTTATAGGAATCACCCTGTTTTACATCTATTGGCCTGATTAAGTCGATGAGAACACTTACTTTGAACCCGCAACGCAGAGCATCTATAACTGTTTCACGAACAGTGTAATCTGTAGCAATCCCTGCTGCCGCTACCTCGATGATGCCTATTAGCTGCAATTTCTTATCAAGATTAGTATTTCCAAAGGCTGAGTAACTCATCGTGTCCTTATCTGAATCCTTATCAATCACGAGGGCAGACACAGGAATGTTAAGTCCCTCTGCGAACTCCGCACCGGACGTACCTTGTACGCAATGTGTGGGCCAAGTCCCACTCTGAGAAATAAACGAGCAGTGGTCAGATGGATGCCAGTCACGCGTGAACACGCAAGCGATATCGTGTTCAACGCACCATGCGATTGCCCCATTCAGCGGTTGAATTAAACTGTGGGTGTTTCTTGCAGACAAAACACCGCCTTCACAGAAATCCCGTTGAACATCGATGATGAGAAGCGCTTGTTTCATCACAGTTGTTTCGCTTTTCTGTGCCGCCAGTAACTCGCATCTATCACTTTCAATCGTACCACAGTGTCACCGAATCTCCTGATCAAGTGGTTTCCTTACTTAATGAGTCTTCCATAGTCGTATAAATTCACGCGAATCTGAGTTTATCGAGATTAATTCCAATACGCGGTAAAGAGTTTCTTACACAAAAAAATATACCACATTTCTGACATCATTATACCACATTTCTGTCATCATTTCCAAACTCAGCCCCAGCTTTTGATAATCGGGGCAATACGGTGACTATCCGTTTGTCTACAGATTCATTCTCTGGTTGCCAATCCGGTTCTGTCAATGTAGAAGCACAAGCAATCGAACCGTTAAAGCCTTGCTTCTAAAGAGGCTAAAGAGGAGAAAGCAGCCTACGGTGAGATAGAAACGCTGTTTCCAGGCTACCTCGGGGCACAAGATACGTTTTAAATGGGAACGCTTAAAGGTGTTGTATTTGAATTTTTATGGCAAGATCAGCGGGGTTTTCAGCAATACATTGTTCTGCGCCGAACGCAGCGTGTTCTCTAAAAGTGTTGCTATTGTTACCGGGCCAACGCCGCCAGGCACAGGGGTTATGAACGATGACTTCGGGGCAACGCTCTCAAAATCCACATCTCCGGCAAATGAGCCATCTGGCATTATATTTATGCCTATATCGACTATTACGGCACCATCTTTTATCATACCGCCTTTTATCAGTCCAGATACACCGGTTGCTGAACAAATTATATCGGCATTTCTCAGGTGAGCGGCAAGGTCAGCAGATGACTTATGGCATATAGTTACTGTTGCCTCCTTTGCAAGCAGCATTAGTGCCAGAGGTTTTCCTACCGCGAGGCTCTTTCCAATCACTACGGCATTTTTCCCCTTTATTTCCACTCCATAGTGTTCTAACAGGCGTATCACCCCAAACGGTGTACACGGTAGAAACCCATGCGGGACACAGGCCATATTCCTGACGGCCAGCCCCCCGCCGTCACTGCCAGACCTAAAATCATCTTTGTCGAATATCTGAAACATCGACTCCTCCGCCGCAAACATACCCACTGAGGTTGAGCCAAGCCCGTCAACATCTTTTTCAGGTAAAATGGCGTTGACTACCCGTCTTGGATTTATACGCCGTGGAATGGGGAACAGGACAAGCAGCCCGTTGATTCTTTCGTCTGCATTGATATTGTTGATAGTATTTATTATCTCATTTAGTGAGGCCGTCTCTGGTAAGCGGTATTCATATGTCTTTATCCCCACTGTCCTGCTCACTGAGATTGTGGTGTTTAGGTACTGCTCGTCTGAGGCAGTGCCTCCGATTTGCATCAGGGCCAGGCCTACATCTATACCCATGAGGCTGAGTTTCTCAACTCGTGATTTGACACATGCCTTTATATCGGCAGCCAGTTTTTTGCCTGACATTAGATTACTCACGGTATGCCCCTCTCGCGCTGCCTGACTTCAGAGAACCTGTCCTGGAACCTGTCCTGTCAAATTTCATAATTAAAAAAATTGTTACTCAGCTCATCGGCTATCGTGGAGGTTGGCCCGTGCCCTGGGAGGACCTTTGTATCTGCTGGCAGTGTCATAAGCCTCCTAAATGAGGTCTTCAGGGCAGGCATATTACCGCCTGGCAGGTCTGTCCTGCCGACAGAACCCGCAAACAGCGTGTCCCCTGAGATCAGGTTACCGGCCCCATAGAGGCAGATGCCGCCCGGTGTGTGCCCGGGCGTATGCAGGACTTTGAATGTGATACCGCCTACTGCTACTTCCGAACCCTCGGACAGCAATACATCAGGCTCCGGCATGGGATCGATTTGAAAGCCCCATACGGCTGCCATGTCCTTTGCCATTTTATATATGACAACCTCGTCTTTGTGCATTTGAACAGAGGCGTTTAGGAATGCCTCCTTCAGGTCTGGAAGCGCACCTATGTGGTCAAAATGTGTATGTGTACACACTATTTTCACCAGCTTTAGGCCCTTCTCCGTGATATAATCCAAGATTCTATCCGGCTCATCCCCCGGATCAATCACCATTGCCTCTGCGTCGTCACTGACGATATAGCAGTTGACCTCAAGCTGCCCAACTGCTATTCGTCTTATTGCAATACCCATGTCCTTAAATCTCCAGCCTGCTCATAAGCGCTAAAAGAACATCTTCTGATTTATCAGCACACCTAAAGACAACAAAAATGCATAAATACACAGTGACTCGATCATTGCAAGACCAACTATCAGTGTTGTTGTTATCTTACCTGATGCGCCGGGATTCCTTGCAACTCCCTCACATGCCTTGCTTAAGCCGATGCCCTGACCAATGCCAGTCCCCAGAGCGGCTATGCCGATGCCTATAAGGGCGCCTATTGCCGCCATCGCCTTTGTGCCCGAATCTTTCCCCATGTCTGCGTCGCCTGATGCGTACACAACAGCTGCCGGGGCAGATACGATTAGCAGCATTAAGGCCAACATCACAACTACGGATTTCCTCATAACGGTCTATCCTCCTTATATTTAGTGTGCCTCTTCAACGGCACTTGACAGATACAGCGTTGTTAAAAGTACAAAGACAAAGGCCTGCACTACGGACACTAGCACGCCAAGCCCTAAAAATATAACCGGTAATATCGCCGGTGCCAGCGACAGAAGTACCGTCAGGATTATGTGCTTTGACAACATGTTTCCAAACAACCTGACTGAAAGTGTAATCGGCCTTGCCAAATGTCCTATCAGCTCTATAAAAAACATCATGATCATAAGCGGAAGCGCATATATTGTGCGTATCGGGCCGACAAACTGCTTGATATAGGCGGCCTTGTGTACACGCAGGCCAAAGTAGTGTGTGGCAAAAAACACCGGTACAGCACACGACGCCGTCACATTTATATTCGACGTAGGGGCGTCAAACCCGGGAATCAGACCGAAGAAATTACATACAAGGACATACAAACCAAGTGTCCCGATAAGCGGGAACATGGAATCCACCCAGTGGTGATTTATGTTTTCACCGCAAAAATCATATAGTCCCTCGACAATGGACTCTACCACGTTTTGAAGGCCAGTTGGGATTAACTTCAGAGATGACCTTACAATCAGGGCTGCCCCTATAAGCACGGCCATTGCCAGCCACGAATATGTTACAAACTCTGGCACACCTGGTATATGCAATAAGGCATGAGACGATTCCACAATTACCTCCTGAGAAATAAGTCTATGATACTTGTCTGCTTACCTAAATGTCAAGCGGCGTTTGTTTTTTTCTTCATAAAATTAGTGCAACACATCTCCAAATATATTATAATATACTTACCTATGGGAGATATTCTATGAAATTGGTTGTAAACGCATCGTACTCGGGTGCAAAGACTGCTGCGCTGGAGCTTTTCACAAGGGAAGTTGTCCGGTGGCTTTGCCGTATTGACGAAAACACGCTCGTTTTCTCCCCTGTTAATATCCACGGAGTTGACGAATCAAATATTGTGATTACGTCTGAGCCTCCAGGGGTGTCCGCCGTTAGTTATTTTAGTAATTTAATGTTCAACAATACTATCTTACCCTACCAGCTTGCCTGGCACAAGGCCGATGTGTTGTTCTGCCCTGCTACGGAGTTTCCTTTTATAGATATACTGCCGATGTCGGTCATGGTTCATGACTTAGACCCATTGTTTTACCCCGAGCATTTTGGGCTTGAGGGTGAGTATTTTAAAACAGCCATTGGGCATCTCAACAGGCAGGACATCAGGGCGCTTGTTATGTCGAATTTCCTTAAGGAGCAGCTTTTAAATAATACCAGTGTATATCTGTCAAATATCGACATCATTGGACCAGGCCTTGACCCCTCGGTATATAAACCGACTGCCGATGATGTAAAGACTGAATTGAAAAAAGAGTTTGCCGCACGGCTTGGGATTTCCTCACCGTATATACTTTTTTGTACGCAGCCTGATGCCCCTGACGGGACATGTGATACGGTTATTGCTGCCTTTAACAATATTAAATCACGTATAAGGCATTCGCTGCTAATAGTTGGACAGGACAGGGAGCCATCAAACAAGATTAAATACCTCAGCAGCGTCGAAGATATGCCCTCGCTGTTTGCATACGCAGATTTACTTATAGAGACGTCCACAGCCGCTAATATACTAAAGGCGCTGGCCTGCGGCACGCCAATCATTGTCTCAAACACAGGGGAGCTGACTGAGTTTATCTCTGATGCGGGAATGGTGTTTAATCCCGCAGACTCAGTGTTCCTGAGCAAACTCATGCTAATGCCGATTGTAAACAAGACACTGAGGAAGGAGATGATTGCTAAGGGGCTGCAGTTCGTAAGCAGGTTTTCGTGGGAAAAAACTGCGGAGGACATTTATGCCTCCTGCACTGCGGCATATACGGCGTCTTATGACAGAAGACGAAAAACGCATAAATAATTGAGGAGCTATCGTGGATATTGTTGAATACGTAAAGAACAAGGCGCTTGAGGCAAGAAATGGGGCAAGGGCAATAGCTGCCGCTGAGACAAGGCGGAAAAATCTCGTATTAACCGAAATGGCCGAGGGGCTGCAAAAAGAAAAAGACTATCTTATCAGCGAAAATGGAAAGGATGTCTCAGCAGCCAGACAAAAGGGCCTTAGCGACGCAATGATAGACAGGCTTACACTTAACGAAAAAAGAATAGTGGAGATGGCTGACGGCCTCATTGAGGTCTCACAGATGGCAGACCCTGTGGGTGAAATCTCCAATATGCGAAAAAGGCCAAATGAAATGCTTGTTGGTAAGATGAGAGTGCCCATCGGGGTGATAAGCATGATATATGAGGCACGTCCCAACGTTACGGCTGATGCCGCCGGTCTGTGTATCAAGGCAGGGAATGCAGTAATTCTGAGGGGTGGGTCAGAGGCAGTTAATTCAAATAAGGCAATCGTGTCCATACTGCGCAGAGCGCTACATGCCGCTGAACTTCCCGAAGGGGTTGTGACATTTATAGATAACACCCAAAGGGATGTAGTCATGGAGATGCTAAAACTTGAGGGTCTCATAGATTTGGTCATCCCAAGAGGGGGCGAGGGGCTGATTCGCACGGTGACAGAAAACTCCAGAATCCCTGTGTTGAAGCACTACAAGGGGGTATGCCATGTGTTTGTAGACAGGGAGTGCAGCACTGACATGGCCTCTGAGATATGTTTTAACTCTAAGGTGCAACGCCCGGGCACGTGTAACGCCATGGAGACACTACTTGTGGACTCAGCAATAGCCGGGGATTTTCTGCCCCAAATGATAAAGCGCTTCAGAGAGGCCGGTGTTACAATTATAGGCTGTCCTGAGACTATGAAGGCAGCCCCGGAGCAGGTGTCGCCTGTCAGGGAAGAGGACTATTATGTAGAATATCTCTCGTTAAAGTTAAATATCAGGGTAGTAAGCGGCCTTGATGAGGCCATTGCCCATATAGCAAAGTATAGCTCATCGCATACAGATGCAATCGTTACAAATAACCACCAGCGGGCGATGAGATTCCTGCGTGAGGTTGACTCCTCGGCGGTTTTAATCAATGCCTCAACACGTCTCAACGACGGCGGACAGTTTGGGCTTGGTGCAGAGATTGGAATCTCTACAGACAAAATCCACGCCAGAGGCCCTATGGGATTGCACGAGCTGACAACGGAGAAATTCATAGTATTTGGTAGTGGTCAACTGAGGATTTAGGTATCATGACAATTCAGCCATGATGAGTAATCAAAACGGGAGTTCATGTGTAATGTGGGTAAACAGGTGGATTCCCGCAGACGCAGGAATCCGTACCCATTTCTACTCCTTATTTCCAGCTAATGCCGGTGTTAGCCCACCTTGCGTTTGTGTAGTAATAAATAATGCCGTCCGACCAGGCTAAAAGGCCGGAGTTTGCGTACCACTGTACGTAGTACGCATTACCAAGTGTATCTCTATAGGCCGTTACTTCACTCGTTTTAGTGCCGTAGTTAGTGGGGTACTGATTATAGAGATTATCTATCGCAGCAGTGGCCTTTTGTAAATTAGTTGTTATGTCTTGTTTCCATGTGAGTCCGGTGTTATGCCAGGCCTGGTTATAGTAGTACCACATGGTGCCGTCAGACCATGCCAGGATAGCCGTGCCGCTTGTGTACCACTGGACGTAAATTGTGCCGCTTGAATTGGTGCCTGTCTGCATAGTTCCAAGCGGAGTTCCAAAAAATGAACTCATTTTATTATAGATACCGTTGATTGCGTTTGAGGCGTTACTTGTTATGATAGTGTCGGATGTAGCAAATTGTGCTGTGGCGGTCTTATTATCTGATGACATTAGCATGGTGCATTGTTCGTCTATGGATGAGGTGCATCCTGTCCAATTTAAAAACCCATAGCCTGGGTCACCCGTTGCAGTGAGGATTACGGTAGTGTTGTCAGCATATTGGGCACTGCACAGAGGGCCGCAGTATATCCCTGAGGGGCTGCTGACTACTGTACCGTTTCCGATTTTGGTTATAACCAGGGATGTGGGAATGCTGTCAAACGAAACGGAAACAGTTTTATTCGCTGACATTATGACAGTACACTGTGTACCATTTGTGGAGTCACATCCGCTCCAACTCTTAAATGCGTACTTTGAATTCGGTGTTGCAGTCAGGGTTACGGTAAGATTGTCGGCAAATGTGGTTTTACACGAAGACCCTCCAGTGCCGCAGGTTATTCCTGAGGGGCTGCTTGTTACCGTACCACCGCTTCCACTGTTGATTACAGAGAGTGTTCGGTCAGTCTGGGGTACACCAAATACTGCGGTAATGTTCTTTAGCGATGTCATAACCACAGTGCATTGCGCACCGCTTGTGGAATCGCAGCCGGTCCATCCTGAAAAACTGTCGCCAATAGTAGGTTCAGCTATCAGGGTTACGTATTGCGGGCAGGTGTAAATCGCCGTGCCGTAGATGCCGGTATTGTCCCATAATATTGGGCCGGATGTTGATAATACCGTGCCCGTGCCCGTGCCTTGTAATTGAATAAGTACGTTATATTGAGGACGAGCTGCTGTATAGATATATCCCCCAAATGTAGTGGCGGCAATTTTATCTCCACCATACGATACCGATACACTCGTCCAAAGCCTGCTTCCTGCCGAGGTTTCCTGTGTCCAGTTGTCGCCAGAATTCTGTGATGTATAAATATATCCATCATTACTAAAACTTGAAGCAGCCAGTACAACCCCCAGTGGGCCGGACGATATAGACGTCCAGTTCTGGCTGCCCGCACCAGTTCGTGTTGTCCAAGAACTGCCGGAGTCCGCAGATGTATATATATATCCTCCATAGCCTTCTACCGCAGAGAGCCTCTTTCCATCCCACGACGACGCAATGCTCCACCAGAATTTTTGGCCTGAGTTTACTTGATCTTTCCATGAAGTAGCATTGTCTCCCGACGTATAAATATCTCCGTTTGATGGTCCGAGGGCGACTGCCTGCCCATCATCTGATGTGGCTATTGTATAAAAATATCCAATTCCAGGGTTGTTGTATGTAGGGGTGCTTGAATCCTGGATTGTGCTGCGCGCCTGCCATGTTAAGCCGCCGTCCATCGATTTGTAAATATAGGTATGACCGGTATAATCCCCGGCATAGAGTATATTCCCACTTGTAGACGACGCTATTGTCATCCAGTTAGTACTCATTGCACTTGTCCGTGTCCAGTTGTCGCCGTAGTTCCATGATGTATAAACATATCCATTAGGGGCGTTTTCTACGGCAGCCAGGCGTTGTCCGGTAGATGATGACGCTATTGCGTACCAGGGCCTCTGGCCTGAGTTAGTTTGTTGTTTCCATGTAGTGCCATTATCGCTTGATGTATAAATATAGCCGTTGTACTCAATAGCAGCCAGATGTACTCCGTCGTCGGACGACGCTATCTTCCACCAATACCTCTGACCGGAATTCGTTTGCTCTGTCCATGTGTAACCACAAGTATAGGTAGTAGCGCCAAACGAGTATCCGGCTGCGGACAGTATTATAAGCGCGGCTAAACCGCGCATGAGCGCTTTGAACACAACTGATGATGAAAAATCCCTTTTTTGTTCTCTGATTGCCCTGATAATGTTTTGCCATGAAACCATCTTTACCCCTCCTGTATAGTTAACCCTCTTTAACAGCCTTGCTGTAGCCGCACACGCCGCACATAATTAATAATAGCATACAGCTTATCATCTTTTCCACTGATTTAAACCATCACTTTCTATTGCCACTGAGAACAATCTTAGATTAAAGAAAAATTAGCGGCTATATTAAAGTATACTCTTTACACGTCCGATTGTACTATGGTAATATTAATCATATATTAAAAGCGGAGGGTGCAAACTATGTTCAGTAATCGAAAATTCATATTGATATGCGTTATTGCCTTTGTAGCCTTATATCAGGCTGAGGCCGTTGATTCTTATTCAAGCGCTGAGGTGCGGCATTCACCTCTAATAGTAAACACTGTCACTCAGGTTCCCAATGCCCCCGAAGTAGACCCTGACTTTGCAATCGCTAATGTTGCAATTACAAATTTAATAGCAACTTATAGCTCGTTCTTAGGTAATGCAACCGGTACTCTTCAAACAAACAGCTATGGCTTGACTGGAAACTATTATACCCAGTGGTTTACAAACGGCATGGCACTGATGGCATGGGTAGACGGCTATGTGTACCTTTATTATAACGCTACATGGCAGTCTCTTAACGTGATTTGGAATACCGAAGTTGCTGATGTTTATTTGATATTCAATACCTTAATATACCAGTACAGTTCGTTTTTTGGAACTCCTGCCGGTGGTGTGATTCGCGGGACGAGCAGCGGTCAGAACTATTATTCTATATATTTTAAAAATGGTATCATGTTGTACGCGGCACCAGATGGTAATTTATACTACTATCTTGGCGGCATATGGAAGTCTATCGGGATGAAGTGGAAATAAACCTAAGGGGACAGCCTTAGAGCATCGCCGGAGTACTCATCTTCAGCGTACTCTAAGCTATGGGGCTATGGGCAGTTGGACAGTGCCCTTGCGGCGATGTCAGTCCTGTAGTGCATTGCCTCGAACTGGATTTTTGCGGCTGCCTTGTAGGCGTTGTCTTTAGCCTCTGATATGTTATTTCCCAGGGCAGTTACCGTCAACACCCTTCCAGAGGAGGTGACAAGACTGCCGTTGTCGAAGGTCGTCCCGCTGTGAAAGACAAACACATCGTCTGAGGGCGTAATTGATTCAAGTCCGGTAATCTGCTTTCCGCGCTGGAAGTTTCCGGGGTAGCCGCCCGCAGCGATAACCACGCCAACAGCAGCCTCTGGTTTCCACTGAATCGAGGCAGTCTCTAATGTTCCATCGTGAACTGAAAGGCAGATGTCAGTGATGTCTGAGGCAAGCCTCATAAGAATAGCCTGAGCCTCGGGGTCTCCAAACCGGCAGTTATACTCTAGTACATAGGGCTTACCATCATGTATCATTAACCCGGCGTAGAGTACACCCTTGTATTTAATGCCGTCTTTGGCAAGCAGTGATATGGTCGGGCGCATGATAGTTTCCATAATAATCTCCTGCAGCGCATTGTCCACAACTGGGGCCGGGCTGTAAGCACCCATACCTCCGGTATTAGGGCCTTTGTCGTTGTCAAATACGCGCTTATGGTCTTGCGAGGTGGGAATGGGGACAATGGTCTTCCCGTCGGTAATGACCATAAATGAAACCTCCTCGCCTGTAAGACACTCTTCGATGATGACTTTATTTCCTGCATCACCAAATGCCCTGTCTATCATGATTAATTTTAATGCGTTCTCTGCCTCCTCATACGTCCCGGCAACCATGACCCCCTTGCCTGCCGCAAGGCCGTCCGCCTTGATAACAATAGGGGCGCCCATTAATCTGATATAAGCCTCTGCTTCCGGGTATGACGTAAATACCTTATACCTTGCGGTTGGAATCCCGTGCCTTCTCATAAAGTCCTTCGCAAATACCTTGCTGGTCTCAAGCGCTGCAGCCTGCTGCTTTGGCCCGAATATCTTAAGCCCTTCGCGCTCAAATGAATCGACAATCCCCAGTCCAAGCGGTACTTCAGGCCCCACAATGGTCAAGTCTATCCATTCGCACTTTACGAGGTCAATGAGGGCCTTGATATTGTATGGGTCGGTGCTGTTGATACATTCGGCCAGACCTGCAATTCCGGCATTCCCCGGACAACAGTAAACCTTGTCCACGCGTTTACACTTCCTTAAAGCCCAGACAAGCGCGTGTTCCCTGCCCCCAGCGCCAATTACAAGAACTTTCATCCGTTTACCCCTTCTGTTAATATAATTTAGTCAGTAGTATATAGCATTGGCAGCAGTTTTTCCAACAGATAAAAAAAGAGTGGCCTTCTCACGGTGTCCACTTTTTCCATCTTACCTCAGCATCCCTCAATCACCTTCCCCGCCCAAACATAGCAGAATACATTCAATCAATCTTTCGTTCTCTATGGGTTTTATCATGTTCCTACATACCTTATCACTTGTGTGCTGCTCATCGTTGTAAGCGGTGGTAATTATAATCGGCGGCGGGTTGCTTATTTTCTGTATCGCCTCTATCATTGCCATCCCGCTCATAACAGGCATTTGAATATCTGTTATCACTATATTGATTTCGTCCTTGTTGGAGGTGTAAATGTCCAACCCTGCCTTGCCATTAGCTGCTTCATATAGTTTGGCTACCCTTCTTCTAAGAAATTTGGCTAG
>JAMOAZ010000035.1:0-38425 GCA_039908505.1 Nitrospirota bacterium
GGCCCTTGACGCGCGGCTTGTGAAATCTGTTATAATCTGAGGAAAAGCACAGACACCGACGGCGATATGCTTACATACGAATGGTCACTTACGTCCAAACCTTTTGGCAGCGCATCGGCAATAATTCAGGAAAGCCAGAATACACCGTCGGCTGCATTCACAGTAGATTCACACGGGACATATATAGCAAGCCTGACCGTAAATGACGGACATGGCGGGGTGAATACCTCAACTGTTACCATCAGCACAGAAAATGTAGCGCCAGTGGCAAATGCTGGCACTGCTCAGTCTGTACATGTAGGTGATACTGCAGCCCTTAACGGTGCTCAGAGCTGGGATGCCGATGGCGACGCATTGAGCTATAAGTGGGCATTTACATCTATACCCAACGGCAGCCATGCAGTACTGGTTGACGATACAACACTCGCACCGGGCTTCAGGGTTGATGTCAATGGAACATATGTAGTAAGTCTGACCGTTACAGACGGCTTTGGCGGGACAAATACAGCCACCGTATCTATCAGCACAATAAATGTAGCGCCAGTGGCGGAGGCAGGGGCAAACCAGGCAGTGGCAATTGGCTCAGTTGTTACACTGAATGGCAGCGCAAGCAAGGACGCAGACGGCGACCAGTTGGCCTATAAATGGGTGTTTGCTTCAAAACCTTCAGACAGCGCAGCAGTACTGCAAAATCCAACGGCAGCTCATCCAACCTTTACCGCAGATAAGACAGGTACATATGCACTAACTCTGGTGGTAAATGACGGCACGGTTGACAGCAATGCTGACTCTGTTACAGTTACTGTTTACAGCAAGGTCACACAAGCCTTAAATGAAGCAATGGCATGTCTTGACATAATAAATGGGTTAAGTTCCAGCAACTTTAACAGCGCAGGGAATAAGAATGCCCTATCGGCAAGGTTGACCAGCGTAGTATCAGACCTTGACAAGAGTAAGACTGACACTGCCCTAACAAAACTTGGAAACATAATAGACAAAACCAATGGATGCGCCGCAGCAGGTACCCCTGACAAAGACGACTGGGTTATTAACTGCCAGGCACAGGCTAGTGTGTATGCGTGCATTGTAAACACGATGACGAGTTTACAGTAAAGCGGTACACCCCTCCTGGACTCATGGGATGTCTCAGGAGGATAGTAAACGATGATTTAAGATGAGGTGTAATGGGCAGAGGGCTAAGACCGCCCCTCTGCCCATTGCTTTTATGTGTTGCCTCGTCTACTACAGGCTCGTAGAGCTGAATGTTGTCCAGTTTTTGGGGGGGCCATCACAGGGCAAACGCATTTGAAAATTGAAATAGCCATTTCGTCCTCTGAGATTCCAGCTTTCTCTGGAATGACAGATTTATACTAAAATGCAATCATATGCGTCAATTTGTCATTCCTGCGGAAGCAGGAATCCAGTCTTTCATATAACGCTGTAAGGACTGGATTCCCGCTCGTAGGCGGGAATGACAGACTCTAAAGAAGTCTATACTTCTATGAACGCAACTTAGTATTAGTATTAATGCTTTTGAATGCTATTATTTGAATTGGTCGATTCTAAAATAACACAATACACATATTTTGCGGTTGCCCTATATTTCGGTGGCTTGACATATGATAGGTATAAGCCATAAAATAGACTAAGCAGAGGATATTTGATGAATGTATTATTGGTTCAGCAAGATGAGGGATTCAGGGTATACAACACGCCACTCTATCCTATTGGGCTTTCGTATGTTGCGACTGCTCTGAGGGGGCATAATGTCAGGATATTTAATCCAAATTGTTTTGGGTATCCAGGCTCTTTAGAAGAGCTAAGAAAAGAGATACTAAGCTTTAATCCCGACATAGTGGGGCTGTCTATAAGAAACCTTGATACAACTCAAAGACGCGATCCACATGTGCAGTATAAGACTGTAAGACCTACGTTAAAAGCCATAAAAGAGACCTGTGGTACGGCAAAAATAATCACAGGCGGTTCGGGCTTTTCACTTTATGCAACTGAGATAATGAACAGATTTCCTGAGATAGACTATGGCGTATATCTTGAGGGAGATGAGACAATTGTCGAACTGCTTGACAACCTGGACAAACCTGAGACGGTTAAAGGCATATTCTACCGCAGCAACAGCGCTTCTGAAGTGATATTTACCGGTACACGCCCTACCCCTGATTTTAGTAAGATTCCCATGCCACGCAGAGACCCCCAGTTGATTAATATGAAAGAGTATGTAGGGGACGAGTACAATATTATCGGCATACAAAGCAAACGCGGCTGTGTGTTTAAGTGTACGTACTGCAGCTATCCTTTTTTAAACAGTGACAAGGTAAGACTTCGCAGCCCTGTTGAGGTTGTAGATGAAATAGAACATTTGATTGCAAATTATGGCCTTACTAACTTTGTCTTTGTAGACAGTGTGTTCAATGTGCCTGAGAGACACGCAAGGGATGTATGCAATGAGATAATCCGACGAAAAGTCCATGTAGAGTGGCGTGCGTGGTTGACCCCAAAGATGCTGACAGAGGATTTCCTGCTCCTCATGAAGGAGGCCGGCTGTGTGCATATCGGGTTCTCACCTGATGCCGTGACAGATGAGGGTTTAAAATATCTTCAAAAGGGAATAACCTACAAGGAGATTAAAAACAGTATAGAGCTTGCCAGTAAGGTAAAAGACATCGTGGCTACGTATAATTTCTTTTGCGCCTATCCCGGCATGGATATGAAGGCCGTGTTGAGGACTATATATTTATATTTCAAAATCCCACTGACCATATTTGGCAGGGCCTCTGTGGGGCTTGGCTGGATACGAATCGAGCCTCATACTGCTGTTTATGACACGGCATTAAAAGAGGGTATTATTACCGGTGAACTTGATATGCTGCCGGAGAAGGAAGAGGAATTATTAAAGCTCTTCTACGTTCCCAAAAGACTGTGGTACGCCACCATGGTCTTTGATGTCTTGGCCTTTTTAGCCGATGATCTTATAAAACCTGTGGGACGCACCGCATTCCGGTTAGTGCAGAGACTCAAGGGTAAGAAACTGCAAATCTGAGTATGAGATTAAAGGAATACCTTTTTGACATAGGGATGTGGTTCTTTTGGTTTCCACTGAGGGCAATAGCAAAGCGGCTGCCGTTGAAGGCTACATATGCAGCAACCAGGGTATTAGCCTTTGTTGTGTGTAATTTCTATAAGGAATTCAAGGAAAAGATAAAAGAGCAGCTTGTCCTCATAGTGCCTGACAAGGACAATCTTAAAGAACTGGACAGGTTGTCTGAGGAAACCATAGTCTATGATTTAAAAAGACGCATGGAAGAACTCCTGCTTGGAACGCTGTCAAAGGAGACAATCGGGCGGATTGTGACATTCGAGGGATTTGAGAATCTCAGCGAGAGTGTTGCCAAAGGGAAGGGGACTATTATATTGCTGTCTCATTTTGGCTCATTTTTTATGATACTGCCAGCGCTTGCCTTCAAAGGCTACCCTGTGAGCCAGATAGTCGGGCCGTCGCCTTACAGAAATAAGATACAAAAGATGATCCTGCGGGCAAGACATAACGAGAACACCAAACTGCCGGTCAATTTTATCTTCAGCGAACACGGCCTGAGGCCGGTATTCAGTGCATTGAAGAATAATGAACTTATTGCCATGGCCCTGGACGGAAGGGCTGGGGATATATGGGTCGATGTCCGCTTTTTCAACAGAACGGCTCACTTCTCACGTGGTATCCTAAAGCTGGCCATCCAGACAGGGGCATCTATATTGCCGACTTATATTATAAGGCAGCAAGACGATACACACAAGCTGGTGTTTGAAAGACCCATTTATACGGAAAACCTTTCCAAAGATATTGATACGATGACCGAATACACACAAAGGCTTGTGTCCATACTTGAGGGCTACGTTGCCAGGTACCCGTCTCATTTTGCCATGATTATGACTATAGTTGCAGAGAATGTCAGAAAAGGCATATACAAAAAACCCCTGTTTAAGGCTGTTACTGACAGTTGAACGTTAAGCAATTCCGCGTAGCGCTGCTTGCCGTTGTGTTTGTTTTGCTATTAACTGCCCTGCTTGTGGAGGTTCTTTTAAGGCTCTTTCCAAACTGGTACACAGAGTACGGCAATAACATATATTACCGGTATGCTGAGGGCAAGAATATTATGACCCTTGAGCCAAATCAGGACGCCGCTGTAAGGCACAGTTGTTATAACATTTCACAGATAAAGATAAACTCTGCCGGTTACAGGAGCTATGAATGGGATAACTTAAGTCAGTTCAGGATAGCAGTACTTGGGGATTCCTTCGTGGAGGCAAAGCAGGCCCCCGAGGATGCCTATTTTGCCGCGGCCTTAAGGCGGCTCTTGCATGTGGATGTGTTAAATTTCGGCATAAGCGGCTACGGCACTATCCATGAGTACCTCCAGTATGTAAAAGAAGTAAGGAGTTATAAGCCAAAGATAGTCCTCTTGTTCTTTTGTACATTTAACGATATAAACGGCAACTCTTGCAAGATGCTCAAAGGCGGCTCGTTATTATCGTGCGCTAACATTGAACATGGCTCTGTTGTGATAGATGAAAAAAAAGGACAAAAGAAACTTAAGGGCTTAGTGAACCTTCTCTACAGGTATTATAAAACATCATTGTTTATAAAGACCGTGTACCTTCAGCATAGACTAGACACCCCGGTCAGAAAGAACACAAACACGCTGCCCGATGATTACTATGCCTTTATGCCGCCAGACAGTTACTGGACAGAGGCATGGGCAATTACGGAGCACTTCTTGAAGGAGCTTAAAAAGGAAACAGAAAAGGACGGTGCCACACTGATAGTAATACCGGTTGTGGAATATATAGCAATGATAAAAAACCCGGAACAAGAGCTGCGAAAGGCCATTGGTGCAGAGGCGCCAGCCGGGTTTGACCCCCAATATCCCATCAGAAGACTTCAGGAGACAGCGCAGAGGAATAATATTAATTTTTATAATCCGGAGCCATTTCTCAGGCGTTACAGAGATGACCATAATCTGCCGAATCCGTATTACTCATACCGGTGCGAGGGGCACTGGAACCCGCTAACCCATTTTCTGATGGTCAATCTGGCGGCAGGGTATCTGATTAAAAACGGTTATATAACAGATAAAGACAGCGTACTATCTGAAGTGCAGAACAATCTCAGTCGCTCCCCTATTGATATTCTTGGCGAAGCGGCATATAAGGAAATCTATGAGGGGGGATTTTATATCAGCGGCAAGAGATAAAGGCGGCCTTGCAAAGTGGCAGTCCCCTGAGGCGTGTGGCCCTTGACGCGCGGCTTGTGAAATCTGTTATAATCTGAGGAAAAGCACAGGAGGCATATATGGCATCCGTATTGATAATCTTGGCAGATGGTTTTGAGGAGATAGAGGCAGTGGCGGTAATAGATGTCCTGAGAAGGGCAGACGTAAAGGTAGTTGCCGCAGGAGTTAAAGACGGGCCGATTACAAGCGCAAGGGGAATAAGGATAATCCCTGATGCAGCCCTGTATGCGGTTAGGGCGCTGGATTTTGATATGCTGGTGCTGCCTGGTGGTATGCCTGGGACGGACAATCTTGCAAAGGATGAACGGGTAAAGAGAATTGTTCGTGAGATGTCAGAAGGCGGCAAGTACATGGCAGCAATATGTGCTGCGCCATATGTGTTTTCGGACTCCGGTATTCTTACAGATAAAAAGGCAACAAGTCATCCAAGTTTTCAGCAAAAGCTCAATGCCGCCGAGGTATCAGCTTCTGAGCGTGTCGTCGTTGATGGCAAGGTAGTTACAAGCCAGGGCGCTGGCACGGCGGTTGAATTTGCCCTGCGGCTTGTTGAGATACTGGTTGGAAAGGAAAGGGCTGAGGCAATTAGTTTGGCGATGGTATGTGCTTCAATTCCGTCTTCCAGTCTAAACTAACAGTCGGCCTAATCTAGCATTCGGTCAGCATTCGGCCTGAGCTGCTAAGAAAAAAGACTCATAGCGACAACCCTGTTTCTGCCCTCGTGTTTAGCCGTATAGAGGGCGTCGTCGGCCTTTTTGAGGAGCAATTCATGTGTATCTGTTATTTCACACAACTCTGATACACCCAGACTTACTGTCACTGTTGCTGACATATTGTTAAATTTATTGTCTTGGACTTCGACATTTTTTCTAATCCGCTCGGCAATTATCAAGGCATTGCTTAGTGAGGTCTCAGGCAGTATACAGCAGAACTCCTCCCCGCCATATCGCGCCATTATGTCGTTGCGTCTGAGCGTTTCAAGTGCGATGGAAGATACACTTTTTAGGACAAAATCCCCGAACTGGTGACCGAAGGTATCGTTTATACTCTTAAAATGATCTATATCAAACATGATAATGCTTAACGCATGGCAGTATCTCTTGTGCCGGTCAAACTCTTCTTTGAGGCGTGTCTCGAAATAACGGCGGTTATATATGCCGGTAAGTCCGTCTTTGATGCTCATATCGTGGAGTTTTTTTTCGTAAGCAGCCATTTCTGTCACGTCCTGTATAATGATGAAGGCGTGAGTTGGCGGAGAGTTATCCTTGTCCCTGATAGGGCCAATCGTAACACTTTGACGCATGTGCTGAAACGCTGGGGAGTTGTTTTTGAATTTAAATAAATACTTGTGGAGCTTTTGCGACATGAACACAAAACTTCCGAATTTAAACACAGACCTGATGCTGCGTTCAAAGTATCTTGTATTAATGTCGGGAAAAAATTCAAAAAGTGGCGACCCTATTATCTCTTCGCAGTCAATACCGCTGTGCTTGGTCATCCACCGGTTCCAGTAACAAACCTTAAGCACATCGTCAAGTACGACGAGGCCGATATTTATTACATCAAAAACCTGTCTATATATCACTCGTACTGTTTCCAGAAGGCGCGCAACGCGTCCTTGAGCGCAGGAATCGAATCGAGGCTGTTTACAAGAAACAAGTGGCCTGACAGCTCGCGTCCTTCAATCTGGAAAATGGTCTTAAGTAAAATTACCCTGCTTTCGCGTTCAAAACGATTTTCAACAAAGGCATCGCTCAACTGCTCTCCGGAAATTACTCTCGGCGGTACAAAAGTTACCATATCTTTAAGCAGTTCAGCCATCTTGCTTACACATGCCCCTATTAGAATATTGCCTATCTCTATCAACATCTCATTATCCAGCTCGTCGGACATCTCGGAGTCAAATCCCATGCCCGTATCTTCCCTGAACATCGCAATCAGCTCCAGCTCGGCCTCATGTGGAAATGCAAGAAGGGCAACCCCCTTGGACTTACCCCAGTAACCTTGTTCAATTACCTTGAAGTTCTTCAGGTCGCCTATTTCCTGGTCGATAAATTCAGACAAGGTCTCTGCCCTCTTCAGTTTCAGAGATGGTATACTTAAGACAATAAATACGTTAATAACCTCGGCAAGGTCGGCGGATGCCTGCCCGAACGCAATATTCATTATCTCTTGAAGTGTGTCTATTTCTAATTCAGAAAACGTATTATCGTCATTTATTTCCACAGGTTTACCCCTATATGCTTTGAATTTTGATGAGGGCTTCTTCTACAGTTGCCTTGACCGGAGGTTTTTTCAGAACCGTAGTTATACCAAGCGCGGTTACCCTTTCGATCGTCTTCGTCTGAATGTCCGCAGTCAGGACAATTATTGCCGCCTGAGGATCAAACGACTTTATCAGCTCAATTGCCTCAAAGCCGGTCATGACAGGCATTGTCAAATCCATAAATGTTACATCCGGGCGGAAAGTCTTATAGGCCTCCACACCCTTTGCCCCATCGCTGGCTTCACAGAATTCGTAGCCCTTGTCCTTTGGGATACAGCCTTTAATAAAAAACCTGGCCGATGTCGAGTCGTCTACTATCAGTATCTTTTTTATCGTAATCATTTCTTATCCCTCTGCCCTATGTTTGAGATCACTGTTGTCTTAAGCCATGCTACGCAGTAAATGTAACATTATTTATCAGAAATGTCAATAACGCTATCCACAGCTGTCACAGCAGTTGATTTTAAACTGTATTAACATGTAACATATATCCCGTGAGGGTTGGTATTTAACTAAATGAGAAAGATCCTGATAGATAATATACTTCAGAGTATTCGTTCCGGTCTTGTGGTGCTGGACTATCACGGCATCATTGTTTATGCAACTAGCCCGGCAATGAAAATACTTGGCTATGATGAAGAACAATTCATCGGCAAGAGTTGGGGAGAATTATTTCTCCACACGGAAAATAACTCTGAACTCAATCAGATTATAATAGATGTAATCGGCGAGGAGAAGTTAAATCTTCACCGCGAGGTCAGCTATTTTTCCCCTGTGCGCCAGCACTACCAGCTTTCTGTTACTACATCTTATCTGCGTGAAACGAAGACTATTTCCGGTATTATCGTCCAGCTTGATGACATTACTGAACTTTCCGAGTTACGGCAGCGGGAAAAATTAATGATAGAAGAGAGGCAGCGGTTTTCTCTTGAGATGCTTGAGAGTATGAAGAAGATTTCGCTTTCCGTTGCCCATGTAATTCTCAATCCAGTTGCCAGCATTGGCGGTTTTGTTCGTCTGATGATGAAGAGAATCGACGAAGACAATCCACTCAGGCAATATCTTGAGCCTATCGGCGAGTGTACTGGCAGGCTTGAGGGTATCGTTAAGTCATTCAAAGAATACACTGACATCAAAACAGTACACTACGAAACCATTCACCTCATTAAGCTAATTGAAGGGGTTCGGCCTAAGGTAGAATCTATAGCCAATAAGCTTGAGAAAGAGATTCGCTATCGTCTCGATGTCGAGGACAACGTAACGGCTTATATCGACCCTGTGCTATTTATGATGGCGTTGGACGAAATCATTATAAATTCCATCGAAAGTATCGAAGACGGCCCAGGTGAAATTGACATAATTGTCTATAAAGCTGCCTGCGGCATCATTGTTGAGATTAAAGACACGGGTTCAGGAATCGACAACAAACACATTCCCTATGCATTTGACCCCTTTTTTACTACAAAGACCAGCAACAACGGTATGGGGCTGTTTAAGGTCAGAAAAATTATCACCGAACACCTCGGCACAATCACAATTGAACGCAGGGAATTGCTTGGAACAAAGGTAATCATTCATCTGCCAGCAGATGATCTCCCGGCAAATAATCTCATGATTCAATAATGCTCATCACAACAATACGTGCGGTTGTTGACGCGGCCTAGTGATATTAATATCTCATATGATATGGTCCCAGCCCATGCTGCTATTTCTGATGCCGTAATTTCTTTTCCACCCTGCCGCCCGATGAGGATGACCTCTGTGTTTTCTTTAATGTCACTGCAGTCAGTTAAATCCACCATCGCTACGTCCATACAAATCCTTCCGATAATGGGGGCAAACTGGCCGTTTATCAGCACATGTGCCTTGTTTGAGAGTGCCCGCGGATAACCGTCTGCATAGCCTGTGCTGACAACACCGACGAGGCTTGCACGCTTTGTTACGAAAGTCCTGCCATAGCTTATCGATCTGCCGGAAGGTACTCTTCTGATATGTAAAATACGCGACTTAACAGTCATCACCGGCCTGAAGTCTGCCATCTCAAGCCGTGGGTGTGACGGTTCAAGTGAGTCTGAGCCGTATAATATTAACCCCGGTCTCACTGCATCGAGGTGACTTGAGGGGAAAGACATAACAGCGGCGCTGTTTGCTATGTGCCATATTGCACCTTTAAATAAGCCCGACAGGTCTGACCTTAAATGCAAATATCTTTCTAATTGCAACTCGGCAAAGCTCCTGTCCTTTAAATCGGCCTCTGAAAAATGACTCATAAACCCTGTCACTCTAACGCCCTTTAATCTGCTTAGTGCCTTAATTCCCTCTATGTCTCTGTCATAGAGAAATCCAACCCTGCCCATGCCTGTGTCAATATCGACGTGAATATCAATTTGCCGGTTTTGCTTTAACGCCTCATCAGAAATGGTATCAGCCGTGCCCACGCCATAGACGATAGGGGTTAACTCATATTTAATAATATCTGCGGCATCAACGTTGTCAAAATAAACGAGGATTGGGATTTTTTGAATTCCGGCTTGACGCAGCTCTACAGCCTCAGGGGCATAGGCAACCCCAAGACAGGATACACCAAGTTTTTCAAGCACTGAGGCAACCTCCACGGCACCGTGACCATAGGCATCGGCCTTGACCGTGGCAATGATACTTCTGTTGTTCGTGAGGACTGTAATTAACTCATAGTTGTGTTTAAGGGCAGCAAGGCTTATCTCAACGGCAGTACCCCTTCGCATAGAGAGCTATTTTGCTGCCTTTTCTTCCTTTGCTGCACCCTGTGCTGCCTCAGGTTTTTTTGGTGTTACGTCAATTTCATCATGATCACTAAGACCTTTTTTCAGGTTTTTTACAAAAGAGCCCATCCCTTTGCCCAACTCTGGAAGCCTCTGTGCGCCAAACAACACAACAACCACAACAAGTATCAATAACAGTTCTGGCATACCTAAACCAAACATTTACAACCTCCTCGTGAAACCGCAGTGGGGTCTCACTTTTATACGCTCACCACTAGTCAATCATAACTTATTTTCATGACGATAATCAATGTGTAGTAAATAATCCTCAGGCGTATTAATATTTATAAAACTGAGGCCCTCTGAGTCGGCCTGCTGTAGTAGTTCTTCTTCGACATACTTTACATTAATTTTTTTTAGCACAGCGGCAAGGGATTTAACACCGCTGCTGATGGATTTTTCCAGCAATGGGACAATTCTCTTATGATAAAGTGCAGCAAGGGGCTGTGGTCTTCCTAAGTATAGGGGGACTATGGCGTCGTAATCTTCTGGATATGATGTGATAAGCGCTATGAGTTTCTCTTTGACAAAAGGCATGTCACAAGCCACAAAAAAAGCCCTGTCATTCCTACAATTTAGCAGGCAGGAGAGGATGCCGGTTGCTGGCCCTTTTTCGGTTAATACATCGCCTATTAAGATTTCAGCCTTCGAGAAATAGATATCAGGCTGATTTGTACTGATTATGATCTCATCAAAAAGCCCGACCAACAGATGCAGAGTTCTGTCGATTATAGTCTGACCACCAACTTCAATAAACGCCTTCAGAGAGGGGAACCGTTTATTTTCCCCTCCGGCGAGGACAACCCCTGAAATATTTGTGCCCATTTGGTTCCTTATACATATTGTAGCAATAGTCGGTGGAATTAGAAAAGTATTTTGTTTGAGACCAGCAAATTTGCGCCTGCTCCTGCTTCCCATGACAAGTATTACACCAAACTCGTGCTCTCAGATCGTTCATTAAGAATTGCTGAGGGAAGTAATGATTCACTTGACAGAAATTATCATTAAATGTTAGCTTTAGTAGTGGTCAATGCCACCGTAGCTCAGTCGGTAGAGCAGCTGATTTGTAATCAGCCGGTCGGGGGTTCGAATCCTCTCGGTGGCTTCCTTAAATTCCAATGCTTTAGCATGGTTACAAGCAAAGTGACAAATTATGTCAGTCCGGTAATCAACGATAAATGGTGACAGTGGACGCAAAAATGCGTCCACTGTCATAGGAGTATTTTGATATTGACAATTCATGGTTATCTGATTTAATATTACGGCATGGCTAATACTAATTTGCGAATGATGATTTTGCATTTTGACCAGAAGAGTATTGATGCTACAAAGGGGATATTGCAGTACTTGGGGTATGTTAGTATTACAGGTGTTTCTGTGCCTGCCAGGGTGTTTAATTTACTCAAATCTGAGAAGTTTGATCTACTCTTTGCCGATTACAAGACTATTAACATGTATGGCGAGGACTTTCTTGAGACCTTAAGGGAAAACCCTGGTCAGGTTCCAGTTAAAGTTATACTCCTGATAGACAGCGAAATTGCTGTACAAGACCTTAAAAAAATGTACAGAGAGGGCATAACCGCAACTATAAAATATCCATTCCAGCTCAACGAGATGGAAAAGGCCATAGAAGACTCCATTAGGAGCGTTCCAATGGCCATCAGTAAGACAATCAGAAAGATAAGGGAACTGGACTTCTTTTCCTTTCTAACCGATGAAGAGCTGATAGCGCTTCTGAAAATCAGCAAGTGCAGAAACTACGAAGAAAATGAACTCATATTTGAGGACGGTCAGCCCGGCGACAGATTCTACGTCATAGTGGATGGGATAATTATCATCTCACAGATGGTTAATAAAAGACGAGAAACTGTGCTGGCACGCTTAAAACGTGGCAGCTGCTTCGGTGAGATGTCCATACTTGACGGCTCTCCACGCACAGCAAGGGCTAGGGCACACGATGACACCGTTCTGCTTGAGTTCGACAGAAGGATAATGGAAGGCTATGACGACATTGTTACGCTTAAACTCTTTAAGAAACTGACGCATATCTTCAGCAGACGTCTGCGCGGCGCTAACGCAAAGATAAAACAAATGATGGCAGATCAGGCAAAGTTAAAAGACCGCTCGCATGACACCCCAGTAACATAGCAACACAGCAGCCCCAATAATAGCTACTGCGCCCACGCTTTAGTAATATTTTTCGCTTGACATATAATATATAATGTGTTACTATATGTTGTCTGGTAATGCTTGTGTGCCAGCTAAGGGCGGCTGCCTGAATCATTTTTTGTCTGAGGGGGAACCATGCAATACCTTGCAAACGAAAATAATCCGTTGAGGCTCGACATTGAAGGCGGTGAGGTGTACCTGCCATTTGCAAAAAACAAACTCAGAGAAATGAAGCGTTTGATGACCATGAGGGGCATTTCTATTGACAATCGCGTCATAGACGCAGGTGATGCGGAGATATTAGTCAAATCTATCCCCGGCATGGATTATATTCGAATCACAGGGAAGGCTAAGGCCCGCATCCTACTCATATACATAAGAGACACATCCACTGAGCCTGACGCCTATGGATACGAATTAGTCTATGTCACAGCCGGAGAGGACAGCGGCAGGGACTACAGGGCACTGCTCTATAAGTATGATGACAGCAGCGACGATGAGGCTGCATTAACTCCTGATGGGATGATGGGAGATGGACTGACAATCTCAGACACTGGTCTTACGCTGAATATTCAGTCTGGTGCTGGGGTCTATGCTGCAGAGCTGCCTTCTATTTATGTCTATAACGACACAATAGACAATGCAGAATTTATGAAGACATCGTGGAGTTCGACTTTAGTAGTGTTATACCAGCAGAGAATCGTAGGCAGCCACTATGTCAGCAACTGGACAAAAACACAAGTAAACGGGAAGGATAAATTTATAGAAGATGCCGCACAGTTAATGCGTATATCCGGCAGCAGACACCCATACACAACTGACAGTGACGGCTATATAAACGCCTGCATGTTTAAAAACCAGCAGACATTACTTGGCACAGGTGTGATGTATAGGGAGTTGACCCTGTTTCCTGATGAGGAGTTCTATCAGTTGTGGAAAAACGAGATAGCATATAAATCAACACCGCAAGACAGCAGCTATGTTACCAGCAAGCTCATAGGCAGCGACTATATAACCGGCACCCCCTGGCAGACAGGATACAGTTGGAAGACCCATCAGGTTATAGACGTTTTTGACAAAGACAACGCCCTTGTAAAAATCGAAAGCAATAAAATTATCAGGGGCGGTAATGTGCAGCATCCATTTACCTTGAACTTAGAAGTGACAAACAGGTGGTATCTGGATAGTACGCCCCCGGTATTTTTTACAACCTCAGACACATGGGTTTATAACGGTCAGACAGCAATCTTTGATGTTCTGTGTAAAAGGACAGAGCGGCTGATGGTGGGGGAGATGGAAATCGAAGAGACACAATACGAGGAATCAAGATATGACAGTAACCGGCTTGACTGGATACCGGGTGCGATTCCAGGGATGACGCTGGTAAGTCACTCAGGGGATGCGCATGGGGGCTTTGGAGACGGGGCTGTATCAGCAAGCGGAGGCATGACAGGCCCCGGTAAGTTTAATGCCGCGCTAAAGGTTGAAGAATTCTTAAACACTGCAACAGGGCGCAACAATGTACGCATGTGGCCGATTTCTGTTGGGGAAAGGCACGAGGCCGGAAAAGAAGGCTACAGGGATATTCACGTCATGGCCTTTGATAACATGGACGGCGCAAATAACTTCATTATTATATATCAGAAGAGCTATGTGTATTTCATGGAATCAAGCGATACGCCAACCGTAAACGACGGTACAATCCCTGACCCTGTAATAAGACATATAAGCAACCCTACGGTTACAACATACTACATCGTGTATAGAATAAAGAATAGCGGCCTGATTAAGAAAACCTTATCAGGGGCAATTCGGGCAGCATCGTGTCAGATAAACAATGGCTATATGGCATATACATACTGTAGCTTTCACAACGATACGTTCTCATCGAGGACAATAGGTATGGTTGACATCGAAACAGGGGGGCAGCAGGAATGGCAAATCGACGACAAGGACGACCGTCTTAGTGGTTTTCAACACCTCCACCACGCCGCAATAGGGATATTGTGAGCGCAAATAAAGTATTGCCAGCGGTTTTAATTTTATGCAAATAAGTTATAAGATATAGGCAGAGTGAATACAATAAGCGTCATAGGGGCCGGCAGTTGGGGTACAGTTATAGCAAATCTACTGGCATTAAAGGGCAATGAGGTTCATCTGTGGGCATACGAGAAGGAGACCGTTGAATCCATTAAGGAGACAGGGGAAAACAAGTTATTTATGCCCGGCCTAAAGCTCTCAGACCGTCTCATACCAACAGACAATTTGACAGAAGCAGTTGGGGCGGCAGAGTATATCATACTTGTCGTACCGACACAGTTTATCAGGGGCATACTACAAGTGCAGGCATCTATTGCCCCTGACAAGGTTATCGTTACCGCTGCAAAGGGGATAGAGCGCGGTACGCTTAAAACGGCCTCTGCAATAATCAGAGAATTCACCGGCAATGAAATCGCAGTACTCTCCGGGCCGAGTTTTGCCGATGAGGTGGCAAAGAAAAGACCGACGGCCATAACCCTCGCCATTGCAAGCCACTCTAAACACGGACATGCGCTTCAGGAGATGTTCTACACTGAGTATTTCAGGGTCTATACAAACGAGGATATTATAGGGGTTGAGCTTGGCGGGGCGCTGAAAAATGTTATTGCAATAGCCTCCGGCATATGCGACGGTCTGGGTCTGGGGCTTAATGCCCGTGCTGCATTGATTACGCGGGGGCTGTCAGAGATAATCAGGCTTGGGGTAGGGCTTGGGGCTAAGGAAAACACATTTTCCGGGCTCAGCGGTCTTGGAGACCTTGTGCTGACATGCACGGGAAATCTGTCGAGAAACTATACGGTGGGTCTGCGCCTGGGCAGGGGAGAAACACCGGCTGAAATCCTCTCTGATATGAAGGCAGTGGCAGAGGGTGTTGAGACCTCTGCATCGGCCTTTGCGCTTGCCAACCGTGCCGGTGTGGAAATGCCTATTGTCGAACAGGTTTATAGAGTGATTCATGAATCCAGGGACCCGGCTGCGGCTGTACGGCATCTCATGTCAAGGGAGTTGAAAGAGGAGTTCAGGCATGGATGAGGAGTTCAGACATGGATAAAGAAGCGATTAAGGCGCTGCTTGTCTCACTACAAGGCGGCCAAACCACCGTTGACGAGGCGCTGAATAAGCTAAAACATCTGCCTTATGAAGACCTTGAGTTTGCGAAAATAGACCATCACAGGCACCTCAGAGGCGGCATTGCAGAGGTTATATATGGAGAAGGGAAAGCCCCCGGGGATGCCATCGAGATAGCCCGCAGGATATATAAAATGAGCGGCAGGGTGCTGATAACTAGGGCATCACAGGAGATATACGACGGCCTTCAAATCGAAGACGCAAGGTACTATGCCGCATCGAGAATAATCGAGGCAGGGCAGGGGCGCAAACAACTGGGACGAATTGTTGCAGTCAGCGCAGGCACGGCGGACATACCGGTTTGCGAGGAGGCATCGGTGACGGCCTCTTTTCTGGGAAGCAAGGTGGAGAAGCTCTATGATGTCGGGGTTGCAGGGCTGCACAGGCTGCTTAACAACATGGGTATTTTTGATGGTGCCAATGTAGTAATCGTAGCGGCTGGGATGGAAGGCGCGCTGCCTTCAGTAGTAGGGGCGCTTATAGATAAACCAGTCATAGCAGTGCCAACCTCTGTGGGATACGGTGTTAATTTAAACGGACTAACGCCCATGTTTGCAATGCTGAATTCCTGCGTGCCAGGCATAGCGGTTATGAACATAGACAATGGTTTTGGGGCTGGCTGCCTTGCTCATAAGATAAATACGCTGGCGGAGCGCGGTTGACAACCCGTGACAACTAGGCAGCCCGACAAATCATCTAAGAAACGCCTGACAGTTGAAACTGTTGCCTCCTTCCTGCTGAAAAGGCGGTTGATAACACAAGAGCGATACACAGACATCGTGGCAAGGGGCGAGGAGCTGATACTCAGGCTGCAGCAGCTTAACGAAGCCGGTGGTACAAGGAGTTCGTCACAGGGTGTCGGGGTCATCACCCCGGCTGAGGCAATTGCCACCTTAGAGCTTGAGATACCTGGCATAAAAGGCAAACTTCTCAACGAAGACACAATCACCGAGGTAATCGCCACAGAGACAGGCATACCGTACAAGAAGCTTGATCCAATTAAACTCGCGCTTGATGTGGTAACAGGACATATCCCGCGCCCCTTCGCCTTAAGACATATGATAGTGCCGGTTGAGAACACTGCCGGGGTAATCACGCTGGCTGTAATAGACCCATACGATATGGAGGCAGTAGAGAGCCTCAAACACGCAAAAAATCTAAAGACACGCCTCGTGTTAAGCTCAAAGACCGATGTGCTGAGAATCGTCAGGGAGTTTTTCGGGTTTCATTCCTCAATAGCGGCGGCACAGGCAGAGATGCAGCCCGGCGTTGACCTTGGAAACCTTGAGCAGTTCGTAAAACTCAAAGGACAAGGGGAAATTGAGGCCACAGACTCACACATAGTCAGGGCTGTAACGTATCTCTTTCAGTACGCCTTTGAACAGCGGGCAAGCGATATACACATCGAGCCAAAAAGAGAAAAATCCATAGTGAGACTGCGTATCGACGGCATCCTCCATACAGTTCACTCGACTCCGAAGGCAGTCCACGCCCCTATAACCTCGCGAATAAAAATGCTCTCCCGAATGGATATAACTGAAAAACGCCGCCCGCAAGACGGCAGAATAAAAACCAATCACAAGGACAAGGAGCTTGAGCTGCGAGTATCAACTCTGCCGACGGCCTTTGGCGAGAAGATTGTCATAAGAATCTTCGACCCCGATATGCTTATGCAGGATATTGAAAAACTGGGCTTTTATCCCCGTGAGTATAAACTGTATGATTCATTTATCAAAAGGCCAAACGGCATAATCTTAGTCACAGGCCCAACGGGAAGCGGCAAGACGACCACTCTGTACTCATCACTGCGGGTGTTGTCCAGCCCCGAAATAAACATTGTAACAATAGAAGAACCTATCGAGATGGTCATCGAGGAGTTTAATCAGGTCAGCGTACAGCAGTCAATCGGCGTTACATTTGCCACAATGCTTCGCACCATTCTTCGTCAGGACCCTGACATCATCATGGTTGGTGAGATAAGAGACAAGGAGACCGCAGACAACGCCATACAATCTGCCCTTACCGGGCACCTCGTCCTCTCAACGCTGCACACAAACGACTCCCCGTCCTCTATTACACGTCTTTTAGACCTGGGCATTCAGTCATTTCTCATCTGCTCAACGCTCATAGGTGTAATTGCCCAGCGCCTTGTCAGAAAGATATGCATACACTGCAAGCGCCAGCGCGTGTTGACAGAGGACGAAGCGGGATATCTGCAACTGGATAAAAATACCACACACACAATAAGTTACGGCGAGGGCTGTATTGAGTGCCGCGGCACAGGCTACAGGGGCCGAACCGCTATCTTTGAGGTTATGGAGTTTACAGAGAGGGTGAGAAGAACACTTTCTGACAATGCCGACCTCAATGCCATATACGGTGCAGCAGCAGCCGATGGGATGATAACCCTGCGCCAGGCCGCAATTCGTAAAATGCTCGAGGGCATCACCACTTACGAAGAGGTCATATTTATGACGTAAAACCGTAGACCTGCTGGTTTTTGTATCTCATTTACTGCGTCAACAAGGTTTTCTCTCGCCTCTTCTATTGTTTTTCCCTGAGTAACCGCCCCTGGTACATCATCTGTCCACGCTACCCACCAATCGCCATCTTTGACAAAAACAGCCTTTATTTTCATCTCTTACACCTCTCAGATCGTGTTTAGTAATGCTTGAACTGCCGTGCTATTTCCCAAATGGGCAGACAGGATACTTGCATTCCTTACAGTTCAAACACAGGCCGCCGTGTCCCATCTCAGCAAGTGCGCCTCTGTCAATGTACTCACCAGCCAGCACGCGCGGCAGCAACAGGTCAAACACCGTTATCTTGTGGTACATCCCGCAGGCTGGCATACATAGTATTGGAATCAGTCCGTCACCTGTGGGTTTCTTCATATATGCAATCAAAAACATGGCGCCGGGAAGCACCGCAGTACCGTAAAACACGTCAGTAACCGGCAACCTGCGCACTGCTGCCGAGGTGACATCATCAGGGTCAACTGAAAGTCCACCGGTAGTTATCAGCAGGTCTGCCCCGCCTGCCGCAAGCTCTGTAAGTTTCCCTGCAATGAACACCTCGTCGTCCGGTGCGAAGTACTGCCCAACAATAAGACCGTTAAATTGTTTTATCTTGTTCCTGACTACAGGCAAAAAGGAATCCTGTATCTTGCCCGTATAGACCTCGCTTCCAGTTATGACAACCCCAACCTTAGGGCGCCTCATTCCCAGTACTGACAATGGCGCTTTCCCATCACCAGTATCCTTATTCAAAGCGGCATTGAGCGCCCTCTCAATGATTTCTTTCTTTACCACAAGCGGTATCGCACGCACACCCCCAACCGTCTGGCCTTTGGTCACCACTGAGTTCGTATGAAGGGTTGCACACATCACATCGCCAAGCATGTTGAACTGCAGAAGTGCGTCCTTGTTGACCTTAAACAGTCCGTCGATTTCTGCGATCAGGGTTATTTTCCCTTCCTTAGGTTCGGGGTCGAAGGATACGCCGCTTGTACTGCCCCTTGTCAGGGCATTAGCCATAGCCAGGGCCGCGTCATTTTCATGGAGTTCGTCTTCTGCAATGTCAAGCAGGAAAAGGTTCTCCTTGCCAAGCCTTTGAAGGTGTTCTATGTCTTGGTCTGTGACCACATGGCCTTTTTTAAACGCCCTGCCCTTAAACTCACCCGGCCTTATTTCGGTAATGTCGTGAGCAAGGACAAGACCAAGCGCCTGGCTCACTGGAACTATTTTTGTGCCCTTACCCATGTCCACCTCCATCTTTTAGTTTGTAAATACATATATATATTTTTGAGCGCGGACTATAGTTTAACGCCTCAGCGTCAAATTTGTATACAATATCGTCATAATAAATAAAATCTACGACGCCGGTTAGGACATAGTTTGTCTCGATATAAGTTCTTGCCCAATCGAATATGTAAAGCGGTGCGTTTTTAGAAGGAAGCCATGATGCCGGGATGTTTACAAAGATTATAAAGGCAGGCATGGCCTGTTCAATCTCAGAGGTCATCGCCTTTTGCATTTGCAAATTATACGGCTGGTCTTCCATAAGTCCGTACATATAAATATAACCGGTTGCCGAACGAATGCCAGAATAAAATAATATCTGCGGCTCTGAACCCAGTATGGCAATCCTGTCACCGCCTTTTGTGCGGCTCTTGAGAAATTCTGCTATCTTAACAGATTCGATAAATGGATTCAGACCGTAGATTTTGCGGGATACATCCATAGGCGACAGCTTAAAATATATTTCACTCTGCACTGTCAAAGTATATATCAGACTTGATAATAATAGGGCAATGGGAAGCGTATGGATTATTTTATTCTGGAATTTCTCTGACAGTGTACCATTAAGCAGTTCTATGAAATATACTGCTGTTATTGAAATCGCCGGAATAATTAAAACAAAGTAATGTTCCCTGAAATATAATCCCGGTAATATAGACATGAATGAAAACAGAAAGAAAAGCAGTATGAATAGCTTGTGCAGGGCTGCGGTCTTTATTTGTGATTTAATAAGGATACAGAAACCTGCAACACCAAAAATCCATAAGGCTGTAAAATGTTTGACCATTCTCGGCGCCATAGTCATGAATCTTTTCAGCCCGTCCATTAACGATAGGCTCGATACATATTTACCAGAGTAAGTAAAACACCAAAACCAAAAATTACCTAACATCCCGCCTCTATAAATTATAAACAATGTAACAGCAAATGGCAGTGCTGATGTAAGCGTAAGGATAAGGGCGTTGATTACATAATTCTTAATACTGACCCGCGTAATGTAGAGATAGGTGAGGGCAAAAAAGATAAATAATATCCCATGCTGTTTCATCATAAAGGCCATCCCCAAGCACAGGCCAGAGGCTGCCAAAAGCCATGTCTTGTTATCTTCTATTGCCACATATAAAAAATAAACGCCCCAAACGGCAAAAAAAACGACAAAATGTGTAGCATGTGCCATAAGGCCAAACACCGGCACGCTCACAGAAATGACCGCGCAGGAGGCAGATGCTAAAGTGGCAGCCCGCTCGCTGATAAGCCTTTTAGTTAACATGAATAATGCTGGCAATGCAGCCAGATTTACGACTGTCAGCCCTAAGTGAATGCCTGCAATACCCTTGCCGAATATGGACATAATCACATAGTACATGAAGGCAGTGCCGGGGAGTTTCATGCTGTAAGCATCTTTATACGGGATGACGCCCTGAGCAATTAGCTGTCCCATATAGGCATACTCCCCCTCGTCTCTTTCCAATGGAACGTCAAGCAGCCTGAGCCGAATAAAGACAACGGTGAATATCGTAAGGATGAAAAAAGACCAGTACAGCAATCTAGCATGCTTTTCATCGGGAATGCTGCTTTCAGCTCTCATCGTGATATTATAACCGTAACGGTCTAAAATATCAAAAATCATTATAAAAAAGGAACTTGTCAGCCGATCATTGTTTAAGGCAGTGGCGTCCCTTGCAAGGGCCTTATCCATCATTCAGACCGTGGAAGCCAGTACTGCGCCAGAAGGCTGCTTGCTCAGTTAGGCATTGTGGCTTCAATTAGTAGAAAGGGTAATTACTATGACAATGCGCCGATGGAGAGTTTTTGGGGAACGCTTAAAAACGAACTTACCATCGCCATTACAAAACCGAAGCTATTGATGACATCACTGAGAGGTTTTCTATAACCATCAGAGAACTCAGGCTTGGCTCGGATACCTATCCCCAGCCGCTTATGAAAAACAGCTCTAAGGACTGTGACATGAAGAATTTGGTGTCCACTATTGACATCACAGCTCATTTTCAATATGAAACCAATAAGGACATATTGTATCAGGCATGGAGCCAGGACGGTTGTTAATACGTTTACCCTGAATTTTATTGTTCCAATAACCCTGCCGAAAATGTTAGTATATGTTATGTTAAGAAAGGCTATATTACCCGCCGCTGGAATGGGGACAAGGTTTTTGCCGGTCACTAAGGCCTCACCGAAGGAGATGATCCCTATCGTCGATAAACCGCTGATACAGTACTCCGTCGAGGAGTGCGAACGCTGCGGCATAGATGAGTTTATCATCATAACAGGTAAAAACAAGCGGGCAATCGAAGACCACTTCGACCAGTTTTCAGAACTTGATGAGATATTAAAACAAAAGGGCCTCAACAATCTCATCGAAGAAATCCACAGGCACGACGAATCCAACTTTGCCTACATCAGGCAGAGTAAACCCCTTGGCCTCGGTCATGCCATATTGTGCGCAAAGGCATTTGTGAAAGACGAGCCGTTTGCCGTCCTGCTCAGTGATGACATTATTGACCCCGATGACACACTTCTTATGGAAATGATTGAGATATACAAGAAGTTCCGCTCCCCTGTGATAGCCCTTCAGGAAGTCCCCGATGATGAGGTCTCAAAGTACGGTATTATCAACGGTGAGACTGTTATGGATTTCGGCGCCAATAACGTCCCAAAGCAGTTGTATAAAATAAACGGGCTTGTGGAAAAACCAAAGAAGGAGGACTCACCGTCAAATCTTGCCGTCATAGGCAGATATATTTTAACAGCGGACATCTTTGATGCCCTTGAAAGCATAAAGCCCGGCAGAGGCGGTGAATACCAGCTTACGGACGCCCTTAATCTGCTGCTTGCCAATCGTGTCGTCTACGGCTACTTATTTAAGGGCAGCCGGTATGATGCCGGCGATAAGTTCGGCTTTCTTAAGGCAACCATTGAACTGTCTTTAAAGCGTCCGGAGTTTTCTGAGGGTTTACAAATGTATATTAAATCGCTGGCCGCGAGGCTTTGACCTCATACTGCACGTGCACAAGTCTCATCAAATTATATATCTGATTATCATCACTATATGTTTCCTGCTCATGCAATCCCCGCTGGCCTATTCCTCTGATGGCTCTGAACACGTTATGAATCTCAGCGTCGATGACGTTATAAGAATTACGATAGAAAAGAATACCGACATCGAGGCCGAAAGCTATAATCCAGGAATCTCAGAGGCTGATATTCTGGTAAATAAAGGGGAATTCGACCCTTCCCTAAATTTGGGTTTGGACGAAACATATGACAGGCAAAAAACCTCCCTCGAAATAGACAGCACGACACAGGGGCAAATCAACTATAATCTGTCATTATCCGGCAAGGCCGTAACAGGCACCTCGTATGAGTTGAAGTGGCAAAATTACCGGTACAACGGCAACTCTCCATTTCTGAACCTTTATTCATACTATTCGTCCGGGCTTTCTCTGACACTAACGCAGCCGCTTTTAAAGGGATTCGGCATTGACATGCAGCTAACTTCCCTCAAAGCAGCCAAAAACACAGTTCAGGCAAAAAAATATGCCTTTGACTCGGCAGTCGTTGCAAAGGTCTCTGAGGCGGTCAAAGACTACTGGAACCTTGTAACGGCAAGAAAGGGTATAGAGTCGGCAGCAGTTGCCCTGACCCTTGCCCAAAAGACATCCGACGAGGTCAACGCCCGTATTGCTGCAGGAATGACTGCCCCTGTGGACATCTATGCAGCCGAGGCCGAGACTGCCGTAAGGGAAGAGGCACTTTTAGCTGCTGAAAATAATGCCAGGAACGCTGAGAACACCCTAAAAGGTATTATGAATGTCGGACTGTCTGGCACTCGTCTTGAGCTGCTGTCAAACCCGCCTGAGCCAACAGCGCCCCCGACACTGGATTCCATCATAGAGCAGGCACATAAACTCCGCCAGGACTATCAAAAGGCGCTCATAGACAAGAAAAACAAGGAGCTATTTGCCCGTTACTATAAAAATCAGATGCTGCCTGACCTCAGTGCCATAGCAAGTTACGGTCAAACCGGACTCGACGGTCAGTATCACAGCACAATAGATGAGCTTGCATCTGGTAAATATTTTTCATGGAAAATAGGTCTCGTACTAAACATCCCCATCTTCAACTGGAAAAACCGCGGCAATTACACAAAGGCTGACCTCGAACTAAAACAAACCGGCGCCGCTATAAGAGAAATCGAAAAGAACATCACAGTTGAAGCAGCCGAGGCATACAACAACCTCAACTACGCGATAAAAAAGATAAAGGCATCGGGGAAATCCCTCTTAGCGGCAGAAAAAACCCTCGCAGCAGAAGATGGAAAATTCAGGGCAGGACTATCAACCCTGAATGACTTACTAAAATTCCAGCGCGACTACGCCACAGCCCTCTACGACGAGGCAAAGTCCAGGGCCGATTACGCAAAATCCCTTGTCGAACTCAACCGCATTCAGGGGCTTTTGCCCTGACCTTTGTCGTCGAAATTATATGTCTCTCTGATTATAAACACAGGCCGGTGCTTGACCTCCATATATATCTTGCCGACATATTCGCTTAATATCCCTATGAACATCAGTTGAATCCCGCCAAAAAGATAAATCGGCAGCACAATTGACGCCCAGCCCGGTACAGCGCTTCCCTTTAGTTTACTTACTATTGTCCATATGCCCAAAATGATAGCTGCAACAAAGTTGACAAATCCCAGCACGAAGGCAAGCCTTAGAGGGAAATTCGTAAACGATGTTATCCCCTCAACTGCAAACGAAATCATCTTTTTAAGGGGATACTTAGTTGTGCCGGCAAAGCGTTTCTCTCTTTTATAGTTTACAATAGAGTGTTTAAACCCCATCGAGGGAAACATACCCCTGAGAAACCGGTTTACCTCACCATATCTCTGAAACGCATCAAGGGCTGCCCTTGATAACAGCCTGAAGTCAGCATGGTTATGTATGAGATTCACCCCCATGAGTGTCATAAACTTGTAAAACGCCATGGCTGTGATGCGTTTAAACCAGGTGTCCTCCTGCCTGTCATCCCTGACACCGTAGACGATGTCTGCCCCGTCAGCGCAGCGCTTTATCATCTCCCCAATAACTTCAGGCGGGTCCTGAAGGTCGGCATCCAGAGACACGGCCATATCTCCACTGGCATGATACAGGCCCGCCGTCAGCGCAGGCTGATGTCCAAAGTTACCGGTAAAGGAGATAGCCCTTACACGTTTGTCTGCCGCGGCAAGCCGCTTGAGCGCTGAGAGTGTACCGTCAGATGAACCATCGTCAACATAGATTACCTCATAGTCATCGATGAGGGCATTAGCCATATATGAATTCAGAAGGGTATTTAAACGCCTGTATACCTCATCTATTACCTGTTCCTCGTTAAAGCACGGGATTACTACACTCAGCTTCACAGACCTTTACCTCCTTACTTGGTTTAACTCCCAGAGTTTTGTGTATTTGACGAATGTGTAGTACCCGTATAAGACAGCCAGAATAAATCCATGCACCCCGTCAAGAAACCCAAGTCTCAGGAAATACATCTTTACAAATGTCGCAATTGGGCGCACGGTAAGCGAGACTATGCCAATACGCCTTGCCCCTTTGTCCTTTGCCGATAGTGTTGAGTAGTTATCCAGCTTTGCGAGGAACTCAGCAACACTTCTGTATGTGTAGTGTTCAACAGGGTTTTTTAAATAACCTGTCCTGCCGTTTACGACAACCTTTTCGTGGACTTCGCGCGGCTCAAGCCGCCCGCATTCCTTTTTAAACAAGCGTAGTGTGTAGTCCGGCCTCCAGCCGCCGTGTTTTATCCACCGGCCTAAGAAAAAATTCTTTCTGGGGACATAAAAACCATCAAGGACGGTGTCTTTGAGTGTGGAGGAGATTTCCTCTGCCAACTCCGGCGTGAATCTCTCGTCAGAGTCAAGTATGAATATCCATGGGCCTGCTGCCAGGTCAGAGGCGGTCTGCTTTTGCGCGGCAAACCCCTGCCACTGTCTTATGTACACCTTGTCCGTATATGCCTTACATATCTCCACAGTACGGTCTTCGCTCATGGCGTCAACAACGACTATCTCTGATGCCGCTGTCGCACTCTGAAGCGCCGCCTCAATCCTGTCTTCTTCGTTTTTTGTTACTATCACTACGGAAACTCCTCTCATTGACTATCAGGTCTCCTCTATAATTCAGTCAGGCATTATAGAACGTATTACCAATAAAATCAATTATTCGTTCAGCCCTTTTCTCATACGTCAAGCCTTTTGCAAGGGCCTGCCCAGCGGCAGCTAGTCCCTTTGCCAAATCAGGGTTGTCTGTAAGGGATTTTATGGCAGCAGCCAGGGATTGAACATCACCAGGCGTGAAAAACACCGCGTCTTTGCCATCTGTTAAAATCTCCGCTATGCCTGGTATATTCGCAGCGGCAATGGGGCAGTTTAATGCCATATACTCGAACATCTTAAGCGGGGATGAGTATATTGACACGGACTCGGGGAGATTTGGGATTACGGCAGCCTTTGCCTGTCTCATAAAGTTTATGACATCTGAGTGGCTGAGCTGTCCTGTAAAGTTAATCTGGTCAGCCACTCCAATTCTGGCAGCCAGCTCACGCAGCTCATCGAGCCTCTGACCGCCTCCGGCTATAACAAGTGTCTCATCAGGCAGGTATCGCATCGCTTCAATAAGTAAATCGACGCCCTTCCAGCGGTAAAGCCCTCCGGCGTAAAAGATATATCTGCGCTGTTCATATGGCAGTGCGCTCTCAAACATATCGCCCCTGACGGCGTCTGGAATGGTTATCGCCGGAATGGTTATTGAATGAGCAGTCTGCAATGAAAACATATCAACGAGGTCAGCTCTCAGCCTCTCTGTGATGGCAATAAGCGCAGCGGCGGCAGTGTAAACATCTCTCTCCTGCTTTCTCAGTCGCCTCTGTTTTGTTATTTTCTCAGTGGTCAGATGAAATATCTCATGTGCCTCAAACACTATAGGTATCTGGTGCAGCCGTTTTAAGCATATTAGATGCTGTGCCGTCTTTAAATGCCTTACGAAGATTACGCTATCATCTTGCTTTCTGCTAATAAGATACACAATGAGGGCAGCATTAAAGACCATCCCTATAGAAAACGTCCCTCTGGCATTATCTTTTCTTATCATTGGCAGGAACACAAATTCAAGATTCGGGTGGCGGCTAAGGCCGTAATGGTTGAGGAGGGTATCTTCATCTGCCCCGTGCGTGCGGCCAGTTATGAGCTTCACATTGGCACCCGCGCTGGCAAGGGCATGGGCAGTGTTTATGATTTGAATAAACCGCGCCTGCGGATTTAGCATCGACTCGGGGACGGGATAGAAAATCGTCATGCTTTTAGCTTGCATCAGTAGTGTCTCTGACAGCTTCAGCAGCCGGGAGCCCTGCCATAAAGCCGGTTAAAATGGCAAACAACATACCAGTTTCATGGTGGAGTGTTGTATCAAAAATCCCTCCAACAAATACGACAAGGGCAGCGCCGAGGGCGGCATATCTTATCTCCTCTTCAAATGCACCGCCGGTTATACTGAACCACCTGCGAACAAATCCAACGCCGATTGCAAGGAGCGAACAAAGCCCCGCCACACCGCTTTGTACTGCCGTGTTGAGATACAGGCTGTGGGCGTCGTATATGGTCCTGCCGCCTTCTATTGCTGCCGGAAAGGTGTATTTAAAATTATTAAGCCCAGCGCCCAGCGCCCGTGTCTCTGTAATTATCTTAAGCGCGTACTTCCATATATAAAGTCTGCGGAGGAGGGATTCCCCCGAAGAGAGTTTTGTCCACATGGGTTTAAATACATACGCGGCGGCAAGGGCAAAGGCGGCAAATCCTGCCGCTATCGCCTTTGAAACCAGAGACTTTCGTTTAGCGAACACAACAATGGCAGAAAATATAAACATCGTTACAAAGGCTGCCCTCATTGTGGTCATCACGGTGGCCGTTATTGTAATAAAAAGTAACATCACTGCTGCTGCCTTCATCGCCTTCGTCCTGATTTCTGAAAATACGATTGTCCCGATAAGGGCGTTTGAGATTATTACCAGATACATTGCAGTGTAGTTATAGTGCCCAAGCATGTGCAAGTCCAAGGGCTTATGAAACTTCACGGCCTCATACACTCCAAAAACGGCCATCGCTGCCGTAGCCGCATACAGGCATCGTAGTACCGTAGTGATACGCCTTTGACCGCTAAACGCAGCAGAGATAAAAAACAGTACCGCGATGCGCGTAACATCTTTCATCCCTTTGATATACTCAGGGATGTTCGATGCAAAAAGACCGCTTAATACTGAAGTGAGGACAAATGCTATAAATCCATATTCCAGCAGCCCCAGGCGAATGCCGATTTCCCGCCTGTAGAGCTGAGTAAAAAAGACCGGTATCATAACCCCATACAGGGTTATCAGCTTGATGCTCTCAGAAAACATCAGCGACACGACGAAAATGATAAACGCGCCGTACTGTATATCGTTTAGAATTTCTTTAGGCGGCACACGCATTTGGCTCTATTATAATATATTTCATGGTTTAATTTTATATAATTCGTCTCACTCCGCGCCACTACGGAAGCAAGGACTATGCCATCTTTTGTCGTGGTGTGAGATAACTGACATAAAATGCTCTCAAAAAACCTTTTTTATCGATAGGTATAAATTCCTATGTCGGAACTTGGGATTGAATAACTGACAGCTAGTTTGATATAATATCTACATGTGGGATGAAATTGAACTTACTAAAACGGAGGGGATATGAATAGAAGAGAGTTTATTTCAGGGGTAGCAGCGGCAGGAGTAGTTTTAGCAACAAGTAACGTGTCAACTGCTGAAGATAAGACCGAACCTTTACGGCTTAAGAGCGAGGGGAATCCCACTGAACTTGAACAAAAACATGTACCTCTTATTGTGGCACCTGAAAAGGCAAAGGCAGGACAATGGATAGATGTAAACGTAAAAGTTGGCTTTATGAAAGAGCATCCGTCAACCCCCGAACATTGGATTACCTATATCAAACTGCTTGCTGATGACAAGGAAATAGCGAAAGCCGAATATCCAACCGGAGGCATTGCTGCCGGTTCAGCATCTTTTAAAATCAAATTGGATAAGCCTGTAAAACTTGAGGCAGTCGAACATTGCAATTTGCACGGCACATGGATAAGCACACCAGTAAAAATTGATGTGTCATAAATCTGTTGTTTATCTCACAACTACTGGGAATTGACAAATAGAGCCACAGCACTAAAATGTACTTAACGCTGGGCTGTGCGCTCTTAGAATGATGTTACAGGATGTTTGATTAATGGAAAACACACGCGTGTTTACACAGCGCCTTTGATGCTATGGAAGCGCGGCATATTATAGCAGTTCATAAGTGAAATTAAAATAAATATTGTTTGACTGAATTAAGCGTTTTATGATATATAATTAGCGATGAGAAAAATAACGAGTGTCTTCGTAGTATTAGCCGCAGCCATGATATTTCTTACACCCTATGCCGCTGCCATGAACGGCTGTGATAGTAACTGCGCTTCCTGCCATAAACTCGACAAGCATGAGGCCGTCGAAATAATCAGCGAGCTTAACCCCGGTCTCACCGTTGAGAGCGTTCAAATATCCCCGTCAAAGGGCCTCTGGGAGATTGCCGTCAAGTCTAAGGCCGAGCCAAAGGGTGAAAAGGCAATCTGGTATCTGGATTTCTCCAAAGGTAATATCATCATCGGAAAATTAATCAGGCTGAAGACTAAAGAAAACCTTACCGAGAAACGCAACATAGAGCTAAATAAGGTAGACTATTCGTCCATACCCACTAAAGACGCCCTCCTCCTGGGTGAAAAAAGCGCTAAAAATAAGGTTATCATCTTCACTGACCCCGACTGCCCTTATTGCAAAAGACTCCACGATGAGTTAAAAAAGATAGTTGCTAAAAGAACTGACACTGCCTTTTACATACTCTTGTATCCAATAACAAAACTCCACCCTGAAGCGCTGAAAAAGTCAAAGTCTGTGATGTGCGCTAAATCACTTCAGCTTCTTGATGACGCATTTGATAAAAAACCACTGCCTGAGCCAACTTGCAACGCTAAGTCTGTCGATGATAACATTAAAATTGCAGAGGGACTTGGTCTTTCTGGTACTCCGGCATTAGTCTTCCCCGATGGTGTGCTTATCAGAGGCGCTATGCCAGCTGAAGAAATCCTCCGCCTGATAGATAAATAAAAGGTAAATAGCCAGATAAATAATAGATAAATAATCAGATTGAAAGACGAGCTACACACGCGGCTGATTTGTAAGACGTTCTGTGAGTTTTACTCAGAGGGCAAGGATTCCATGCTCTGCCAGACTTATAACTTCGTCAGAGACGCCGTGCCGGTTGAAAAACTTTCTGAGATATTGGAACACGTTCAGCAGACGCCGCCGTCGTTTGCGTTCGACGCATTCATTAAGGCGCATATCTGTGCAGCGTGCAGCTTTCGCGTGGGTGGGTGCGACTATGCAGACGGACTCAACAGCCCCCCATGCGGTGGATACAGGGTGGTGGAAATTTTAAAAGAACAGGGAATTATTTGAAGATTGCCTGGTGTTAAATTAGGTTGACATTTGCAATATGTCTGCTATATCATTAAGATTCAAAAGCAGGGTTGAGAAGGCTGTAAAGCATGAGGAGGGATAGAAAGATTATTATCAGGTATTATCGATTGCTGCCCGTATTGTTTGCAGTATTGATTTTATTCAGCGCTGCTAACGCATCAGCCGTGGACACGTCGGCAGTATCAGACAGGACAATAAGTGAAGGGGAGTATCTCACCCTTGACAACTGTATAGAAATAGCCTTAAAGCAGCAGCCTAGCCTGATGTCTTCTCTTTACCAAATTCAAGTGTATGAGGCTCAGGTTGGACAGGCGCACTCCGGACTTTATCCAACTCTGGATTTACAGGGCGGCTACACGCGGAATCAACTCGTCAACAACTATCACTTAGGGCCGAATCCCCCTCCGTCATCAATAATCAACAAGGACGATTATTATGGCAGTCTGCAACTATCACAGATGATTTATGATTTCGGCAAGACCCAGGCAAACGTAAATATGAAAAAGTACTATCTGTTAGCGTCAAAAAAGGACTATGAGACGCAGACAAACACAACTGCCTACAACGTCAAGGTATCCTATTACGGGGTCGTAAAGGCTAAGAAGGCGCGGGATGTCGATGCCGATACGGTAAGCAAATATGAAAGACAGCTTGAACGGGCAAAGGATTTCTTTAAGGCCGGAACAAAGGCCCTCTATGACGTAACACAGGCTGAGGTCAACTTAAGCAGCGCAAAGATTTCCCTTATGAACTCGGAAAATGCCCTCGCTGTCGCATGGGACAATCTTACCACAACAATGGGGATTGTCTTTAGCTCAGAGTTTAAAATCGACGAGGACATAAACCCTAAACCACTTGGAATAAAATTTGAGGATGCCCTTACCAGCGCTTATAACAATAGACCGGACTTAATGTCAGCAACGGCAGCTAAGGACGCTGCAAAGACAAACATAGAGTACGCGAATAAGGACTACTTTCCGGTTGTAAGCGGCACTGCATCGTATAACTTTGACGATGGCCGCTTTCCGCTTAATAATGGCTGGATAGCCGGTGTGGTGATGAAATGGAATATTTTCTCCGGCTTTAATACAAAATTCAAGGTGGCCGAGGCACGGGCATCTAAGGACGCAGCCGAGACAAAGATTCAATCCCTGAAACTCTCTATTTACAGCGGCGTTAAGCAGTCCTATCTGAATCTGAACCTCGCAGGGGACATGATTCCGGCCTCTGAGTTGCAGGTGAAACTCGCAATGGAGAACCTGGACATAGTTACACTAAAGTATGAGGCAGGGCTGGCCAGCCCGGTTGACTATACGGATGCCGTAGTGCAGTATAAATCAGCGAAACTAACATATATAAACGCCCTCTATAATTACAAAACAGCCGAGGCGGCAATACTGTGGGCAATGGGGAGCAGATAATGAAAGGACAAATACGAGCAATTATTCTCATATTCTTAGTTATATTTGCAGTATCTGGCTGTGCAAAGCCGCAGGAATCCAGGCCACAGATAGTGCCTGTGCTGACAGCTGCCGTAGAGAAAAAGACCATCCCCATTGAAATCAGGGCCATAGGCAATGTCGAGCCATACCTGAGCGTAACAGTGCTTTCTCAGGTTGACGGCACCCTGCAGCAGGTCCATTTCAAAGAGGGCGAAGACGTTAAAAAGGGGCAGATGCTCTTTAGTATAGACCCCCGACCGCTTATCGAATCTGTGAGGCAGGCAGAGGCAGCGCTCCTGCAGGACAAAAAACAACTGGATTTTTACGAGACACAGGCCAAAAGATACACATTTCTTGTGGAGAAAGGCGCTGTCGATAAAAACACCGCAGAACAAAATCAAACCCTTGCCTTAACTCAGGCTGAGAAGGTGAAAAACGACAAGGCACAACTTGAAAATGCAAAAATAAAACTCCAATACAGTTACATACGCGCCGAAATAGACGGCAAGGCAGGCACATACCTGACAAACATCGGCACGAGTATCAAGACAAACGACACAAAACTTGTTGTCCTCAATCAAGTTACACCCATATATGTTACATTTTCAGTGCCGGAGAAAGAGCTGCCAAACATAAAGAAGTACAGCGAGAAAGAGAAACTAAAGGTGACAGCATTTCCCCCGGGCTTTGCAAAAGATGCGCGCGAAGGGCTGCTCACATTTATAGATAACACAGTAAATACACAGACCGGGATGATAAAACTGAAGGCTGTTTTTGAGAACAAGGACAAGTACCTGTGGCCTGGACAGTTCCTAAATGTAGTGTTGACGCTGACAACACAGCCAGATGCCCTTGTAGTGCCGGTGAGCGCTGTGCAGGTAAGCCAGCAGGGGCAGTACGTGTTTGTTGTCAAAGACGATATGACGGTTGCTACCAGCATAGTGAAAGTGGCTAGGGAGTTCGGCAACGAACTGGTAATAGAAAGCGGTGTAAGCGCCGGTGAGACAGTGGTAACGGACGGTCAGTTGAAGCTCAAGCCTGGGTTCAAGGTTATGATTAAAAAACCAGGCGATGGTTCTGACAACACAACAGCCGTCAAAACAAGCGCCCCGAAATGACAAAAAAGAAATGACAGAAGAGAAAACCACCGAAAGCTCTACAAACCTCTCCGACATTTGGATCAGGCGTCCCGTCATGACGATAATTGTTATGCTTGGGATATTTGTCTTCGGCATTGTTAGTTATAATAAGCTGCCTATTAGTAATCTGCCAAGTGTCGCATACCCGACGATTAACGTAACGGCCAACTACCCGGGGGCAACCGCAGATACAATGGCGGCAACTGTGGCAACACCGCTTGAAAAATCATTTTCCCAGATTCAGGGCATAAGCTCTATGACATCTACATCAACCGCAGGTTCAACCACTGTAACGATACAGTTCAATCTTGACAGAAACATCGATGCCGCCGCCCAGGACGTTAACACGCAAATAAACGCTGTTCAGGGGCTGCTGCCTCAAATGCCTACCCCACCGACGTACAGCAAGTTTAACCCGTCGGACAATCCCATCATGTACTATGCCGTTTACTCATCGACATTGACAGAGGCCGAACTCTACGACTACGCCAATACTATAATCGGGCAGCAGATTTCAATGCTCAGCGATGTTGCAAAAGTAGACGTTTATGGCACAAAGTATGCGGTCAGGATAATGGTAAACCCTGACTCTCTGGCCTCAAAAGGCATCGGCTTAGACCAGGTAGTCTCAGCCATAAGCCAGGGCAACGTCATTAAGCCAACTGGTAGTCTCGATGCCGATAAGCATAAACAATATACTATACGCAGCGAAGGGCAGCTATACAAGGCAAAGGACTATGAGCCGCTGATTGTAGCTTATCAAAACGGCTATCCTGTGAGGATAAAAGACATAGGGAAGGCCTATGACAGCGTGGTTAACGATAAGATTGCTATCACAGCGCATATAGGCGGAAAGAGCATAGAATCTGTTGTAATAGCAGTGCGCAGGGTGCCGGGTTCAAATACGGTTCAGATTTCAGAAAATGTGAAAAGGCTGATTGAGGGATTAAAACCTCAGCTCCCACAAGCGCTCAACTTGTATCTGCTTCATACGGACGCAGACTACATACACGAATGTATCGACGATGTCAGGGACACGCTGATTGTGACAATATTTCTGGTAATCTTTATAATATTTGTATTCCTGCGTTCGTGGGTATCGACGATAGTGCCAGCCGTAGCGATACCGCTTTCGCTGATAGGGACATTCGGTGTGATGTACGCACTGGGCTACAGCCTTGACAATCTATCGATGATGGCCCTGGTGCTGGCGGTTGGGTTTGTCGTTGACGATGCCGTAGTAATGCTGGAAAACATATTCAGACACATGGAGCATGGGATGCCAGCGCGCGAGGCCTCGTTCAAAGGCTCCGGGGAGATAAACTTTACGATTCTCTCGATGACGTTGTCACTTGTGGTGGTGTTCATACCGCTGCTATTTATGTCTGGGCTGATTGGCAAGCTCTTTAGGGAGTTTTCTGTAACAATAGCAGTTGCGATAATGATTTCTGGTTTCATATCCCTGACGCTTACGCCGATGATGTGCAGTCGTATCCTTTCCCATGCACACACGACAGGCGGAGGAGGAGGGTTTTTCAGGGCTACCGAGGGACTATTTAATGCGATGATCAACTTTTATGAAAAGACACTAAAGCTTGTCTTAAGGCACAAGTACATGACGCTGCTATTTATGGCAGCGGTATTAGTGATAACCGGTTACTTATTTGTGAAGATACAGAAGGGATTTCTGCCGGGGCAGGACTCTAACATGCTGATGGGTATTACGCTGGGGCCAGAGAGTTATTCATTTGAAGAGATGTTAGAAAATCAAAAGAAAGTAACTGCGATAGTGGAGAAAGAACCTGGTGTTGTCGCCCTTATGTCAGCCCTGGGGAACTTCGGTGTCTCGAACAAGGGGATTATGTTTATAATGCTGGAGGACAAGGCAAAGCGAAAACTCTCGGCAGACGGCATGGTCATGGACCTGTGGCCGAAGGTCAACTCAGTGCCAGGCATATATACATTTATGCAAAATCCACCGCCCATACAAATTGGCTCATCGCAGTCGAATGCCCAGTACCAGTATACGCTGAGGTCAAGCAGCTCAGAAGACCTCTATAAATACGGTCCGGTGATGACGGCAAAACTCAGGACTATACCCGGACTTGTTGGAGTAAACAATGATTTGCAGATAAACGCCCCCTGGGTAAATGTCGAGATAGACAGGGACAGGGCCTCTACTCTTGGCCTGACCGTAAGCCAGATACAAGGCGCCCTCGGAGCGGCATACGGTGGTCAGTATGCCTCGACAATATTTTCAACGATTGACCAGTACTATGTAATCCTGCAGGTCGAGCGGCAGTTCAGGACGCAGCCCAATCTGCTGTCACAGTTATATGTTCGCTCAAGCAATGACAACAAACTCGTACCGCTCAGCGCTGTGGCCAAAATAACTGAGACATACGGCGCACTGACAGTAAACCACACGGGGATGATGCCATCGACAACGATTTCGTTTAATTTAAAAGAAGGCGTCTCAATTGGCGATGCCGTCTCAGCGATAAACGAAATCGCGCATGAAGCGCTTCCTGCAACTATATCTGGGACGTTTCAGGGGTCAGCGCAGGCCTTTCAGGACTCTATGTCAAGCATGGGGCCGTTGATGCTAATAACAATATTTGTAATCTATATGGTACTTGCCATATTGTACGAGAGCTTTATACATCCGATAACGATACTGACGTCGCTGCCGTTAGCGGGGTTTGGGGCGCTGATAACATTGGTGTTATTCAAGATGGAACTGAACATGTATTCGTTTGTAGGGGTAGTGATGCTGATAGGGATAGTGAAGAAAAACGGGATAATGATGGTAGACTTTGCGTTGGAGCTTGAGCGGGATAAGGGAATGGACTCAGAGGAATCGATATATAATGCCTGCATAGTGAGGTTTCGTCCGATAATGATGACAACAATGGCGGCGTTATTTGGGACGATTCCTATAGCGCTTGGATACGGGGCAGGAGGCGACGCCAGACAGCCATTGGGGATAGCGGTAGTAGGTGGACTGGTATTTTCACAGTTGATGACACTGTATATAACGCCGGTGTTTTATATTTATATGGACAGGCTAAATAAATGGGTAACGAACAAGCCGGAGGCAGTCACTCCGGCACTCGAAAAAGGAGGGATATAGCATGAAAACAACTACAACAATAATAATACTGCTCATTATGGCATTAATAGGACTGCAGACAAATGGTGCGATAGCCGACGATGATTCAAAGGCGACATTTCAGACAGGAAGCGTAAACGGGATAGAATACATAGCCGGAGGAGTAGGAGATGACGACAAAGAGGCCCTTGAGTCAATAGCGAAGTCAAAATATAACGTAAAATTAGTCTTTGCAACGCAATCCGGGAGTTATCTGGCCGACATCCCAGTAGAAATCATAGGTAAAGGCAGCAAAAAGCTCCTAACAGTAGTTTCAAGTGGGCCGCTATTCTACGTAAAGCTCCCCGCTGGCACATATCAGATAAAGGCAACAAACGAAGGCATGGTAAAGATACAAAAAGTAAAGGTTGGTACTGCAACACAACAGATTGTTTTTACATGGCCTAATAGCAACGCTGTAAGATAAGAAATATACACTACAATGTGTTTTATGGGTTGAAATATACCACTGATGTTTTGTAGGATACGGGCAGAGTGGCAGTTTTGTTTGCAACTGGATATATTAGTGGCATGTTAACGCGTGTCTGCACAGTTGATAAATAGATATACCGGAGAAAAACCACGATAGGGTAATGAGGAAAAAAATCCCGGCAAGCGCAACGCGCATAGGAATGTTCATTGACGGCTTTGACTCATCGTGGTTTAAAACACCTTTTCTCAAACATCATTTCGAGATAAAGTCACAGAATCAGATAGAGAAAATACTAAAGTCCGGCATAGACCATCTGTATATAGATACCGAAAAGGGGCTGGATGTCTTATATGAGGAACACTCTACACCCACCCGCTCAATACCAAAAAAAACTGCCAAACTGCCCGTAAATTATACCCATAAGCCTGACGAAAATGCATTCATGGATTATATCAAGGCAATGAATGAACTCATCCAAATAGACAAGCTATGTTTGGTAGAGTCAACGGCGGTTGATTTTGACCTTTTTGTCAAGACAGACATGAACATCATTCCTTTATCTCTCCCGCGCAATAAAAAGGGCAGCTCTGTAATCACAAAAGAACTGCTGGCTTCCCCAGGCGATTTGTTGATTAGCCGCTCTGATGTGCAAAAATACAGGAATTATCTCACAATGATAGCAAAGGACTCCTGCTCAACCCAATCACTTGCCAGCAAAAACATGCTGATAAAAGAAAACGCCAGAATACTCATTCGTGAACTGTTTGACGATCACGGAAGCCATGAGAAGGTAGAGGCATGTAAAGATTCAGTTGAGAACATCATGTCATCGATAATAGACACAAAGGGTCTGATAACCAATCTGTTTACAGTAGACAAGCACGATTACTATGTCTATACACATTCGGTGAATGTCTCAGTGTTTTGCGTAGCTACGGCCTTCGCGATGGGAATACAATCCGAGGCTGAACTTTTTGCTATAGGCCTGGGCAGCCTTTTACATGACATCGGGATGATTACACTGCCGCCTGAGGTGCTGCATAAACCGCATCAACGCCTTACGGAGTTCGAGGAAGACTTACTCAAGGGACATATTTTTGAAGGACTTGATATAATCAATCTATACAATGGAATTCCACCTGATACTGTGTTTCCTCTGATAGAACACCATGAGAATCTCATGGGAACGGGATATCCTATGGGTCTGAAAGACGATAAACTCCACATGTCCGGTAAGATTATCTCCATAACAAATACTTATGATATGCTGACTACATCACGACTAGGATTTCAGGCAGTTTCGCCGTATGAGGCGCTTGCGTATCTGCGCGACCATAACAGTTTATACGATGCCGACATTTTAAAGGAGTTTATATCCGTGCTTGGTAAATCAGGCCAGTAGGGTGTACTCCCCAAGCATTACCATGTTGCAGGTGGAAAAAGAAACAGATAGCTTCTTAAAACGGATGTTCCTGGCGAAAAAGAGCGAGAAAATGCTATAACTATTTGATATTACTTTAAAATACGGCGGGAGGGCAGTTTTCTCTTAGTGGTTACAAAGATGTCTTTACTTGGTAATACCTCTGGCATTTTAACGCGAGCGGCTTCTATCAGTTTTTCAACTGATTCACGGGGGTGAGGTATCTGATTGAATGTATTTGTCCCATTAAACGATACTTCCTCGACACATAAGGTACTCAGTTCCTTTATCCCTTCCTCTACCGTAATATCCAGCAGCTGCCATCTTATGGCAAGTTCACGAACAATTCGATAGGCCAGCATTACTACAAACACATGGCCTCGTGTGCATGTTGCAAGCCGGACATGAATCGGGCGAAACTCCAGCTCGACAGTCTTACTAGTGCGAAACGCCCACTCCTCATATGATAAATCTTTGTATCGGCTATGGATCGTCTCTGCCGTTGCAGATTGATCAGGAAGATCACTTTTCAAGACACCTGAGTCTGACGATATAATATACATAATAATATGTAAACATATAAATATATCGGATTCATTCTCATTTTATTTATAATGATTGTCAAAGGTCAATTCCGAATGATGTCAAGGTTTGTACGGAAAGAGGGGAATTGATGAGGTCAAGAATAGCTTGGTCGAGCCTTT
>JAMOAZ010000036.1:0-42984 GCA_039908505.1 Nitrospirota bacterium
TTGAATGCGTCTTTCTCCGTTTGTAAATGTGCCGTCTTTCTCAGCAAAAGATGCGCCTGGCAATATTACATGTGCAAAACGCGAGGTCTCGGTATGAAATATATCCTGTACTACCAGAAACTCCAGCGCGCTCAACGATTTCCAGACAGCGTGCAGATTGGGGTCAGTTTGCCCAGGGTCATAGCCGACTATGTACAAGCCCTTGAACTTCCCTGTCTGTGCCTGGTCGAGCATCTCTACGGTCTTAAGACCCATCTTATTGGAGAGTGATACGTTCCATGCAAGTTCGTGTTTGCGTCTGATCACATCGTTGCTGAAAGGCTGATAGCCTTGGAAATAGGCCGGTGCCGGCCCCATGTCCGACGCCCCCTGGACATTGTTCTGCCCCCTGAGCGCCATTATTCCGGTATGTGGTCTGCCAATATGTCCGGCTAACAGCGCTAGATTTGCCATAGCAATAGCATTTTCAGTACCGGTTTGATGTTCAGTAACGCCAAGTCCATACAATATCATGGCATTTTTTGCAGAGGTGTAAAGACGAGCTGCTGTATACATATTTTTTACAGATACCCCTGTTATCTCCTGCACACGTTCAGGGGTATAGGCGGCTGCAGAGTCTCTGACTTCTTCAAAACCCTCTGTCCGGTCGCCAATAAACTTCGAGTTTTGCCAGCCTTCTTTTATAATAATATGGGCAAGCCCGTTGAGCAGCGCGATATTGGTTCCGGCCTTCAAATTCAGCCACACATCAGCATGGTTGACAAGCTCTATCCTTCGCGGGTCTCCTACTACTATTTTAGCGCCGTTTCTTATGGCCTTATTCACATGCAGAGAGACAATAGGATGTCCTTCCGTCGTGTTTGAGCCAAATATAAACAGCATATCGGCACCGCCGATTTGGTTAAAAGAATTACTGGCTGCACCAGCTCCAAATGAGGTGGCCAGACCGGCCACAGTTGGAGCGTGTCAGACCCGGGCGCAGTTATCGACATTGTTGGTGCCGAAGACTGCGCGGACGAGTTTTGAAACCAGATAGTTCTCCTCATTTGTACATCGGGACGAAGAAAATGCCCCTATTGATTCAGCCCCGTACTGTGCCTTAAGCCTGCCGAAACCTTCTGCAACATATGTCAATGCCTCATCCCAGGACGCCTCGCGCCACACGCTGCCGTCTTTTATCAGCGGAGTGAGTATTCTATCAGAATGGTTCACGAATTCATAACCAAAACGACCCTTAATGCACAGATTGCCTGCGTTGACAGGCGCATTGTAATCCGACGTTACCTTTACAACCTTATCGCCGCGAACGTTTAGGTATAGATTACATCCTGTTCCACAGTATGTGCATGTGGTCTTTACTTTCTTCAGAGAGTATGCCCTTCCAATACCTTTCGATGGTTTTTCAGTGAGTGCACCCACAGGACATGCCGATATGCACTGGCCGCAAAATACGCAGTTATCAGTTGTACGCGGCCCGCCGAAGGCAGTGTTTGGCATCGAATAAAATCCCCTGCCGGTCATATCTATGGTGCCTTTCATAACGACATCATTACAGATACGAACACATCGCCCGCAGAGTATGCACTTGTTTGGCTCATAGGTGATGAACGGATTGTCATCTTTCACTGGTAAATTCCACATCTCACCGTGGTATTTTCCCTGCCTTGCACCGTACATGTAGGCAAGCTCCTGCAAAGTACAATCCCCTGCCCGCTCACAAATCATGCAGTCATTGGGATGATTTGACAGCAACAACTCCAGAACTGTCCTTCTGAGACGACTAAGTTTGTCACTTTCTGTCGTAATAACCATACCCTTTTCAGCCGGTGTTGTGCAGGCAGGAAGAGGCCTTGCTACACCTTTTACCTCTACCAGACACAGTCTGCAGCCGCCATACGGCTCAAGTCTCTCGTCATTACAGAGTGTCGGCACGAAAATATCAGCCCCCCTGCATACCTCAAGGATTGTCTTCCCTGCTTCTGAAACTATCTCTCTGCCATTTACATTTAATTCCACAGCCCCTGTGTCAACAAACATAAACACCTCCAGTTAGATATAAACAAGGTTATCGTTTATACTCAATTCCTTACCATCGTCAATAGTCAATAAAATTTTACCCCACGCTTATTAATAAAGCGCTGCACCTAATGCCGCAAGCATATCAGGAGATTCATTTATGAATATGTCCTTTTGGAAATAATCCTCAAGTATATTCACCAGAGTCCTGTTTTTTGCACATCCACCGGCAAATACAACATCGTCGTTTACGTCAATTCGTTTTGTAAGGGCGATAACCTTCTGAGCGATAGATAAGAGGAGAGAGCCGGAAATCTGTTCCCTCTCTACCCCCTTATTGATAAGAGTGATTACCTCAGATTCGGCAAACACCGTACACATGCTGTTTATAGTGATGCTATTGCCTGCAGTGCAATCCAACCCAAAATCGCCTATGTTGTAATCGAGTGCCTTTGCCATAATCTCCATAAAACGTCCGGTACCGGCAGCGCACCTGTCGTTCATCTCAAACGCAGCAACTGAGCCGTCAGCCCTTAAGCTTATAACCTTTGTGTCCTGTCCTCCTATGTCAATCACGGTACGGCAGCGTGGGAAGACCTCCTTGGCACCTCTGGCGACCGCCTTTATCTCTGTGATTGTTTGTATGTCGTCCCACACCTCCATAAGGTGTCTGCCGTAGCCCGTAGCTGTGAGCCTGTCCGGTTTATCGAAATCAAGTAATTGTTTACATACCGACATTGGATTATGACCTGTCTCTTGTTTATAGAAAGACATAGTGCCGCTGCTGTTCAATACTGCATATTTGACAAACCGCGAGCCGATATCGATGCCGCCTCTTTTCAATTATTTACTCCTTTTATCATCTCGATAAACGCCTCTACTCTGGTTTTTAACTGCCCCATGTCTTCCAGCGAATAATCGGTTTCGATACGCAGAAAAGGCATATCCTTTTCTTTCAGTGAGTTTTGCACCTTATAAGATTCCATCATATAAATAGTACAAAACAACAAGGCATAGTGGATGACCCCGTCAGCTCGCAGCTTATCTGCCATGCTTATGATATTGTCAAGTCGGTCGTCATTCGGGGTGAAACACGCGCAGTCTATAGTCAAGTATCTCTCGGCTATCATATCAATGGCATCTTCGACACTGTCAAATGTCTCATCGAGGAGCGTCCTGTAATTTCTCTCGCCGACACATGCCTCTTCCCCGACAACAACGGCTCCTGATGACTCAATAACGGCGTGCAGCTTCCAGTTTGGAATAGCCATTGGAGACCCTGCTATCATTATTCTCGGGGAGCCTGCTGGGGCAACCCCTTTGCCTATACGTTGGTCAAGTTCGTCACATAATTCATTTAGTTTAGCGGTGAAGCGAACGGGGTCGTCAAAAAAAGAAATCTGATTTATTAACAGCGCATCAAGGCCCGAAATGGGGGCAGGGTCATTGCCTCTGAGTCTCGACAACCTTTGAAGCGCAAGTCTCTTTTCGTTGACGATTTTGACGGCTTCTCTTAATTTATCCAGAGTAATCTGTTTTGAGGTAACCGCTTGAAGTTTTTCAGCGAATTGTCTTATTTCCTGTTTCCACAGGCGCATGTCAGAGTCGTTCTTTTTATTTGGGACTTCCATGACGTAGACCTTACCGGTTATTTTGTTGAAGACCTCGTATGCCTTTTTCTTGCCGTCGCAGGTAGTCTCTCCCACAATCAAATCCGTCGTTTCAACATATGGACAAAGGCCGCTCATCTTAAATCCAATGAAGGACTTAATCAACGCGCATGTGTTTCGCGGTATATGCGTCTCTGCGCTGTCACTGCCGACCTCAGCACCGGAGCAAAGCCCGATACATACGCCATCGACTGCAAGTATAAGCTCCTCAGGTACAAAGATACAGAACGTGCCTATTACTTTTTTACCCTGCTCTTTGGCCTGAATCAATTCCTCGATTCTTAAGCCATGCACCTCAGATATGACAAAATCGAAATATGCCATTGCAACTGGACGGTTTTTTTGTGACAGGTAAATGTCCTTGTAGGCATTGGTTAACACTGCAAGTAATCCGTCGTGGGCATCGATATTTAATCCAAGTTTGTTCCACATATCTTTGTAGTCATTAGACATAAGTCCTCCGCGTTAGCCGCTTATTTGAGTTTAGCAAGGCCGAAACAGCCTGTGCTTAACGCTGAGGAATGACTTTAGGAAAGATTGTGCCGTTTAAAATCTGATTGAGCAATATAAAAGTCTCCTCAGCTGGTGAACCTTGACCAGGCCATTTGACGGCACTCAGCCAAAACCCCTTTTAATGCTGCGTATCCTGGCTTCCCTAGCTTCAGAGACTTTAATCATAGATTTATACCCTCGATGAATGTTAGTTAAGCAAAAAATGACTTATTAAATCAAGCGTATTTTATATCACATTTCATTGCCGTAAGAATCACAGAATTTTCAGGAAATCGTCAACGTTTAAGGCAGCATTGTTGGTTTGTGCGGCAATTCCAAATTGTGAGGCATCCCTTTTTCCTTATGCGGCCCCACCCATGTCAAAGCGTATTTGTGAATTCTCAAGGGTTCACACTGCTGCAGATTTAATAGTGCGGCAGCATTTTGTATCTCAGTGATTTATCTTTGAAAAATGTTGAAAAACCATCGCTGTGTCAAGCGTTTGACATGACACGGCAAATATTACCTGCTTAAACCTTATCAAATCATCAGAAATCAATAGCCATACTAACTAACCGGCCAGGGCAAACGCATTTGAAACTTGCAACAGGAACTTCCTCTCCTGGATTCCCGCTTTCGCGGGAATGACAGAATAAAATATGGGAATAACAGACAATGCTTGAACAATTGAATACCTAAATATAGCATTTCCTTCTCTTTTTTGTCATTCCCGCGAAAGCGGGAATCCAGGAAACCATCGGTCAAAGCCAAAAGTATAGGCAATTCCTGCCTGATTTTTCAAATGCGTTCGCCCTGACTAACCAACGCGGCATACACTGGCATGGATATTGCTATCTACATAATCGAACACTCTTATTTACCTATGGAGGACATATGGAAGAACCCGAAGCAACAGAACCAGTTAAAGTACAAAAGAAGTCAAGCATGAAACAGATCATAATCTTAGGAGCCATTATCCTTGTAGTTGCAGGCGGCGGATTCTTTGCCTACACTAAATTCTTCGCAAAACAAGAAGGAGGCAAAGAGGGCGCTAAAGAGGCTGAACACAAGGAAACGAAACACGGCGAGCAGGTACTCATCGCCATCGATCCCTTAATCGTTAACCTTACGGACAAGAACAGGTTTATTAAGCTGTCGCTTCAAATTGAAGTGGGAGACAAGAAACTTGAGGCGACTATGAAAGAAAAGATGCCGCTTCTCAGAGACGCCATTATCATGCTGCTAACAAGTAAGTCCTTTGAGGCAATCTCCGGTCCGGACGGAAAGTTCCAGTTAAAAGATGAGATGCTCGGCAGACTTAATCAGGCATTGGGAAGCGAACTCATTAAAAACGTCTATTTTACAGAATTCATGGTGCAGTAGATGAGCAATAAAATACTGTCTCAGGATGAAATCGATGCCCTGCTAAAGGGTGTGCAAAGCGGTTCGGTAGATACCGGGGCGCAGGCTGCAGAAGAATCCGGCGTTAAGACCTATGATCTAACCAATCAGGAGAGGATAATACGCGGCAGAATGCCGGGCCTTGAGATCGCCAATGAGCGTTTCGCAAGATTCTTCAGAAACTCTATCTCCACGATTATTCAGAAGTTTGTCGATGTCAACATACACGGGGTAGAGATGATGAAGTTCAGTGAATTTATGAAAACTCTGCCGCTGCCCTCAAGTATCAACATATTTAAGATGGAGCCGCTGAGGGGATTTTCCCTGTTTGTACTTGGAGCCCCTGCAGTGTTTGCCTTTGTCGAGTATTTTTTTGGGGCAACAACGGCAAGGAACACAAAGTCGGAAGGCCGTTATTTCACGCCGATTGAACAGCGTATTATCAAAAAAGTGGTCTCCATGGTGCTGAAAGACCTGGCTATGGCATGGAAAGGGATAGTCAGCGTGGAGCCTGAGCATGTCGGCTCAGAGATGAATCCTCAATTTGTTACGATTGTTACACCTACAGAGGTGATAATAAAGGTAGAGGTTCACCTTGAGGTAGAGGATTTCACTGGCAAGATGTATTTCTGCATCCCCTATTCGGTAATAGAGCCGATTAAGGAAAAGTTATACTCCGGCATACAGGCTGAACAAGCTGAGATAGACCAACACTCAGTAAGCCGCCTGGGTGGAATACTCAAGCTGTCTACCGTAGAAGTTGCAGTGGAAATGGGAACTACAGAACTCATGATAGAGGAAATCCTCGACCTGAAAAAGGGAGATGTAATTCCACTGAACAAAAGCATCAACGAAGACCTGACACTAAAGGTCGAGGGAATCCCTAAGTTCAAATGCGTAGCTGGACAGTTAAAGGGTAGTTTGGCCGTAAAAATCACCAAAGAACAAGTTTAAAACTTAAGGAGGAGTCTCATGGATGTGCAAAAGGCTGATTTCCGCGAATTGGATAAAGACGGCAACCAAGAAGCTACAAGGGATATTAAATTCCTGCTCGATATACCACTGACAATAACGGTAGAGATAGGCAGAACAAAGATGCTTATTAATGACCTGCTTCAGCTTGGACAAGGCTCAGTAATCGAACTTGACAAACTTGCCGGGGAGGCTATGGAAATCCTCGTTAATAACAAGGTAATTGCAAAAGGCGAGGTAGTAGTGGTAAACGAGAAATTCGGCATCAGGCTTACCGATGTCGTAAGCCCTACAGACAGGGTGAAACAACTGCGATGATAGATGTCGTGTTTCAGGTTTTCGTTGCGCTTGCGGCGGTTATTTTTTTGATTTACGCCTTGTCCTTCGCAGCGAAAAAAAGGCGCGGAAGCGGCGGCTTTCTGGGGCTGTTAGAGTACTTATCTTTAGGGCCAAAGAGGGGTATTGCCGTTGTCAAGGTGGGCAAACGCGCCATCGTACTTGGAGTGACTCAGACTGATTTCAAACTGCTGAAGACACTTGGCGAGCAGGAAGTAGAGGCAATCGCCTTTAAGAAGACCCTCAACGCTGAGATGTCAAAGACCAGCAGCCAGTTGGCAGATACTTTTAACCGCATTGTCCGCAGACTTAGCGGCAAAACAGGCAAGGACAACTAACCATGGGTGCGCTGAACATAGATCATCCGCTTATATCGATGTTTTTACTGATAAGTTTTCTGTCGCTTATTCCGGCAGTTCTTATGATGGTTACATCGTTTACAAGAATAGTTATCGTGTTGTCCCTGTTAAGGCAGGCGCTGGGCGGACCGCAAATCCCGCCGAATATGATTATTATTGGTCTGTCGCTTTTTATTTCACTCTTTATCATGTATCCAACACTGGACACAGTTGCCACTGAGTCCATGACCCCGTTTATGAACAAAAAAATAACCATGACTGAGGCGCTTAAAAAGGCTGAAATCCCTGTCAAGGACTTTATGATGAGACAGACGAGGGAGAAGGACCTCGCCCTGTTTTTGAAACTAGCCAAGCAGGAAGCGCCCAGAGAGCCTATGGACATACCCATGAAGATAGCTGCACCGGCGTTTGTGATAAGCGAGCTTAAGACTGCCTTTGAGATGGGGTTTCTGCTCTATCTGCCCTTTATTATAATTGACATGGTCGTAGCCAGCGTTATGCTGTCGATGGGTATGATGATGGTGCCCCCTGTAATGATATCGCTGCCCTTTAAGCTATTACTATTTGTGCTTGTCGATGGCTGGAACATAGTGATAGGCACGATAGTGAGGAGTTTCCATTGACAGTTGAAATTATAAAAGATTTATCATTTGATGTGTTTAAGACCCTGCTGATGGTCTCAGGGCCGATGCTCATTGTAAGTATGCTGGTGGGCTTGGCGGTGAGTTTCTTTCAGGCTATAACGCAGATACAGGAGTTTACACTAACGTTTGTGCCAAAGGTTGTAGCAGTTTTTTTGTGCGTATTTTTGCTGATGCCGTGGATTGCGCGTATAATGATTGGTTTTACGGTGCGTCTGATAGAGAAACTGCCGGAGTATGTGAGGTAAGGCAATGGACGAGCTGATAAACTCTGGACTGGTGTCAAAGCAGATAAGTAATTTTGTGCTGATACTCTTAAGGTTAAGCATTATAATGATGATGCTGCCCATATTTTCCAGTAAAAACATCCCAGCTCAGTATAAGATTGCCTTTTCTGTAGCGCTTGCAGTATTGATAACCCCGCTTGTGGACTTCAAACTAGACAGCAAAGAAGAGATCACAATTACCGTATTTAAAGAGACACTGCTTGGCATGGTGATTGGCGGAAGCGCGAGGCTGGTCTTTTACGCAGCAGATATGGCAGGGCAGCTTATGAGCAATGCTATGTCATTATCGATTGCAACGTCTTTCGATCCCGAGTTCGGCCAGTCGGCAGAGGTATCACGTTTTTTAGGCGTTTTAGCAACGCTGCTTTTCTTTGTCATGGATATACACCATGACCTGGTCAGCGTAGTTGTTAAGAGTTTTGAAGTACTTCCACCTGGGCAGATAAATATAGACACATTGATGATAAACAAGATTTTCGGCGGCTCGAAGATATTTACCCTGGCACTGAAGCTGGCCGCCCCTGTTATGGTGGGAATGGTGGTTGCCAACCTGCTGCTTGGACTTTTATATAAGGCTGCGCCTCAGATAAATATTATGTTTGTTAGTTTCCCCATATTTTTACTTGTCGGACTTATACTTATGATGTTTACGATGCCTATATTTTTTAAGGTTATCTCTGAGCAGTTTAACAATCTCAAAGACGTTCTGTATGAAACGTTATTAATAGCGAGACCCTGATGGCAGAGCAGCAAGAAAGAACAGAACAAGCTACACCGCGGCGGCGGCAAAAGGCCAGAGAAAAAGGCCAGATGCCGCGCAGCAGGGAGCTTTCCACGGCCGCAGGTATGGCCGGGCTGCTCCTCGTAGTACACTACGGCGGTTCAAACTTTATGTATAACATAAAAGACGCTACGGCAAAGTTCCTGGCCTTTCAATATGGACAGGACCCATTTCGGGCAATAAATGTAGCAATGCTGAAGTCCTTTATGATGCTTCTACCATTTTTCCTTGGAATCATGATATGTGCCGTTGCCTCAGAGTTATTTCAGGTGGGTTTTGCGCTAAAACCCTACGAGCCAAAGCTGTCCAGGCTTAACCCCATCACCGGTATTGGCAAATTGTTCTCTTCTGATGTGGTGGTAGAGTTTATAAAGAGTTTTATGAAATTCCTCGGCGGTGGTCTCATATTCTACTATATCGTAAAGAGGGACCTATACAGATGGCCGCTTTTGATGACGAAAGAACTTGGTCAGCTTGTCTCTGGCGCCTATGGCTTTATAGCAAATGCGATGGTATGGGGGCTGGTCTATCTGTTAATCATAGCCGCTGCCAGTTATGCCTTTGCAAGGTGGCAGTTTGAGAAATCCATAAGGATGTCCAAGGAAGAGATAAAAGAGGAATTCAAAGAGGCAGAGGGTGACCCGAAGATAAAATCCAGAATCAGGAGCATCCAGCGCGAACAGGCAAGGAGGCGTATGATGGCCGAAGTTCCGAAGGCTACGGTGGTAATAACAAACCCAACACACCTGGCCATTGCCCTTCTATACCAGTCAGAGAAGATGTCAGCCCCAAAGATAATAGCAAAAGGCTCCGGCTACGTAGCCGAGAAGATAAGGGAGATAGCAAGGGAAAACCGCATTCCACTCTATGAGGACAAGCCGCTTGCACGGGCGCTCTTTGCGTTTGAAATCGGTGAGTTTGTCCCTCAGGACTTGTATAAAGCGGTTGCAAAGATACTGGCATATATCTATCAGTTAAAGGGAAAGGTGGTGTGATATGGCAGAAGCGGCAGTAAGTACGGCACTAAACATTGGTAATATAAACTTTTTACAGTTGATAAGAAAACGGGCGGAGATATTTGTCTCCATCGGCGTGGTTGCCATCCTGGTTGTTATGCTCATACCGCTGCCGCCGATTCTCCTGGATTTGTTGTTATCACTGTCTATATCCATAGCGGTGGTGATAGTGATAATCAGCGTATATGTGCAAAAACCTCTGGATTTCTCGGTATTTCCGACAATGCTCCTGATAACCACACTCTACAGGCTTTCGCTGAACGTTGCCACTACACGTCTTATCCTGATACATGGACACGAGGGAACGGAGGCAGCCGGGCAGGTTATTCAGTCATTTGGAAATTTCGTAATAGGCGGTAACTATGCCGTAGGATTGATAATATTCTTAATACTTATCATCGTGAACTTTGTAGTTATAACAAAAGGTTCTGGAAGAATCGCAGAAGTTGCGGCAAGGTTTACACTGGACGCCATGCCCGGCAAGCAGATGGCCATAGACGCCGACCTCAACGCCGGTCTGATAGACGAAAAAGGGGCAAGAAAACGCCGTGAATCTATAGCCCAGGAGGCAGACTTCTACGGCGCTATGGACGGCGCTAGCAAATTCGTCCGAGGCGACGCCATAGCAGCGCTTATCATAACGGCAATAAATATATTTGGCGGTATAATCATAGGGGTACTGCAAAAGGGTATACCGATTGTTGACGCCCTTAAGACATACACAGTGCTGTCGGTTGGTGACGGCCTGGTGTCACAGGTTCCGGCGCTGTTGATTTCCACTGCTGCCGGTCTTGTGGTCAGCCGCGCGGGTAAGGAGTCTGACTTAGGAAAGGACATATCCGAACAGGTAATAGTAAATCCAAAGGCGCTCTATACGACATCGGGCATACTCTTTGCTTTTGCCATAGTGCCGGGGCTGCCGCACCTGCCGTTTCTGTTAATCGCGGCGGGCGCAGCCGGTCTTGCTTATGTGATTACAGCGGCTGGGAAAAAGGAGGCCGCTGAACAACTGCTGCCAGAGGCACCGCCAGAGGAGCCAAAGATAGAGGCCTTTACAGAGTTAGACCCTCTTACGCTTGAAATCGGCTACGGGCTTATCCCCATCGTAGAAGAGCAAAAGGGAGAGCTGCTCAGCAAGATTAAGTCCATGAGAAGGCAGCTTGCCAGAGAGATTGGCTTTGTCATACCCCCTGTGCATATCAGAGACAACCTGCAGCTTCGCCCGCATGAGTACAGCTTCTCATTAAAGGGTATCGAGGTGGCAAAATATGAAATAATGATGGGCAATTATCTTGCCGTTGCCTCTGAGGATACGCAGCCCATTGAAGGTATACCGGCAAAGGAGCCTGCCTTCGGTCTGCCTGCCCTATGGGTAGAGCCCTCAAGGGTAGAAGAGGCACAGCTTTCAGGCTATATGGTCGTTGACAATGCAACGGTCATAGCCACGCATTTGACAGAGCTGATAAGAAAGCACTGCTGGGAGCTGCTCTCAAGAAGCGAGGTACAAAACATCCTTGACAGTGTGTCAAAGAGCTATCCGAAGATAGTGGAAGAGCTTATGTCTATTACCACGCTTGGCAACGTACAGCGTGTAATGCAAAGTCTGCTTAGAGAACGTGTGCCGATTAACGACGTTATGGCCATACTTGAGACAATTTTAGACTACGGCCCGCAGATGAAAGACCCTGAAGTGCTGACAGAGTTCGCCAGACAAGCCCTGAGCAGGCATATAACAAAGCAGTATGCCGCGCCAGACGGCTCAATACCGGTGTTTACACTCGACCAAAAGTACGAAAACATGCTGCTGCGAAGCCTCCAAACCGGCGATGCCATAAGCCCTAACATCGTCAGTAAAATGGTCAAGGGATTGGAGACATTGATAGAAAGTGAGAGCTACAGAGGGGTACAGCCGATAGTCTTAACCAGCGCTCAGGTTAGAAGGCATATTAAAAAATTAATGGAGAAATTCCTGCCGTCAGTCATCGTGCTGTCAAACGCCGAGATTTCAGCTGCCGGTAAACTCTTTACACTGGGGGTAGTGAGATATGAAGATTAAAAAGTTTCAGGCAAAAAGTTTCGCAGAAGCACTGGTATTGGTAAAAAAAGAACTGAGTGACGACGCAATTATCCTGTCCACTGAGGAAGGTGACTGCGGAGTTGAAGTTACAGCCGCCGTTGACTACGACATGCAAAAGTCTAGGCCAAACAACAAGTCCACTGAGAAGCTCCAAAACAACATAAGGATGTTTAACACCACAGCCGGAAAAGCAGAAGAGGCCAAAGACACCGTATCGCTTAAATCTATTTTCCAGCCGAAACAAAAGGTCTCAACCGGTGGGGGCCTGTTTAAACAAGCGGCACAGGAACTCCCTGTTGAAATCGTTAAAAAACCGGCAGCAGCGAATTCACCGTCTGCCGCAAAAACAGCATCGCAGGCGCAGGAGACAGACACCACGCACAACATTACCAGCGTTATAAGCAGTATGGCTTTAAACATATCATCAGAGATAGAGCAGCTCAGAGAGACCATCGAGGATATGAAAAACATGGGCTTTGAGATGTCCATGCCGCCAAAGAAAAAGGCCATACTTAGTTATCTGAGGGAACGCTCAATTCAGGACGAGTACGCCATTCTGTTATGTGAAAAGGCAAAAGAGGTTCAGGACTTACTGCCCATCATATCATCTCACATAAAGGTAAAGAAGGCTGAGACCGATATGAAGGCGGTAATGTTAATAGGCCCTACCGGCGTTGGAAAGACAACGACTGTGGCAAAGCTGGCCGCTCATTCTATAAAAGAGGGCAAAAAGACGGCCATTATTAACTATGACACATACAGAATAGGGGCAGTGGAGCAGGTACGCATATATGCAAGAATACTGGGCATACCGCTTGCCGTCGTATCCACACCGACTGAGCTGAAGACGTCGCTGTTGAGATTCGCCGAGACGAAAGACATTATTTACATTGACACAACAGGCAGAAACCCAAAAGACAACGACTACCTCGACAGCATCAACGAGATATGCGAAACAGAGGTACCACTGGAAACACACCTGTTGATGAGCGCCAACAGCGACGGCGAATTCATGTCCGAGGCATACAGGTACTACAGAACCGTGCCGGTTAACTACATTGGCTTTACAAAGGTTGACGAGGCAGTAAGATACGGCGCGCTCTATAACCTCCTGATGATGTACAGCAAACCGGTGGCATACGTAACGACGGGGCAAAAAGTCCCTGATGACATAGACTTCACAGCAGTAGAGGGTATGGCCGGCCTTATCTTAAAGAAGGAGTGTTATAGATGTTAAATGACGGGCGCGCAAAGAAGAAGCATATAATGACCATAGCCGTGGCCAGCGGCAAGGGCGGGGTCGGCAAGACCAATGTGGTTGCAAACCTGGCCATAGCTATGAAAAAGATGGGTAAAAATGTGTTGATTCTTGACGCTGACCTGGGGCTTAGTAACATAGATGTGCTGCTGCAGTTGGCGCCGGAGTACAACATACAAAACGTGATCAGCGGGGAGATGCCGCTCAAGGATATAATCGTAACAGGCCCGCACGGGATAATGATCCTGCCTGCCACATCCGGCGTGCAGGAGCTGACAGTACTGGATGAGTTCCAGAGGCTGCGTCTCCTTGAGGAGTTTGAGTCCTTTGATGAAGACATAGACGTTCTGTTGATAGATACGGCGGCAGGCATATCTGATAATGTGGCCTTTTTCTGCATAGCCGCCCAGGAGATAATCATCGTCACATCGCCTGAGCCAACGGCAATGACCGACGCCTATGCCCTCATAAAAGTACTCTATACAAGGTATCAGGAGAAGGCATTCAGTGTGCTGGTAAATTCCGTAAAAAGTGCTTCAGAGGCAAAGGAGGTATTTAAAAGGCTCTCAACAGCGGCAGACAAGTTTCTCAACATATCATTAAACTACGTCGGATTTATACCGTTTGACGAGGCAGTTCGCATGTCCGTAAGGAATCAGCGGGCATTTATAGATGCCTACCCAAACTCTAATGCCACAAAGAAAATAATGGATTTGGCTGTCACAATACTCAGCCGAACGGAGCCTGTCGTTAAGGGCACTATACAGTTTTTCTTCAGCAACCTGCTTTCTACATCATCATCCGAGGGATAAGCAAAAGTGGAAACAAAGAAGTATAAATCTGAAATATCAGACGAAAAGAAGGAAGAGGTAATAAAAGACTTCCTTCCTTTCATAAAATATACGGCATTCAGGCTGTCACACAGGCTGCCCCCGCAGTTAACCTCAGACGATTTAATAAGCGTTGGGGTTATCGGGCTTCTGGACTCACTGGACAACTATGACCAGACGAGGGCAAAACTAAAGACCTATGCCGAGTTCAGAATCAAGGGCGCTATGCTGGATGAAATCAGGGCATTTGACACATCCTCAAGGTCGCTGAAAGAGAAGGTCAACGAACTGAAGGACGCCTGCGTAAAGCTTGAAAAGGAACTGTGCAGACCACCTGACGGTGAAGAGGTGGCCAAGAGCCTGAACATATCCCTTGACGATTACTTCAAGATACTCAAAGACGCCGACTCTGTTATCACGCTCAGGTTTGAGGATTTCGGCTCAGGTGCGGACAACGCTGGTGATATGAACTTAATGGACAATATCCCTGACGACACAACACGAGACCCGCTGAGACAACTCGTTGACGCCTCTCAAAAGGAGCTGCTTGCCGCCCTGATAGCAGCGCTTCCCAAGAAGGAGAAAATGGTGCTTTCACTGTACTACTGGGACGAACTTACGATGAAGGAAATAGGCAAGGTGTTAAGCCTGTCTGAGGGCCGAGTGTGCCAGCTTCACAGCCAGGCTATACTGAGATTAAAGGGAAAGTTGAAGGCCGGAATTGGAATATAAGTTGGGATATAAGTTGGACAATATGACAACAGGCATTTCATTATTAATGGGAAAAATAGTATAATAGAGGCTTGATATAAAAGCCGACGATAATAAAGAATATGGCACGGACAAAAAAATACGATAAATTAATAAAAGATATATCGCACCCCGATGTATCACGACGGCGGCAAGCCGCGACCGCCCTTGGCGAGACAGACGAAAGGGCGCTGTATCCACTGATTAAGCTCTTGTCAGACGAAAATTCAGCCGTTATTGATGCCGCCATGCAGTCAATCTTAGCAATTGGTGGGGAGGCAGCCTCATATATGCTGCTGCCGGTGCTGAGAAAGGGCGCAGTACAGAGAAACGTGGCGCTTTTAATCCTGAAGGACCTTGGCGCAAGCACAGTCCCCCTGCTTTATGATTTATTATATGACAAGGACGACGATATCAGGAAATTCGCCCTTGACCTGCTTGGCGATATAGCCGTTGGTGCAGAGACAGATAAAATCCTGCCCGCACTAAAAGACTCAAACCCAAACGTCAGGGCAGCCGCGTGCCGCACACTTGGCTTGTTGAAGGCCGAAGGCGCTATAGCACACATTGAGGAGGCACTAAAAGACGAGGAATGGGTGGCGTTTTCCGCCCTCGAAGCACTAGGGGAGATTGGCAGCGCGGGGGCAGTGGCAGCAATTGACAATGTATGCAAAATCGGCACAAGTGTGCTTCAGTTCTCTGCATTAGAGACACTAGGGAAGATACACTCAGAAGACTCGAAAAATGTATTAATCGGATGTCTGCAAGACACATTACATCGCAGCAAGGACAGTGACAATTCAGACATGGTCAAAAAAGCGGCCTTAAAGAGCCTCATTACTTTAGGGATAGACCCGGATATGGAATATTTGGGGCCGCAACTCATGGAGTTATTCAAAAGCGGCGATTGGGAAGAAAAAATGACGGCTGTTGAGGGCCTTAGAATGGTGCGCGAGAAAAGGGCAGTTGAAGGGCTGCTTGACGCCGCTGGCTCTATAGATACGTCCAACATGGATGACGCAGAGTATTATGAAAAAATTAAGGCAGTTGTAACGGAGATAGCCGACTGTGACGAGCTGTTAAAAATATTGGGTGAGGGGCGGTTAAAAAGCCGCGGTGAGGCATTGCTGGTCGAGCTGCTTGGAACACTCCACTGCAGAGAGGCTGCAGCACGGCTCATAGAACTGCTTCGCGGCTCATACAGGGATATCAGGCGGGGGGCGGCAAAGGCGCTGGTGGAAATAGCGGATGAGGGCGCTGTTGACCCGCTCATAGAAGCCCTGAAGGATGATGACTGCCATGTGAAAAAACAGGTGGTCTATGCACTGAGAAAACTTGGAAATAAGAAGGCCTTTTACCCATTATTAGAGCTTCTTGACCGTGAAAAATGCGAAGATGTAGTTGATGAGTCAGTAAAGGCCCTCATAGGGATGGACTCAAGCAAGTTCTTAAATGGCCTGGACTTTTATCCCAAAAAGCTCAAGAGATATATAGTCAGATACACATCAGACAAAGAGATTTTATTAAAGATAGCGCTAAACGAAGACGAAGAGCTGAGAATTGCGGCCATGAAAAGGCTCTCATCGCAACACCCTGATGAGGACATTTCCAATATGGTGACGGCAAGAATGGAGGCAGCCCTAGGCGACCCCAATCCTGAGGTAAGAAAGACAGCCATACTGGGGCTTGCACAAAGGGGCGAGCTCTCTGAGGCAATGCTGCAAGCATTACACGACATGGACATATGGGTGAGAATCCACACAATAAAGGCAGTGGCAGCGCTGGGTGGAGATAAGTACATTGACCAATTATACACAATGCTCAAAGACGAGGAGATACTCGTAGTTATGGTAACAATAGACGCAATAGCAGAGCTTAAAGGCATGAAGTCACATGATATGATAACCGAATTGCGCAGTCATGCCGACGAAACTATAAGGGCAAGGATAGAGGAGACTATTCATAGCTTATGACGGTACTAAAGGATGAGACATTTAAGAAATTCAGGGATTTCATATATGAAAAGAGCGGGATATTTATCCCTGACTCAAAAAAATATTTTATTGAAAACAGGCTGGGCAAAAGGCTTGAGGAGAAAAATCTGACCAGCTACGACGACTATTTATATCTGTTGAAACTGAGCAACGACAAAGAAGAGATGAAGGTACTGTTTGATAAGATAACGACGAATGAGACATTTTTCTTCAGAGAGATAAAACAGCTTGAGGTATTTGTAAAGTGTGAGGCGCCGAAGTTAATCGCCAAAAGAAAACCACCGGCCTTAAAGGTATGGTGCGCGGCCAGCTCCACCGGCGAAGAGCCATACACGCTGGCAATGATGTTGATGGAAAACCTACAGACAAGCAGTGTTAAGTTTGAGATACTGGCCTCGGACATAAGTGACTCCGTGCTGCAAAAGGCACAGGCTGCCACATACGGGCAGTATGCAATGAGAAATGTGCCGGATATCTATTTAAAGAAATATTTTACACGCAACGGCACCTCTAACCATGTGCTAAGTCCAACTATCAGATCACGGGTGAAATTCTCACAGATAAATCTATTGGATGAAAAAAGAATAAAGACCATAAGAGATATTGACGCTATATTTTGCAGAAACGTGCTAATATACTTTGATAAGAAGGCGAAGATAAAGGTGATAGAGAATCTCTATGAGGCACTGAGACCTGGCGGCTGCCTGTTTATAGGAATGGCAGAGAGTCTTCACGATATAACGAGGTTATTAAGGCCAGCAGTTATTGACAAAACTGTGGTGTATCAAAAGGCCTGATTATATGACCAATTAAGAAGTGGAGCAGGCGCACTGGGGGAATTATGAAAATCATGGTAGTAGACGACGACAAGACGACCAGAAAGATACTGGGTCTGTATCTGAAGGGAAAGGGCCACGAACCGGTGTTTGCAGAAAACGGCGTCGATGCAATAGAAAAACTGGCGTCGAACGAGGTTGACATAATCATGACAGACCTGAACATGCCATATATGGACGGGATAGAGTTGACAAAGACACTGAAAAACGACCCGTCGTTTCAGTCGATACCGATATTGATGTTATCTACTGAAAACGATGACGAAGAAAAGAAAAAAGCCGCAGACGCAGGCATAAACGCATATATGGTCAAACCCGTGTCATCTGAGTCGGTTGACACGATGATAAAACAAATGTTACTCATTAAAAAACAACAGGAGGGCAAATAGTATGGCGTACAACACTGCAATGAGGATACTGGTAGTGGACGATTTTGCAACGATGAGAAGGATAATAAAAAACATTCTCAAGCAGCTCGGAATGAACGAAGTAGAAGAGGCAGAAGATGGAGAGCAGGCATTTAAAAAACTGCAAACCGGAAAGTTCGACTTCCTTATAACCGATTGGAATATGCCTAACTGCACGGGGCTTGAGCTGTTAAAAATGGTGCGCTCAGACCCGAACTTAAAGGCAATGCCAGTGCTTATGGTAACGGCAGAGGCGGAGAAGGAGCAGGTAGTTGAGGCAATCAAGGCAGGCGTAAACAACTATGTAATGAAACCCTTCACCTCGGACGTACTAAAGCAAAAGCTGGACAAGATATTCAGTAAATAGCCCGTAGACGGAGGCGAGAGATGGGCCAGTATATAGGGTTCAACCTAGGCAAGGAAGAATACGTAATCCCGATAGTAAGGGTGCAGGAGATAATGAAACCCTCGCAAGTCACCAGGCTGCCGCAGACGCCGGTTAACGTATCAGGGATATTAAACCTGAGAGGGAAGACCATCTCTGTGATTAATCTCAGGGATAGGCTGGGCCTTAGCTATGAAGACGCGCCAAATACGGGCAACGTAATAGTCGTGAATCTTGGCAAGATAACCTTTGGGATGAAGGTAGGCGCTATAACAGGCGTAATGAATATAGAAAGGGATATGGTTAAGACAGATATACCCTATGTAAGCGGAACGGAAAACAGTTGCGTAAGCGGCATCGCCAAGATGAACAACGGAAAGATGGTAATCCTGCTGGACTTCCCGAAACTGCTGGCCCTCGAGGACAGCTCCTTGCTGGAAGACGATATAGTAAGCAGCGAGGAGACCTTAGACGGCACCACGATAGTCACAAAAAGGGTGATGACAATCGGAGGGGAGTTCTTTGTAAAAGAGGTAAGGGAGTCGTTCGTGAAGACCGCAGCGACTAAAGGTATCGACAACAGCGCAGTTGAAAAGATAATGGCCGACGTTCAAAGGCTGTTAGGGGCATTCGCCTCGGCTGATGTCGAAGAGGCAGAGAAGGCAATTGATGAGCTGTCACGCTTTGGAAACAAGGAGATGTTCTCGAAGATTGGCAGAATGACGCGCAATCTTCACGACTCACTAGGTGAGTTTAAGAGGTTACTGGACCTTGGTCTGGGTGTTACAGGTGAGGAAGGCTCCCCAGACGCGCAGGACAAACTCGAGTGGGTTATATCGAAAACAGAGGACGCCGCGTCAAAGACTATAGCTATAGCGGAGAAAAATCAGGCTAAAATATCTGCCATGCATGAGAAACTCGAAATGTTGGATGAGCAGTTCGAGATGTCTGTACCTGGGGCTGGGAAGGGCACGTTTGACTTCATGAAACTCGACTTAAACGAGATAAGTGAGGACTTTTTGGAGATCATGCTGGCCCAGGAGTTTCAGGACATTACGGGGCAGATACTGAGAAAGGTCATAACGCTTGTCAGAGAGCTTGAGGGTCAACTGGTAAAGCTCATATTAATGTTCGGAGTGAAGAGCGAAACCCCTGCCAAACCCGCAGCAGCGCCGCAGGCTGATGAGACGGTGTTTGCTGCCCAGGAAGACGTGGACGCCATGCTGGCAGAGTTCGGATTTTAGAGAGAGATAAAAAATGACTGCATACAATTTATGGAGATAGGGAGGGAATTATGTCCGATGAAATGGATGAAATAATAAACGACTTTTTGATTGAGACAACAGAAATTGTCGAAGACCTTAGCCAGAAGTTTGTGGAGTTGGAAAACGACAAGGACAATCAAGACCTGGTAAACGGCATATTTCGCTCCGTGCATACAATAAAGGGCGCTTCGGGATTTTTAGGCTTTAACCAAATGGTACAACTGACCCATATAACCGAAAGCGTATTGAAAAAAATAAAAGACGGCGATATACCATTAACCCCTGCCGTAATGGACGTTATACTGGGGTCAATAGACATGGTAAAGGTGCTGCTTGAGCATATAAAGGCAAAAGACGGAATAGAAGAGGACCTTACTGATATACTTGCAATGCTTCAGGGTGTATATGAACAGGCAGGGGCACCGGCAGCGGCAGAACCCCCACCGACACTTCAAGCACCCCCGGAACAGGTAGTGCCAGCAATGCCAGCAGAGGAACCAGCGTCAAATGACGCAGAAGCAGCCAGCAGCGGTCACACAATTGAAGAGCTTGATGCACTAATGGAGGCGCAAAGCAACCAGATGCTCAAGCCGGTAGGTGAAATCCTTGTTGAAAATGGGGCAGTCACAACTGACGAAGTCGATGACGCCCTGAAAATTCAGACACTGATTAAAGACTCCGTTGACGTGGGCGAAGTCCCAAAGGTTGGCGATATATTAACAGCAACGGACAAGGTCTCAAAAGAGGAAGTTAAAAAGGCGCTGACAAAACAACCGCAGGCTGAAAAAGAGAAACCACCACAGTTAGAGCAGACAATCAGGGTGGATGTCGAAAGACTGGACAATGTGTTGAATCTGGTCGGAGAACTTGTGCTTGCAAGAAACAGACTGATGAAAGTCGTCTCTAATCTTGAACTAAAGTATACGGACAATGCAGACGTGGCCCCGCTTGCCGAGTTGACGGCATTTATCAATCTGATTACAACAGACCTTCAGCTAGCGGTGATGAAGACAAGAATGCAGCCGGTCAGAAAGGTGTTTAATAAATTCCCGCGCATGGTAAGAGACCTGGCCCGGTCTTTGAAAAAAGATGTAGAGCTGAATCTATCCGGCGAGGAGACAGAACTTGACAAATCAATAATTGAGGAGATTGGAGACCCGCTGGTTCACTTAGTCAGAAATTCCGTAGACCACGGTATAGAAATGCCTGAAGTAAGAGAGGCAGAAGGCAAACCAAGGGGTGGCACGGTGCTATTGTCGGCCTATCAGGAGGGTAATAACATAGTACTCTCGATAGAGGACGACGGCAAGGGAATAGATGTGGAGATGCTCAAGGGAAAAATTGTGGAAAAGGGTTTGGGAACACCTGATGAACTTGAGAGGTTATCGACAAAGGAAATCCTCGACTATATATTTCTGCCTGGATTCTCCACAGCGAAGGTTGTCTCGGACGTGTCGGGGCGCGGTGTAGGAATGGATGTCGTCAAGACAAATATCTCAAAATTAAACGGCACTATTACAATTGAGACAGAAAAGGGAAAAGGGTCGAAGTTCCTTCTGCGGCTGCCCCTGACACTTGCAATAATACAGGCGCTGATGGTTGGTGTCGGCACCGAGGTGTATGCAGTGCCGCTTGCATCAGTTGTTGAAACTGTGCGAATAGACCAGTCCAACATAAAGACAATAAGGGGTCAGGAGACGGTAATCCTGAGAAATGAGATAGTGCCGGTACACAGACTGGCGAACAAGTTCTTTATCCCAACGGCATCGGCAAACGGCGGTAATAAGATGTACCTTGTAGTGATTGTGATAGGAGAGAAGAAATTCGGCATGATGGTCGATAAACTATTTGGACAGGAAGAGGTCGTGATAAAATCGATAGAAGGTTTCTCAAGCAGCTCTGAAGGCATAGCCGGAGCGACAATAACAGGAGACGGCAAGGTAGTATTAATCCTTGACCCGGCTGTGATGTTCGTAGGGGACCTGCATAATTAACCTTATGGATAAGATAAAGGTACTGATAGTTGACGATTCGGCATTTATGAGAAATGCCATTAAGAGCATGGTTGCCTCCGACAATGAACTACAGGTAGTCGGCGTTGCCTGCGACGGCGTAGAGGCAATAGAGAAGGTTTTAACACTGAAGCCGGACATCGTAACGATGGATATAAACATGCCGCGAATGAACGGACTGGAAGCGCTTGAACAGATAATGAAAAAGAGCCCTGTTGCGGTAATAATGATAAGTTCGTTAACTGTAGAGGGGGCAAATACGACACTTAAGGCATTAGAGCTTGGCGCTGTGGATTTTATTCCAAAGAATCTCTCTGATCTTTCTATAAACATAATGAACATAAAGCAGATACTCACGGACAAGTTAAAACAAATTGGAGGCAAAAAAAAGAAACTGCCAAACATGACAGACAGCCAGGTCATATCCTCAATTCAACAGATACAGACACCTCAAGCGGCTGTGAATCAGGCAAGGCCAGTTAAAAATATAGCGAAAAATATGTCGTCAAAGAAGATTGAGATTGTTGCGATAGGGACATCAACCGGCGGCCCGAAGGCGCTTCAGACGGTGATACCCTTGCTGCCAAAGAATTTCCCTTTGCCAGTTGTTATCTCACAGCATATGCCGGCGACATTTACCGGCCCGTTTGCGGAGCGTCTGAATCAATTGAGCCAACTGCAGGTAAAAGAGGCCAAACAAGGCGAGAAGATAGAAAGCGGCATAGTATATATAGCCCCCGGCACCGGACACATGAGCCTGGTAAAAAAGGGAGCCGACAGGATAGTAAACATAACAGATAAAGCTGGATATATATACAAACCCTCGGTGGATGTGATGATGTTATCTGTTGCAGAGGTAAACCCTGGGGCGTGTCTTGGTGTGATCCTCACTGGCATGGGCAACGACGGCCTTCAGGGGATGAAGGCAATACATGACTCGGGCGGCAGGACATTAGCCCAGAACGAGTTCACATGCGTGGTGTATGGAATGCCAAAGGCCGTAGTGGACGCGGGGATTGCAGACAAAATCGCGCCGCTTATAGATATTGCCGCCGAGATAGTAAAGTCTATTTAATATGGCTCTACACAAAAGTAACTAATGCAGGGCAAACGCACTATGTATTTTTTATGTACTTTTTTGCCGTATTTTTTTGTCTGTCATTCCTATTTTTTGTCTGTCATTCCAGCGAAAGCTGGAATCCAGTCTTTTAAGAATGAAAAATGACAGCATCATCTTTGTGCCCATCTAAAGACGACATGAGAGAGTAAAACGCTGAAAAACACGTTTTGACCGCATTTTGGCATAAGAACTGGATTCCTGCTTTCGCAGGAATGACAGATTTAGTACAATTGAATGCTATATTATGCATTAGCCTGACTCTAAAATAATAACAAAACGCATATAGTGCGTTTGCCCTGAATAGCGGTCTCTCGCTTTTCCAATTTAGTGAATACTTGCATGTTGGCGCAGCGTAGCCGGGGATTGCGGCACGATTGCCTTGACCTCAACCCACGCGCTTTTAAGCGTCCGCAGGAGCTCCTGTATGTGATATATCTTATCGACTGAATCGGTAGAGTTTATCCTTGTAAGCTCAAGGAGCATATATGTATAGAGGTCCTGCAAATTAACAGCGACCTCGCCGCCTACCTCCATATCAAGTGAACTCATCAGTTCTTCTACTATAGCCCTGGTTTTGTTGAGATATTGGATTTTCATCGGTCTGTTCTTTTTCTCTATGCTAAAAACTGCCTTCGACAAAAACCCTATAGCCCCGTCGTAGAGCTTTATCACGAGGTCAAGCGGAGACAAATTATTTATATCTGTGCTTATATAAGCATTTTTTGCGTATGCCGGGTTTGTCACTACTACCCTCCTGTTATGGTTATGTCGTTAAATTTGTAGTCGTACCGGTGGTACTGCCGCTTGAAGTCGAACGTATGCTGGAGCCTTGAGTCTGTAACTGTGCAATAGTAGCTTCAAGGCGGGCAAACTTTCTCTGGTATGCAGCCTTCTTTTGGTCAAGCTGCCGCTGCATGTCTGCCTCTTGCACTTGAATACGTGAGATATTTGTTTTCAGATTACCCGTAACATTAGCTATCGTATTGCTAATAAGACTCCCAAGCATCCCATATGCTGAGGTGCTGTTGAACTGATAGGAAAAGGCATCAAGGAGTTTGTTAAATCCAGTCCGGTTATAGCTTAGGGCCTTGTCCATTGCTGCGGTATCGAGTTGCAGTGTACCATCTTTCAGATGGTTTACCCCATACTGGGCAAGCATGGAAGTAGCGTTATTAAAATATTTCGTTGTCATTGTTCTTAAGGCGTTTCTAATTATGGTTACTGTTGAATTGGTGTTTAGGGCTTCTCCTTTTGCCGACACTTTATCCAATTGGGTTAATACATCATTGTATGCCTTGACAAAGGCGGTCATGCCGGTGGAGCTTGAGGGTGAATTCTGCCCAATGTTCAACATTACACGTGTAGGGGAAGTAGCACTCTGTAAATTCAGAGTTACACCTTTAAGAACATTTGCTACAGTGTTTGAATGGCTTGTAATTGTAAGGCCGTCAACGGTAAACGATGCGTCTGAGCCTGTCTGAAGGAGCGTCATTGTGCTGGTGTCAGAGCCGACATAACTAAGATCGCTTAACTCCTCCCCTACCGGGCCGTCACTTGAGCCGGTTACTTGCAGCCCATTTATTGCGCCACCGTTTTTAGTGCTTATGATAAGCCTATAGCCTGTGCCATCGTTAATTAACGACGCACTAACATCGGTGGCGCTCTTGTTTATCGCATCTCTTATGCCAGTGAGGGTGTTGTTACTACGATCAATAGTTATATCTGTGGTATGACCGCCGTTACCAACGGTTAATGTCCCAGTTTTGAACGTTACGCTGGTATCGGTTGCGTATGCATGCGAAATAACCTTCTCCTCCTGTGCCAACTGGTTTACCTTTATTTCATAGCTTCCAGGCGAAGCCTTGGTAGAGGCTGTGGCTGTCAGGACATTTTGGTTTGAAGATGTGGCTGTAAGTGTGCTGATATTTGTTGACGTAAGTCCGGCAACAGCCGTCTTAAGCGCTGCAAGGCTTGATGAAATCTGACCAAAGGCGCTTATTTCATTGCTGTAACTGGCTGCCTTCTTTACGAGGTTGTTATAGGGCTGCTGGTCTACCGCCATAATCGCATTTATTATACTATCGGTATTCAGCCCCGAATAAGGTCCCGTTGAAAGCGTTACAGGCGCCGTGCTGGTTGATGACGGCGAAGCTGCTGCGGACGTAGTCGTTGTATCAGCCATATCAGGCCTCCTTGTGGTACAGGTTATTCCCTATATTTGATTGTAAAAGGCTCTTTGCATTTTCGTCAAGAACCTTCACCATCTTTAAATAATCTTCAGCAGGTATCTGCCGAACTACCTTACCGGCAGAATCGGTTACCTTTATTACCACGTTTTTGTCATCGTCAACGGCAAAAAATGCCTTTCCATCTGCTGATTGCGTCTCCGCGGTCTTAGTATCACCCTTGTTACCGGCAGTCTCCTGCCTTGGGTCTACAGATTGTTGCTGAGACATGGCACTGGCTTGAGCTGTTGTCTCTGGCTGCGCCCCCCCGTTGTTGTCATATTGAGTATTGTCAGGCTGCTTTCCAGCAACTGATGCCAACGCTACACTGCCTGCGTATGTACTCACAGCATTCATATCCATATTTCATTTCCTCCTTTCAAACACTCTACTCTCTCCTTGCTGACAACCTTTATTAAACAAGTATATGGGGAGGCAGACAGCCTCCCCCTTATTATCTTATTTAATTATTTCAGCAATGCAAGCACATTTTGTGGTTGAGTGTTTGCCTGAGACAATACCGATATACCTGACTGCTGTAAAATCATAGACCTTGTCAGGTTCGCTGTCTCTGCCGCAAAGTCGGCGTCCATAATCCTTGAGTTAGCAGCTGTCGTCGTCTCTACTACGTTTGAAAGATTTACAACAGCGGCGTTAAACGCGTTCGCCTTTGCGCCCATTGAAGACCTTGCACTTGTAACGGTGGCCAATGCCCCGTCTATAATTGCTATAGCGTTTGAGGCACGCGATGCATAACCAGAAGATGTAGTTGAGTCATTTACCAGTAATGAGGCCATTCCAGTATATGTAATTTGTGATTTTGAAGTATAGCTATAAGCGTAAGGCGCACCTGCTCCAGTCTGCCATGAACCGTCTCCTACGCCCTGCACCCCAACAGTTGTTGCCGTGTGAATATCCTTTAGATTAAGGAGCGCTCCATTTTTGCCGGCAGCCGTAAAGATATTCCCGCCCAGGACATCCGTGTTCATTGAACCTATTGAGACGGTGATCTGTGAGTCACTGGCATTATAACTGACTGCAAGAGCAGCACTGAATGTGCCGTCCAGGAGATTCTTGTTGTTGAATGTCGTCTGAATGGAGATTCGACCTATGTCCTCAACAAGTGAGTTTACTTCCATCTGCATAGCCCCTATATCGCTAGCGCCGTACTGCCCGCTGGTAGCCTGCACCGTTAGTTCTCTCATTCTCTGTAAGTCAGCTGTCATCTGGCTCAACGAGCCTTCAGCCGTCTGAACCATCGACAAACCATCGTTAGCGTTCCTTATAGCAACATTCAGACCCCTTGTCTGAGAAGTCATTCTTGTCGCTATTGCCAAACCTGCCGCATCGTCTGCCGCTGAATTAATTCTCAGCCCTGAGGATAACCTCTCCATAGCCTGCTGCAAAGGACCCTGAGTCATCATAAGATTCCTCTGCGCGTTGATTGACTGCATGTTTGTGTTGATTACCATTGCCATGTCTTCTACCTCCATGTAATATTACTCATTTTAGTCTAAAATAGCTTCCCGCTATTTTTCACTCGTACTACCTGCTCCAACTGCCTTCCTGCTGTGGTAAACCACCCCTTCATGGGGTGCTTACCCCTCTCTCTCAGGCTCTCCGGTCACTTACTCCATCCGAACCTTATATACTTATCGGACGTTACACGATAAACTTTAATGCTTCCTTTATTTTAACAGTGCAAGCGCGTTTTGAGGCGTGGTGTTTGCCTGCGACAGCACTGAGATACCAGACTGCTGTAATATCATGGACTTTGTCATGTTTGCCGTTTCTGCCGCGAAGTCAGCGTCCATAATTCTTGAATGAGCGGCCATCGTAGTCTCCACTACGTTGGCGAGGTTGTTTATTACGGCGTTAAGCTGGTTGGCCTTCGCACCCATTCCAGCCCTCTCGTTTGTAACCTTTGCCAACGCCCCGTCTATTATCGCTATGGCGTTTGAGGCACGTGAAGCAAAGCCTGTAGCGGTGGTAGAGTCATTGATCAGCAGCGACGCCCGCCCACTATATGTAATTGCTGATTTTGATGTATAGCTATACGCATAAGGTGCCCCTGCTCCAGATATCCAGGTGCCATCTCCAACGCCCTGAACCCCGCTTGACGAGGCCGTGTGCATGTCCATAAGATGAAGGAAGTCTCCGTTTTTGCCGGTTGACGTAAATATATTTCCGCCTAAAGCGTCTGTGTTTGCAGAAGCAAGGTTGACGCTTATCTGCGAGTCTGTAGCATTATAACTTACTGCCAGACTTGATTTGAATGTGCCGGAGAGGAGCTGCTTGTTGTTGAAAGTCGTCTGTTCGGCGATTCGTCCAATGTCCTCAATAAGGGCGTTTACTTCCATCTGCATAGACCCTATGTCGCTTGCGCCATACTGCCCACTCATCGCCTGAACAGAGAGTTCTCTCATTCTCTGTAAGTCACTGGTGATCTGCCCCAATGAACCCTCAGCCGTCTGCACCATAGACAAACCATCGTTTGCGTCTCTTATCGCAACATTAAGACCCCTTGTCTGCGAATCCATTCTTGTAGCAATGGCAAGGCCAGCCGCGTCGTCCGCTGCACTGTTTATTCTAAGGCCGGATGACAACCTCTGCATCGCCTGGTTCAAGGGCTGTTGAGTCATCATAAGATTTCTCTGCGCATTTATCGACATAATATTTGTGTTAATTACGAAAGCCACGGATACCTCCCGTTATATTTTATTTTATTAGTTGTCTTTGCCGCTAATATCGCAGCCAACCCTATTACTCTTGATTTGTTAATCTTCTTATTCAGCTCTTTATTTAACTCCCTATTTAGCCGAGCAGCCTTTTCTTTTTCATCTATCATCGCATCTTCTTCCATCATACTAAACACTTTATCGGTTAAATATAATAAAACTTTAGTCAATCACATATTTTGTTATTTCCTGTTACCACTTCCCTGAGATATTTTTTTTCGGGCACGTATTATCTCTTTCACTATATCAGGAAAAGACATCTTTGCTTGTTTATTCTTATAGCAGTCTGAGAGGGCTGTCTTTAGCGATTCCTTATTGCTCACAAAGGCTACGTCGCGCTGAAAATCCTTCTTTTCATATATTGGATTATACACGATTGAGAGCTTGCCGTACTCAGATGCAAACCCCAGCGTTGTCAGATAGGCCGGCGAAACGAGAACATCACAGAGCATTATCAGGTCGCCCTTTGAGTCCGGCTCCATGATAAATGACCTGCCCTTTATCTTCTTTATATCATTCATAAAGAAATCGTTTATTATATCGTCCTCTGAAAGCTCCCTGATGACAAATTTCCTCTTCATAAAGAATACAGTCTTCGGCATTGTCAGTTCGTTTATTACCTCAAGGGCCTCTTTGACACAAAACCTGAGCCGTGGATGGTTTATAAGCAGTATGACAAGCTCCTCTTTCGGCAGATTGATGCTGGGATTGAGCAGTGAGTCCATGTACTTGTCTTCTATCGTATCTATATAATATGCCTCCTGCTCATAATCCAAAATGAATGCCTTTGATAAATCAAAGCCGTACTCCTTCAGATAATCCTTTTCCCATTCATATTTAATCACGATGTAATCAATCGTCCGCAGGAAAATTGGCGGCGTCTGAATGGCCGGAAACATCTGGATGCCAACGACAGGGACGCCCTGTTCCTTCGCATAAAAACACATGGTAGAGTAGAATATATCGCAGTCCGCAAGGGGCGGCACCTCAGTCGAAGGAATCGGCAGCATAACAGCATCGTATGAGGTTATGTCCATCCCGGGATATGTAAATGTGGCCACATGACCCCTGAAATCATCAAAGGCCGTCACCTTATAGAGTTTCATGTCAGTACCGGGGATGTACATATCATATGTAAGCTTGATAAATGTGTTTACAAGCGAGGCTATATGGTCAATATGTATTGGATTAGGGGAAATAAGATTAGTCCTGACTGCCGTAATCCCCTTGTTCAGTTCGACAGAAAAATCATATACCGAGCGGCTGTAGGTAAGCACATCAACCGCAATCCCCTTCATCGCCATCGCACGTGCCATGTATAGAAGCCTGCCGTTTGTCCCTTTTAGTTCGTTCTCTCCTACAGGGATAAGTACTTTTGCCATTAGTTGGACTTTAGGTCTATGGCGCGCATAATATCGTATGCCTTATCGACATATACGCCGGTTGTTATCTTTTTTAACCTTTCGGCGGTGTCCCGAATAATCTCCATTATTGGTGCATGGTTTTGCGTGTTTGAGTAGGCAAGGGGCAGATACACGTCATAGACCTCTTTCAACGCCTCTGAATTTAAAAAATCATACGCATGCAATTCTCTGTCCGGAAGGTCTATCGCTATCAGGTAGCTCAGGATTGTTGTCAGCATATCGCCATAGCGATGGGTTACCTTTGAGAGCATTATATCGAGAAAGAGTAAATCCACGTGGAATCTCTTTAGTTTAAGCCCTAGTCTGATATAATAGCCTGCCCGCGAGACGTCAGCCTCTTCAATAGCAAAGCGGGCACACAATGCCAGTATCTTCAGATAGGACTTGTTGTCCTCTGTCTTTTCCTCTTCGGGCACCTGTGAAAGCGCCTTTTTTACCGACAGTCTGGCATCCGTACCATTTTGCATCTTAAGATACGATATAGCCGTCTCTAAGTTCGATTCATAGTCTTTCTGGCTCATCTTTAGGAACTCCTCATAGCAATTTAGGGCACTTTAGGGCACTTTTAAAAGTTCATTGTTTTATTATATAGTATACCATATGAACTGCTTATATCAACAGATATTTTTACCGGAAAAACTATTGTGAATTCCACAGAAATCCAGCGCATACCCATCAAGTTTCTCAAAGGCCGCAAGCATGTCTTCATAGATTGGCAATTCGTTGAGGCAGGATACGGGATGCCGTTTTGGAAATACTACCAGGATACATACGGCACACGCCCCTGGTTCAGCCCCTACGGGGTTTCTCTTACTGTTGGGCAGCCTGAGATTCTCAGCCGTCCTATAGTGGAACATGACCCGCTTGGGATTATCGGGGCATACAGTACGCTGAGATATGAGGACGGCCTCTACCGCCTCTGGTATGTCACGTACGATTTTGACAAAGACGGGCAGGAAAACGATAAAATCTGTTACGTAGAGTCACGCGATTTCAAGGACTGGCACCGCCCGGATTTAGGGCTGCTAACATACAAAGGCTCACGCCGCAACAATATAGTCTACGGGGTGGGCCCTAAGGCAAAGGGCGGAGACATCGGCGCCCACGGCGCTACAGTCTTTTTTGACCCTTCAGCGCCGCCTGCGTCACGCTACAAGGTGGTCTATCTTGGGCCGGCAAAAAAAGACACCGGACTTATGAACTGGCTCTACGGGGCAGACTCCACTGACGGCATTCACTGGAAGGCCATGTCAATGCCGGTAGGGAAGTTCTCAAGCGACACACAGAGCGTGGCCCTCTACGACGAGAATATCAAAAAGTACGTCATGTACGTGCGCCAATGGACGCCGCAGACAGCAGCAGGCTTTGGCGGCAGGCGTGTTGTTGGAAGGACTGAATCGGACACTTTTAAAAAATTCCCTGCACCAACTCCGGTACTCACACCTGACCCATCATGGGAGCCTTCGCTGGATATATACACAAACGCCTACAACCGCTGGCCAGGGGCGGACTCTGCACATATCATGCTGCCTGCCCTCTATCACAGAAACACAGACACCGTGACCCTGCACCTTGCAGTTAGCAGAGACTCTCATCACTGGTCACTGCCAAAACCTGCGCCCATACTCGCTGAAAACTCATCCTACGAGAAGGTGACTACATACGCAGGCTGCGGCATTGTCCCATATGGGGAGGGGAAATGGGCGTTTCCCGTGTTTTTTTCACGCAGGAGCCATAACGAATACATCTCTGAGCGCCCTGCTATCCACGCAGCGGTTATCAGGGAAGACGGCTTTATGGCGGTTGAGGCAACACTCAGGGGGGAATTCTACACATACCCGTGTGTGTTTGAAGGTGAGCGGTTGCTATTAAATTCCTTTTCATACCCTGGCGGGGAGATAAGACTTGAGATAATCGAACTAAAACCAAAGTTTGAGATTCATCCCTTTAAAGGATTCTCCATAGATGACTGTGACACTCTAAGGGGAAATTCCCTGTGGAGACCGGTAACGTGGAAGGGGACTGAGGATATATCTGCGCTTGCCGGTAGGATTGTCCGCATAAGATTCCTGCTGATAAGGTCAAGAATATTTGCCTTCAGGTTTGAATAATATCTTTCCCTGGCTGCTGTACTACAACTCCTTATGTGTCATCAGAAGTATCTTCTCTCAGTCCCGGCAGCATTTGCTTTTGCTTAACTTCTGAGAAATTAATTTTAAATCTTGTACCTTTTTCCCTGTCTAAGTTCACAGTGCCGCGTAGCTGGTTTTCCACAATGGAGACCACAAGCTGAAGGCCAAGCGTCTCGTTGCCTCTGAGGTCAACAGATTCCGGTAAACCCACACCATCGTCCCATATATCAATATCATACCGGCCGTCGTGGCAGGAGACGGCGATACCAATCTCACCGCTTCTGCCGTCTTTAAAGGCATACTTCAGGGAATTTGACAGCAGTTCGTTTAACACAAGGCCGCACGATATTGCCATGTCCACGCCGATTGTAAGGGGTGGGATATCTATTGTAAGTCTTACACGTGAGGAATTCACGCCGTAGGAGCGAAAAAGCCCAATAGCAAGCTTTCCCACATAGTCGGCAAAATCTATATCTGCCAGGGTTTCAGACTGGTGCAGCCTCTCGTGGACAAGGGACATAGCAAGGATACGATTTTTAGTCTCATTAAATATCTCTGCATCAGCAGGGTTTTTTATAAGCCCAGACTGGATATTAAGAAGGCTGATAATGATTTGCATGTTGTTTTTTACCCTATGGTGAATCTCCCTGATCAGGACTACCTTTTCTCTGAGTGAGGCATTAATCTGGTCTTCCATTTTCTTGCGGGCGGTGATGTCTCTGGCGATGCCGGTATAAAAAGTCCCGGTCTTTGTCTTCCATGAAGATAGTGAGATATCGAAAGAGAACTCAGTACCATCCTTTCTGACGCCCTCGAACTCGACCCGTTTACCGGCCATGTAGGACTCGCCAAGCAGTTGAAATGTTTTAAACGCCCTTGCATATACCCCGACAAGGCGTTCTGGTATAAGTATAGAAATAGGTTTATTTATTACCTCATCGGCAGCACATCCGAACAATGACTCCGCCCCACTGTTAAAGGCGACAATAATGCCCTGAGAATCTGTGGAGATAATCCCGTCCATGACGGATTGAATCAGGGAGCGGAATTTTGTCTCTGACTCACTGATTACCTCCTCTGCTGTCTTACGTTCATTTATCTCTTCTACCAGACGCGCATTTGTTTCTTTAAGCTCGAAGGTGCGTGCCTCTACTACGGCCTCCTGCGTGTCTTTGGCATCTTTCAGGGCCAGCCACTGGCGCCTCAGGCGCTTTGTGAAAAACAGCATCATTGATGACATGGAGATGAAGATAAAAACGTGCAGAATAATGAAATTTTTCCTCTGATCATTGGTGTATTTGGCAATTGAAAACACTGGGACGGCTACTGAGATACCGCCTCTGATATCACCCTCTTTGTATCCTTGTTTGGCATGGCACTTCAGGCAGGTCTTTTTCACTTTCAATGGTGCCATATAGACAAACACCTCGCCTGTCCCCGCCGGCTTGATTTCCTCTGCCGAACCTTTGGTCTCGAACTGCTTAAGGGCGAACTCCTCCCAGGCATTTGGCGCATTTTCCGGCCTTATGGGTTTAAGGCTCGTAATATGAAACTCCACACTGTTTACGCTTCTGGCTATTTCCGATATCTGGCGTGTCATATAAGCGGGGTTAATCATGGTAAGTTTTCTACCGTCGACAGTGGTGATGTCTCTGTCCGGGATGTCGAGATAAGGATTGGGCTGAGACGATTCTGTAACAGGGACATAGACGCCGCCGTGAGTTGCATTCCAGAGGCGCGTGGTCTCAATCATTTTAATCATCGACCTGCCAGACTCCAGCGCCATATTAAACGCCTGTTCCTCCAGCAAATACAGATGCCACTTCAGCGAAGCCATCGCAATAAGCGCCCAAAACACAATCGGCAGCACCCAGTAATAATGGGACTGTATGTAACCCCTGTGCATCCCCCTGCTGTTATCTTTAGCCATAGCCCGCCTCTTTTTTTATACCATAATTCATACTATTTGTAAAGTTGGCAGCGTATCATCAAAATACCGGGGTTGTTTTCATGACGCCTCAGGCCAAAGGCCGATTGACACATGACACACAGTTATGCTTCAATGCCAATGAATGAGAAAGTGGTATAAATATTCTCTAAACGCTGGTGTGCGCGGAAATATATTCGCAGGCTTAGATGAACAATACCTCGAACATGCAGTGTCAATGGGTGGATATGATACTGACAAGGCGTATAACAGCAAATCTGATTTTTTTAATAAATATTTCTTTGGATACCACCTTGGAAGGCTCCAGCACTATGATGAGTTTATAAGAAGCCACCTGAAAAAAGACGAACATATTCTTTCTACCGCCTCTGGCCGCTGTGCAAATGAACTATATCTGATGGAGCATGGTGGATACAACATAACATGTTCAGATTTAGACATATCTGATGAGATGTACCGTGAGACACTCAAACTATTCCCGCAGTATAAGTTTAATAAATTAAATATCCTCGCAGCACCCGCACCTCAGACATATGACGCAGTGCTGAACCTGAGCATGATATATCTTTTAGATGATGACAAACTAAGAACATTTTTTAAGCACGTATCACAAAGTCTTAGGCCGGGCGGGAAATTAATCCTTGATTCTTCAGGCTCAACAGACAATTATTTGTCGTATTTGATTCATGAATGTTTACTAAAATATGAAATCATCTATTTATTGCGTGCAAAAAGATTGATCACTACAGCAAGACTTGAAGGCATTGTTACCAAGCACCACGGCTTCAGACGTACAGACAGTGAGATAATTGCAGCTGCGGGAGAATTCGGCCTGAAATTGCAGGATAAAAATAACTATGCCTTTTTAGTAGAGTTTAAAAGAAGTTATCTCCTGAATAAGTTAATTGCGGCAAGCAGACCGGCAGAAGTTATATTTACTATTTTAGGAAAATATATACCATATATCAGGATGTTTTGTTTTTACAAAACATAGCACACCGGTCAGTGCAGAGCCATCGGCGGCGTCTTTTGAAGCATCATACAATAAGTGGCAATAAGTGAGAGATTAATACCAAAATGGAGTTTGCATATTTATTTAATGAAATGTTAGCATTAGAGTTATAAGCGTTGATTTAGCACTGTTAAAAACATGAGCGCCGGTTGGTCGATTGACATAGTTGGAAAAACCGGTAAGAGGAGAGACACACATGGACATTGTAATCACCTTCCCTGGCGGCAAGAGAGTCAATGCCGAATTTGCCCCGGTTGGCGACACGGCTCCGGAGGTTATAGCCACTGACCAACCCGTCAAATATGGCGGAGATGGTTCGGCACCTACGCCATTTAACTATTTCCTTGCGTCAATAGGCACATGCGCTGGGATTTTCGTACTTAGTTTTTGCCAGAAGAACTCCATCCCTACAGAAGGGATAACGCTTGAACAGACCCACGAATATATTACCGAAGGGCCTGGTAAGTCAAAATTGGCAAAGATAATCATAGATATAAAGGTACCACCGAACTTTCCTGAGAAATACTATGATGCTATCGTAAGGGTTGCCGACCAGTGTGCCGTGAAAAAAACAATCATGGAGCAGCCGCAGTTTGAGGTAAAGACAGTTGTTGCAAGGACTTAGCGTGTCAATCATGTCAACAAGGCATGAGTCATTGCACCGCAGAAATAAATACATAAGGAGTGACAACAGATGGGAATACTGGATGCAATAGGCAACACCCCGATAGTAAGCCTGGACAACTTAAACACAAACCCAAAGGTGAAGATATATGCAAAGCTTGAGGGAAATAACCCCGGGGGCTCGGTAAAGGACAGAATAGCATATTACATGATAAAAGATGCCGAGGCCGCCGGTACGTTGACAAAAGATAAGGTTATACTTGAGCCGACAAGCGGCAACACCGGCATAGGGCTGGCCATGGTAGCAGCCGCTAAGGGCTACAAGGTTAAACTGGTCATGCCGGAGTGTGTAAGCATGGAAAGGCGCAAGACGCTTGAGGCATTTGGCGCCGAGCTTATTCTAAGCCCGGGCAAAGAGGGCACGGACGGGGCAATCAGGCTTGCCCATAAGCTCTACGATGAAAACCGCAAGGACTATTTTATGCCTGATCAGTTCAACAATCCATCCAACATGAAGGCCCACTACGAGGGCACGGGCGTGGAGGTATATAACCAGACAAAGGGCGAGATAAGCGTATTTATGGCCGGCATGGGCACATCCGGCACACTGATGGGCACAAGCAAGAGGCTCAAGGAATACGACAAATCAATTCAGATAGTCGGCGTGGAGCCGATTCTTGGCCACAAGATTCAGGGCCTCAAAAACATGAACGAGTCCATCGTGCCCGGTCTGTTTGACCCGTCGCGCCTGGATGAAAAAATAAACGTAAACGACGACGAGGCATACTCAACCTCAAGAGACATGGCAGTAAAAGAGGGGCTTTTCGTAGGCATGAGCAGCGGGGCGGCTGTGTTTGCAGCCCTTAAAAAGGCGAAGGAGATGAAAGACGGCATCCTCGTAGTAGTGCTGCCAGACAGGGGAGACAGATACCTGAGTACGTCGCTGTTTAAGTCAATCTGTGCAGACTGCCCGCCGTAAACGCGGCGTTTAAATATGTTTCCTGCAAGAGTACCAGGGTGAGTTTGCAGGTGATTATCTGAATTAATAAATCCCAAGTGGGGGTATCTTTTGGCTAATCCTATTGAGTTGACTAAATTAATAGAGAAGATTAAGGCAAAAACAGCCGTTGTCAGTGTTATCGGGCTTGGGTATGTCGGCCTTCCACTTGCAGTTGAGTTTTGTAAAGCGGGGTTTCGCTGCATCGGGTTTGATATAGATGAGAAAAAGGTAAATCTTCTTAAAGAGGGCAAAAGCTATATTAAACACATCGATGAAGCCAGGATTCAGACAAGTCTGCCGTTATTTACTCCAACTTCAAATTTCTCCAGACTTACCGAGGCCGATTGTATAATTATCTGTGTACCCACCCCGCTTGGTCGCCACCATGAACCCGACTTGTCCTATGTGCTAAACACTACAAGGACAATCGCACAATACATCGCTAAGGGGAAACTCGTAGTCCTTGAGTCAACCACATATCCCGGCACTACCGACGAGGAGATGAAACCAATACTTGAGGCCGGTGGATCCGGTGGATTAAGGGCTGGTGAGGATTTTTATCTCGCATTTTCCCCCGAACGTGAAGACCCGAACAATAAAGACTTCTCGACATCGACAATCCCTAAGGTTGTCGGCGGGCTTACGCCTCAGTGTCTGCTGGCAGCTCAGACCCTTTACGATTACATTGTCGTCAGGACAATCCCCGTATCCTCTACTAAAGTGGCCGAGGCCACAAAACTCCTTGAGAACATCTACCGCTCTGTAAACATAGCCCTCGTAAATGAGTTAAAGGTACTCTTTGATAAAATGGGAATCGACATTTGGGAGGTAATCGAGGCGGCTAAGACAAAGCCCTTCGGGTATCAGCCGTTTTATCCAGGCCCGGGTCTCGGCGGGCACTGCATCCCCATTGACCCGTTTTACCTTGAATGGAAGGCACGGGAGTACGAGGTATCTACTAAGTTTATAAACCTTGCCGGTGAGGTTAATACCTCCATGCCCCAATATGTCATTCAAAAAACCATAGACGCACTCAGCGAAAACGGCAAAAGTATCAAGGGCGCTAAGGTCCTTATTCTGGGCATGTCATACAAAAAAGACCTCGACGACACACGTGAGTCCCCATCGCTTAAACTATTCGATATCCTGCAAAAAAAAGGCGCAGTTGTCGATTACAACGACCCCTATCTCCCTGAAATGCCAAAGACAAGGAAATACTCTTTCAAAAAGACATCCGTAGCGCTCACAGCAGAAAACCTGAGCAACTACGACTGCGTATTGATTTCCACCGACCACTCGGCCTATGACCCCGAGTTCATCGCCTCTAATTCCCAAATGGTTGTCGATACGAGGAATCTGATAAAGGACTCACATAAATATAAAGGTAAAATAATCAAGGCATAAATATATGTTTGGCGCACAAATCAAAGAGTTCATTATCGACAACACCACCGAAGGATTAAGACCCTTCATTGGGCAGATGGACTTTGAGCCAGCGACAAAATGCTGGTGCGGCGGGCAGCTTGATCTGTGGACGCCTGAGTTTGCGCTATACCTCCGGTGCCCGGCCTGCGGGTGTAAGCCGGTGAGATTCAGACCAACCACTGAGAGCCTGCAACGGTTTTACTCATCGACGTACTGGTATGAATACCAACAAGTTCACAAGTGCCCTACCGTTGAGGAGCGCTTTGAAGGGGACATGCTTGACAGGGTGCCGCTTTATCTTAATTGGCTCAGAGGGCTTCAGCCGCCTCCCTGTAAGGTACTTGAGATAGGCTCTGGAAATGGTCGTCTGCTCTTTGAGCTGAAACAGGCAGGGTATGACTGCACCGGCGTAGAGATGGATAAAAANAAAGGCTCGACCAAGCTATTCTTGACCTCATCAATTCCCCTCTTTCCGTACAAACCTTGACATCATTCGGAATTGACTTTTGACAATCACTATATGTTGCATATTGATTTTAAAAAGATACGGTGGTGCCCCCGTTTCTGCCCACTAAAGAAATTATTACCTAAGCGGTCGGCGGGACTGGGCGTTTTACCAGGGTTTTCTTGCATTTATTTATTGCGTCTAACAGGTCTTTGCCGCGGCTGTAGCGGTCTTCTGCGTTTTTTTGGAGTAATTTGTCAATTATTTCCACTACACAAATCGGGATTCGTGGTTCTATTTTTTTGATAGGCGTTGGCGGAGTACTCGTAATATTATACATCAGTGTGGCGATGCTGTCGCCTTTAAATGGCCTTTCACCTACCAGAAGCTCGAAAAATACCACCCCTAATGAGAACAAATCAGAACGCCCGTCTACCTTGCGCCCGGCTATTTGCTCTGGCGACATATAGCTTGGCGTGCCAAGTACCATACCGGTCTGCGTCTTTGAGGATTCCATGACCCTTGCAATTCCAAAGTCCGTAACACGGAGTTCCTTGTTGTTGAGAAGCATGATATTTGCCGGTTTTATGTCCCTGTGGACAACTCCGTTTTGATGAGCATAGTCAAGCGCCTCACCTACGCGCGTTACCACGCGCAGTACCTCTCCAAACGGGAGTCTTGAGTCCTTAGCACAGTATCTGGCCAAATCAGTCCCTTCAAGCAGCTCCATTGCCATGTAGGCCACATTCTTGTCCTCACCAACGTCATACACTCGTACAATATTCGGGTGGGAGAGTTTACCGGCTGCCTCGGCCTCACGGAAAAACCTGGTTTTTATCTCAACAACCTGTTCAGAGTCTATTTCATCATAGCTCAATGTCTTTATTGCCACATCACGGTTTATCTTCGGGTCTTTCCCCAAAAATACGACCCCCATAGCGCCACGACCAAGTTCTCTCAGCACCTCATAACGCCCTAATGTAGATTTTGTGCTGGAACCCTCCATCATCATTATCGTAGCCTCAGACTCTTGCGGCTGAGCGGCAGGGGTAACCTTTTCTCCGGTCGTTTTGAGTTTTTTCAGCTTGTCTGAAAGTCCCTTGTAATCACCTGCACTTATAATGTGTTCGTAGACGGCCTGTGCCTTGCTTTGCATACCTTTTTGTTCGAAATCCTGTCCCAGATTGTATAGCAGTTCCCTTGTCGTGGCATCTTCTAAACGGCATTTTCTGAATTTTTCAAACGCCGCATCTAACTGCCCCTGTCCCTGAAGACTAAGCCCAAGCATCTTATTCGTTTCACTGGTATCAGCAGCCGTGGTCTTGTCCTCACCAAGTAAAAGCTGCCTGGACACAACGGCTATATATCCAAATAAGAGAACAAGTGCCGGATATGACATTTTTACCCATAGCCCCTGCGAGTAAAATAAAAATATACATATAGCGCCCCATACGATTAACGCCATCCCTGCAATTACAGCCCCTGCAACCGTCTTAACACGTGGAATCAGAAAGGCAATAATGCCCCAAAAGAGCAGCATAACTGGCAGTTCAACATATGTGAGCCACCACGGACGTGTTATATGATTAGAGTTAAGGATATTTTCTAGCGCTGCAGCCACTATTTCAATATTATTATAATTACTCCCCAAAGGAGTCCTGTTGACAGCGCCGCCCCCGTCAGCCGTCAGTCCAACCAGCACTATTTTATCTTTGAACATCGCAGCCGGAATTTTACCGCTCATAACATCAAGGAACGAATAATAAGGAGAGCTTGAGACCTTGCCAGTGTAACTGATAAGCATTCTTCCATTTTTATCCAGAGGGATTGTCAATGCTTTGGCAGCCTTAATCCCGCCGTTTATCGTGATTTCACTAATTCCTAAGCCCTTATAAGCGAGGGCAAGCTGAAAGGCAAACGAGGGAAATAGCCTGTCCTTATAAAGTATCAAAGGCGGGTCGCTGCGTACAATGCCGTCGCTGTCCGGCACAATGTTTAAATGACCAAGCGCGTGTGCTTTATCGGCAAACTCTCTTATAGGAAGAACAATCCCACGGGCAGTTAAGAATGTACCTTTTGCGTCTGTTTTAACAGAGTTTTTCATTACATAATCGGCAGTTGGCGGCTTTACATCTTCTTCTGCAGCGACATTGTCCGTGAGGTAAAATGAAAGAGGTAGTACCACATTTTTAGAATTCTCAATCGCACCGGCAAAGACAGGGTCAGTGTTTAGTGAGTGTTCAGCCTCGACAATTGCCTTTTGGATGTCAGCCACGCGGGGGTCCTTGTGCGTAGCGGGGTCTTTATCTATTTTTCCCATGATTTCTCTCAGGGCAGAGAGTCCTCTGTCATTTTCGGATTCTGATTTTGAATAGATAAACCCGACCCCTATGGTCTTAGCTTCGTATTCCCTGAGTTTACGCACCATCTCTGCCATGTATGTGCGCGGCAGCGGTAGCGGTCCGAGTTTTTCAATCGTTACTTCGTCTACTCCAACGATAACAACAGGAGTTGATACCTTTTTCTGCCTCAGGGTACTCCTAAGATCATAGGTCAGATACTCAAGTTTCTCAAAAGAAGACCAGTCAAAGGCAAATGCCAGCATCACAAGAAGCGCAACCACACCCCCCGCTGCCCAATCTGGTATCTTACTTGCCGCCGTCTTCATTGTCATCAATTTTAGAACAAATGCTGCGATTTATTCAAGAACTTTAGACACTCTAATGAGGCAAACTGTTATCGTTTAAACAACACCATGACCGGGCCGCTCTCCCATTCCTTTGCATAATCAATATTTCTTAGCTTGAACCCCTCACGCTCCTCCGGCCTCAGTGATATTACGGCGCATGGGACGAAGTTATTAAATGGATATACCGCAGCATAAATTGCAGAGTCGTTTCTTACGTTGATGTGTTCAATTCGTGCTTTAGCCTTCGGCCTGTTAAGCAATACCCATAAGGGATATTCCCATGTGTCGTCATTGGGCAGCGATAGTCCAATGTTTGTACATCCCCGCGATTGGATTATTTCAGCCGCACTCGTGTATGGCCCTTTGAGTTCCGGACGACTTATAAAATATTGTGAAGTTCTGTTTGTAACGAATATGCTTACATCGCCAATGAGCGGGCGGCGGTCGTTGAGAAAAACCCACGGCAGTGACAACAGCAGGACGATGGCAATGAGTGTATTTATTATCGTGCGATTGACCGCACAATTGAGCATGGCTGCGACAAACGGCACCCATAGCACAAATAACGCAAGATGATAACGGCTGTTCCACGGCTGCCACTTTATAAACATGCACAATAATATGAATCCAGCCGCTAAAGATACTGCATAAAATGCCATGTCCGGGGCGCTCTTGTAACTGCGCTGAATGAAAAACACTGCTGTACATATTATAATCAGACCAATGTGAATAATATTCCCCGTGCTGTCTTCGTGAAATGTAAACGGTATATCAAACGTCAGCCGGTGAGATGTCACACGAATGTCGCTGATGTCAACACGCATAAGTTCATGCGCGCGATGAAATGCCCGTACTATTGTCTTGTTAATGCCCTCTGATGGTGTAGCCATGTGCAGGGCTACATTTTTTACCGCATTGGAAATCAAAAGCGGCAGGGGCAGAGTTCCCCTTATCGTGGTTTTATCTCTGTATACCTCCGGCGCTATGGGGTGACCATATAATGATAAATTCCTCGCATAGTGACCTATGTTGAGTAACAGCGCAAATATTAGCATAACTAAAACATAAAGCAGCGCCTTTAGACGGGATTTTCTTATCAGTATTGAGCCGCACCACAAGAAAACCGGAAAGGCATAAAGATACGCCGTCGATTTCACCAAAACTGCAATCCCAAGCGCAATTCCCGCAAAAATGGCCACCATCTTCGTAGGTGTGTTCATTAAGACAAGAGCATAGTAAACAAAACACACAAGCCAAAAGGCTGATGCATAGTCATTTTGTGTACTGCTGGATTGTAAAATCCCCATGGGAATTGATGCTGTAAGGGCTGCGGCAATGAGTTGCCCCCTCCTGTCTGCCCCAAGCCTGCCAGCAATCAATGACACGCCAATCACACTTCCTGCCATGCTCAACCACTGTACAAAGTTGACAAATTGGTCGCCGCCGCCAAGTATTATAAAATGAACCAGCGCGAACTCTGCCCCCGGATTTATGTACAACTGAAACGTCACATTGGTTGGATAATGAGAAACGCCCCGATTTTGAATCCAGTGCATTACCCTTGACAGGTGATATGTCATAGAATCCCAGTTGTTAGGTGCGCTGCTGAAGGAGATTACCGCAGTTGCCACAAAGATAAAGGCGATATAGGACAGGAGTATAAGCTCAAAACGGCTTAATGGCAGCGGTGTTTTAAATACGATGGGCTTTGACTTAACTATGAGAACGTAATATATTAGGCACGCTGCAACTACGGCAATCCCCCAAAACGTTAACATAGGCCAATATGATAATGCCCTTAAAAGACTCAGGACTTCAGTTGAGATGACCAGCAAAAATCCCCACACAACAGAGGCCGCCATAAATGACTTGCGGCTGCAGAGATAACTGGCATTTTTGTAAAGCCCTTTATAAAAGATCAAAAACGTAAAGATAAAACATATAAGCGGGACGTACATAGCCAAAACCTGTTCTGATTATAATATACTGATTGCATAGACTGGCATATTAAATAACTCCCCTACTTTAGCTGACCTTAGACCAGCGTCAAGCCAGAGTTTACTGAATGATTCGCTGGTATGTATCCACAGATGTGACAGAGGATTAAACATGTGTCTGAACTGGATTGATGCCTCAAGCGTATCCACAACTGGGCAATGCACCAGCGCCTTACCGACTGAGGACAGTCTTGACTTTACATTTCGGACAAAATCGATTTGATCAGGTGCATGTTCAAGAACATCTATGATGACGATTAAATCATATATTGGGTCATTGCCTGGGGGGAACGAGCCGTGGACAACTGTGACGCCTGTTTTATTTGTCACAAGGGCGGCAAGGTTTTTATCCATCTCTACGCCGGTGCAGTCATACCCTGCCTGTTTCAGCTCAAAGAGCAGACGACCATTTCCAGAGCC
>JAMOAZ010000037.1:0-37574 GCA_039908505.1 Nitrospirota bacterium
CGAGGGGAGGTTACTATTGGACATTGATGTTAAGGGCTAAAACCGGGCCTGACACAGTTTAGTTAACAGACCCAAAATAACGGCGGTATCCTCTTGAAGTGGAAGCCTATGCCACAACGTGTCATAACATCTCACATATCAAAATATAATTGGTATCTTCACCTCCAGTGTCGTTATAAGCATCGGTTCCTCTGATTCTCTTGAATATTTCCCCGTCAGGAGATGTATATGCAACGGGCAGATTTTCGAAGTATTTCTCACCATTTTTCCCTTTAACTGGACATATCAATATATCTTTTATTTTCCAGTCATAAGTCATATCAGGGATAGCCTTCGCAAGCCATTTACCATTCATGCTGAGCTGCCAAAGACGGTCCTCATCAAATACCAAATAAAAGCGCATCTTTACAAACGAGCCGCTTTCGATTCCTTCAGGAAGTCTAATACCGATGGAGAAGGCGTATATACCACAGTCGAATAGCAATGTTGGTTCGTTTCCATAGTCATCTATGATAAATATTTGACCTATCCCCTCATAGTGTTCAATGCTAAGTTTCTTTAGCGACTTTGTCGTACTTTGAGATAGCTCCATTACAGGATTTGTAAAAGTTAACGCGCTGCTAAACATATCCCCAACATCATAGTCTTCATATTCCATTAGTGACCACGTATCACAAATAACACCAAATATATTTATAGCCTTCTTATCAAGTTTCATTTCCATCCTCCTTGTTATAAGTTATTTTATTATATATAAATACAGAGCCTATTGGACATATTTTTGTTCTCTATTAACCTCCTTTATTTATCGAGTTATTCGATGTTTTATTTATATCCCACTTTCCACATCGTCACAAAAATCATTTTCTGACTAACAGGGTCGATCCTGTAAACCATATGTATGACTCCATCCTTTTGTGGTACCAGATATTTAACTGATTCAAAGTTTTTACCATTTTTTGCTGGCTGATAGACCACACTGCCTGATCTAACCGCTTGGTCACGGTACTCGTCTATATTTTGGTAATCATTCTTTGTCAGAGACACATTGTGCTTACCGCCCTCTACAACACGTTGTTCCTCAGGAATTTTATACTTATTCCTTACAGTCACTCCGTTTGCCTGTTTTTCTTGGCTGATTACAGTCTTGACGTCAGAATGTCCAGTCATCGAGTGTTCAATTTGATATTGCGAGGTCTCTGTCTTATATCCACTGATATCAACCGAGTAGCCTTTTACCTTGGCCGCCGCATTCACCGCATTTGCCTCATCAGCTTTTACATCTCCAGTACTTACTGTATTTGCCTTCTTTTGTGCTTCAACCGCAGGATTAGGGTCATACTTATAGTTTGCTGTTTCATCGTAAAATTTGCCGATTTTCTCTTTTGCCTGTGCTGACACCTCGGCTGCCTCTTCAGCGGCCTTCTTCTCAGCCTCTGCAGCGGCCGCCTTTTTCGACACAGCCTCCTCTGCCGCTCGTTTCTCTGCTGCCGCTGCTTCTGCGGCTTTTCTCTCTGCTATTGCAGCCGCTGCCTTTTGTTCAGCTTTTGCCGCTGCCCTGGCATCTAATTTGCCTTTAGCTGCTAAAATAACTGCGGCAAGTATGACGCCAATAGGCCCTAATTTGCCAAAGTTCGCCTCGGCATATTTCATCAACACGTCCATCCCTATGCCTGATGCCAGGGCTAAACTTATAGCTGCCGCACTTTGAGGAACACTTATCAATGCCAGTATGCTTGACAGGATGTCTGCTGTCCATCTCATCCCCAGCGCGGTACCCTGGGCTCTCAGATATTTCTCTACAAATGCCTTCTCTTCTGCCGTCCTTTGAGATTCAGGTTTATTTAATATGTCAAGCAATCTTTTTTCCTCATCGGTGTACGAATAAGAGACGCTGTTATCTCCCGTTGAGTCTTTAACTGGTGCAGCCGCAGACGATTTGTTGTCAGACATCTTTGTAACACCGGACTTTTCCATCTTGCAGCCCGGCCTTCTGCCCTGAAATCTCCCGCGTTCGTCCTTTATCCAGCAAGTATCTTCCATCGTGTACTCTCCTCCGCCTTTTGTATAATTAAGTATATATAAGTATGAGATTCGCATAAATGCCCTCTAAAGCCAATAAACACGCCGATCTCCTATTCGCATCAAGTGTTGAAACCGCGAGTTTTGGCTAAAAATAGGTACAATATTGTATAAAACTACAATAATGTAGCTAATGAAATATTATCACCAGCAATAAGTAGCAGATATTGCAGTATAAAAATAATATTGAATTTAGTATCACAAAAATACCACAATTACTCTTATCCAATAAAATACATATATTGTAATAATTATAATTATAATATATACTTGAATTATTATTATTATTTGTACATAAAATACTAATACTACATTCTTAAATATAGGTTGCGGCCTGATTAGACTTCATTAGTTGGATTCCTATTTTGATTGCGTTTGCTCTGAACTCCCCCACTGTTTTGATGTGATATAAATATGTTATAGTAAACAGTGTAAGGCTGTCTCTGCGGAGGGGTGGCTGAGCGGTTGAAAGCGACGGTCTTGAAAATCGTTGTAGGGGTAACTCTACCGTGGGTTCGAATCCCACCCCCTCCGCCATATGTTTCTATTAGTTGTGTGATTGTGTTACAATTTGGTTACACTGTTGAAGATATTAATGGCTGTAGAATAAGGGGGATAGTTGAGTGAAAACTGAAACTTTAGCCTTAAGCGCGGATGAAGACCTGATTGTACAGGTTAATGCTAAAGGACACGTAGATATCAGGACATATGTTTACGACGCAAGAGGGAATTCAAAACCGACAAAACGGGGGATATCAATCCCGCCTGCGGTGTTAGATGAGTTACTAATATTACTCAAGCAAGCAAAAAAGGAAATAGCAGCAAAGTCAGTACCAGTATAATATATTTGGTAAAATAGAGATTAGCAGCAGTTAAGCAGGTCTTTTTTCTTCCATTATTTTTGTAATAAGCCTGTGTGCGGCTAATACAGTAATGACTGCCGCATATATCAAGGGTGTGCGGATGTCTTTTTTCACAAGCCAGACGTAATGAATTGCGGCGGTAGTGGTGGCAGTATATACCGCTGCCTTATGTAAACCCCTTAAGCGCTTATAGCTTATTCGCTTTAAAATCACCGGCACCATCATAACCACAGCCGCGGTTATCGACGCATAGGCCAGTGTCCCAAAGATGATGCGAGTGTGGGTTGCGGCATCCACAAGGATTTCACTGATAGAAAAATTATGTTCAGCTGCCGCATATGTAAGAACATGAAGCGTGGCATAAAGAAACGCTGCCCTCCCTGACGCCTCATGATACAGGGCTGTCCAGTTCAGATAAGGGAGGTTTCGTAGTGTCCTCGATGCTATTGCCAATATCAGGAAGTTCAATGCCCAATCTCCCGTTATATGAATTACCTTTTCAACAGGGTTAGCACCTAATCGAGCCGTCAGACCGGCCCAGATAAGATATGCACATGGGACGAGAAATAACAAGGCAGTGGCTGAACTACGTATTTTTGTAGTCATGTAATTGGGTGTCTTAGAAATTCTTACGCAGGTCCATTCCAGCGTAAAGCGGTGCCACCTGTTCGGCATAACCGTTGAACATCAGCGTTTTACGTCTGATAAATTCCCCGATTCTGCGCTCTTTTGCCTGTGACCATCGCGGGTGGTCAACCTCCGGGTTGACGTTTGCATAAAACCCGTATTCAAGCGGCCCTGCCTTCATCCACGAGGTAACGGGCATTTGTTCGGTGAACCTTATTTTCACAATAGATTTAATATATTTAAAGCCATATTTCCACGGTACTACCAGCCTCAGTGGGGCGCCGTTTTGATTTGGCAGCCTCTCGCCGTACATGCCAACAGACAAAATAGTAAGCGGATGGACGGCCTCATCCAACCGTAGGCCCTCGACGTATGGCCATTGAAGTACATCACGCCTCTGTCCCGGCATTTGTGACTGGTCATGCAGCGTGGTAAACTCAACGAACTTCGCCTTTGATTCCGGTTCACAAAGTCTGATAAGGCTATCGAGGGGAAATCCCACCCATGGTATCACCATAGACCACCCCTCGACACATCGCATACGATATATGCGCTCCTCAAGGGGGAATAGCTTTATTAAGTCATCGATGTCATAGCGCCTCGGTTTTTTTATCAGGCCCTCTATGGATACACTCCACGGTCGGGTGCGAAGGTCCTTACTGAGTGCAGCTATATCTTCTTTATTTGTGGAAAACTCGTAAAAATTATTATAACCAGCCGCGCTTTTATAAGATGTCAGCTCTTCTTTACCGGCGTAGTCAGCACGCTTTTCTATTTTCAGAGTGCTGCTGGGTGATTCAGCGCTGGAGAGGGCAGGAAACGCCGCCGCTGCTGCTGCGCTGGCCGAGGCCGCCATAAACTCACGCCTGTTCAAATAGACCTCTTTGGGGGTTATCTCAGTGTCGTTAATCTCAGGGTCTTTTGGCATATCATACCTTTAGTTATAATATATTTACATAGCTATATATGTAAAGGAAAAAATCTGATAGGTTTTAATCATGGTTTGCTTATTACCTCCAGTTTGATTATAATAACGCCGGTAATGCCGGTTAACCGGCTGGAAAATATAATCGTAGTTTTAAGAGGAATCAAATGAAAAAGAAAAAGGTAAGCATAATCGGCGCGGGGCACGTAGGGGCATCGACGGCACAACTGCTCGCGCACTCAGGGATTTCCGATATCGTACTGTTTGACATAGTCGATGGGATGCCCAAGGGCAAGGCCCTTGACCTGTCTGAGGCATGTCCGCTGTGGAACTCTGCCTCATCAGTCACAGGGACAAGCGACTATGCTGAGACCGCAGGCTCTGACGTCATCGTAGTAACCGCCGGTATTGCCAGAAAACCAGGTATGTCCAGAGATGATTTACTTAAGACAAATGCAGAGGTGGTCAGCGCAGTTGGTCGTGGAATTGCCGCAGGCAGCCCAGACGCTGTAATCATTGCCGTAACAAATCCGATGGATGTAATGGCGCATCTGTTATTTAAGACTACAGGGTTTCCACATCACAGGGTTATGGGAATGGGTGGTGTGCTTGATGCGGCACGTTTCAGTACGTTTGTTGCATGGGAGCTTAATGTCTCCCCCGGTGTTGTAAATTCTGTTATACTTGGTGGTCATGGCGATCAGATGGTCCCAATGCCGCGATTTACCACTGTTAATGGTGTGCCTGTTACTGAGCTTATCTCCACTGACAGAATCGATGCCCTTGTGGAGCGTACCAGAGGCGGCGGGGCGGAGATTGTCTCTCTTCTTAAGACCGGAAGCGCGTACTATGCCCCGGCAGCGGCGACATTTCAGATGATTAAGGCAATCCTGTTCGATGAGAAAAGACCGCTTCCTGCCGCATGTTATCTAACCGGCCAGTATGGGATAGATGGGCTTTACGTCGGTGTACCGGCTATTTTGGGGGCAGCTGGGGTTGAGAAGATTCTCACACTGACACTAAACGAAAAGGAACAGGAGGCGTTTGCTAAATCAGCAGGGGCAGTTGCTGGACTTGTCAAATTACTAAATATTTAATAAGCTAAAGGAGCTAAAACACATGGATAGAACTTTCTCGATAGTGAAGCCCGATGGGGTGAAAAAGAATCTGATTGGCGAGGTAATCGGCAGATTCGAAAGGCAGGGGCTGACCATCTCAGCACTTAAGATGCTCCATCTGACGAAAAAAGAGGCCGAAGGCTTTTACGCAGTTCACAAAGCAAGGCCGTTCTATGACAGCCTGACGACATTTATGTCCGAGGGTCCGATTGTGGCAATGGTCATAACTGGTAACAAGGCCATAGAAAAGGTAAGAGAACTCATGGGGGCAACAAACTTTAAGGACGCCGCCCCGGGGACAATCAGGGCGGATTTTGCCTCTGACATAGAGCATAATATTGTCCACGGTTCGGACTCACCGGAGTCGGCGGACTTTGAAATTTCATATTTTTTCTCAGCGCTTGAGCAGTTTTAGGACCTATTATCAAATGAGACACATTAGTAATTATGCTATAAGTAATAGATAAATAAGTGGAGGGGTGATATGTCTAAGAAAACAGGCTTTTTATACAGCGATATATATCTGAAGCACGAGATGCCCGCTGGACACCCTGAGTGCAGCGACCGCCTGCGGGCAATAATGGCGGATTTAAAGGTATCGAAGATGTGGCCGTCGTTGGTCAAGATAGAGCCAGAGGAGGTCTCGTATGAGGACTTAAAGGCCGTACATGCGGGCGAATATATTGACCAGGCCAGGCGCATGAAGAAGGGCTATCTTGACCCTGATACGTATATGTGCGAAAATACTTATCAAGCAGCGCTCTATGCAGCAGGGGCAATTATCACGGCCATAAGGAAATGCAAAGATGGGGAGATTGAGCGGGCCTTCTGTGCCGTCAGACCCCCCGGTCACCATGCCGAGGAGGACAGGGGGATGGGTTTTTGCATTTTCAATAACGTGGCAGTTGGGGCTCGTTTTGCTCAGAAACTTGGCTACAAGAAGGTATTCATAATAGACTTCGACGTTCATCATGGAAACGGCACTCAGCACATGTTTTATGCGGACGACACGGTTTTTTATTTCAGTTCGCACCAGTATCCACACTACCCGGGGACTGGAGGGGCAAAAGAGGTTGGGGTAGGGAAGGGGGTTGGTTTTAATTATAATATCCCGCTGCACTCCGGCTCTGGCGATGCTGAGATGCACGACGCATATCATGTAAAGCTTCATGAACAAGTTGCTAAGTTCTCGCCAGATATAATTTTAGTCTCATCCGGATATGACATTCATCGCAGGGACCCGCTTGCCGGTTTGTCAGTTAGCAATGCCGGTATAAAGGACATCGTAGACGGCATATTAAGCGCCAAAAGAGGGATTCCGGTTATATTTACCCTTGAGGGCGGTTATGACCTTCTGGCCATTACTGAGGCTATCCATATAACAATAGAGGAGCTATTAAACTTCGAGTGATAAATTAAATAATAATATTTAATGCTGTGATATAAAGTATTAAAACAATCTGACGAGGACTTCATCTCCTTTCTGGAGTCCTCGCTTTTCTGTTGGAATTTCTATCAGACCGTCGGCCTGTACGAGTGCAGAGATGAGGCCGGATTTGCTTAGTAAAGGCTGTGCAAAAAATTCTCCGCCGTTGTTTAAGACCTTAACCCAGATAAAGTCAGTTCTTGCCGGTTGTGAGGCAATATTTGACGTGAGCCTTGCCCTTAAAATATTTTTGGATGATTCGTCTGCCAATTCTCCTTTAAGCCGCCTTAAGACCGGCTTAATAAACACCTCAAAGCTGACAGTCACAGCCGCCGGATGCCCTGGGAGGCCAAATACTGGGGTTCCATTAACAGAACCGGCTATGAGGGGTTTTCCCGGCTTTACGGCAACGCCGTGAAACATGACTCCAGGCCGCCCAAGGCTGTCAATTATCCTCGCAGTCATGTCCAGGGTACCAACGCTGCTGCCGCCGGTGATTAAGACCATCTGAGACGTTTTAACGGCCTCAGTGACGATGTCGTGTATGGTATCGTAGTTGTCCCTGAAGATACCTTTTCGTGCTGGCACTGCGCCGTTATTGAGGAGCAGACCGCTTAAGTTATATGAATTAATATCCCTGACCTCTGCGCCATTAAGGGGTCTTCCTGGCGGGATAATCTCATCGCCAGTTGAAATTATGGACACTACAGGTCTTTTATACACACATACCTCGCAGATGCCGACAGCGGAGAGTGCCCCCATGTCCTGTGGCCTGAGCTTGTGTCCGGGGTGAAGAAGGGTTGCACCCTTGTGGATGTCTTGCCCGACCTGAATGACATTGTCGCCGGGGGCAATGGCCTTTAATACCTCAATGTCCGCCTCACCAAATGTCTGTGTGTGTTCAAACATCAGGACTGCGTCTGTGCCGTCTGGGAGCATTCCGCCGGTTGGGATTTTTGCAGCTTCACCTCGGTCGATATAAAAATTCGGGGTCTTACCCATGAATACTTCATTGGTCACTTTAATATATGCAGGTAAAGTCTCTGTTACACCGAATGTATCCTCCGCCCTTAGTGCGTATCCATCCATCGTAGAACGAGCGAAATGAGGCACATCCTCAGCCGAGGTAATTGTCTCGGCAAGGATTCTCCCGCAGATGTCCTCAACGGGCATTCTTTCCTTTTCGGGTGTGACAACCGCGACATTATCTAACAGTTCGAGGGCCTTTTGTAACGGGATCACATCTCCCCTGCCAAGCATATCAATCATAGGGGGTTACTTTAGTGATGTGAATCATTTTGAAAAAATTTTTTATAAATCGAGCCATGTACTATTTCACCTGCTGGCCTGTAATTTGTAACCGAAGAGTCCCGCCCGTTTGCTATGATATCAACGATACGCTTAAGGGATGTGTCAGTCAGGTCTTTAATGGCCGCAGTTGGCGGGCTGCAACTGACAAAGAACGATTTCTCAAACAGGTTGACAAAAGACATTGATGTAAACAGTGACATAAAGACAAGGCTCTTGAAGATTCTTTTGTTGGCCTTGTAGGAGAAAAAGGTGTTGCAGATGGAGTTTTCAAGGAATTCGTCGTTGCGTTTCTGGACTGAGCGTTTAATTGCCACTGCCTGCAGCCAGTATTTTTTATTTATAAGGCTGTCGGCCTTGATCTCGTACATTGTGTGTTCGATGTTCTTTTTTTCTTTTGTGAGGATTTCATGGCAGACTGTATCGGCTGCGAGGTGGCAGAGGTAGCCGTAGCTGAATGCCTTTTGCTGGTTGTTGTGTGCGTTGTCTAATATGGCGAAGCCGAACTCCCATGAGTGGGAACTCCCGTTTTGCGGGAGGTATTTTTTACCGAGGACGACATCGGCTATGATGTTTCCGTAGAGGAAATCCTCTTTAAATTTTTTAATAATTACATATATGGCAGGGGGAAGGAGATATGGAAGGGACAGCACTTCGTTGCCCAGATACATATGGGTCAGAGGCCCCCACGCGTAACCTGTCGTAGGTATTGCTATAAATCCCAGTAAGACAGTTGCGAACAGCAGCATTGTACCTGTATTGTATAACATTTATAGTTAAAATAGCAAAAACTGCGACTCACCTAAAATTATCAACATTAACATCTATAGTGAACCCTTTTGACATGCCACGCTATTAGTTTCAAAAAATTAAATTGATATTTTAAGAATGGCGGCATGCTGTGCCTTTCCAGTTAAAGCCTATATCATTATTTCGGAGTAAGCCGATGCTTATTCTCCTTCCTTTATCTTTTTCTTTCTCCCCGGCTTCTTTTTTTCAACTGTCCCCATAGCAGACTTATCTTTTGGCTTTCTCCCTCTTTTTTTCATAGGAAACTCTTCTTTCAAAAGGTCCATTGAGATTAAATATGCTTTTAATGCTGTATGCTCATTCATTAACGCTTCTATTTCTTCTCTCTTTTCGCTTATGATACCATTAATCTCGTTGTATCTGGATAGTGCTGCTTCTTTTAACGGATTTGAATTTGTACTCATCGTTTGATATCTCCATTTTGATTTGTATTTAACTCATTATAGTGTAGTATATCATAGCTGCTAAATTATTTTCAAGTGTAGGAGAGATAAAAATTAAATACAACTTCTATACTAAAAATTATCCCCCGATGTGTTTCTTTGGCAGCGTGACTTGTTTAATTACTCATTTAACATTTAAGGGTATATGCACTGGGGATAGTACTAGCTGCACTATTGATATTATCCATTAATTTGCCTTCATCTCAGTATATCATAAGCTATCATTTTATTTATCAAAAGAGGTCCATTCATATCTATATATGTGATGCTGATTAGTTTAATTAGAAAATAATTTATGTCTTACAGGTTAAGCCTAAACCACCATGCAGTTTTAAGCAGTTAAGCCTCGTCGGGGTCTTTTATTGTTTCGTTATAAATTTTGATATATTACTTCATAAATTAGCAGCCAATTCTATGATTTTTAATTCAGACTTTGTGAAAGCTGCTTATCCATCAATATAAACTCAACAACCTCGTATTCGTTATTATTTCTTTTTGTTCTCCTGTTAAAATTCCGGCAGATGCAATGAGTGAAAAGAGTAGTATTTGTTTCCCTGAGCAATCCCCCTGTAAAGAAAAAAACCCACTCCGAACTTACCTTAAGAGCTGTCAGTTACTTTGTTGTATATGAAACGGTATCTGCAATAATTATACCTTTTACTCTGTTACACAAAATGTCCAGCTTCATAGCAATGTTTAATTTATTTCAGATTGCAAGACTGTGACATAACGCGTCACAGCAGATATAGTTAGCGTATTAGTACATGAAACTAATCGACCTCCATGCCCATCCTTTGGGCTACCCTTTTTACTAATCCCTCGCATAGGAACACTATGGACTCGACATCAAGAAATCTGTCTGCCGAGGCATCAAAGACCGACTTGAAGCGAGCAGGAAACTCTGTATCGGCAGGCCAATAGAGTAGAAGTATCGGGATTTTAGGCATCAGATCACAAATCCACGCCATTTCAGAGGCCTGTCCAGTGACTTGTACCGCTCCCAGTCCCTCAAGGGCAGCAATTGCCTCCTCCGGTGACTTATTAAACAGTTCAGACATAGGCTCCTCGAACTCCTTTCTTATTGCCTCGACCTTCACACCTCCTCCCCTCAGCTCACTAAAGGATACCCAGCGTCCCGTGGGTTGTCCACTACCACCGGTCTTGACGTATAGCAGTATGAGTATTTTCTCCCAGGGTGTTACCTTGCCATCGGAAGTAATCTCCCTATCATTTCCCAGCTTGAAATCCCTGCCGAGGCTGCGGATACCAATACCGGTGTCAAGCACCTCTGCGCCGAGGTCTGAAGCAACACTCCTTAAGTCTACATCCTTTATGTCTTCCCTGAGGGACTTTATGATGTTCTCCCGCCAATCAACAGTCACAATGTTGGTTGCTATCCTTTGGGTCTTATCCTTGTCTAAGTGCTGACAGCCGGTTATCTCCAAGTCTCCCTTGGATACCCCGATGGCAAAGGCCATGCAGGTACGCTGACCGCAGTTGGTGCAATTGGTCTTCGGTAATTCCTTATATATCTCCATAGGTTTCATGATACACCTCCTAGCGTTATTAGAATAAACCTCCGAAATAATAATCATTTCCAATGGATTATGTACACCCATGCGTTGGCTTAATTATGCCGGAGTTTAGCGTTGCATATACCTTAAGGTATGTTATAATAGTTAATAGTCCCTTTGATAATACTTTGACTTGAGGAAAGGATTATGGTTAAGAGATTAGAATATAAGATAAAGCATGGCTTGTTGTATCAGATGACTTTTCTTATTTTAACTTTTATAATTGTAGCGCCGCTCTACGGTGCTGAGACAGGGCAGAGTTTCTTTAACTCTGTGATGGAGGCATCAGATAACCCACTGTTAAACACATCAATAATTTCTGCCCATGCCTTTAACAAAAAAGAAATTTCAGCAGAGCAATGTGGAGTTTGCCACACTGAGCAGTACAGGGACTGGCAGCGCAGCAACCACTCCGTAGCGGCAGCAGCGCCCGTGTACAACTGGTTTGAGTTAAAAGTCAACCTGCTCACTGGAGGCGCTACAAGAATCGGCGGTGATTTGCCATACCTATGTATACGCTGCCATTCACCAGCAGCAACTTTTGACCATTTTCTCAGAAACAACAACAGAACTGTTATAGCACAGATGATTGAACCGGAGAAAGACAAAAATATTTTAATAGAGTTAGATGTCATAAGTGATGAGCTTATGCATTTGGCAGACGAGGTAAAACCTCCCTATTATCCCACTCATAAGCTGGGTAAAGAAGGCGTCACTTGCCTTGCCTGCCATGCTCCAGTTAAAGATAACCACAAAGATTATGACCTTCTAAGAAAAATAAACCATCACCACGGTATTAATACGATGTTTTATGATATGTCTGGAATCACAGTGCGCACAGGGCGACATGCTGCCGGTGGTTTGGACAGCCGTAAACTACCCTCTTCAACAATGCACCGTTATGGATTTCATCACATAATCACAGAGGATGAAATACAAGGGACAGCAACTTTGGACGCTGAACAGAAACTTGATTTTGCAGATGGTTTCTCTGGTGGCGGCAAAGGCAAAGGTAACACAGCAGGCGTCTGCCGCCACTGCCATATGGTTCAAACCCGGCTTCACGTCAATATAGAAGATGACCCTCTTGAGCAGATGACTGTCAGGGAGTGGCAGCACAGCGCAGCTTTTAAAGACGGGCAGAGCTGTGTTGACTGCCACATGGTCAATACCTATAAGGGTAAAGCTGAACTTGGGGATATGTCAAAATACACTCAGGAGAAGCGCTTTAAGAATATCCCTGTTGCTAACCACATGCTAGTAGGCGGAGCTAACGCACTTATGAGCGCTGCAAAGGCTGATGAGCTTGGGTATCCGTTAGAGTATCTGGCCGTTGAGAAAATCAGGATGCTCAGGTCTACACTTGATTTTCAGGTCTTGTTAAAGCCTGAGTACAATGCAAGTGCCTGTGTTCCAGGTAAGGCAACAGTAGGGATACAACTGAATAATACACGAGGCGGTCATAACGTTCCTACCGGAGTCAGTCAGTTTCGTGAGCTTTGGGTTGAGGCAGAGATTAAATGCGGTGGTAAAGTGATATTTTCATCCGGCAAGGTATCTAGCCCGTATGAAGTGCTTGGCGGTCATGAAATTGGCTTTAAGCGTTATTCCGAGATAAAAAAACTAACCCCTGGCGCGAGGGATTTTTATTTCCCTGTTATTATGAAAAATGGCTTAGACACCAACCTTATCTACTTCACTGACAGTTTATATTACACAAAGTCTAACATAGGAGGAAAACCTGTTTTGGATTTTGCAGGTTCTGTATATTTTACAAAATTTACTGATGGACTCGCAAATGATATTTCTGAAACTGGCCCTGTTATAACCTCAAAGCTCATCTATTACCCTGAACTTGATATTAAACAGTGTGATGGGCAGCCAGCAGCCGGGCACTTTGCACTGAATTGGCGTTTTTACCCACCGTGGCTGCTTATGGATATAAAGAAAAACATAGAGGCTGGCAGAAGCGGTGACCCTGCAGGATTTCCACCTGAAGCACTTGCTGATATTGACAGTAATCTAATAGATGCTATAGATGATAATTTTATAAAGAGCAATAAGACGTATACACTTTTTGAAATCAATGATTTTCCAATTACGGCAAATATTTGTAAGGATAATAAATAATGCAGTTCACGGCTCAGGAACTAATGGCATTGAAATAAGCAGTGGCAACAGCCTTTGAGGATATTAAAAGAGATTTTTCAGTTTCTTGAGATAATTATCGAGGAGGCCGGGGACATTAGACAAGAAATTAAGTCCAATCGAATCAGAAGGTATTTCTATTACTGCGTGGGAGAGTTTCTTCAATACGATAACATTGTCGCTTGAGTAAGCGACCGCATGAGTTTTGAGTTCATCAACTAGCCGATGGATGAGTTTTTCAGTAAATACGGCTGATACCGAGCAGTCTTCCTCGGATTCCAACAGTCTTATATCATCGGATGTATTGGTATGTGAGAGATCGGCGCTGTCTTTCGTACAGAAATAGGCGTTATTAGCGTTGCGTTGAATTGCCAGGAAGTCAGCATCCAGCGATAGTGAGGGGAAATACCAAATATCTGAACGATTGGAAATAAAACCGCTTACTGTCCTGTTTGCCCAAAATACGAGGCTGTGTTTTTTTGGAATGCTGTTTATCTGATTAATGAATTCTCTGTTGCTTTCAATAGTCTTGTATAAGTCATGTCCAACCAGCATTTTATAATATGACGATACCGGTATTTTGTCCCGCAGATACCACCTGATTTGGAATTTAAAGGGGAAATCAGCGACCATAAGCAAAAACAGGTTTGATATGATAAACATTACACCGAGCGCAAGGGTAACTTTTTTCACCTTACCTGAGATTTGGAGTTTTCCGAAGTCTATTTTAGCTATCAGATAGACACATGTCAAATACATACAGGCCATTATGTGCATGAGGTGGTGGCCTCCGATTTTAGTAGCAAAAGTAATAAACCAGTGGCTCAGTGGGGCTAAAAACATCAGTCCCAATATTTTCTTCAGCTTGATATCCCTATGGTTTGCTATCAGGAAAAGACATACAATAAGAGGAATAAACGCAAGAGCTTCTCTTGTCTCAAACGGGAATCTAAAGAAATAATCTAATAAGTTGGAATCTAGTTTAAGCATATCCCTGTAGAATGCCACATGATTTATTTGTTCGAGCTTCAGATTAAATCTTGCGGCTGGTTGTATGATAAACAACACAAGCCCTGTGTATAAAAAAGATACTATCCCTGTAATTACACCAGTTTTTTTGTTTTCAAATATGTAAATAAACACAGAAAAAGTAAAATAAAACATTGCCGAGTCCTCGGAAGACAATATGCCAAGGGCAGTAGCTATAGAATAGGGCAGCCATTTCTCTCTCTTTAAATAATAATACGAGGCCAAAATGAAAGGCCCGATTATCAAACCCCTGTTACCGCAGAAGTGAACAATTGATAGGTAACTGCTTAACAGAAGTACACCTGTGGCAAGATAATATTTTTGTTTACCACCATCGGGGTCATAGAATTTTATAATCTTCCACGTATAAAAAGGCAGCCCAAAGTAATTAAAAATTATGAAAATTGCATAAAAAAAGTTTATATCCTGCCAGATCACATAGCTCAACGCGAGGGCATTTGTTGTAAACGTCACAGGTGCGGCCATTTGATTTATGTATGCGTGAGGATTCTTGTTTTTATATGTGAATGTGGCGTCTTTGTAAATGTACATGGCGTCTTTGTTTAGTGATAGTTGAAACAACCGTCCGTTAACTGTGTTGTAAAACGTTTGATGATATGTATCGGCTGCGATATATCCAGAGTATGTTGAGACGGTTGTATTTAGATTTATAAAAAAACCTGTTATGGTTACTATAAATACTATAAATGAAATCAGAAAAAATGCAAATGGGAACCTGTTCAGCTTCACTCTACACCGATGGCTTTATTTACAGTAGCGTTCAACACTGCCTTCCTTTGCAGACTCCTTCTTATTGAGTACAATCCACTTAACCCAGAGATAAAAAATATCCCTGACAGACCTCATAATGGATTTTAATTTAGTCCCCTTTGCCTCTCCGGCTTTTCTGGGAGTAAATGATATTGGCACTTCTTTAATTGACTTGCCGGCCCAATATGCCTTAATCAAGCCTTCAGGGTTTGAAAAACCGCTCTTTGACTCATATTTTATCGACTGTATCCATTTTGTGGGATAAAATGGTATGTTTTGAAAATCAGACAATGGTACCTTGAATAACACCCTTATAACAATATAATTAATGACGGAAACTATTCCTTTTTTTACGTTATCTGAACGATTAGCAAGGTGTTGTTTGCTAAACAGACTAAAAAAAAGGAATACCGGTTTGAGAAAGTTAAGCCTGGTTTTTACGGCACTTCTGCGTACGCCCTGAACTATGTCAAATGTCTTTAACAGCTCAAGGTGTTCGCGCAAATTCTCTATATTATAACTCCAGTCTACTGTCTGCCAAAACAGGAATTCCTTCGATGCAGATTTGACCGCCCTTTGAAGTGAAAGCCCGACATCAAGATTTTTCTCGTTTCTGTATAGTCTGAATTTTTCATGTGTCTTCATGAACGTCTCCGCAAGTTCATATGTCCTGTCGGTACTACAGTCATCTATTAATATAAGTTCAAAATCCTCAACGGTTTGTTCCATCAGGTCGTATGCCCTTTTGAGAAACTCTTCGATAGACTCCTCCTCGTTATAGGCCCAGCTTAACATGGAAACACTTCTGTCGAATTTCTCCATTAAAATATCTTTCCCTTGTATTTGATTTCACGCAAGGCTTTCTCGGCTTCAAGCAGATACTTATAGTACTTGACCGTAATATTTGAAGGGTCCATAGCATCGATATATCCTGATTTGAGGCCGTCTAATATCTCAATTATACCGTCGGTTACCGTTTTTTTTGTCTTGAACCCAAGGACATTTGTTATTTTATCGCAGCATACTCTGTAGTCTCTCCTGTCCGGGTCTGATGGAAAGAACTCCAGTTCGGTATTTGGTATGGCATTTTTTACCATATTGGCTATCTGCCATATCTGGTAGTTTTGGTCGTTTGAGCCGACATTAAAGGCCTGCCCATTTATAATAGATAAGTTTTGCGTCTGCATTACAAGTAAAAAGGCGTCCACTACATCTTTTACATGAACCAACGGCCTCCACTGCTGGCCTCCACCCATGATGTGTATCTTCCCATTTTGCCATGCCTTCCAGGTCATTGTGTTTACAACAAGGTCGAAACGCATTCTTGTGGAGTAGCCGTAGACTGTCCCGTTTCTAAGAAATGTGACGCAGAAATTATCATCGGCAAGCGGTTTTATGGCCTCTTCTGCCTTGATTTTTGACCTTGCATACAAAGAAACAGGGTTTTTCTTTGACTCTTCGCTTAAGAGGTTATCGTCACCTTCTCCATATATACTACACGAGGAGGCAAGTATGTACTGATGTACTCCCATTTCTTTCGATACCTTAGCTACCCGTATCGAGCCTTTCTGGTTTATGTTAATTGTTGCCTGCGGGTTTATTTCACTGGCAGGGTCGTTGGAAATACCAGCAAGGTCTATTACCACATCCACTCCCTTTAGCAATGCCTTGTCGAAATATCTTACGTCATCCTTATAAAAACGGACTTTTGGATGGTCAAGGTATTTAAGAACCGGTCTCTTTCCAAAAAACATCCTGTCAAGCACTATAACTTCATACTCGTTTTCGAGCATTGCCCCTATCATTACGGAACCGATATAGCCAGCTCCTCCTGTTATAAATACCTTTTTCATCATTTTACTGTTCTCCGTATCCAGTTATTAAACAATGTAGATAATAGAATATTCCCTGTCTGATAGTCAACTTGTTCAACCCTATATCGGTATGTGAAAGAGAATTATTTACCCACCGCGTCAGAAATCAAAGCAGACGCCGTTGATTGCTTTTACTTCTGTAGCCAGATTGCAGAAGGGCATGTCTGAAATCAAATGCACGATAAAAATGAGTCAATGACTTAAATCTTATGCAGTCACAGCTTCTATACAGATTGCGTCTGTCTATCAGGATGGGTATAACACCTGCCATTGTCGCGCACAGCACATCTGATTCGTATTCATTGCCGACATAAAGTACGTTTTTACGGGATTTCTCAAGAGACATCCCCCGCAGAGCGATGTCTAATATCTCAGGGTTTGGTTTCTCTACACCCGCTTCCTCAGATGATATAATTACCTTAAAATAACTTGTTAATCCAAGCCTGTCTGTTATCATGCGTAGATTCTTGTCCCAGTTTGCCACTATCCCAAGCGGCAATCCCAATCGGTGCAGATTCCCTATGACCCCCTTAACGCCATTTACTGCGCTCCAGTGCCTCTTTTGGTTGAATTGTTCGACAAGCACCGGTTGAAGCCTTTTAAAATGGCTTGAAATCCCTATTGTCCTGCATAGTTTTTCGTTATAGTCGAGATAGAAGGCCGCCTTTTCCACGGCGTCTTTAATCTTGATGGATGAGTATTTATTGTTAAAATCTACAATTGTGTAGGCCGTTTTTACATCTGCTAGGCGGAGGCGGAGACCGATTGATGAGGCACACAGCATAAATACCTCCTCACGCGACGGTTGCAATGCCACAAGAGTATCACCGAAATCAAACAGAATTCCGGTAAATCCGCCCCTTATTTGTGATAGCAGCTCTCCAGCCATATCTGAAATATCATCAGTGTCCATACTTTATATGTCAGCGTCTCATCTGCCTCGATGAACCGCTTTACAAGTGAATCCACGTATCTTGTGTCAAAGTAACCGTGGATACTAAGCCGCTCTGCCGAGAGTACTTCTCTTACCATTGAAGACAGTCCCTGTCTTAGCCATGTGTTTTTGGGCAGGACGAAACCCTCCTTCGGTCTGTCTAAAATCTCTTTTGGTACATAACGGGCGGCCACGTGCCTCAAGATATACTTAAGGGTCAGCCCCTTTATCTTCAGGCTCCCCGGTATGGACGCGGCAAGCTCCACCATTCGGTAATCCAGAAACGGTGTCCTGACCTCAAGCGAACTGGCCATTGAGAGCATATCGTTAAAAAACAGTATCTCGTTGTGAAGCAGCGTATTGATGTCGAGATAGAGCATCTTGTTCAGCTCGTCGGCCTTATCGTTACAGGACAGATATATGTTTTTAAGAAAATCTGTAGTAGAGTAGGGCAGAAAAAGTTCCTTTCCCTTTTTTGAGAATACGTGTGCCTTGTCCTCTTCCATAAACGATGTATAGGCCAGGCGCCACTGCCACGGTTCATACGCGGACATGGTTTCAACAAAATCCCTTCTGTTATTAAAAAAACCGTAATCAAGGCCGTCTGACGGTTGTCCCTGTGCCTTTGCCATTCGTGCCGCGGCAATAGGCCAGACAAGGCGGTGGTGACCGTAAGAGGCAAACATGTCATCTGCCCCGTCTCCTGAGAGCGCCACCTTGACGTGCTGGCTCATATACTTTGACAGCCAGTAGGATGATATAACACCGGCAAATGGCTGCCCAAGATGGCAGATTACCGCTGAGAGCCCTTGCTGAAGGTCAGACCAGCTCATTACACATTCGTGGTGCGCGGTTGCATATTGACTAGCAACGATGCGGGCAAAATATGGGTCATTTTTATGTGCTGGCATATCGGCAAACGCAAGGCTGAATGTCTGTACAGGTTTGGAAGAGTATTGGCTCATTATGGCAACAACGGTTGAGGAATCTATCCCACCCGAGAGAAATGCCCCGTAACTTACGTCTGCCCTCAGGCGAAGCCGGACGCTGTCACGGAGGATTTCATCTATTCGTTCAATCAGTGCGTCCTCGTCCTTGTCCTGCCATGCAGCGTTCATATTAAGGTCATACCAGTTTACTATTTTTGTGCCTGTTTTGTTTTTTATCAGCGCGTGTCCCGGCAGAAGTACCCTGATGTTTTTATACACAGTAAAGGGGGCCGGTATGTTGCGAAGGGCGAAGTAGTGGCTTAGTGCCTCGTGGTCTATTTCCCTTCCAGTTAAGGGATGGCATAACATGGTGTTTATCTCTGACGCGAATACGACGGCCTTGTTTTTCTCCATATAACAGAGCGGTTTAACGCCAAAGCGGTCTCGTGCTAACATAAGTGTCTCTGTGCGTTTGTCCCATATGGCTATGGCAAACATGCCGTTGAGTTTGTGCAGGAAGTCTATGCCGTACTGTTCATAAGCATGGACGATTGTCTCTGTATCGCTCATGGTTTTAAAGGAGTGACCGGCGCGCTCTAACTCCTCCCGTAGTTCTATATAATTATAAATCTCCCCGTTGAACACTACCCAGATGGAGCCGTCCTCGTTCGGTATGGGCTGATGCCCGCCCGACAGGTCAATAATAGACAGACGTGCCATGCCAAGCGTAACACACCCGTCAACCCCGTCAATAATGTATCCTGAGTCGTCCGGCCCCCTATGTGCCATGCGCTTGAGCATTGCCTGCAACACCCCGTGGGGTTGATTATCTGTATAGCCGCATATCCCGCACATCTTCTTTACACACTCCTTTCACCTAAACCATGAATCTATCTCGCGCTGCCCACGCTGCGGGTAAATCACCGCCGGTACCCCTATGGCCATAGAACCGTCTGGCATGTCCTTATTTACAACGGTGTGGGCTGCCGCGACACATTGATTTCCTATTGATATATCCCCAATTATAGTGGAATTGGCAAAGAAAAAACAGTTATCCCCCACGCGGGGGAATTTTTTAATCAAATCAGGGTGCCAGCTCTTCACGATGAAAGAAACCCCCTGAAAGATTGTCGCATGAGAACCTATTGTCGTGCCCCTCCCAATGACTATGCCAACCGGGTGGGCAATAAACAGTCCAGGGCCGATTTGCGCGTTGAATTCTATCTCTGCCCCTGTCAGGGTCACATTTAATCTGGTGATAAACCATGCCGCGTAGTTATGCCTGTTTCTATAGAGCCAGTGTGATATGCGATATAGTAAAACAGTGTGGAAACCGGCCTTAAACAATATACTTTCAATCAGTACGCGTTCCTTTGAGTATGGCTGTCCCCTTTGCCGGAAACTCTGCTCAAAACGGGAAAAATCACTTTTAATCAGCCTTATTAGTTCTGCAAATTTCACAATATAACTAGGGGCGCTTCAACAGCGGCCGTGTGACCGTCTCAAGGCCGTCGTGCCTTGCAGTGCCGGTGCTTAGTGTTTTAAAATCAGTGTTTTCAATATATATCTCGTTCCAGTACCGCAGCACTACTGCAGGGTGGAGCTTGGGCTGGTATCCGGTGAGATTCAACTTAAACACCTCGAAAACCATCTCTGCATCGTTAAAGCCATAGAGATAGCGTATGCCGTTTGTGCCGGAGAAGCGCGGGTTTATCTCGAAAACATATACCTGCCCGTCAAGCAGCCGAAATTGAAAATTACACGCCCCCGTTGTCCCTAATGCGTTTGCAATGGCAGTGATTTGTGCCGTAATGCTGTCGTCTTGTATGAGTTCAGTCCTGAATGTCGTCCCTGCAAGTAGGTCTCTGTGCAGAACAATTGAGGCAAAGACCTTCTTGTCTGCGACGGTAGTGGCCGTGTACTCGGCATCATCACCGACTAAGTATCTCTGTATGAGCATATCGGGGGCCAGAGTTTTAGCTGCCTCTATCTCTTTTAGCGAGCGTACTATAAAAATGTTTTTTGATGAAGACCCCAAACGAGGCTTCATTATCAGGGGGAATCCATATGCAGAAATCATTCTCTCGACAGCCACGTCATCATCTGCAATGTGGGTTTCTGGATAAGGGAATGAATTGTTTTTCAGGAATTCCGACGTTAGTAATTTGTCTGAGCCAATGCGCACCACCTCAACAGGATTTACAAAGACCTCAACGCCGAGTTCCTGCCGAATGATTTCCTTTTGCAGACTGAAATACTCCAGCTCCGGCGGCACACACACATAAATGGCCTCAATATGTTCTTTTGTGATGATGTCTTTTATTTCTGCATAAAACGTTGGCGAACCTGTTTTTGATACGGTATAGTATGCGTCGGCAAGCGAAAAACCTGCTGAGAGCGGGTGCATATCAATCCCTACGATGTAGTAATCCCGATTTGCTGCCCGTAAGGATTTTAATATCCCCTGCCCAATGTTTCCGCCTATGGCGGTTATTAAAACCCTGTGCGCTGCCATTATTATAACCCCATACCTGTTTTGAGTTGTTCCAAACCCTCTTCAATTTGATATTTTGGAGAGAAGTTCAGCTCGTGCCGTGCCCTCGATATATTAATCTTTCTTCCCATATCTCCATCGTCTTTGTCCGGCAGGTAAGTGATTTTTGCCTCACCTGATGCGAATACCCTGTTTACAGCTTGGGCCAGTTCGCTCATTGTGACAGGCGTGCCTGAGCCTATGTTAAATACCCCATCGGCCTGCCTTCGGGCGGCAAGGACGTTTGCCATTGCGGCGTCCTCGCAGTGGAGAAAATCCTGTGTCCTCGCTCCGCTTCCATAGACAAATATCTCTTTGTTTTTCATTGCACAGTTTATCATAGCAGGCAGGACAGTGCCAGGGTGCTGCCCATTGCCGTATAGTGATGAATATCTAAGGAAGGTGGTTTTAATGCCTCTTTTTCGCAGCGGGATAAGCAGATTTTCTCCTGCAAGTTTGGATGCGGCATAGGCATCAGCTGGCTCAAGCAGGTAGTCTTCGTTTATAACGTCATTGGTGACAGCATAAATGGATATGGATGAGCTGTAAACAACCTGTCTTAGTTGTTTCCAGCGATGCAATTGCGAGGCTAAATGAATTACAGGGAGTATATTGTTTAGCGCAATAAATGTATCATCAGCTGCTCCACGCTGGATTGCCGCGGCAAGGTGGAATACGTGGGTAATGTTATCCGGCATATTAGCCCATGATTCAGGGAGCGTTAGGTCTCCGGCGGCATATGTTATGTGCTTATCTGCCGTGTCATTAGTCCTTACGGTGATGACAATCCTCGCCTGTGGATATTCCAGCGATAAAACATGCAGTAACTGTCTGCCCAACAGTCCGCTTGTTCCAGTTATCAAAAAGACACTCTTATCGTTCAACGTTTGTTCCTTAATTATAACGGATTTTTTTCCAGTTTTTTTTCAGCAGCCTTTTCGATTAAATAGTAATAGTTATATTTCCATGAGCGAAATTGCCTGTCAGCACAGTTTTCACAGAGTTTCATTCGATGGAACTCTCTCTTAATATGCAATTCCCTTAACCACTGGAAGTTAGGTCCGCCCCATATGTCTGTAATTGATTCTTTCAGCACATTACCCCAGTTGGTTCTGCCTTTTATATCGTAACCACAAAACCTGACGTCGCCATTTGTATCGATCATAATTCTGTCAAATGGAAACGGACATGGTGCATCTGTGTTTAAATAAGGCGTGATGTCTCCGGAGTCGGCAAGGTCGTTGATATCAAACGTAAGATATTTACGTACTTGTACGCTATCGACTATCTTTTCCCAAAACTCAACGATTTGCGGAATTTTATCAGAGGAAATCTTCTGGTTGATAACGCTTGCTATTATATTTGTCGAAGGGTTAAGCATATTTCTCAGTTCCACGGTGCGTCTGACGTTATCAAGTGTTTTTTCAAAGTCAAGTCCTTTGCGTACTATAGCATACATCTCTGCGTCTGCAGCGTCAACGCTAAATTCTATTGCATCTACACCAGCATTAAGGAATTGTCTTATTTTGTCCTCGAACATCAGTGAACCGTTTGTTATCAGACCTACCGTGCAGCCATGTTTTTTTGCGTACTCGACATACTCTGTAAGCCGGTTGTGTAAGAGTGGCTCCCCAGCACCTGAGATTCTTAGTATCGCCTTGTTCTGTCCCGTTTGTTCTGCTATGGTTTTAAAGACATCTTCTGGCATATAAGGAAAGTCAAGAGACCGCTGTTCCTGTCTTATTGTGGAGTTTGTGTAGGGACAGTGAGGACATTTTGAATTGCATATATACGTACTGTTTATTGCAACCATGTTTGGAAATGCTTTAGTAGTCTTGAACTGTTCAAGCGTGTTCATGTTATATGGGAAATGGTTTATATTATTGTCGTTAGCCATCTATCCTCCTGATTTAGGTCATTTGATATCTCTTAGATTAATAAATAAAATTAGATAATTGCAAGTTTACAGTTTACATATCTCGGTCGTCTAAACCTTTCTGAATATTGTTTAATATCTCCGATGGCATTTTCAAATTGTATCGTTGCAGGATTGTTCCAGTGATATATCCTGCAACTTCGTCCCATCCCTTTTGCCCCAGGTAACAGATTGATGTCTCATGTGTGAATAATATAAGAGGGAAACCCATAATAGAGCAATCGTCCATCAGTTTCTCCAATCTTTTTATAATTATCCCAACAGGATTGAAATAGGTATCTGGCGGCTTAAAAAGCCTCAGTCCAGAAAGGAAATCAGTAGATGATGATTCCTTTACGCACAGTTTATAACCCCTCGGGCTGCCCCATGTGTCGAAATTCTTCTTTATGCCTATATGATAAAATAAGTACATGTCATTGGAGTACCGTGTGATGTGATAGTTGATATTGTTATACGGGAAACTCTCAAATCCCTCATGCGCTGCCGCCGTAAATGCCTCACCCGGTAAAAACGGTGTGATAATATAGCGTATCCCTCGTCTTTGAAGATAATATAGCGAGGTCTTTCCAGTCTGAAAACCGTGGGCGCTCAAGATAGGGGAGCGTTTAGTTTCCGGTATATCAGAGAAAAATTTGTCGTAGTATCCAAAATATTTGTCCAGCTGTGCGGTACTGTATTCCCCATCTTCCCAGTTCATATATATCAGCTCTGTCTTTTCCATCGGTGTATACTTATAGTGTGTGTATGCGTGTACACACACCTCGCCACATTTTGGAAGTAGTTTGTCATAAAAAGTTGTTCTTATAGCGTTAATATCCACTGCTAACAGGGTCTTGGGGGCAATTTCCTCAAGTGGCGACAAGAAATCAAAACTACAATCCCCTGTCACATCATCAAACCTCATCGAAAATGAATCAGCCCATTCATGGTGGCGGAGTTTCATCCCCGTTACAATTTCTATACTCCTCCAAAACCAGTCAATATGCCTTAGCTTAAAAATCGACAAGGGGCTGTTTTTATCGAACAGATTAATGGTTGAATAGACGATTCTCTTTCCCCCTATTTCTTCATAAATGACCAGCGGTATACCGTTTACGAGTATCAGTACGTTATCGTCATTTGCGCCAAATGTATGAACGGGCAGCTCTATCTGTTTCTTTACAGTTGTCTCTGCCTTATTAATTCTATGAGAAAAATACTTATGACTATACGTTATTGAAACGGTCTCTTCGATTGATTTTATAAATCCCCTGCCGCTGGCATACATCCCTGAGAAATCCACGACACGGTCAAACCTCTTTAGAATCCATTCACTGAACAAGGGGTCATTGCAGTTACCGTTAAAATAGACATGGCCTTTATCTTGAGTAGTATCTGGAATAGTAGTGGCGGGGTGGGCAGCCGTCCCGTTAACGCCAAAAAATCTCAGGATTGGTTTAAAGTATTGCTCGGCATCTTCAGGTATGGAGTAAGACAGTTTCAGAAAAACTCCGCATAGGTTGACTGCCAGTCTGAACAGTCTCTGCACATATCGGGCAGTTCATCATATCTGTTTTCAGTGTGCATTGCCCTGTACTGTTTAAGGACGCCGTTCCAGACCTCTTTGACGGTCTTTTCCATAACGTTCCCACATTTTACTTTGCAGTGGACATCAACTGAACACAGGGTGGCCTCGCCGTCGGCACAGATATTGATATTCCTGACAAGCCAGTAGCACGGCTTGCGCGTTACAGTCTTGTTGTCCCTGAGGTTGGGGGCATCTACAAGCCCTGCCCAACTGACCTTCGGGCGGATTTTTACGGCTACACCTTCGTTTGTCCAGAAGCGTCTGAACTCCTCTGTTTCATTTGCATTATATTCGCTTACGACAAATTGCACAAAGATTTTTTGTCTGCTGTTACCGTGTTTTATCAATAGATCGCGGTAGGACTGCACATTTTTGACAGTCTTTTCGTAGTTGCCGCCGACTCTGATTTTATCATATGTCTCTTTGGTAATAGCGTCGATTCCTACATACATAGCGTCAAGACCGGCCTCAATAAGCGGCAGTGAACGCTCAGGCGTCATCAGCACACCGTTTGTATTGAGTACAACATCGGTAAGCCCTTTGTCCTTTGCGTATTTTATCCTGTAGGGCATGTCATCGAGGAGAAACGGGTCTCCAAAGAATATCTGCCAGATTCTCGCGCTTGGGTTTTCAATGGCCGTCTCGTCTATTATCTTTCTGTAGAGGGCTATGTCCATTTTCTGGATTGGCCTGTGAGTTTTCATGTTCTTGTGGTCGCACATAGAACATATCAGATTGCAGGCATTATAGTTGTCTATCAGCAGGACGGCAGGATAGTCCACCGCCTCGGCAGTTCGCGTTACCTTGTCTATGTCGCTTACGTATGTCATTGACCGCTTCCCCGTTTAGTGATTATTGAGCGTACAGTGTTTATAATATAGTCCTGTTCTTCGTCCATTAACTTTGGATATAGCGGCAGTGTGATAGTGGTGTCTCCTATTTGCTCTGCTACGGGGAAGTCTCCTTCCTTATATCCAAAACGCCTTCTGTAGTAGTCCAGCAGGTGAATGGGGCGGTAGTTTACGGCAACCCCAATGCCGACGTCCTGCAGTTCGGTAAGCATCTCATCCCTGTTGGCAACACCAATTGTGAATATGTGATGGGCGTGTTTTGAATTCGGGACTTCTGCCGTGAGCCTTACGCCGCTCAGGTCTTTGAATGCCTCTCTGTATTTTTTAGCCTTTTCATCTCGTTTGCCCCAGAGCTTCTCGATTCTCTCTAGTTGCCCGATTAATAGCGCGGCCCTGATGTTGTCCATATTGCATTTCCAGCCAAGCATGGTCATATCCCAGTGGGCGTATTTTTTTGTATATCGTTCAGCCGCTGATTTATCTATGCCGTGGAGCCTGAGCATGTAGAGCAGCCTTGCCTTTTCGTCATTGTTAGTGGTGATTGCCCCGCCCTCGCCACTGGTTATATTTTTAATCGTGTAGAAACTAAAACATGCGGCATCTCCAAGCTCGCCGACCTTTACGCCGTCTCTTTGGCCCTCGACACAGTGGGCAGCGTCTTCGATGACGATTAGTCCGTGTCTGTTGGCAATATCCCTGATTTTTCTCATATCGCACATCTGTCCATAGAGGTGGACTGGCATGATTGCCTTTGTTTTTTTCGTAATCTTAGCCTCTATGAGGTCTGCATTTATGTTGCCCGTGCCATCTTCGACGTCGACAAACACAGGGGCAGCGTTGACGTATAGAATTGCATTAGCAGTTGCACAAAAACTCATCGGCGTGGTTATCACCTCGTCGCCTTCACCTATTCCCCATGCAACAAGACACAGGTGAAGTGCCGCAGTGCAGCTCATAACACCGATGGTATGGCTTGCGCCCAGGTATTGCGAAAATTTCGTTTCAAATTCACTTACCCTCTGACCTGTAGTCAGAAACAGGGATTTTAACACCTCATCTGCGCTGTCTATGTCAGACCTATCTATGTTGTGTTTGTAGAAGTCTATCTTCATTATGATGACCGTCCTCAGAATAAGAATATCGGCATTGCCCTGCTTTAACTTAAAATAAAAACCGATTTTTTGTCAACACTGCGGCATTTGTCTGTTAAAATCTGAGGGTTTGTAAATATATGTGTAAATAATGTTAATATAAGGGCATTCTTATGGCTAAAAAGACAAGGGATACGGTTGAGGTTGTTGTAGATGTCAGGGAGAATGCCGCTGCCGCATTTTTAAAGGCCAACTACGTAAAAATACTTTTATTGGTGTTTGTCATTTACGGGTTTTCTCTGCGGGCATACCATATTGACTATGTAAGCATCGGGCTTCATAACCTTAAGGAAAACCAGCACCTGAGCGAGGCCCTGAATTTCTATAAAAAGGGCATTTCCATACATAGGGAGGTGTTTTTTCAGGCGGCAGACAAGGACATCCCCTACTATGAGGAATACCCTCAGTTCCCACTGATACCATATATAGGCGTGCTGCTTTGGAAGATATTCGGAATCAATTTCTGGACGATGCGCCTGCAGATTATCATGTTTTCTCTGGGGACGATACCGCTTTCCTATCTGGTTACAAAGAAAATCACCGGTGATGATGTCCTGTCTCTTGTAACGGCAGGGTTTATGACCATTATGCCGCTTAATGTGTTTTTCGGCAGGAATATCCAGCCGGAGAGCCACTGCCTGTTTTTACTTCTCGTGTTTTATTATTATTTTATTAAATGGTCTGAGGACGCGGGGAGGCGTAACGCCCTGTATGCCGGTGGCGCTCTAACTCTAATCGGGCTTTTAAAGATTTCATTCTTGGTTCCAGCCCTTGCAGTACTGCCCGTTGTCCCTTACAGACGTACTTTTGATGATATTAAGTCTATGAACTTCAGGCCATACTTGGGGTTTTTAGTCTTCCTGATTCTGCCGCTTTATATATGGATTACCAAGCTGACAAACATAAACGAGTCACTGACAGAAGGCTCTCTGCACAATATCAAGCCCTTTGCCCCGTTTATGCCTCAGTACTGGAGTACAAATGCCTCGGCCTTAATATCCTTCTGGATAGACAACTACTCTGCGCAGCTTGGGACAGTTATGTTTTTGGGACTGCTTGCCCTGTTATTTGCAAAAGGCCGGACGAGGAGTTTTTTCCTTTCATATCTGGGATCCTTTGTTGTTTATATGATGATATTTAGTCTGTATTTCTATCAGCACAGCTACTACCAGATGCCTTACGTATATTTAGCGGCGTTTTCCATAGCGTTTGTGTTTCACCTGCTGTTTACAGAACTAATCAAGGTAAAATACTTAAAATATGCATCATTTTTGATTCTTATTTTAAGCCTGTCACCAGTTAAGGCCAGCATCACACGTCACTATGACAGCCAGTTTCTGGGCACAGATATAGCCGGTGAATATTTAAAGTCACATATGGACAGCGCTGACAGATTTTTAATCATGGCTACGGCGCAAAAACTTGCCACCTGTTACTTTGCTGAAAGGTTTTGCTTTGCTCTTCCAGGTGACGAAGAATCAGTAAAAAAATTCGAGAAAAAATTTAACTCAAAATATATTTTTATTTATAATAACTCCATGCAGGAGGCCATGTCGCGCGAGTCGTGGAACTATGTATCGAATAACTATAGAATCGCTCAGGCCGGTATAATCAACACCGGCCAGTCAGCCGCTGCAGGTGATAGCGGCTTTAGAATCGCATACCTGCTGCTGGTTAAGGGCGGTACATTTTCTACCGAGATATTAGAGGGCAAGGTGCCTGAGTTGAAAAAATACTACGAATTCAGCTACGCGAATTACCCGTTTTATATCATAGAACCCGAAAAATGATTTCTTCCCAAATGAGGCTTGCCGACATTGCTATGGTCTTTGCCATAGTCCTTGCCGGTGTAAAGCTGACATATGGATTAGAGCGGTTTTTAGATATTGGGCTTTATGACGAGAGCGTTTATTTGTACAAAGGGGTTATGCTTGCGTCTTTGGGGATTCCGCCTCCGGACTCAGGCCCTCTTTATAAGGCATGGTATTGGTTTCTTTCCCTGTTTATCAATGACAATATTAAGCTCTACTATTTGAACTACAGGATTATGTCGATTGCCCCAACTGTGCTTTTTTATTGTCTGCTGAGGACTTATCGCACCCCCATAGCCGTTTCTCTTGGGATAACGTTTTTTTATCTCATCTCAATGGGTAATCTGGCCGTGTGGCCGAAGCCCTCGCATTTTGCCCTCGCTATGGCGTTAGCTATGTTTACAATAAAAAGACATATCCACTCAAGCTCAACATCGGCGTTGTTCTTAGCCGTAGGGACACTGCTTATGTCATATGCAAGGCCGGAGTTTTTTATGTCATATGTGTTATTCATTGGGTTTTATATTGCTTATGCCTTAGTAAAAAGACACACGATGGTGTGGAAAAAGGATATTAAAGCATTGATTTTAGTGATAGTGTTGAGTCTTTCCCTATTTTTATTAATAGGAGTGCCGGGTTCGGGGGAGAATAACCGCTCATGGAATGCCTTTGGGCAGCATTTTTCTCTAAACCTAAGCAAGTGGGAACGCATAGACAAAAACACATGGACTGACTGGGAGTCAATTGTTAAAACACCCTTCGGCTCTGCCAATAGTGTTGCAGGGGCATTCGTAAATAACCCCGCAGCGGTTATAAAACACGTTGCGTATAATGTCATCGGGCTTTTAAACACACTGTTTGGGGTGTTCTTGATGCACTTTAATATTATCTTGCCAACGCGAACAGGCTCAAAATTCGTTATGGAGGGGTATATGCTTGCTGCACTGCTAATTGGGGCAGGCATATACTATCGAAAACCGTTAGCCCAAAATTTTAGAGAGAACTTCAGTGAATCAAAAATAATCATACTGTTTTCGTCGTTTATCTGCCTGCCGTCTCTGATTTCTTTGATAATAATATATCCGCGCTACCACTATGCGCTGATTGTGGGGGTGTTTATGGCCTTTACAGCGGCGGTTGTTTTCGGACCAAAGGCAGCACCGCAAGACAAGGCTGACAAAAAGGCCTTGATTTCATATGCCTTGTTGTTTGTTTTTCTCACCCCGTATAGCTGTCCTAATCCACACTTTAGCTATTCATCAGGTAATGGGCAGTTGCAAAACGTAGAGACGATAAGGCTCATCACTGCGCTTAACATATCAAGGCCCGTTAACATGCTGGAGGCCGAGGGCGGAGTATCCTTTTATCTTGGGCACAACTACGCCTGGATTGCTGACTGGAGTAAGGACACAGGATTTTATCAGTTTCTAAAGGACAATGCTATTAATATGATAGTACTCTCAGATGCGCTCTACAGGGATACCCGTTTTGCCAGCGATACACAGTGGCTTGAATTTCTTTTAAATGCACAAAACTATGGCTTTATAAAAGTCAATATTCCCGGCACAACGAGGCAGTTGCTGGTGCATGAGACTCTGGTGAGACACTCTAACCCATGAAAAAATTAAACAGCAATACGACCATAGTCATAACGATTGCAGCAGTTTTATCAATACCCCTTCTCTTTGCCCCCCTGAGCGGCAGTCTTGATGATTCGTGGAAATTTGCGATTCACAATGCAAGATTAACCGGACTCGTCTTTGGCACTGATGTGGTGTTTACATTTGGGCCGCTTGGTTATCTTACATACCCGTTATATATAGACAGGGGGTTGTGGCTGCATACGCTTTTATATACAATGCTCACACATCTGTTGTTTTGGGGGGCTATATATTGGTTTCTAAAGAGGTACAGGGCAGGGCTGCCGGGTACGATTTATGTTGCTGCGGCAATAGTAGTGTTTATGCAGGGGGTGATTGAGGCGTATGGCAGAGCTGGGGAGGTGTATAATTATTTTTATTTATTATTAATGGCTTATGGCTACCTACTGAAAAAAGAAAAAAATATTCTACTGCTTGCTGTAATTGCGCTCGTGTCGTCGATGTTCTTTTATATAAAATTTTCCTTTGGACTAGCTGTGTGTTGTATGTTTGTGACTTTTACTGCGTTACTTGCTATGGAGAGGCGCTATAAGGAGGCTACCTCGGGCGCTGTCATGTTTCTTATGTTTACGGTTATCTCAGGGGTAGTCATGACGGGCAGCCTGGGGGCGCTTGGTGCGTTTTTCTATAATTCATGGTCGATTGCCGATGGATATGTTGACGCAATGGCGGTTGACGGCCCTGCGTGGAAGCTCTATGCGGCCCTTTTTGCATGGCTGGTCTATGGGGCGTTTCTTTTACGAAGTAGAAGGAATTATAGCGATATGCGTTATCTTGTCCTTGCCCTGGGAGTTCTTTTCATAAACTATAAGCATAGCGCCGGTAATGGTTCTATCTTCGAGTGGGATTTTTTTGTGACATGGGGACTGGTCTTTACCCTTTATTATGTTAAGAAGGCAGATGACGGCGACCGCATAAGATATGCAGCCCTTGCAGTGTCTTTAGTGCTTGTTGTCCTGCCTGTAGTGGAGTTTAAAAATAAGGCTGCCCCGGTGAAGCAGATATTAAACTCAAGGGTAAATCAACTAAAAATTGCCGTTGAATTGATAAAGAACACTAACCCTTCAATGCCTTATGAGCTGAACAGGCAAGCCCTTTCTGACTATTATGTGCTGAGTCCCATGACATTAGACCTGCTCAAAGGCCATACAGTGGATATTTATACAGTTGACGCAGCCCTGGCCGGGTACTACGGCCTACGTTGGCGACCACGTCCAGTATTCCAGTCATATTCAGCATATACGGCCTATCTTGATTCATTGAATGAAAGGTCTTTAAGCAGCGCGCCGGAGTTCATATTGTATGCTCAAAAGGAGTTTGACGGCAAGAGCGCTGTACTCTTTGAGCCTGCCACATACAGAAGAATCCTTACCGATTACCGGGTAGTTGTCAAAGACGGCATTTTCTGGGTCTTACAGAGAAGAGGTCTGATTGAGCCTGCTGCACAGGAGGGAGTTAGTGCAGTGTCAGTGCCGCTTGGCGGCAAGATACCCTTTAGCCTTGACGTCAGGTATTATACGTTTGCAAGGGTGTACGTTAAATATAACATCATGGGTAAAATCATCAGGTTATTATACAGGGCGCCAGGCATTTACATTGAATTTCATCGGGCCGGGCAGCCTGTAAGAAGATATAAGTTCTGTTTTAACGCTGTAAATGGAATTAACCTCGATCCTTTCACAGACAGCGCCGATGCAGCCGCAGCAGGCGAATTTGCTATAACGACGCCATATCCCGGGTTTTTTGACGAATCAGTGAAGGTAGAATTCTTCAGGCAGTTAAAACGATGACTGATGTCTTTATAACAGTATTGCTAAAAAAGTTTTAACAGCCTTGACAAAAATTGATAAACCAGTTATAATCCTATTTCAATAAATAACGGTAGTTAAAGGAAATAACTATGGGTGGAGCTTATACAACATATCATCCTCATAAGATTAAGAGGAGACGCAAGCACGGGTTTTTGCATCGCATGAGTACCAAGGCCGGACGTAAGCTGATTAATCGCAGGAGGGCAAAGGGACGCAAGAGCTTAAGCGCCTGAGTACGTTAGAAAGCCTTAAGAAGAGTTTTGAGTTCAAATACGTGTTTCGTAATGGCAGGCGATATAGGGCTGCTCACCTTGGGGTTTATATCTCAAACGGTAGAAAGACTGGAGTAAGGGTCGGCTTGGTCGTCAGCAAACGCGTCGGTAATGCAGTTGTAAGGAATAAGGTGAAGCGCCGCTTTCGTGAGGCGATGAGAAATCTTGCTGTCTTAGATGGCTCGGGCATACCTTTGGATATTGTGCTGCTTGCCGGGCCAGATACCCCTCAGGCCGCGTACAGTGAGATATATAGTGAATTGAGCGGCGTGCTTGAGAAACACTATGCGTCATTGCGGAAATATGGCAGCAGCAGGAATGCCCCATGAATGCCCCCATGAATGCCATTGAAGCTGTAACTCAGGCAGCGGAGGATAATGCGGCATTGAGATGAAAAAGGTAATCTTATTTGCAATATGGCTTTATAAGGCTGCGGTATCGCCGTTTTTACCACAGAGTTGTCGGTTTGCGCCGTCGTGTTCAGAGTATGCCGCGGCAGCCGTAGAAAAGCATGGTGCCCTAAAAGGTTCTGGTATGGCCGTCTGGAGGCTCTTAAAGTGCCATCCCTTTAGTGAAGGTGGTTATGACCCTGTTAAGTAGTTCTTTTTAGAAGGATACTTATAGGTTTCAAAAATATGAATATAAGGTAAATTATGGAAAAGAGGGCGCTTGCTGCAATCGTACTGTCAATAACGATCTTGATGTTGTACCAGTATTTCTATGTCAATCCGAAGGTTAATGAGGCTGCAAGGCGTGCTAAGATTGCTGCCGATGCGGACAATAAGACAAAGCCGTCTGTTGCTGCCTCAACAAAGATTGAGCCGTCTGTACCCACCGCGCCACCAGCCCAGTCACCTGCTGCAATGCCGACAGCCACTCAGACAGCGCCAGGTGTGGTAGCTATTCCCACCGCTGCCCCTGATGACAGAGAGGCAAAGACCATCAAAGTGGATACCCAGTTGTATACCGCTGAAGTTTCCTCCATAGGTGGTGTTATCAAATCGTTTAAACTCAAGGACTATAAAGATAAAAATGGCAAAGAGGTCTACCTTATAGATAAAAACGCAAAATTCCCAGCCCTTGCCTCAGGCTTCAATACTGAATTTACATTTATGAAGGCAGCCTTTAACACCTCCTCATCGGGCAGCATCACCCTCACGGGGCAGGAAACCAGACAGTTGGCCTTTGCCTTCGATTACAACGATATCCATATAAAGAGGACATATACATTTTATGGCGACAGTTATAAGGTAGGGCTAAAGGACGAGGTTGCCGGCATAGACGACTATTACATAACCACCGGTAGTGATTTCAGCTCTGAGGGGGCAGACAGCTACGGCGCTCATAACGGCCCTGTAATTCTCAAGGATATGGATAGAATAGAACTTGATACGAGCGACAAACTTGACGGCATAAAACTCTACGATGGCAATATCAAGTGGATAGCCCAGGAGAATAAGTACTTTTTTGACGCCATAGCCCCGTTGACCCAGACAAAAGGCGCTCAGATGTGGAATATTGGAGAGACATCGATACTTGGCGCCATTAAGACAGGAGCCGGTACTAATGAATTCATGTTCTACGCCGGTCCAAAGAAGTACGAGGTACTGAAATCCATTAACGCATCGTTTGAGCATATTGTTGATTTCGGCTTTTTCTCTATCATAGCGAGACCGATTTTCTGGCTCCTGATGTATATCAACAAATTCATAGGCAACTTCGGGTGGTCTATCATACTGCTCACTATTGTCATTAGGATTCCATTTATCCCGCTGATAAACAAGGGGCAGTCGTCGATGAAGAAGCTCCAGAAGGTGCAGCCGATGATGAATGAAATCAGGGAGAAATATAAGAAAGACCCTCAGCGTATGCAACAGGAGCTGATGGCACTATACAAAAAACACAAGGTAAACCCAATGGGCGGATGTCTGCCGATGCTTGTGCAGATACCGGTGTTTTTTGCCCTATACAAGGTGCTGCTTGTGTCCATAGAACTCAGGGGTACCCCGTTTATGTTTTGGGTTACTGATCTTTCGGCCAAAGACCCGTACTATGTGCTTCCGGTTATCATGGGCGGTACGATGTTTCTGCAGCAGAAGATGACGCCTACCACTATGGACCCCATGCAGAACAAGGTAATGATGTTTATGCCTGTTATCTTTACGTTTATGTTTTTAAGTTTCCCCTCAGGGCTGGTTCTCTACTGGCTGGTAAGCAATGTCCTGAGCATAATTCAGCAGGCGTATATAAACAAGAAAGCTGAATGACAAAAAAACACTTGCACCCGGTATCTTAGCAAACAGGGTAATGGACGTTATCATATGCCATATAAATGCCGACTTTGATTGTCTTTCCGCTATGGTTGGGGCGAAGAAACTCTTCCCTGAGGCGAGGATAGTCTTCCCCGGTTCTCAGGAAAGACCCTTAAGGGAGTTTTTAAAGGCATTTCCTGTAGAAAATTCAAAGGTAAAAGAAATTGACATGTCCATGGTTACCCGCCTTATTATTGTTGACACTAAAGACCCTGAGAGGATAGGAGATTTTAAGCAGATAATAGGGAGAAAGGGGCTTCAGACATTTATCTATGACCATCACGCACGCCGCCCTGGTGATATTACAGGCACGGTTGAGACTATTGAGGAAATCGGGGCAACTGCAACCATGTTCACAGAGATATTACGCTCAAAAAACATCTTATTAACCTCAATAGAGGCAACCATATTGTGTCTAGGAATATATGAGGAGACAGGCTCAGTACGTTTTTCCTCGACGACAGAGAGGGATGTGCTTGCAGTGGCGTATCTGCTTAAACGCGGGGCTGACCTTAATATTGTCTCTACATTCATAAGGCCGCAGCTCAGCAGAGATGACCTTGAACTCTTAAATGAGTTATTGGCGTCACTTACAGAGGTCATAGTCCACGGAGTCAGGGTGAAGGTAGGCACAGCCGCAAGGGAAAACTACTCAGGGGATGCGGCATTCATAGCCCATGGGATAATGGATGTGGAGGATATTGATGCAGTGGTACTGATATTAAACATGGGCGGGCGCACACTGCTCATAGGAAGGAGCCGCGTGTCAGAGCTAAACATAGCCGACGTAATGCGCCGGTTTAACGGCGGGGGGCATCCATCGGCGGCCTCTGCATCAATAAATGAAACAATTGCAGATATAGCAAAGGAAATGGTAATAAAAACCCTTCATGAGCTAATCAGACCTGAGAAGACAGCAAGGGATGTGATGACAAGTCCGGTTATAACCATTGATTGGGACTCTACGATTAAGGAGGCAGGGGCGCTGTTGACAAAATATGAGATAAATGTCCTGCCGGTAGTCAAAGACGCGCAATACGTGGGGCTGATATCACGGGAGATAGTGGAAAAGGCGCTCTTTCATGGTTTCAGGACAAGCAAGATAGATGATTTCATAACAACTGATGCGATTATGAAGCCCCCTGATGCAGCTATAGGAGAGATAGAGGCTGCAATGGTAGAGAGCAATCAGAGGTTTTTACCAGTTATTCATGATGACCGAATAGTAGGGGCGATTACAAGGACAGACCTGCTGCGCTCACTCTATGAAGGGCACATCAGGAGGAGCAGGATAGAGCAGACCCGCTATGAGAGTAAGCATCCTACCGGAAGGAACCTTGCCACTGTGATGCGTGAGCGTTTCCCGTCATACGTGTATAAGATACTTCGGACCTCGGCAGATGTGGCGGAGAAGACAGGGGTATCGGCCTATCTGGTAGGCGGCTCAGTGCGGGATTTACTCAGAGGGGAGCAGAATCTTGATATAGACATAGTGATAGAGGGTTCAGGGGGTGGGTTTGCCTCAGAGCTTGCAAAGGTATTAAGGGGAAAGCTCAAGACGCACGAACGCTTTCAGACCGCTAAGATATCTGATATTAAGTTATATGATTGCGGTGATTTTTCAATTGATATAGCAACTGCAAGAACTGAGTACTATGAAAGCCCTGCGGCGCTGCCGCAGATTGAGATGTCGTCGATAAAGAAGGATTTATACAGGAGGGATTTTACAATAAACACGCTTGCCGTATTTCTGAATAAGAGGGATTTTGGGCGGTTGATAGATTTTTTTGGAGCGCAGCGTGATTTAAAGGAAAGGACAGTGAGAGTGCTGCACAATCTGAGTTTCATAGAGGACCCGACGCGGGCATTTCGGGCGGTGAGATTTTCCGAGAGGTTTGATTTCAGGATAGGTAAACACACAGAAAGATTGATAAAAACGGCAATCAGGTTTAATCTATTTGAGAAGCTCTCAGGGGCGCGTCTGTATGACGAGCTTCTGTTGATATTCAGGGAGGCTGACCCGGTAAAGGCCCTGAGGAGGCTTGATGGGTTTGGTCTGTTGAAGGTGGTGCCGCTCAGGTTTACGAGGGAGTCTGCGGCGGTATTTCAGCGCCTGAGGGAGAGCGTTGCGTGGTACAACCTGCTGTTCAGGGAAGAGAAGATTGATATAGGGGTGTTATATCTTATGGCGTTGATTGCGCCGCTAGTGGATGAGGCCCGTGAGGCGGCCCTTCAGAGGCTCTCCACCCCAGAGGCAATAAAAAAACACATCCTAACCGGATTAGCCAGGCTCAATGAACCGTTCTATTATCATGATCCTGTTTCGGTGTACAATCACTTGACAGGCACATCGTTAGAGACCGTAATATATTTGATGTCAATTGCGGAAAATGACGAAAAGAGAAAATCAATATCCAGGTATCTGACAGAACACAAGGACATGAGACCTGCACTTAAGGGTGACGACCTGAAAGGCATGGGGATTCCCCCAGGCCCGCTGTACTCAGAAATATTTAAGGCCATACTGGAGGAAAAACTACGGGGGGCCATCAGCACAGCCGAAGAGGAAAAGGCCATAGTAAAAAGCCGTTATTTAGTATCATTTCGGTGAGCGTGTCTGGCATACTCAAAAGTTAGTGAATATCATCGGTTGCCAAGAAATTAGGAGGGGTGACCGACTGAACAAAGCGAAGTATCGAAGCAGTTCAGTCAGTGGAGGCAAAACCGCAAGGGGTCTGTTAACTAAACTGTGTCAGGCCCGGTTTTAGCCCTTAACATCAATGTCCAATAGTAACCTTCCCTCGAAGA
>JAMOAZ010000038.1:0-36840 GCA_039908505.1 Nitrospirota bacterium
ACAGTTCATGCTTTTATCCTCCTTTTTATCTTTCTGAGGTTTATTATAACATACATCTATCTTTTAGTGATACTCTCATTTTTTATAGGGGGTTGAATTATTCGGGTAAAAATGTTAATACTATCAGGACAAGATTAATTTACATAGGGGGAAGATATGGATGGGGACAATATACTTGTCATAGATGACGATAAAAACAACGTACAACAGATAAATGAAATCCTCCGCAACGAAGGATATACGGTATATAGCGCGAAGACAAAACTTGAAGCCCTTGAGACTGCCCTTGAGATACATCCCGTTGTTGTGCTTGTAAAGTCCATGTTAATCGACGCTAGCGGCTATGAAGTAATAAGAGACCTGCGAAGCGAAGACTCACTAAAGAACCTGCCGTTTATTATGCTGTCAGAGATAGAGAAAAAATATGATGACAGATACAGAACAATATATAAAATCGTGGATACAGTAAAGCTCCCAGTTGAAAAAGACGACCTGCTTCAAAAGATAAGACTACATGCAGAGTGGTCTGTGCCAGATGAACAGCCAGATGAACAGGATGAACATCAAAACGTACAATTGGATGAACAAGATGGAAACTATGGTGCACAGAGCAAAAAACATGAGAATATTAAGTTTGGCCTGTCCAATAAGACCGATAAGACTGACGACGAAACCTCCACGCACGAAAAGTCACATGCAGCTGACCCATACGAACATTCTATCAGTCATGACTCTCATCCCCAAATAGGGGATACACACTTCAGCCGCGAAGATGACCCGGTTGGTGAGGATACAACTGTAATGGAATCGGACGAAGATGAAATTCTTAATAAGCTGAAAGAAGGCCGAGCTAAAAGAAAGAAATTCTTTTTAATAACGATATCGGCCGTAGTTGCAATCCTTCTGGGAGCGGGATATATGTTTTTATTCAACGAAACGCCCCCCCCGATGATTGCCAAAACAACAGTACCCACCCCGCCACGACCGAGGCCATCAGAACCAAAGCCATTAACTGCTGCTCAGACCACACCGGCACCAGAATCAACTCCTGTGGTAACTCCAGCGCTGACACCTGCACCAGCTCCGTCGCTGACGCCTGCTCCAGTAGCAACACCCGCAGCTACGCCTGCGCCTACACATACGCCAACTCCAACACCTACACCAACGCCTTTGCCAACCCCTGCTGCAACCCCAACGCCGCAGGCTAAAAAACCTGAGCCTGCCGAACCAGCAGCGCCTGAGCATGAAGCTGTGTCTACCCAAAGCAGAAAGGTCAAGACTGCCGGAAAAAACCAGGCTGCCGCTAAACGCAAGGTAAATACCTCTGCCCCAGGATTATATGTCATACAGCTTGGCTCGTTCAAAGATGCGGCAAACGCAAAAAGGCTCACTGAAACACTGAAAAAAGAAGGCTATAATGCCAGCATAATAACTGTAACAGACCCCAAGGGTAATACTTCTCATAAGGTGCTGGCAGGGAAGTATAAAAATAAAGCTGAAGCTATGTCTGTTATGAAAAAGCTGAAGGATACGAAGAGAATGGATGTAATACTTCGTAAGTCCTGACCGGTTACTGATACGATTAACTAATTGGTATCAATTGTCGTGGGCCTGCCTCTGGCTGATGTCGCCCTCCGGCATTAGCCGCGACATTATCCATTTTGTAATGACAATGCCAACAAACGCCCCCGCTATTACGTCGGAAGGAAAGTGTGACCCAGTCCTTATCCTGTCAAACCCAGCCACTGTGGCAAATAAATAAAACACCAATCTATAACGTTTAAAATATGATGACAACACGCAGGCAATCGAAAAGGCAAGAGCTGTGTGCCCTGAGGGGAAAGAATCGTAGTCCGCGTGCAGAGACGGCCCAATAGCAATAAAGACATCGGTGAGTCGCGGCCTTGCCCTGCCCACAAGATGCTTTATTATTTGCACAGACAGACCGGAGGCGCACAGGGCAAAAAGAAATGTCTTGCCGGGAATGTATAACGGCCTGTATAAGTATTTCCCTATTATAAATAAGATGAAAGCCGCAGTGATTTGAGGAGTGCCATGAAACAAAAAAGTACTTATCGGGCTGATTTGTTTAAGGAATGCGTTTAGAGTGCTGTGTTCAGAAAAAAACAATCTTATCGAATCAATCGTCCACTTGTCCGCGTAGAGAGTAAAGACAGCCAGTACAGCCATTAATATGAATAGCTGTACTAATTTTCTCCGGTTTCTCAATAGCACGCTCACGTTATCATGCCTTTTTGCAAAGCACCTGAGTGACTGCAGGACAAACGCATCTGAAAAAATCACCTATGACTTCAGTTCCAAAAGATGGTTTCCTTGATTCCAGCTTTCGCTGGAATGACAAACAAAGAGACTGGAATGACAAACAAGAGAACGAAAAGACAAACTCAGGTGTTTGTTTTTGTTCTGCCTTGTCTGTCATTCCAGCGAAAGCTGGAATCCAGTCTATGAGATTTCTAATTGTGATTTCCAAATGCGTTTGCCCTGTGAGCGCCTGTAAATATGAGATTTAATTACAGTCATATGGTATAATAGCTACTTCTGGGAATCCTATGTTAAAAACGAATAAACTACAAGCACTAATTCTGTTAATGATTATGCTGTTTTTACCGGCGCTCAACAGCGCGCAAGAAATCGCCGGGGTCGAACACGCTGTCTCAGGCAGTAACATGACAGTAAGTGTAACACTTTCCATAGACGAAAGCCAAATCTCCCTTATTCGAGAAGGGCTGCAAAAAGAATTCGTCTTCTATATAGACATCTTCAGGCGGTGGAGTTTATGGCCTGACGAGTTTGTCAGAGGCAAGAGAATATCAAGGACCATACAGGCCAACTCCGTAAAGGGAGAATACAAGGTCATATCCTCAGATGAGACCGCTGTGCTGGAGAAAAGATTTATGTCCTTTAAGTCTATGCTTAAATGGGCGCTCATGGTGAATGACGTTAAAATCGACATGAGCGGTCTTGAGGATGACGCCCAGTACTTTATAAGGGTTACGGTAGAGTCAATAAAGAAAAAACCGCCGCAAGTCCTCGGGTATGTATTGTTTTTTGTCGATGACAAGGATTTCAAAATAAAAAAAGATACCGATGTTATTATAAAAGGCGGTAAATGACACGGGAAAGTATAGCAAAAAGAGTACTCCTGCCGGGATTGGCCGTGATTATTGCTGTGGCCGCAGGCTTTACAGTATACGAGACATTTATCAATCCGCAGGGAGACATCACTCACAGATTGATCTTTGCAGCGCTTTTTAACATCACGCTCTTAGCCCTGCTCACCCTTGCCTTTTTCGTAAGCAGGAATCTCTTAAGGCTGTATTTCGAGAAAAAAAACAGGATAACCGGTTACAAGTTCAAGACAAAGCTGGTAACTATTTTTGTGGGCATCACCCTGCTGCCGTCTGCTATGCTGTTTATTATCTCAAGTGGTCTCGTTACCAATTACATTGATAAATGGTTTACCCCTACTGTAAGCAAACCCATAGACGACGCAAAAGACCTAGCCACGTATACATACGACATGATACGTAAAAATACATTTGAAGACGCCATCGCCATAAGCAAGGGGGCTACCCCTGCGCCACGTTACAAGACCGCAAAATTTGACAGGACAAAAGAAGATGTATCTGAGACCATAAAAGACGCCTTTAAGGGAAAACCCGGCATAGAGGTATTTGTCTACAATGAGGCCGACATAGTAACGGCGGTGATTCCACTACATAAAAACGGTCGCATAGACGAAGTCCTGCTGGTTTCCACTGTAGCGCCTATTGAGATAACGAGGAAAGTCGGGGAAATCCAAAAAGCACATCAGAGCTACGTCACGCTTAATGAGTTTAAGGCCCCATTAAAGGGCAACTACCTCCTGATATTGGGATTTTTTACACTTTTGGTAGTATTTTTGGCCCTCTGGATAGCGCTGAGAATCTCCAGAGGAATCACCGAGCCTATTCAAAATCTCCTTAAGGCAACGGCAGATGTCTCAAGCGGCAACTTCAACATCTACGTAAAGCCAAATGCAGATGATGAAATCGGGATGCTGATTAAGTCCTTCAACGTGATGATATCAAAAATAAAGCAGACTGAACTCTCTTTGCAGAGCGCCTATATCGAATCTGACAGGCGAAGGCTGTTCATGGAAAACATTATCTACAATATCAACTCGGGCGTCATATATCTCGACGCCGAAAACAAGGTGATAACAATAAACGACGCCGCCTGTGCAGTTCTCGGGGTTGAGGCTGAGGATGTCCTAAATAAACCATATACAGAGGTTATTAAAAACGTCGTCTCCGCTGAGTTTGAGATGTTCGTAAGGGGAATAAACCTGTACAATTTTTACAGCAAAAAAGAGCAGTTAAAGGTATCTATTAATGGCAGGAACATGGTATTGAGGGTATTCATCATCCAGCTCAAAGACAACGCAAAGAATCCGGTTGGAGTGCTTGTAGTGTTTGACGATTTAACGGAGTTAATCCTGGCTGAAAAGGCCCTTGCGTGGCAGGATGTGGCCAAACGCCTGACTCATGAAATAAAAAACCCATTAACACCGATTAAACTTTCTGCCGAGAGGCTGCTGAAACGTTGGAGACGCGCGGATGTACGGTTTTCTGAAGTTATCGAAAAATCTACTGCTACGATAATACGAGAGGTAGATGGGCTTCAACGGCTCGTAAATGAGTTTTCTAAACTTGGCACGATGCCGGATATCGAACCCTCTTTGACTGACCTTCAAGGCCTTGTGAACGAGGTCCTCGACCTCTACAGTGAGTATGAGCATATCGACATTGCATTTGAATATAAGACAAAGATTACGACTATAAATATTGATGGAGAACATTTTAAACGTATGCTGATAAATATTCTCGATAACGCGATACAGGCAATAGAGGAAAATGGTAAAATAGGTGTAACAGTGGCAGAGGACGAAACGGCCTCAAATATCATAATTGACATATCAGACAACGGCGTCGGTATAGACGAAAAGGACAGGGAGAAATTGTTTCAACCATATTTTTCAAGGCGAAAAAACGGAACAGGGCTTGGGCTTGCCATAGCCCACAGGATAGTTACAGAACACAAGGGCACAATAACCGTAAGCAATAATGCACTAAGGGGTTCGACCTTTAGAATTACAATCCCCGTTACAAAGAAATCACTAAGAAATCATGACGTAAGGCCTGAATTAAAACCAGCATCAAAGCAGGAGTTAGCTCAAGGCATAAGCAGGGGCGGGCGATGAACGAAACCTCTGTACTAATAATAGACGACGAGGATGGCATCAGAGAGACGCTGAGTCTCATCTTTGAGGACGAGGGTTTTAGTGTCTCTGTGGCATCGTCTGCAGAAGAGGGGCTGGAGTTTTTAAGTAAAAACACCCCTGACGTAATATTTCTTGACATATGGCTGCCAGGCATGGACGGCATAGATGCACTTGAGGAAATTCGGCGTCTCTATGTGGCAATACCGGTAATAATTATCTCAGGGCATGGTAAAATCGAACAGGCAGTTAAGGCCACGAAGATGGGCGCTTATGATTTCCTTGAGAAACCGCTTTCACTTGAAAGGGTCATTCTAAGCGCTAAAAGGGCAATCGAGCATAAAGAGCTGATAATGCAAAACGAGATGCTCAAAAAAGATACCATGCAGAAATTCGTTATTATTGGAGAGTCCCCTGCGGTAGTAAATCTGAGGAAACAAATCGAAATTGCCGGCAAAAGCAACGCCCGCGTACTGATAATGGGAGAAAGCGGTGCAGGGAAGGAGCTTGTTGCAAGAAATCTCCACCTGCAAAGCGACAGACTGAACAAACCATTTATCGAAGTCAACTGTGTGGCTATCCCGCAGGAACTAATCGAAAGCGAACTCTTTGGACACGAAAAAGGGTCATTTACGGGTGCATTTGAAAAGAAAAAAGGTAAGTTTGAGCTTGCCGACGAGGGCACACTGTTTCTTGATGAAATTGGAGATATGTCCATGACTACGCAGGCAAAAGTCCTCAGAGTCATCGAGACGCAGGAGTTTCAGAGAGTAGGCGGCAGCAAGAACATAAAGGTTGATGTAAGAATAATTGCGGCAACAAACAAGGACCTGCACAAGGAAGTAAAAGAAGGTAAGTTCAGAGAGGACCTCTACTTCCGCCTAAATGTTATCCCAATAATCGTCCCACCGCTGCGCGAACGCAGAGACGACCTGCCGATTCTTATTGAACACTTTATGAATACGTTTGCAACCGAATACGGCAAATCCCCGCGGCACATAGAACCGGACGCGATGAGGATACTGCAGGGACACGACTGGCCGGGAAATGTGCGCGAGTTGAAAAACACACTAGAACGGCTCTTTATTATGACTCAGTCAAGGGTGATTAAGGCCGCAGATGTGGCAGCCTTTAACAGTTCGACGGTGGACTACTTTGCCTTTGAGACACTAAAGGATGCACGCGATAGCTTTGAGCGCGACTATATACTCAAGCAGTTGGAAAAGCACAAATGGAATGTCTCCAAGACCGCCGAGACCCTTCAAATAGAAAGAAGCAATCTGCACAGAAAGATAAAGGGCTTTGGTATTGAAATCCCGTGAGCAATTATGATACTATTTAGAGTGTAGAGGTGAACGGGAGGAAAAGATGAGCGATGCTGACGATAGAAAAAAAATTGCTTTTGATACATTAAAAAAAGCATTAGAATCTGAAGCTATACCAAAGATATATTTTAACAATGCTGTGTTTTTTTTGAATCCAGGCGATATTTCAATATTAATGCAAAGGGATGGCAGTTCTGTTGCTGTCATAAATATGTCTCTTCCTGTTGCTAAAACTGTCGCGGCACATCTTGGTTCTATTATTGCTGAGGTTGAAGAGAAAACCGGCCGTAAAATAATGACGCTTGATGATTCTATGACGGCATTAGGTTTGAAATAATGAGTTGCTTCATCTATGGAAATATCGCCCCACCCCCCGTAATGCATGTGAATCTTGTCGAGGAAAAGATATTGCGTTATTCACAATATCCCAAAGGATGGTGCTACGGGCAAGGCGTTCCCCCCTCTTACAAGGTCGTAAAGCAGGCAATTGAGCTGCTTCATACGGCACAGACATATTTTTTTTTCACGGCTTCTACGATAGGCGCTGATGGTGAAATACAATTAATAGTATATCACGATAATGATAGATTACAGTTTAGCATTACTGAAAATAGGGGGATAGAGTTCGAACACGAAAGGAAGATGGAGCTGTCGAGACCCTTTCTGCCAGAGGATGAAACCGAAGAGATATGTTATGAAGAAAGCATTACGTTTGATGATGCGATAACAAAAATTAATCATTTTGGAAGGGAAATATGGAGTACCCATACATCCACCTTATCAAACAAGAGTGGATTATACCGAGTCCTGATGGAAGAAGGCTCAGTAGTTATGCATTCAAGAATTCTTCAGACGGGTCAGGTATATCCTGCATATCCGTTAGCTGTATAAAGGAAACTACAGGCAATATTTGTGAACACATCAGAAAGTACTACCAAGCTTTTGTGGGCGACCCAATAATATTCTGGGCTTTTAGCATGGACGACTTACCTGAAGAGGCGTGTTTTAGTCAGGAGAAAAGTAAAATCAACGATGATGAATGTCATGGTAATGTTAAGCGCTTAACTGACAAGAAGGCTGGAAAAATTATAAAGAAACAACCCTTATACAAGTTAATGCTTTGCATAAACTCAAGTGTCCTTCCTTTTGATGAACTCTATTTGAATTACAGAGACAGAGTTAGCTAATATGATGATACCAACTAAAATAACGTGAGGTATATTATGAAATTAGGCTCTACTAAACTTGGTAAGACGGTATCTCTGGCGCTGGCAATAGGATTTCTGCTTGTAGCCGGTATTTTTGCCTATACTATATTTGCAGCAAAGCCCCCTTTGCTTGCCGGGATAGAGGGATTTGAAAAACTGCCCATAAAGAAAGTAATCTCTTTCAAGGCACAGAGTAATAGAAAAATCAAATCCGTCGAGGTAGTAGTAACTCAGGACGGTAATGCCGTCACGCTCCTTAGTGAACACCCTGATAAGCCAAATGCCGAGTTCAACGTCACAGTCGAGCCAAAGGTTCAGGGCCTCAACGATGGTGAGGCAGAGGTGACAATAAAGGCGAGGGCCGGGCTGTTTGCTAAAACCGTTAAGACCTTCCCAACAGCGATACGCAGCGCACCGCCTGCCATGTCTGTCATCGATAGCTCATATATCACCGACCAAGGCTCAGGATTAGCCATTCTTATTGACGCCAAAAGGGCAGATAAGGTTTATATAAAGGCTCTGGAGCGGGAATTTATGGCAACTAACTCCATTTATACAGACAAAAACCGGTTTTTTGTAATAATCCCCATAGATATTGAAACCCAGGGAACCCCTGTAGTAACCGCATTTGCCGAGGATGCCGCTGGCAATACCGTCTCTGCCCCCGTGCAGACGATTTATAAGCCAAAGGTTTACAAGAAAGATGTCATAGTGATAAAAGATGATTTCATAAGGAAGCATATATTGCCATTTCTCCAAAAAACCGAAGGGGATATGCCGCTTTTAGACGCCTTTTTAGAGATCAACGAAAAAAGGAGAAAAGAAACGGAGGTCAAGGTCAGTGAAGTGACAAAAAAGAGCGCCGATAAAATCCTCTGGAACGGTCCATTCATTCAGATGAAAAACAGCAAGGTGTTTGCGGGCTTCGGAGACCAGAGGAGCTACCAGTACGGCGGTAAAGAAGTAAGCCGCAGCCGTCATATGGGCTTTGATCTTGCCTCGTTAGCCAACATCCCTGTATACGCGGCGAACTCAGGTGTGGTTGCCTTTGCCAGTGAGCTTGGCATCTATGGAAATACCGTTATAATCGACCACGGTCTTGGACTGATGTCCCTCTATGGACACCTCTCCTCGATAGATGTAAAAGAAGGCGCAGCCGTAGAGAAGACAACCGTAATTGGAAAAAGTGGAATGACCGGCTTTGCAGCGGGCGACCATCTGCACTATGGCGTCCTGCTACACGGCGTATATATCTCACCGGTTCACTGGTGGGATAAACTGTGGATAAATAAACGTGTCCTTGATGTTATGAACAACAAGGGATAGGCGTGATATCGGGATTCAGTCCCCTCGTCCCACAAAACCTTATAAACCAAGACGTTTTCTTATTTCCTGAGATGTAAGGTTTTCCCTTCCCTCAGCCTTTGACCGTTCAATGGCAACGGCATAATCCTCGACATCAAAGAAAAAGTCATTAAGCCTTTCATCGAGCTTTTTTCCAATAATATCTTCCAGTTGTTCAACCGTCATGTCTTTAAGCAACATGCTCACCTCCACCAACGCACATGTAATCACTCTGTCATTTTAATGTAGCAAATAATGAGATATGGTGTCATACTAAAATGCAATCATATGCGTAAATTTGTCATTCCTGCGGAAGCAGGAATCCAGTCTTTCATATAACACTGTAAGGACTGGATTCCCGCTCGTAGGCGGGAATGACAGACTCTAAATAAGTCTATACTTCTATGAACGCAACTTAGTATCAATTGTGTTCCGGTACAGGGCAAACGCATTTGAAAATTAGGCAGAAATTGCCTATATTTTTAGCTCCGACCGATTATAGGACGAATTATAGGAGGAAATGGCTAATGAATTTTTCAAATGCGTTTGCCCTTGGATTTAGGAAAATTACACAAATAAAATTATCTCTGTAATATAAAAATAATATAAAAATAACTTGACAAAAAAAACACACACATATATATATACTACCGGCATGACGCTGGTGCTTGATAGGGTATCGCTATTATGGTCCGACAAAGGGCATCTATAGGGTGTGTTGCTTTTTGACTGCTTGCAGTTACGGTAGTGCATATGTTTATGCATATAGAATGGAGGTAAAGATATGAAAAGGACAATGACAAAATGTTGGTTGTGGATGCTGATTGCTGTGTTTTTAGGGCTGATGGGGGCAGGGGAGGTGTGGGCGGCTGCTAATTCAACCGTAACAATATCACCCGATGCATCTTCAGCCATAACCACGTCTGCTCCATATACAACAAGTACAAATACGACTTTCACTGTAACTGTCTCCGCTGGTGGTGCTGCATGTACTGGGTCTGCCCCTGCATGGACAACCGGAACTAAATTTAGTAGTGTAAGTAATAGTTGTGTGGCTCAGATAGCAGCCGGCGGCACATGCACGATAGTTACTAAATACACACCAACTACGACATCAGGCACTGATACAGATACGTTAACGGTTACATGGACTGATGATACTAATGCTGCATGTGATCCTGTCAATTGGAAAACTGGAGTTGCTACTGATGGCAATGGTGGGTCAGAAAACTGGACAATAGATTTTACTGGAACGGCGTTACCTGCACCTACGCCGACGATGAATGAATGGGGAATGATTATCTTTATGGTTTTTGCGGGCATTGGCTCGATTATCTATTTCAAGAGGTATTCATTTTATAGATCATAATAACGGCAGCAAATAACAGGGGAGGGTTTATTAAATACCCTCTTTTGTTTATTTGGTGTTTGTGTCTGATATGATGATGATCCAATGGAAAACCCTGTTGTGAAAGCAGAATGCTATAGCCTCAGACGGTTAATATTGACTTACATATTAATCATGCTATCAGCCTATGCGGCAATACAATTCAAAATACCAGAAGAAAAGAACTCAAGTGAATTGCTGTCAAAACTTCTTGTAACCCAAACAACAAAGATATTAAATATTATGAAAAGTGATATAGCTGCGACTTGTGACGGAACTCTTATAACTATGACGCCCCCAAGCAACAAACCGGATAAGGTGAATATTTTCACAATGGATGTTCAGTTCGGCTGCAACGGCATTGAGGCGATGTTGATATACGCAGCCGCGGTTGCTGCCTTCCCCGCCTCATGGAAAAGAAAATTAATAGGAATAGCTGCGGGTGTTATTTTAATCCATGCAGCTAATGTATTGAGAATTGTGGCATTAGCATATACAGGGGTTTACTATCCGAAACTTTTTCAATATTTACATGTGTATATCCTTCAAGGGATGATGGTAGCCTTCGCGCTTGTTATCTTTTTCGTCTACCTACACTTGAATGCCTCCAAGACTGCGTAAGGATATCTTAAAGACCGCCGCAATATTTATTGTCTCGTATTTTGTCTGCCTCGCAATCTGGTTATATGTCAAGGAAATATATGGGACTGTTTTATTACATATAATTTCAAATATAGTTGGATTTTTAGCGAACGCCGCATATGTCGATGTCTATCGAGAACAGGACATGTTTACGGTAGTATTTGGTTCGCTGAAGATGAGGGAGAGGGCTGTACCGATGTCCATCAACTCATTTACGTATAATGTGCCCGTGTCGCTTGCTATTACAGCCGCACTTATGCCGTTTATCAAACGAAAAATGCGAGCGCTCTTTGAGTCTCTGTCGTTTCTCGTAGTACTTCACATATTTTATGTTCTTATGCTGGAGACCTTGTCGTTTACCATGGGAAATAACATATTACACGCGGTAAATGAATACTTTTTTCTATTCACGCACAAAATCATGACAAGGAGTGAGCCGTCTATTATTGGACTTTATCTGTTTGCCGTTCGAATAGTAAAACAGGGACACATCCCATGACTTTAAAATATGCTAAAGCGTCACAGTGTAAAATAAATACCGATTTATTATACATATTGTTTATATCCCACGCATTACTTTACAATCACCAATAATTGGCAGATATGACCAAAGCGGAGGAATGAGCTGTTGCTGCATGAAATATCAAAATTCCTGGCATGTTCAAACTCTATAGAAGAGGCACTGGACAGTGTGTTCGATTTGTGTAAAAATAATGCCGGGGCGTTTAAAACACTCAACGTTTTTGTTGACAGGGGATTTCCCACCTATTGCTACACAAGCAGCAATAAAAAGGTACTTAGCAATATCCAAATCCCATGGGACAGCATTGTTGGGGAGTGCATAAGAGAGAGAAAACAGGTCATAAGCTGCTCTGCCAAATCTGAGGTATTACACAGCATGGCAAAGCCTCTTGTTTGTTTTAATAATGCCTTTGGCTGCATAGAGTTTATAACTGAAAAGGCGCTGCAGCAGCATGAACTGGATATGTTTGGAATTATTGGCGATTACTTCGGCCCGATTATTTATCTACAGGAATGGTATTCAGTCGAAAGAAGAATCGCTCATGCAATAAAAAATAAGGCGTTTATCGGCATTTTAACGCTGTATGACGAAGATGTAGAAGAAGAGGAAAAGCAGTCAACTTTGGACGCATCATTCAGCGAAATTTGCACTCTAAGCGAAGACACGCTGAAGCTGATGGGAATTAAATGTGAAATGAGTAAACGAAATATTAATGATATAATAGTATTGGTCATCGAAAAAATTAATAAACTTGCAAAACTAAACAATAAACACATTAATGTTGTACAGGAATTAACCCCCGGGCTTGAGGTCTATTGCGATGAGTTTTCCATCAGGGAAGAGGTACTGTTTAACATTGTAAAAAACATATGGGAAGAGTGGCAAAACAAAGACATGGAAGAAAGAATTGTAGAATTCAGGACGTATCAGGAGGACAAATACGCAATAGTCGAAATTAAAGACTATGCCGGTGGAATACCTGAGAAAATTGCATCGCGTCTTGCATTACCTTTTGAGAGTTCCAAGGGATTTGGCCGCGGCGTAGGAATGAACATAGCCTATCAGGTTATAAAGCAGCACAACGGCGAGATTACCTTTAAGACAAAAGAGGGTGTTGGCACCACGTTTTACATCAGACTTTCAACTGTTGAAATAAACAGGAGGGTGGTTTCCAGATATCAGGCACTAAATGATGTGGGCAATCCTGCTGGTGTTATTACGCTTGATTTCGATTCACGCAAGACCAGCGGACATGTGGTAGATTTAAGTATGGGTGGTCTTTCCGGCGTGTTTAAAATAGCCCCTCCTTATCCACAAATTACGAGCAGTGCGATAGTTACTGTAGATTTTGGTAATGCTAATAATGTGTCTGGTCTCACCGGTTCAATTGCACGAATTGAGCTGACGCAACACCCCAGTGATGATGGATATATAAAAGTTGCTGTAAGGTTTAACGATAACCCAGACCTGCTCAAAAAAGAGAGGCTGATGCAAATCCTGTCGATGTGCAAAGGCAGCATTACGCCCCAGTCCTCTGCTGTAAATATTTAACGATTTGACTAACAATTTGCTATAATAACCCTGCAGTGAATGCGATACCCGTATTAATGTACCACCATGTCAACACGGCAGGTTCGTTTATAACCGTGGGGCTGAGAAATTTTGAAAAGCAGATGGCCTTCCTTAAAGAATATGGATACAGAACGCTAAACACGGCAGACTTCTCTGAAATTTTAAACAACCCCAACGCCAATGCCGCTAAGACTGTGATGATAACCTTTGACGACGGCTGGGCCGACAACTGGCATTATGCCTATCCTATACTGAAAAAATACGCTCTCAAGGCGGTCTTCTTTGTCGTTACTTCATGGATACACAACGACGGGATAAGGTATTTTGACACAGCATTCCCATCACACAAAGAATGCAAGGCAGTTGTTTCATCAGGCCGCGCTAAAGAGGTGGTAATGTCATGGGATGAATTGAGGGAAATGGAGGCAAGCGGCCTTATAGACGTCCAATCCCATACGCACACACACAAGAAACTGGACGAAGGCAGCGTTTACGAAGAGCTGTCACAATCAAAAGGGTTAATAGAGGAGCGGCTTGGTAAAAAGTGTGAGGCATTGTGCTGGCCTTGGGGTATATATAATGACAAACACATAGACCTTGCACTTAAGTCGGGCTACAGGCTTCTCTTTACAACCGAACTTGGTACGAATACATCTAAGTCCGGCCCGTTAAAGATAAAACGAATCGCCATAGGCGACGTAGGGGTGATGACATTTCGGAAAAAACTCTTCATTCACTCTGACGACGGACTAAGCAAGCTCTACTTGAGGATTTTTAAGTAATCCCCATGCATATACTCCACACAGAGTGGTCAGGGGATTTGGGCGGGCAGGAGAGGCGGGTCATTGCCGAGGTGACAGGCCTTGCAAAAAGGGGACATCACACGGCTATTGTATGCCGCCCTGAGACGAGGTTTTATGAGGAGACCGTAAAGCTCGGTATTGAGGTACACACACTTCCCCTGAGAAATCCATACGACATTGCCAGCATCGCAAGGCTCTCGAAGTATATTGCCGCAAACCGCTTTGACGTGATTAACACACACTCTGGCAAAGACTCCTGGATAGCGGGCATTGCCGCGAGGTTTGCCGCTGCTCCGGTACTTGTCAGGACACGCCATTTAAATATCCCCCTCAAGCGCAGCATATTTAACTTTATCCACTACCTGCCTGACGCCTATATCACCTGCGGCACGAACATGAGAAAGACACTTGTTGAGGACTGCGGCTTCCCCCCTGACATGGTGGTAAGCATCCCAACCGGTGTTGATGACGAGTTCTTTGACGTAAGGCGAGACCCTGCCGTGAAGTTAAAATATGTCAGCGGCAACACCGCCCCAATAATCACAAATGTAGGTATTTTAAGGGGTGTAAAGGGACACGAGGTAACGCTGAGGGCTGTGCCGAAGATAATTGAGGCATTTCCCAACGCGACAGTACTCCTTGTCGGTGACGGGCCAAAACTGAAGGGGCTGCAGGGCATGGCGCGTTCGCTTGGCGTGGATAACCATGTGGTGTTTACCGGCTATGTTGCAGAAGTCGCCCAAATCTATGCCTTTAGCGATGTTGCAGTATTGAGTTCCCACTCTGAGGGCATACCTCAGTCAGTGATGCAGGCAATGGCAGCCGGGGTCCCGGTTGTGGCAACACGAGTAGGGGGAGTGCCGGAGGTTGTAATGCACGAACAAACAGGGCTGCTCGTAAACCCATCAGACCATGATGCGCTTGCCGATGGTGTGATAAGACTTTTAAGGGACAAGCCCCTGAGTGCGCTCATGCGCGAAAGGGCAAAGCAGTTCATCTATGAAAATCACTCGGCCACAGTTATGCTTGATAAAATAGAGGCGTTATATTACAAGCTGCATGAGGCAAAGCTGCTTGACAAAATAAGCGGTCTCTAAATAATCCCTAAATGAAAAGAATCGCATTTATAAGAAGGACCTATGACCCCTTTGGCGGGGCAGAAAACTACATAGACACCCTGATAAACAATCTAAACGGCTATGAAATCCACATGCTCAGCTCGAAATGGAAGGAAACCCCTTGTGCAGTGCGCCATACGGTAGTAGACTCTGCCTCTGTGAGTTCAGCCCGTTCGGTGACAAAGTTTAACCGCAACGCTGCCCGAATTATACGGCAAATAAGCCCTGATTGCACGGTTAGTTTTGAGCGGACTACGTCTCAGGACATATACAGGGCAGGAGATGGATGCCACAGGCAGTGGCTTAACATTCGTCGTATAGTCTCAGGCAGGCTGAAGGGCCTGTCCTTTCATTTTAACATGCTCCACCGCACACTGCTATCAATAGAAAAGGAATTGTTCAACGCAACACCAGTGATAATAGCAAACTCCAACATGGTAAAGCGAAATATAATCGAACACTATAAAGTTCCTGAAGCCAAAATCCACGTGCTGTATAACGGTGTTGACCTGACGCGTTTTAATGCCGGGGCGCGGGGGCGGCTTTCAGCGGAGTTTCGCAGAGAGTTAAATGTGAAGGACGATACAGCGATACTCCTGTTTGTGGGTTCGGGGTTTGAGAGGAAGGGGCTTGGCGTATTGATTGAGGCCATGAGCCGGATTAACACCCCGGCAGTATTGTATGTTGCCGGGAGGGGGAGGACAGGGAAATTTGAGGCGCTCTCAAGACGACTTGGAGTGCGTGATAAGGTATTTTTTGCTGGGGCGGCAACGGGCATAGAGATGTTTTACGCCGCTGCTGATGTGTTTGTCCTGCCGACGCTCTATGACCCGTTTAGCAATGCCACGCTTGAGGCAATGGCCTCCGGATGTGCCGTGATTACAACGAAGAACAACGGTGCTGCCGAGATAATCGAAGATGCCAGAGACGGAATGCTCCTCAATAACATGGCAGACCCGGAGGAACTCGCTGTCAAAATAGACAAGTCAATACCCATATGCAGAGAACTTGGACGCATGGCCACCGAAAAGGCAGCAGCATATTCCATAGGGCAAGCGGCAGGGCAGTTCAGCCGCCTGATTGAAGATTACTGTTTGAACAAGTGAAATGAGCTGCACGGTACACTTATCGTAGGATATGCAGTACCGGGTCGTAGGACTTACAAACAGACCACTTCCTGCCACATAAGTGGAATCCAATTCCATAGAATGGGTGAAAAATCCTGAATTTGGTGTCCACTATTGACATCACAGCTCAATACTGTATTGCCTGATATTGCAAACCTCTCATATTCATTGGCAAAAAAAACGTCGAAAAAACCCGAAAAAACAATGTATCGGCAATCATAACTCTTATAGCCTGATTCACGATTTGCTATTGGCCCTATATTTATACAATAATATATCACATCTTAGCGTAAATTGTAATTAAGGAGAAACACGGATGAAAGATACGCATGATACACCAAAGACCAGAGTTGAGTCCGACAGCATGGGAGAGATTGCCGTCCCCGCAGACCGCTACTGGGGCGCTCAGACTCAGCGTTCACTCATATATTTTTCCATTGGCGATGACCCAATGCCCATCGAAGTTATCCACGCCTTTGGGATTGTCAAAAAGGCCGCTGCTTTGACAAACCTTGAACTTGGGCTTCTACCACAAGACAAGGCAGGGTTAATAGTCCGGGCCGCTGAGGAGATTATCGATGGGAAGCTCAATGCACACTTCCCGCTCAGTGTGTGGCAGACCGGAAGCGGTACGCAGACCAACATGAACGTAAATGAGGTTATATCAAACCGCGCCATTGAACTTGTGGGCGGGCGCTTGGGCAGCAAAAACCCCATACATCCCAACGACCATGTCAATATGTCCCAGTCCTCAAACGATACGTTTCCAGCGGCAATGCACATAGCCGCAGCCACTGCCATAACAAAAATGCTTATTCCAGCCATAAATACGCTCCGCGACGCGCTGGATAAAAAGGCCGCAAAATTCTCACACATCGTCAAGATAGGCCGCACACATCTTCAGGACGCCGTGCCGCTGACTGTCGGGCAGGAGTTCTCCGGATATGTCGCACAACTGGGACTTTGCCTGAAATATATAGATAACGCGCTGCCAACACTCTATGAACTTGCCATCGGCGGGACGGCCGTTGGCACTGGCCTTAACACACATCCGAAGTTTGCCGAGGCCGTTGCCTCACACATTGCAACATTGACAGGGCTTCCATTTGTGTCAGCGCCGAATAAGTTTGCTGCCCTGGCCTCTCATGACGCTATCGTATCGGCAAGTGGGGCAACGAGGACACTTGCAACCGCTCTGATGAAAATCGCTAACGATATCAGATGGCTTGGCAGCGGCCCTCGCTGCGGGCTTGGGGAACTCATCCTCCCGGCCAATGAACCCGGCTCTTCAATTATGCCTGGCAAGGTCAACCCAACACAGTGCGAGGCAATGACTATGGTCTGCGTTGCGGTGATGGGCAACGACGCCGCAGTAGGCATCGCAGGGTCTCAGGGGAACTTCGAGCTGAACGTGTTTAAGCCAATTATGATATTTAATCTGCTGCACTCTGTGAACACACTTGCGGGGGCGTGCCGGAGCTTTGAGGAATTTCTCGTCAGGGGTCTTAAGGTTGACGAGGGGCGTGTAAAATCCCACGTCGAGCGCTCACTTATGCTTGTCACTGCCCTGGCTCCGGTAATAGGCTATGATAAGTGCGCAAAAGTTGCCCATAAGGCGCTTGAAGAGAATATTACGCTCCGGGAGGCGTGTCTTGCGCTGGGGTATCTCAACGGTGGGGAATTCGACAAGCACATGCGGCCAGAGGCAATGACCTACCCTGAACTCTAACAGGTTTTAAGCTATTCCGGACTAATACGGGCTATACGGGCGTCTCGGCCAGAATCTTCTTGGCCGTCGAGATGTCCTTTTGTATCTGCGCCTTAAGGTCTTCTGCCGATGGGAAGGTCTTTTCATCGCGAAGCCGCTTTATGAAGTACACGCGTATGGTGTTGCCAACCAGGTATTTGTCATAGTCAAAGAGGTGAACCTCGTATGCTGTGTGGATGCCTCCGAATGTGGGGTTGTTACCGATATTAGCAACTGCGTCGTAAAGAGCGCCGTCAACGGCAGCCCTGACTACGTACACCCCGGCCTTTGGCACCAGTTCATCCGGCAGGGAGAGATTAGCAGTAGGCGTTTGAAGCAGGGTTTTGCCTCTGCCCGTGCCGGTTATCACCTGCGACTGAATGAAATACGGCCTGCCCAGAAGTTTACGCGCCTCTACGACATCACCGCGCGTGAGCAGGTGTCTTATTGAACTGCTGCTTACCACATTTCCACAGCTTGTAACATTTCTGACCACATTAAACTTGAAGCCGAATTTGGCAGCCCTGCGCCTCAGCACCTCTGTTGAGCCCTTCTTACCCTTGCCAAACCTGTAATTATGACCTACGATGATGTGTGCTGCCTGAAGGCGCTTAACCAGTATCTCTTCGATAAAATAATCGGGGGCGATCGATGAGAACTCCTTGTTAAAATCTATGCAGAGCAGTACATCCATGCCTGTCTTCCCTATCAGTTCGGCCTTTATATCAAATGGTGTAAGTATTTTTAATCCCTTTTGCGGGTTCACTACCTTAACGGGATGCGGGTCGAAGGTTATCACTATCGACGTGCCGCCAGCGCTTTGTGAGGCTGCCTTTACACGCTCTAATATCCTTCTGTGACCGGCGTGTACACCGTCGAAGTTCCCCAGCGTTATGATGGCATTATGATATGCCTTCGTTAAATTCTCCAGTCCTCTTATTATCTCCAATGCCGTCTCCCAGTGTGTGTTTTATTAGATTGAACTTTCAATTATACAATTTTCAAAAAAAATAGTGTTATAATATTAGAGATGCCTCTACTGAAAATTAAAACGTACCCTGCGAAGGTACTAAAGCAGACTGCCTCGCCGTTTAAAAACATTGACGGCAGTACGCAAAGGCTTATTGACGACATGATAGAGACCATGTACGACGCCGCAGGAATAGGGCTTGCTGCACCGCAGGTCGGGGTATCAAAAAGGCTCATCATACTGGATACATCTTTGAAAGACGACACAAAGCGCAGCACTCTGATAATTATTAATCCAGAGATTGTGTACTCTGAAGGGGACATTTTGTCAACAGAGGGGTGCCTGAGCATACCTGAATTCACAACAACCGTAGAGCGCCGGGCGCTGGTCTTTGTCCGGGGGCTTGACAGAGACGGTAAGCCTGTCGAGATTGAGGCTGCGCGGCTCCTGTGTAGGGCGTTGCAGCATGAGATTGACCATTTAAACGGGATACTGCTGCTGGATAAAGTAAGCATGGAAGATGCGGCAAACTGGAAAATAAACTCTACCTGACTGCCTGATAATACGGGCGGGTTAAACGTAAAAGGGATAGGACTTGAATATTGTATTTTTTGGGACGCCGGATTTTTCAGTATGCAGCCTTGAGGCGTTACTAAAGGCCGGATACAACATTAAGGCCGTTGTTACGAAGCCAGATGCGGGCAGACGAGCGCTGCCTTCTCCTGTCAAGGCGCTGGCCGTGTCGTCATCGCTGAGAGTACTCCAGCCACATTCGGTACGAACGCCTGAGTTTATCAGTGAGATTCGGGACTGCGCCCCGGATGTGGCAGTTGTTGCGGCTTATGGGAAGATTCTGCCGACAGAACTGCTGCAGCTCCCTCCTTTGGGTTGTATCAACGTCCACGCCTCGGTATTACCGTGCTACAGGGGGGCTGCCCCGATTCAGCGGGCAATTATTGCCGGTGAACGTGAAACAGGAGTTACCACAATGCTGATGGACGAGGGGGTTGACACAGGGGCGGTGTTTCTAATCAGAAAGACCGTCATAGAAGAAAGCGACACGGCTCAGACCCTAACACAGAGGCTTGCCGCAATGGGCGCTGCACTACTTATCGAGACACTCAAGGGGATAGGGCATGGTACGCTTAAGGCAGCGGCGCAAGAGGGCGTCCCCTCATATGCCGCCCCCATCAGTAAGAATGACTGCCAAATACTGTGGTCAAGGCCTGCCGCTGACATTGTTAATCTGATCAGGGGGCTGTGCCCGGTGCCTGGTGCCTTTACGTTTATTAATGGTCAGCGCATCAAAATCATCAGGGGCGCTGTCCAAAGCAATGACAAATCCAACTATAGGCCCGGCGACATTGTCAGAAAAGACCGGGACGGCCTTTTAATAGCCGCGCTCACTGGTGTCGTATCGATTGAAGAACTCCAGCCGGAGGGGAAAAAGCCGATGTCATACAGGGAATATCTGCGCGGCAAGGTCAACGCAAAGGAGGCGCTTGAGCATGTGGGCTAAATGGTTACGCGGCATTGTGCTGAAGATATATTATCCTATTTTGATGCTTCTGGGTGCCTTTTTTAAAGATAAGAAGGAGAGTTTTCAGCGCCACGTCATCAATTTAAACAACAGCCTCGTACTAAAACAGGGGATAAAGACCCAAAGGATACTCCTGATGCTCCCGCACTGCCTGCAAATCGATAAGTGTGACATAAGGATAACAAACAACATATATAACTGCAAGCGCTGCGGCAGGTGCGGCGTAAAGGACCTGATTGGCGTCTCAGAAGATAAAAAACTGGAGCTGTACATGGCCACAGGCGGCTCAGTGGCAAGGAAAATAGTCATGGACGTGCGTCCGCATGCTATTGTGGCAGTTGCATGTGAGCGTGACCTCAGCAGCGGCATAGTTGACTCATATCCGCTGCCGGTTATTGGGATTCACAACGAACGACCATACGGCCCGTGTTTCAATACCAGCGTAAGCATAGAAAAAGTGACTGCCGCAATAAATGCCCTCTGCCCATAATGATTTCTAATCAAGCAGTTACACAGCCGTTCGGTGGACACCATGCGGGCGCCATGCAGGGGATATGGCAACCAGAGGGCGTTCGCTGTTTGCATACAGCCCCCATCTTAGGGTGTCTTCACCGAAGCGGTCATTTACAGCGTCAACAGTCTCTATAAGCGCCCTGCGGCGGTTCATCTCCCCGAAGAGGGACATCTGCCCGGTGTCTTTTATGAGATTGGAGATGCTTACTCCTAGTAGCCTGAGCGGTTCTCTCAGCCTCTGCCCACGGATTATCTCCATTGCATGGTCATAGATTATGTGTGTGTCATTTGTGCAGGATTTCATTTTTTTCTGGCGCGACAGGGTGTCAAAACTCTTATACCGGATAGTGGCCGTTACCACTGACCCCATAAACCGGTGTTTTCTGGCACGCCGTGCAACCATCTCAGAAAGTCTCAGCACACAGGACTCTATCTCAGGCATGGCCGATATGTCGCGTGGAAGCGTTGTGCTGTGTCCTATGGACTTGACCTGTTCAATGCCGTGCCTGAGGGCGGGTTTTACCTCTTGTGTGTCTATCCCAAGCCCCATGGCCTTGAGCCTCTCTCCTATGATACCAAAACGGCTCCTGAGCATTGTAACTGACGCCCTGCCCAGTTGCCCGCAACTGAAGATACCTATGGTGTTCAGCCTTTTCTCCATGTGTTTCCCTATACCCCAGAGTTTGCCAACAGGCAAGGTCTCTAGCACTTCAGGCACCTCGGCACTGGTTACATATCTGAGGCCGTCCGGCTTAGAGATGTCTGATATCAGCTTTGCAATGAGTTTGTTGGGCGCTATGCCAATGGTGGCGTTCAGACCAAAGGCGGCCTTTATTTCGGCCTTTATTTTTTCCCCAACACCAAGCGGGCCGCCAAAGAGGTGATGTGTCTGCGTTATATCCAAAAACGATTCGTCTATCGAATATGTCTCAACTGTCGGCGTATATTTTTGATAAATACCGGCCAGTTCCCTGCAAGTATACGCATACTTTCTGTTGTTTCCTATAACTGTAACAATCTCCGGACAACACTTCCTTGCCTCATAGATGCTCATGCCGGTTTTCACGCCAAAACGTCTTGCCTCGTATGAACACGTGGTGACTACCGTGCGTTTTTCTGCCCCTATGACGGCTATAGGCTTCCCTCTTAATGCGGGGTTTGAGACCTGCTCGACTGAGGCAAAAAAGGCGTCCATATCCACAAGCATTATGACATTCACGCCTCTACCCCCTCAAGTGTCCACGCTATTGCCGACGCATTAAAGCTGATTTCGTAGACAGTGCATCCATCTGTAACAGAGAAATGATAGACCTTTGCCTGTCCTTTCATTTCTGTCCACGCATATGTGACGTCTTTTACCTGGACAACCTTGCTTGACCACATAAACTTGACAGGTCTGAAACGCTCCCTCAGCCCAAATGAGGCAACAACCGCGATCTTTTCGCCTAAGCGCTCCATCACTGTACCTGTCAGATTAGTCGGAAAATCTTCTCATCACGCCCATTACCCGCCCCAGCACAGTCACATCTGAGGCATTTAACAGCATGGGCTGCATGTCCTTGTTCTCCGGTACAAGCATTACGTGGGCGCCCTTACGATAAAATCTCTTTATCGTGGCCTCGTCATCCCCCACAAGGACAATCGCTATGTCGGCGTCTCTGACCGCACGGGCAGCATCTACAAACACTATGTCACCATCTCCGATGCCTGCCTCTATCATGCTCTGCCCGGTCACGCGAAGGGCAAATCCACTTTCGATATTCAGATATCCCTTGTCAAGCGTAATGTAGTCCTCTATGTCCTCTACGGCAAGTACTGGCTCTCCAGCCCTAACCCGCCCGACTACCGGTAATCTCACCGTATTTAGCTTTCTCATGCCCGTAACTTCTATAGCACGCTGCTTGGCATCATCCTTTCTCAGATACCCTTTGCGTATCAACGTGTCCACATGCTGTTTGGCTGAGAGGGGACTTGAGTACCCAAAGCCCTTGCAAATCTCCCTTATTGTGGGGGGATAGCCCTTTACCGACAAGTGGTCTTTTATGAACTCCAGCACCCTTGCCTGTTTTTCCGTCAGCTTTGTCTGTTTGTCAGTCTGTTTCTTCATATTTCTATTATATACACTCGTTCAGTCTTTGTCAAGCATTAATTTGCCATAATAAATAAAAAAAAAGGGCTGTCTTACCCCCTGAAGATAAGACAGACCTTTTTAATTTTTTAGGGGGGGGGAGGGCAGTTTACGGGTGGCGGCTTACCCCTATCGAAACAGGGGAGGAAGTTTCTAAGGCAAGCCACCATACAAATGTACATAGGCGCTTTTTTAGGGAAGGAAGAAAATAAACTGCCCCCTTTCTTAATGCCACTCTCTCTTTATTATATACCTTCATAACCATGTCCCTGTATTTACTATATATTAGGATAAAGACCCATTACAAGATAAATCTTATTCTGCAAAACCTTATATGTGTGAACAATTATTCACATGCCCATAGATATTATATTCTATTGTTTATGAAATAAGATAATTCTCAATAAGCGTTAGACTCTGAAACACCCGCATACCTTCATGTGTCAACATGTAGTTTTTGCTTTTATCCTGGGTAGAGATACCGGCCTCTTTGAGGATTTTTAGGTGAAAGACGAGTTTAGTGTGGTCATCCATTTTGAGTTCTCTGTTTAGTTCCATAAAACGCATCTCTTTGCTGCGGTGAAGGAATTTTATTATATTACGCCTTATGGGGTTGGACAGACAGTTAAACAGGCGGTCAAGGTCGATATTTACAGTGTCTTTTTCAAAGCCAGCCTCTTCAATCTCACGGCGTACTATGGTAAGCAGTTGATCAATTTTAAATGGTTTTACAATATAGTCCGACGCCCCTTTTTTAATTATCTCAACAGCGTTTTCTATGCTTGAAAACGCTGTCATGACGATTACCTTGGCCGACGGCCTTGTCTTTTTTATCTCCAAAAGTGCCTCTGCACCCTTCATGACAGGCATAAGCATATCTAAGAGTACGATGTCAAAATCGATCTCTGCAGCCTTTGCTGTGGCCTCTTTGCCGTTAGTGGCAAATTCCGTGTAATACCCTGCTTCTGCCATTACCTCGGCAATGCTCTCTCTTAGTTCTGTGTTGTCGTCGGCAATGAGGATTTTTTTCAATGTGACGCCCTCCTTTGTTGTAAGATTAAATACCCTTGATAAGTCCTCATCCGATATACCTGTCCTGTTGATTAGGTGTAAACTCACTGTTGTACGTCCTGGTTATCGACATAAGATTCTTTGCTATCAGGGCGGCCTTGTCTATGTTTTTCTGCAAGCGCGTAAGTTTTTGTGTAACGGCCTCTGGGATCGTGGATTTACTTATTTTTTGCTCAATTAGCTGCACAGACAAAGAGGCACTTGTCAACAGGTTATTTATCTCGTGTGCCATAGCTGCAGCCGATTGATGTGCTGCCGTTATTTTTTCAGAATCATAAGGGAACTGCGGCAGGTTTGAAATATCTCTCAGAGCGCCTTCTATGGTTAACGACTCATTTTCCCTAAAATAATACGCGTGCAGGGACGCCCGTAATGGGCTGCTATCACGTGTTTTTATAAGCATCTCAATACCCTCTGCCATTCCTTTTTCATTGAGCATAGCAAATATTATCTGCGGCATTGCTGCCGTGTGCTCAGTGACAGCAAATAGTTCCCAAAACGTGCATGATTTTATATCACCTGGGCTGAAGCCCGTTAATCTCTCCACGCACTCCGATATAAATAGTATCTGACCGTCAGTGGATATTCTAAAATAAATATCCTGGGGCTTGTCAGATAAGCGATCACACAATTTTCTTTCGTCTGCCATGAATCTCATGCGCCCCTTTTCACGCCAGCTCTGCCGCTTCTGCTACTGTAAATACCATTTTACCATATTCATAGTCCACCTGTATTGTGTCCCCTTCTTTTACTGACTTTTCGATTATCTTTAGTGCCAACGGGTTTAATATTTCTGTTTGCAGCGCCCTTTTCAACGGTCTCGCGCCATAGACAGGGTCGTAGCCGATGTCTGCAACTGCCTCTTTTGCCCTGTCTGAAAGCACTATGTCTATGCGTTTGTCTTTCAGGTACCGCCTCATTCTGTAGAGCTGAATGTCCACAATGCGTTTTATCAGTTCTTTAGTCAGTGGGTTGAATATTATTATCTCATCCACCCTGTTAAGAAACTCCGGCCTGAAGATTGACCTCAGTTCTGCCATGACCTTGCCCTTAACGCCGCTGGTGCGTGAATCATTTAAGTTTGGGAAGTCTCTGGCTTGCAAGTGTTCCTGGATATACGAACTTCCTACGTTTGATGTCATAATGATGACAGTGTTTCTAAAGTCCACTGTCCTGCCGTGACCGTCTGTCAGCCTTCCATCATCTAGTAACTGCAGCAAAACGTTAAAGACTTCGGGATGTGCCTTTTCGATTTCATCAAACAGGATGACACTGTAGGGGCGCCTCCTGATGGCCTCAGTAAGCTGCCCGCCCTCGTCATAGCCGACATAACCCGGAGGGGCGCCAATAAGACGCGATACCGTGTGTTTTTCCTGATACTCTGACATATCAATACGTCTCATGGCGTTTTCGTCGTCGAACAGGAACTCAGAGAGCGCCCTTGCAAGTTCGGTCTTCCCTACACCGGTAGGCCCTAAGAATATGAATGAACCTATTGGGCGGTTTGGGTCCTGAATGCCAGCCCTTGCCCTTCTTACCGCATTAGAGACCATTTGTACTGCGTCGGGCTGTCCCACCACCCTGAGCCTCAGCCTGTCCTCCATGTGGAGGAGCTTTTCCACCTCTGTCTCAAGCATTCTCAGCATAGGAATCCCAGTCCATCTCGACACCACCCATGCGATATCCTCCTCTGTTACCACGTCTGTAAGCATTTTGCTGTTAGTGTGCCAGTGCTCAAGACGGCGGGTTTGCTCTTCCAGTGATTTGGAAAGCTCTATTATGCGGCCATATTTCAGTTCAGCCGCGCGTGCAAGGTTGCCCTCACGTTCTGCATTTTCGGCCTCTGTCTTTGCGTTTTCTATCTCCTCTTTTATCTTTCTGATTGTGGAGAGGATTTCTTTTTCCCCCATCCATAGGGAGCGCAGCTCGTCTCGTTTGTCGATAAGTTCGACCACGGTCTTGTCAATTTTCTCAAGCTGAAGGGCGGAGTCCCCAGTATCTTCCCTGAGCATTGCCTGACGCTCTATCTCAAGCTGCCTTACACGCCTCTCCAGTTCGTCGAGTTCCGCAGGCATACTGTCCATCTCCATGCGCAGCTTCGAGGCCGCCTCGTCTATTAAATCAATTGCCTTGTCCGGCAGGAATCTGTCCGATATGTAGCGGTTTGACAGGACAACGGCGGCTACCAGGGCAGAGTCCCTGAATTTTATCCCATGGTGAATCTCATAGCGCTCTTTCAGCCCCCTCAGAATCGATATAGTATCCTGCACAGTAGGCTCTTTTATATAAACCGGCTGAAAACGTCTCTCTAACGCTGCGTCTTTCTCTATGTATTTCCTGTACTCATCAAGCGTGGTAGCGCCAACACATCTGAGTTCCCCGCGTGCAAGGGCAGGCTTAAGCATATTAGAGGCATCCATTGAACCCTCAGCAGCCCCCGCCCCAACAAGCGTATGCAGCTCGTCTATAAACAGGACTACCTTCCCCGCAGAACCCTCTACCTCCTTGATTACAGCCTTCAGCCTGTCTTCAAACTCACCTCTGTACTTTGCCCCCGCAACAAGCGCCCCCAAATCAAGCGCCACTACGGTCTTGTCTTTCAGCGTCTCCGGCACGTCCCCTGCTACAATGCGCCCGGCAAGCCCTTCGGCTATGGCTGTTTTGCCAACCCCTGGTTCTCCGATTATCACCGGATTGTTCTTTGTCCTTCGGGCAAGCACCTGGATTACCCTTCTGATTTCCTCATCTCTTCCTATTACGGGGTCAAGCTTTCCCTTCGCGGCAAGGGCGCTGAGGTCTCTGCTATATTTCTTTAGCGCCTGGTATTTTTCCTCCGGGCTTTCATCTGTGACACGCTGCGTACCTCTGAATTCCATCATAGCCGCAAGCAACGCATCGCTGTCTATGCCATGGACCTTCAGGAGTTTGGACGCACCGCCGCCTTTAAGAATCAGCCCTAAGAGCAGGTGTTCAACACTGACATATTCGTCGTTCATGTGCTTGGCCCTTGCTCCTGCCTCGTCAAATACATCCTTTAGCTTTGGAGACAGGTATAGATGTCCCATGGGCTGTGCCCCTGATACACGTGGAAACCTGGACACTGCAGCCTCTAACTCTGCCTTTAATCTTTCGACATTAGCGCCTGCCTTTGCAAGAATCTGCGATGGAATCCCGTCTTTGTCCGCTGTCAGGGCAAGGAGCATGTGTTCGGGCTGCAGCTCCTGATTGCCCCTGCTGCCAGCAATTGTCTGGGCGTCCCTGAGGGCCTCGCGGCTTTTTATCGTCAGATTATCCATCATCTGCTGTCACCAACATTACCATTGTGAGGGATATCATGTTTTCCAATAAGTATTTGCTGTAGTCTGCCCTGGAAATAGCTCTTTATGTCTTCCTCAAGGTAGTCCATGATGCCCTCCATCTCTTTACGCATGGCCTCAAGTCTGCCCCGCATTTCCATGATTATCTCAAGCCCTGCCTTATTTACGCCTAGTTTTCTTGTGAGATCAACAATAAACTCCAACTGCTTTATGTCTTCATCCGAGTACTTGCGTTGGTTATTTTGCCGTGCTGGTGCTATAAACCCTTCCCGCTCATAAAGCCTCAGGGTCTGGGGATGCAGGTCAAACATCTCAGCCACTACGCTGATTACATATAGGGGGCGTCTGCTGTCATCGTTCTTAGCCATGGCTCTGTTCCCTTGTCAAATTTCTCAGGTGTTCTCTTACGCCTTCCTTATATAAATCACCAAGGGCGATTATCTGCTCTTTCTGCTTTTGTGTCAGTCTTGCCGGGACTGCCACCTGCACCTCGACATATAAATCACCGCTGTCAGTGCCCTTAGGAAGCGGCATCCCCTTGCCCTTGAGTTTGAATATCCTGCCGCTTTGAGTCCCCTCAGGAAGGGTCATTACAGATGTGCCGTCCAGAGATGGTATCTCTATTTTTGCCCCAAGTGCGGCCTCAACAAACGTTACCGGCAGGTCTATATATAAATCATTGTCCTTTCTCTTAAATATAGGATGCGGCTTGACTTGTATCTCTATGACTACATCTCCTGCAGCGCCAGCTCCCATAGCGCCCTTGCCCTTGAGTCTTACCTTGCTGCCGGTGTTTACGCCCGGCGGAATTTTAACTTTCATCGAATCTGTGGCTGCAACTGTGCCCATGCCATTGCATACATGGCATGGGCGGGCGCCCTTTATCCCATTCCCTGCACAGTTTACACAGAGCGCGTCGCGCTTTATAGTAAGTGATTTAGTTACGCCTGTGTATGCCTCGTCAAGTGTTAGTGTCAACTCAGCAGTCAGGTCGTCGCCTCTGTTGTCTCTTTGGGTATCTGGTCTGGCGTTGAATTTGAATAGCTCAGAAAATACGTCTCCGAATCCCCCGAAATCGTAGTTCGCCGTGTATTTTTTGCCGCCAAAACCGCTGTTAAATGGCCTGGCGTTAGCGTAAGCGCCGTTTCTGAAATACTCAAAGCCGTTGTCAGAGCCAAACGGATTAGCCCTTGCCTCGTCGTATTCCTTACGCTTTTTCTCGTCACCTATAACGTCATATGCCTCATTTATCTCCCTGGACTTCGCCTCACATTCCTTGCTCCCGGGGTTCAGGTCGGGATGACATTTCCTTGCCAGCTTCCGGTATGCCTTTTTTATCTCATCATGTGTAGCGCTCTTGCTTACGCCCAGTGTTGCATAATGATCTTTTACCCCACTATTCCCAGGTGAAGACATATCAGCCTCAGTATTCGCACGCATTTGTTAAGCCGCCAAAAGCGACCAGCGACGAATCGTCACTGTCTAACTATAACACTTTATAAGAGCTTTGTCAAGATATATTTATTGAACTTAATCAAGTGTTGAGTTGCTTAACGTATTTTTCATTCATTAGTTTTTCAGAGTCCTGATAACCTCAAACAGCTCCATAGCCGCTGCTCGCGGGCCTTCCTGCCCGAAGCCCTCAACACCAAGCCGTGTCCTTATCTGACCTACTTTGATGCCCAGCTCAAACATCTTGTTAAAATACGCGGTTGCGAGTTCCTCGTGGGTGTCTCTGCGCTGCGGAGCGCCAAAGGGATTGGCGAAGTATGTGTTTACAATGCCTTTTTCATCTGTCGTGCCTTTAGCGTATCTGGCGCCGTTTCTAAAAACTGTCAGGGCCTTCTCTGGTGTGTCAAAGAACTCTATAACTGGATGTGTCTCGTCCACTGGTTCATAGTTATTGGCGTAGAGAACGATGTCAACCTTGTAGCCGCGCGTAATATCATAGTATGTAGTGATTGGGATGATGAGACGAGCGTTTGTTTTATCAGGGTTCATGAAGATACTTCGGTCTATCTCCTCGTAGGCATAGCCGGGCTGCAAGTCATCAAGCCTGACAAATGCACCTATCTCTGTGCCATAGCCAGCAATTCCCTTTTCCACGTCAAAGTTCAGGGAGCCCATATCGTCAAATATAAATTTCAGGTCACGAATATGCTCATCGGCCAGTGTCCTGAGTGCCTCAAGCGTCTCGGACTTTCCTGCCCCGCTGTCCCCTACGATTACAACCCCGGCATTTGTTCCAGATTTGATAGTCAGAGAGGTCATTGCCCCGTGCAGCGGCAGACGCCCACGCTCCAGCATCACTATGTTATGAAGTGTAAGCGGCATCTTCTTGAAATATCCGAAATAGTCTATATCCTCTCCATATCTTATCATTCCTATAAGAGTGCCGGTCTTTCTGTCTTCATAAAAGACCGTCTCACCTGCAAAATCCATATTCTTAAGGCCGACAAACAGCATAATATCAGGGGACTTGTCATCAATGTCCTCGTAGTCGGCAATCTCAAAGAGATTACACAGCGACAGCCCCTGTGATATGAAATCCCTGTGAAAATATATAAACGCCGTAAGCGTCCCAATCTTTGCCGGATAGCACATCCACTGCTCAGGGATAAGCAGCAGCATGTCTTCCTTTAGGTCGAATACTTCCTTAAACGTCCCCTTACGTTTGTTCATCTTTGGGTATAAAATCAGCGGGGATTCCATAATGGCAAGCCGAATGAAGGCGACATCTTTTACGAAGTTGAGACCTTCGGGGTATTTCCAGTCGATTTTCTCAAGCAGTATGCCCATGTTTGCCCCTGCTGGTAGCTGCCGGTAGACGCGCGGGTTAAACCCAAGCAGATTTTCCCTGACGTGTCTGTATGTTTCCAGGACGATTGTCTTTAATTCGACATGGAGCTTGATGAACTGGGCGTGGTGAATGCTTTGTTGTGTGTAATGTGAGCGCTTAGGGGCCTCGATATACATATATCTCTCGAAGCGCCGCCAGTAGTTATACAGCTCTTCGATGAACTCAAGCAGGTATTCCTTGTCTGACAGCACGTCATAGTATTGGCTGTTCATAACTATGATTTCTGCAGCTGTGTGGCTGGCAAGCAGGCGAAACAAGTCAATCATGTATTTTGTAAGCGATTCTCGTCTTCTCAATGGGACATTCTCTTGTAAAAAGGTAAAGACCCTGCTTTGTTTCGTCTCAATGCGTTTAATAAACCCATTGATAATCATAGTAAACAGCTCGCTCTGGAGCAGCTTTGACGGAGTGTCGCAGTACATAAGGGAAAAATCGAAAATGACCTTGCCGCGGGTGATTGCGTAAGGCCTTTTTTGGGTCAGCGACCCGTTGTGAAAATCAGACATCATCTTTACCTTCCTTTGTTTTAATGTTCTATGCCGTCTCACGTAAGCATACACTCATGCAACCGTTATTTTAGTCTAATGTATCGTTTAATTACCAGTGCCCGAATTGCCCCAAGTTTCCACAACAGGGCAAATGCATTAGGAAAATCACCCATCCTGCCAACATGACAAATCATAGACATCACCAGTCAGGTTACTCTATTAATCTCGATACCACAGTCAATGCGAAGCTGCATAAACTAATTAGACAAAATGCGATAATAATATGTGCAGTCATCTGCGGAGCAGACGATTATGTATCCGCATATGGGAAAGGGAAGTTTGAGCAGCAGAAAAAATATTCAGAGCTGCATAATGGGATTGTAATGCTGCCCAAAATTCAAGACATTTTTTCACCACAAAAGAGGTAGTGTTCTAAAAAAATGAATCCTATTTCATGACCGGATATAAGACTTTTATTTAGTACATAGTAATTTTGTGAGTACTTGTTTCATTTATCACCTGCAGTGTTCAGAGAATCATTTTGTATCTATTGCTTCAGGATTTAGTTCTCCAGAGTTTGAGCGCTGTCCTCTGGCGGCACATTCGATAACAAACCAATTCTTTGCCTGTACCCCTACATATTTCGTCAAGGCATAGTTCAGAGTTCCGCCTATGACAATACCTAATCCGTAAGGCAAAGACTTCTCTATCGATCTTCTTGTGAAATGCGTCCCGATTCTGTTGAACAAATCTTTAATAACATGCAGGGCTGCACCTCGTAAATAATGATGCATCATGTTTACCCCTGCGTCACTTGCAATCTTTACTCCAATATTTGCACCAAATATTTGGAAAGCTGCGCCTTTAAGATTACTCTTCAGTAAATTCATCGTACTCTTGTTTTCGCAGGCTGCCCCAATGTTTATCCCTGATTTTTCAAGCGTTCCGGCAGCGGCTAATAAAAATGCCAAATTAACTGCCTCCTCAGCCGAAACGTCAAATCCAAACGTCTCACACAGACACAGACACATATCTACCTGAAATTTCATAGCAGTGACTACATCAACCGCCATACCGCCAGTTATAGCTATTACTGTCCCTATGCCGGGGGCAACGCTTGGTAATGCTGTAACGCTGCCGACTAATGCTGCAAGATTTGAATATTTTCCCACTATTTTGTCAGCTATCGCTATGTTTGCCTTAAGCTCAGAAGAGGAACTGTCGTAGCAGTCGTATCTGTCCCTGTATTTTTTCACCATCTTTCGTACACTCTCAGGTGTCATTATTGCGGCCTTGACAGTCTTGAAAAGAGGACATCCTTCTTTTTTTTCTTCAGTGTTCACATTAGTACTTATAATAACACATTTCACGCTCAAAAAAGCATATCGCCATAGCAGGATTTGAACTTACTCCGGTTCATTAGGGCAAGCAATGTTGAAAACAACAATTGCTGATATAAAAACATTCTCCTGTATAAAACAACTCGAATTGTGGTATATTTAATACATTGGTCACAGTGGCCTGACACGCCGACAACCCGATATTTATATATCAGGAGGTACAGCATGGACTGTATATTCTGCAAGATCGCCAACAAAGAAATACCAGCGAGGCTTGTCTATGAAGATGACCTTGTGCTGGCTTTCGAGGACTTGAACCCTCAAGCCCCCGTCCATGTCCTCGTTATACCAAAAAAACACATATCAACAAGTCTTGAAATCGACAGCACAGACAATGCCCTTATTGGAGTCATGTTTCAGGCTGCAAACAAGATAGCAGTGGATAGAAATATCGCTGGCAAAGGATTCAGGATGGTGATGAACTGTAACAGAGATGCAGGGCAGAGCGTGTTTCACATCCACCTGCATGTACTTGGTGGAAGGCTTATGACGTGGCCGCCGGGGTAGCAGGGGCGTCAACCGGTGACGCTTGTTACTTGTTGATTACAACTTGTGATTAAATGATAAAAAGATATACACTGGGATATTCACCATGCCCCAACGACACGTTTATCTTTTATGCCCTTGTACATAAAAAGGTAGAGTGTGCCGGGGTAGCCGGGGTAGCCGGGGTAGATGGTGGGATAGATTTTGTTGAGCATATTGAGGACGTAGAGACCCTTAATCAGATGGCACTTGAGGGACGTTTGGACATAACCAAGGTATCGGCGGCGGCATATGGCCATATCAGGGGCGGCTACGAACTGCTTAGAAACGGCGGGGCTGCGGGCTGGGGTTGCGGGCCGCTATTGGTCTCGAAGGAAAGACTGCCAGAACTAAGAGGGAAAAGGCTGGCCATCCCCGGGCTAATGACAACTGCGTATGTCCTTGCAGGTCTGTATGATTGTCATTTGAGGGAAAATGTAATCGTGATGCCGTTTGATAAGATAATCCCTGCAATAAGGGATGGAGTTGCCGACTGTGGATTGATAATCCATGAAGGCAGGTTTACGTACAAGGACTATGGACTGAATTTAGTGGAAGATTTGGGTGCATGGTGGGAGCAGACTACCGCCCTGCCGGTTCCACTTGGCGTAATAGCAGCAAAGAGTACAATTCCGCCGCATACGCGCACACTGATAGACAATGCGATAAAGGCGTCGGTCTCATATGCCTACGCCAACACAAATGAGACAATGGACTACGTCAGGCGCTACAGCCAGGAACTCTCAGATGAGGTTATCACAAACCACATCAAGCTCTACGTAAATGACTATACCACAGATTCTGGTGTCTCGGGCAGCGAGGGAAGACGGGCAATCGATACCCTGTTAGATATGGCCGGGCAAAAGGGAATCATGCAGGCAAACATATGAGACACTTAATCATTGGATTTTTAACATTATTATTGCTGATAGCCTTTGCTCCGGTGGAAGACGCCCACGCAGCCGACAAACAGTATTTACATTTAAAAGACGGGCACACAGCGCTGAATAACAAGGACTATGAAAAATCAGTAAAAGAGCTGTCTACGTTCATGGAAAAGCAAAATCTGCTGACCGACTATGCCCTGTTTTGGAGGGCTAAGGCATACGACGGTCTATTAGAGAAGGAAAAGGCGCTGAGTGATCTCTCCCAAATAAAGAACGAATACCCCAACTCACCGCTCATCAAAAATGTCCTCCAATATGAGATCAAAATAGAAACTAAATCGAACTCAGAACGGGCAATCACATTGATTGAAAAATACCTGAGGGACAACCCCGATGACAACGCACTGAGATTGACATATGCCAAAATGCTTGGCGAACACGACAGAGAAAAAGACTCCCTGCGTGAGTTCACACGCGTTTATTTGACCGGTGGACAGAGTTCAGCAGAGGCAACAAAATACATTGACACCGAGACTCTAAGCCCCTCTTCCATACTAACAAGGGCAAAAAACCTGATAAACAAGTTCCGCTACAAGGAAGCTGAAAACGAACTCAGGGCAAATATCTCCCGCGCCCCCGATTCTTTAAAACAACAATACACTGAAAACATAGCTATGGCGCTATTTAAACAAAAAAACTACAGAGAAGCGGCAGTCTATTTTAATAAAATCGGCATGACCTACTACGAGGCTCGATCGCTCTACAGGGCAGGGATGTATGAAAAGTTTCGTGAAAAGCTTGCTGCCCTCGACCCTGTCAACACTAAGAATGCCGCTGAATTAACCCTGATTCATGGCTTGTACTACCGACGCAGCGGAAATGTCAGCAAGGCTCTGTCAGTGTTCAATTCCCTGAAGGAAAACCAGTTTGTAGCTGAAAAGGCGCTCTGGCATATTGGCTGGACATATTTTCTGACAGGCAAGTACAGTGACTCCTATAAGATATTTAACTCATTACATACGAAATACGGCACTTCTAAATACCTTTACTGGATGGCAAGATCGCTTGAAAACAACAATGAAGACCCCGCTGCCTTGTATAAGCAGCTAACTGCTGGCGATGACTTCTATGCATTCCTGTCATATTACAAGACAGCCAGACAGCCGGCCTTAATCCATCAAGCAGAGCTAAAGGTAGCAAGAGACCATGACGAACTTAGAAGGCTTGCTATTTTACTTGAGCTAAACATAGACGACGCCATAAAGACAGAGAGCCTCTACATAGCAAAGCACGCCAGTCAGTATCCCTCTAATGTTATGATGCAAGCGGCTGTGATGCTTAATGAGGCGTCAATGTACCGCCACTCCATACTACTTGCCGGGAATCTTCACTACTCGTCAAAGACACACCGGCTGCTCTACCCATATGCCTATAAGTCAACGGTGGATGAGGCCGCAAGGAGGTTTTCCATTAACCCGCTGCTCATACTTTCTGTGATAAGAGAGGAGAGCCGTTTTCAGGAGGACGCATATTCACCGGCAGGAGCTATCGGCTTAATGCAGCTGATGCCTCAGACGGCACAAAAATATTCTGGCATCGTGGAAGAGAAGATAGACAGCGACAGCGATATTTTCATTCCAAGAAAAAATATACTCATCGGGGGCTACTACGTAAGCCAGCTTGTCAAGGAGATGCGCTGCGTGCCTGCCGCGCTTGCCTCATACAACGCAGGGGAGCATATAGTGTATAAGTGGCTTGATGCGTGGCATTACAAGGCTATTGATGAATTTATAGAAGATATTCCATACGACGAAACGGAAAAATATGTAAAGCGGGTGTTAAAGACATATTTTCAATACACCAGAGAATCTAATCCCGACGGTGAGGCAGTAAATTTTGCATTCGACTGCCAAATGATGTAGACATAAGATTAGGGTTTTTGCTATTGTAAGGAATGTATTCTGTATTTAAACAAGGAGGTAGTATTAATGGATAAGTTAAGGAGCCTGGAGGAAAAAATATCCTCTGTCATAGAAAAGGCAAAGACATTGAAGCAGGAGAAAGACACACTGCAAAAGCGTGTAGAAGAGCTTGAAGGGCTGCTGGCGCAGAGCCAGAACGAGGCGAATACTCTCAAACAGGAATTGAGCAATAAAAACACAGAAATCGATAACATCAGAAACGATAAAAACTCAGTGTCCGAACAGATAGACGCCATACTTGGCGAACTTGATTCAATAGAGATATAACCACATGGGCAGCGCAGAAGTTTATATAATGGGGCATAAGTATATCCTGAGCGGAGACGGTCCGGACGAATATGTAATGGAGCTGGCCTTATACCTGAACAGGAAATGTCAGGAGGTGTTTGAGTCCTCGCCGAACATACACCCGCTAAAGGCCTCATTGATAGCATCGTTAAGTATAACTGACGAGCTGTTTAAGCTCAGGAAGCAGACAAAGGAACTTGAAAGCCAAGCCCAGAGAGCACTTGACAGCATTCTTGATTAATGTGGGATTGATAAGGAATTTAGTGGAAATATGAAGGCGGAGATATTTGTCAAACTGAAATCAGAAGTGTTAGACCCGCAGGGGAAGGCCGTATCAGGCGGGCTGAAAAACCTGGGGTTTGAGGGCGTTAAAGACGTCAGGGTGGGCAAATATATTGTATTGTCCCTGGATGACAAGATGCCGATTAAAGAGGCCGGGAAAAAAGTACAAGATATGTGCGAAAAACTCCTCGTAAACACCGTCATAGAGGAATATACGTATAAAATCGAGGGCTGATGCGCCCCAAATTCTTGTCATTCCACAAGGCAAACGCGCTTTATGAGTTTTGTTGTTATAGAGTCAGACTAACTTAAAATATAGCATTACATCTGTCATCCCAGCGAAAGCTGGAATCCGGTTCTAATACCGAAATATGGTTAAAACGTGTTTTCAGCCTTTTATAGCGAGTGTCAAAAATCTGTTCGTATTGTCCTAGGTATAAGATAGCAAGAAATCTTACATCTAGATTTTTTAGAAGAGTATGTGCATAATAAGAATTGATGCCAGCATCGTT
>JAMOAZ010000039.1:0-34655 GCA_039908505.1 Nitrospirota bacterium
AGGCGATACACACTCATACCACACCGCCTCTCCTCCCTTCGCTTTTTTAGGATTGACACAGTTCGTTAAACAGTCTCGTTTTATTTCCAATTCACAGATAAGCCACTTGCTTCTGTCCACCTGATGCTGTCCGGTAATGTCGTACTGGATGTCTCGCTTGGCTCTGGTAACAAAGAACACCCTCGATTTATTAAGTGAATACAGCCACTTGTAGTCCACATAAGCCCTGTCCATTGAAACTATGCTGTCCGGCACAAGGGGAAACTTGTTTTCCTTCATTTCATGCTGTTTGCCATAGGTCACCACAATAAATGACGGTAAGTTCCCACTATGGTCATAAAGATAATAAAGCTTCAACGCCCCCTTACGGGCTCTGTACTTTGCCCATGGAAACATGCTCAAACATAAATTTATAACAGTGGCATCCAGTGAATAAAGTGGATGTTTGAATTTAAACTTATGCTTCGGTGTTATCTCCTTGCATCGCTTAAGCAAAAGGTAAAACAACCCCTCATATATCCGATAGTCCACGCGATTGTTTGCATCCGATAAAGTGGAGCGTTTAATGTCTTTAAGCCCAATATGATACCACCTGTGGCTTTGCGACTTCAGCGAAGTCTCTATGTCGCGCAGACTGTCTTTACCTCTTATCTGACCATACAGCATGGTTATAAACTGCTGCCAACAGGTAAAGTATTTTACGTATCTGTTCGCTCCGTATCGCTCGGCTAATACCTCAAATTGATGTCTCGGTATTAATTGTAACAACTGATTGTATATCGTGTTATAATGTCCCATGCCCTTGTCCCTCCCGTCTTTGCTTGGTTTTCCCAAACCTATTTTAACAGCTTCGACGGCGGGCAGGGTATTCTTCTTGTTTTTTACCGGACGGGAGTGAAGATATTACTTGACACGAACTCACATATTTTTGGATAATTATGCAGTTGTTAAACTGGGGAGGTGAATCCCCTGAACAAAACTAAGGAGGTGACGAGATGAAGAAAATGTTGGTCTTAGTTGTGTCAATATTATCTGCCGTCCTGCTGATGTCGAACATTGTTATTGCTTCCCCGCCCCTGATGGACCCAGTGATTTCTAGTAAGATAGCTGAAGCCCAAATGCTGGTTGATGAATGTACACGTATGCACAAGATATCCAGACCAGCAGCCGTAGATTTCCACAGCCGTATCAACTATTATAGAGAACATGCCCTCAATACTGAAATCCGTCATGGAGGCTTTATCCCACCACATGACTCAAGAAAGCTCAATGATGGGTTGGACAAGTTAATCAGAGAGATTGCTTACCTGAGGAATGCGCCGCCACTACCCCAAGTATGGCCGCCACCGCCGCTTCCGCCTTTAAGATGAATAGCCGAAATAAATAATAGTGAGGTAAGTTGAAAAAAGTGGACACCAAAAAAGAGTAAAATTAGAAACTCATATGGAGGTGTCAAATGGAAAGGGTCCCTAACGGGAAGTACACGTAAGGAGTTTAGAGAAGAGGCTGTAAAATTGGTGGGAGAGAGTGGACTATCTATACCGGAGGTTGGCAGGAGGTTCTCGGTGCCACCATCAAGCATAGACAACTGGGTAAAGGCAGACGGGAAGCTCGGAAATGTAGGCAAGAAGCATCGGATACTGAGCGAGGAAGTGGTGGAGCTGGCTAGGCTGAAACGTGAACTTGCTGAGGGTAAGATGCCCCATATGAGTTTCTTATTTTACTCTTTTTTGGGTCCACTTTTTTCAGCTTACCTCATGTTGCCATATTTGGCATGAACAATGGGCGGGGCGAATGTTGACACTATTCATGTGTGTTTAGGCTCTATTTTAACATATTGTCTCATTTTTGGGGTCCACTTCAGAAAAGGCCTGCCCCGTCGTAAAAGACAAGCCCATTAATCGAATTATTATGGCGAATTACTACGACAATTGCTACGGCCCGAACGATGGAAGCACTACTGTACTAGTCACCGTTGTGCCGTTCATAAGCCAGATTGCATTTGTCCCGGTAATTTGATTTCTCCACAAGATATCTGGATAACCATCTGCGTTAAAATCCCCTATGGCTACAATCGTCCAGTTAATATCAGACACTGTCGGCAGCATCTGCGCGCTGGCTATCGATGTCCAATTGAGAAGCCATATCGCATTATTACCGTACATCTTATGTCTCCATACTATGTCGGTTAAACCATCACGATTAAAATCACCAGTGCCTGCCACGCCCCACATATCGTCAGTTAAATCAGGCAGCACACCAACACTGTTTACAGTGGTGCCGCTTAAGTACCATACGGCATTGTAACCATTAGCCAAATCCCTCCAAAGAATGTCAAGACTCACCGTGTCGTTATCAAAATGTCCCAAACCGGTCACCGCCCAGTTCCTGCCGCTTAAGGCCGGAAGGACTACTGTACTTGTTACGTTATCACCCTTCAACTTCCATATCGCGTTTTCTCCGGTTGAAGGATTTCTCCATAAAATATCAGCATAACCGTCTGGGTGCTTTGCGTGGCTATGTATGCTGAAATCTCCTGCGCCTGCAACATACCATGCCTTGTTTGCAAATGTCGGCAGAAAATATCCACTGCTAACAGTGGTTCCATCCATAAGCCATACATAGTTATAGCCGTTTAATGTGTCCCTCCACAATATGTCTATTTTCCCATCGCTGTTGAAATCGCCAACTGCGGCTGCTATCCAGTTTGATGTCATACCTGTACTGTTTATGTAATCGGCAATAGACTGAATCTGCGTTGAGGTCAGGGTTTGAATAGAACTAGTGCTTTTCATGGCACTGATATTTGCTATAGCATTTTTTATGTTTGAAGTACTCGCGTTATAAAACCGTGGGTCAGTTGCCGGGATTGCGTTGTGGCAGCATATACAGTTTGACTCATAGAGCGATGTCCCATCACTGGCTGCGTAGAGGTGTGTTTGGCAGATTGCCGTATAAATCGCTGCGGCAAAAAACAACACTAACAACAGTTTACTCTTTTTCATCAATCAGTCTCCTTTATTAATGGGGGGGCTGGCATTATGACCAGCCCCCCCATGATATTACGCTGTAGAGTGCATTGTCTTTAAATTACTGCTTGCGACCTTTTATACTCACAAATTTCGAGAATTTTCCTAGCTCATATACTGCTTCCTTCACACCAGGCTCTATGACTAGTGTCAGAGTTGCCTCAACTGTAGCGTCTTCTACATCCTTTGGCAGCTTCACCTCAAATGTCTCTTCGTTAGCCTTGAAAGGCTGCAGTGTTGTATCCCTCAGAAGAGTCAGCTTTCTTAATGAAGCAAATATTACCTTGTTCTCTGCGTCAGCGCGCTTTTTCTGCGGGAAATAGTACTTTGTTTCATTGAAAAGCTCCTTGCCGTCCTTTCCCTTCACTGTCACCTTTAACAAAAAGTGCGACGGTGACGGACAGCCGTCTGTAAACCTGTGTCCGATTTCCTCAGTCCATGTCTTGGTCTTTATAACAACCATTGGGATGGATATTAGCTCAGGCACTTTTATTTGCTGAGTATAGGCCATAGCCGTTGCATCAAATTTTATGTGCTTTTTAAGCCTTTCCATCTCATACTTATAGTCCTGATAGTTTGGCGGGAAACGATGACCGGTGTTTGGCGCCCTCATGTGGCAGTCCTGGCAGTTTTTATCCCCTCCGTTTGGTATGTAGTTCTGAAGCCAGCTATCATAATTTGATACACACCACATAGGCTCAGACGAGGGCAGGACAAGGGATGTTACAACATTTGGCCCCTGGTGGCACTGCCCGCAAAACGAGGAGTCTTCCATCATCTCATGGCGCTTTGATTTTGTAAATACCTTATCTGCATGTGCGCCGCCGAGGTCTTTATTGCCATATACCGTATCAGGCTCTGGATTACCATCTCTGAATTTCCTTAGTATGGAGATTTGATTGTGGCATACGATACAGTTGATCTGGAGTTTCTCCAACACGTCATAGTTTTCTTTTAACACCGCATCGGCAAGTTCCTGAGCTGCTTTTTCAGACATCTCTCTAAGCTGAGGCACATGGCAGACAAAGCACGGCATCATGTACTCTTTCATGCTCTTCGTAACTTCGTTTGATTTCTTGAACTCGCCCTTTTCGGGATTTCGTTGTTTCAGATAATCCTGAAGAGTACCAAGTGTCTTATTAAACGGTCCCATAATTGGCATCGAATGGGCTGCTTTCTCCCAGTCCTTGTAGATTTGTTCGTGGCACTGCTTACACCTTGACGAGTCATACGCATCGATTACCTCTTTCAACGTCCCATACTCTTTCGCCATTGCTGACACAGGAATCATAAGCGCGCATAGAATGGCAGATACTAACAACACTTTAATTACTCTCATTGATTAGTTCCTCCTTAATAGTTTTACTTACGCAGATTTCTTTACACATGTTTCAGCGCCATGTTCATACCTTCTTTGTCAATCACCTCCCAGCAATAAGTATTACGCGCGGCACATTAAGTGCCGCGCGGTGCATATGTTATCAGAAGTTTAAACAAATACCATTTCTTATGGCATATGCGTTATCTCTTGAGTATGTATAGGTGTTGTATGTAGATGTTGGGGCTGAAGCATTTACATATGTCGTTTGGCTGGTTCTATAGTTATACGCTGTGCCCGTCCAGAAGTAGCCGCCCTCTACCCAGTATTTCAGGTTCTTTGCGAATACATAAGTAACCTTCGAATCGAGTTCCCAGCCGAGGTCTCTTGACATGTTAGGGTTGTATGGGATACCGGCTATAAATCCACCTGCATCATTAAGCGCTACTGCCTTAGCTGCGTACAGCCAGTACAGATATGCCTCGACGCTCAACTGTTTTGTTATGTCTACTTTTGCACCGCCCTTTACGTATATTGTGTTAGAAAGGCCTGTGCTGATTCCACCAGCTGCCGACTTCACGCGATGCTCATATACGTAGGTGTAGTGCTGGGTATTTCCTAAAGAGGTGACAAACTGGTTGATGTCACTGCCAGTGTCATCGCCTGCCTTACCGCTGCCATATGCAAACTCACCGGTAAGTTTAACAGGTCCAATCTTGTAATCAAGGCCTGATAGTGCCGCCCAGCCTCTGAAACGTCCATTGTTCTGACCAGGTGAATTGTGAATCCACGTACCAGTCTGGAATTCGAGGTCGCCCCTTAAGGTAGCTGCGCTAAGTTGAGCATCGCCGCGAAGACCGAGGTTCCAAAGATGTGCGTTGTCGTTAAACGTAGGGCCACCGGCCACCGGTGTACTTGCTGATATGGACTGATCGTTAACCATCGTTACATCGGCGCTTACGTTGTAGTTGGTGCCTTTGTATGTAGCTAATAATACATATGCGTCTGAATCGTTAGCCAGACCGGTGCCACCCGGGGTCGCCGCTGCACTCTGGGCTACATATGCGCTGGTTGCGCCCGTGCCTTCTCTGAACTTCGCCGTTAACGCTCCGATGTGGAAGTTTTTTATAGGATTTACCCATACTACGATTGCATCGTCACCGAACTTTGTATGGTCAAAAAACAGACCATTGCCGAGCATCAACAGTTGATGTCCAACCTTAATACCGTACATTGGTTGTTCATACTTAATCCATGCCTGACGGATGAACATACTGCCTACTTTCGAGTTGCCGCTTTGGTATATCCCCGTTGCGCCTGTGCCGGTTGCCATTGTACCGCCGTATGTGGAATCACCCATGTTGCCCCACATCCACATGTCGGTGTTGTTTGCAGTGCCCGATTGCAGTTCGACATAACCCTCAACGTTGTCCGATACTTTTACGTCCAGATTAAGATTTACCATACCGTCATAATATGCCTGATGGTCATTGTTTGGGGTTATTGGACCGCTGTTTTTTGAGAGAGTTACCCCAAAAGGAGATACAATTCTTGAGCTATAATACTGATTGCCATCGTTTAACTGATTATATCTGTTGTGAGTATACTCCCCCCTAAACATAATCATTCCACCAATTGTTACCTTAGTGTTTCCCTTTGCTGTTACGGCTGTGTCCGACTGTGCGTCTGCGGCGCGTGCTGTCAGTGCAAAACTAAGTACTAACAGCATTGTCACCACAGCTGCTGCAAACTTCCTCATCTTCGGTTCCTCCTTGTATCTCCTAATAATACAGAGAAATTATTCCGCCAAAGGCAGTATTGGTAAACATTGTTAATCATCAAGCTTTAAGCCCAGCTGTACACCATGATGTAATTCTGTTTAAGTGAGATTCTTTGAACGAGTTTCTCAAGGAAAACACAGCGTGAGTAGGAAAAGGACTGAACAATTCTCGTCCCGCTATGCCGACAATCAGGCTGCCTAAATTTGGAAAGGCGCTGTATATTAAGATAGTAATTATTATATCCATCAAAAAAAAGAGAACATAACGGGATAAGGAGTGTCGAGGAGATCGAAACAACTTCTAGTCCCGTTATGACGGCTAATGAGCCGTTTGAGTCGAAATGGTGGTGTATTGTGAGGAGGAGGACATTGCTGCCAACTGCATATAAATTTAATAATATTAAGCCACTAACTATGACATTAAACGTAACTTTCTCCATTGTAACCCTTATCTCCGTGTAATTTAGTAAAAACATTTTAAAAAGCCGGTATTCAAATCTCTGGTCACTATTACTTGAAAATACGACACAGCTACAATATTGCTGCTCAAACAGCTAAGTAAGAAGCTGTACAGATGTGTTACACGGATTTTGGAGGCTGGTCTTTTGTGAAAGAAGATGGCGTTGCGGCTATACGCTCAGAATAAGGCACAAAACTATCAGCAGATACAAAGGCAGTGTAGTCATATGCCATTGGATATACTAATGGAAGTTCAGCGGCTGAGAGAAACGTCTTCGATGCATTACATACGTCAAGTGCGGCAATAGCAGTCTTTCCACCGTTGCTCACCATATTAAGCGTCACTGGCGGCGCAACAAGCGATAAACACATCACGAACGCCAATATCAGTGCCACCTTGAATCTTAATGTCCTTCGCATATATATTATTAAACTAAGAAGAATACGATAATGTCAAGTCTTATTAATAAAAAATATTTGGTCAAAGCACTGACCACGCCTTAACGGGGATGTTAGTTGTCCTTAATACCAAAATAAGATTTAAGTAGACCTTTTACGGTATTGTTATTTGTGCCTTTGACCTTTCTGAAGACCAACGGATTGTCATCAAACAGGTGATCGTGCTTTTTTATGAACTGCTGTAATTGCTTTGTACCAGAGGTAATCAGGAAGTCTTCGGAGTCTGCAACCCCTTTCGAATTTGTAAATGTTATCTCATCAGAGTGTCTCTGGAGATAGTCTTTATCAAGATTAAAGAGGTACACATACAGAGTGTTTGGGTCAATAAACTCTATTTTTAAGATGTTGTGTGTTTTCTTGCCTTTGTATTCAGTTAACTGCATATCTACATACAGGGAACCTGCGATTTTAACCAGATTAAACTCCACAATATCACTTTTAACCGTATGTCCAATCTTTTCATCATCCTCAACAACCCAGTAATAGGAGGTTTTAGTATTAGGATTATAATAAATATTATACAGATTTGTTTCATTTGTCCACTGACCGTACAGATTTTTATTATATGAGAGATTAGACCTGTCATCGGAGACAATCCCATATTGTGATTGAACGAGGCACCCGCTCATAGACATAACTAACATCAACGCGCATACAATTACTACGAATTGAGAAACTATACGCCTGGGATATTTAACTTCACAATCCATCATTACTTAAAGAATAACTTTAGCATTGCTGCCATAATTACAGTTCTTTGTTTGCCAAAATCCTTAGTATATTCATGTTTACCTACTAATTCCTAAAGTGACACATTCATCAAAATATTTCATTCATCAATCTTATACTTATTCAGTGCAGTAACTTCCATAGCCATTATAATACACCCATCGAATGGTTATTGCAATATCTCTGCCAGCATTTTCCTGTTATGCTATTGACATTACCATGCCAATAGTGCGAAACTTCGTTGTATACTTGTAAGTATACATATTATTATGTGGGGGTTATTATTATGAGGTTTATGAAAAATATGTTGAACATATCGATGTCAGTGGTTTTAGTGATGGTTATAAGTGCATGTTCTGATAAACCATCACCTGCCCCTGAGGTTAGTATTAATACTGAGACCCTTGCAAAGCAAAAGACAGAAGCTCTACGTTCCAATAATCAATCTGCTGATTCTGACAAAGGACATGAAGGCCATGCACATAATGACAGCAATGAAACCGCCGCACCAAACAGCCGTCCCGAAGGTCACGCCAGCGCCGAGAAACATCAAACCGAAATCGTCGTACCAGACAACGTTAAGGGCAAGTGGGAAGCCGTAAAACTCTCCATTACAGATAAAAAAAATAGCAAGACTCAAACTGCAACCGTCAAACTCGGCTCTGAATACAAGATTCCCGACTCATCGATGACGGTGAAGCCTGATGTGTTTCTACCGGATTTCAGAATGGACTCACTTACAATAACATCTGTCTCCGCAGAACTGAACAATCCGGCTGTCAACGTGATTATCTCAGACTCAGGCAAAGAACTCTTTAAGGGTTGGCTATACTCGAAATATCCGGATGTCCATCCATTTCAGCACGATAGATATGCAATTGTGATGGTTGAAGCGGTTATGGCTGAAGGCCCGCAGAAATGAGATGAGGGAGAATTGATATGGCACATATAATAGCGTTCTCAGGGAAAGGTGGAACAGGTAAGACTACCCTTGCAGGGCTGACTATTCGATACATAATCGAGAAAACCGGCAGGCTTGTACTTGGCGTTGATGCTGACAGCAACTCCTGCCTTAATCTCGCTGTCGGTGTTGATGTTCATGCTACAATTGGCAGTATCAGAGAGACAGCACTTGAGACCATTCGCTTAGGAAACCGTCCCGGTGGCCTCACCACAGAGGAGATATTCGACTATCAGATAAAGCAAACAATAGTAGAGGCATCAGGCTTTGACCTTCTTGTCATGGGACGCCCCGAAGGACAGGGCTGCTACTGCGCTGCGAACAATATTATTAGAAAATACACAGATAAACTTGCTGACGATTATTCCTTTGTCGTAATCGATAACGAGGCCGGAATGGAACATCTAAGCAGACGCACCAGCAGCGCCGTTGACATCATGTTTACTGTGAGTGACGCTACAGTAAAGGGCATAAAAACGGCAAAAAGAATAGATGACCTCATTAAAGAGCTTTCACTTCAAACCGGCAAGCGATTCTTAATTATCAACAGGGTTAAAGGGCCTGACGACGCGGCTCAACTAAAAGACTACGCCGCAGAACTCGGCCTCAGCGTAGCCGGTGTAATACCGGATGACAAGACTGTCTTCGATACAGACCTAAACGGCAGACCGGTTGCAGAAATTCCCAAAGATGCACCATCACTAATGTCGTATTACGCCATCTTAGACGATGTGCTAAAGACGCTGATTGCGTCAGCTACTTAACCATACCACGCACAATCTGCGAGTCAGGATTGAGGCGCAGGCTTTCTCTAAAATTCTCTTCGGCCTCTGCCTCTCTGCCCATCTCCCTGAGTATCAGCCCCCTGTGAAAATAGAGTTCCCACGAAATATGCGAAGAAGGATTGGCCTTTAAGCCATTTGCAAAACACTCAAGTGATGCTTCATATTTTTTCTGAGCGCCAAGTAGCAGCCCTAAGTAATTATAAAGTTCAGGGTCGTCCGGGGCTGCTTGCAGCGCCTTTAAAAAATACTGGACGGCCTTGTTGTAGTCTTTTGCCCTCATCAGTTCGACCCCTCGCGCTTTAAACAGGGACGGCCCGATGGTGGCTGCCCGCGGCACTGCCTTAAGAAAATACTTCTCAGCTTCTTCTTTGCTGCCCTTTGTGTTTAGGGCCTCCCACATGTTGAAATTTAAAAGTGCATTGTCCGGCGCCGCCTCAAGCCCCTTTGAAAACTCTGCAATTGCGTCATCCAGCCGCCCTTCCTTTATGAGATACATACCGTACTCGTTGTGGGCTACATAGTTTCCTTTGGTCACATCCGCCGCATGTTTAAAAAGTGTCCCTGAGTTCTTCCAGAACCCTGCCTGCTGCCACGTTAATGCTGCAAGGACTACAACCACTGCCGCAAACGTTATACCGGCTAACTTTTGAACAACCGGACGCCCTACGGCAAGTCCGCCTATCCCAAAGCATATCATTATATAAATCCCCATCAACGGCACATAGGTATAGCGGTCTGCCATTGAAGCCCCCCCAACCTGTATCAGTTGAATAACGGGTACAAGCGTCAGTATGTACCACAACCATCCCATAAGCAGATACGGCGCCCGCTTTCTCAATAGAAATGCAGCCACGGTAATTAGTACAAGACACAGTCCTTTTATGACCGTCCCGCTTACTGAATATACATCCCCATGCGGATAGAACACGGCAAACCCTGCAGGGACAATGGTTTTCTCTAAATACCCACAGTATGACATAACGGCATTCATGAGGCGGTGACTAAAGGGCAGGCTTTCAAGCGTGACAATCGCCCCCTCCTTCTGCTGAACTAATATTGTAAGTATGCCGCTGGCAAGCGACAATATGAAAAATGGAATCTTCTCTACAATGACCTTAACAGCAGAGCGCTGCCCCGATTGAAGCCGACCAAGCGGCCAGTAATCAACAAGCAGGAGCGTAAGTGGCAGCGTTACAGCCATCGGTTTTGACATCAGCGACAAGGCAAATAACATGAGCGCTGCCGCATATTTTGTAAGGGCAGGACGCCGCGTGTAATACACATATACGACAATCGTCAGAAGCCAAAAGAAAGTCGATAGCACGTTTTTCCTCTCTGACACCCAGGCCACAGACTCTACGGCAAATGGATGAAAGGCAAACAGTGCTGCAGCAGCGGCGCTTTGGCCGTACTTACCGGTCATTAACAACAGCAGCAGATATAATAGCACGGTATTTCCTGCATGAAAGCACACGCTGCTCAGGTGATGTCCCATCGGCTTCATGCCGTAGAGAGTGATGTCTGCCATGTGAGAAATCCATGTGACAGGATGCCAGTTTGCAAAGTATGTACTATTAAATGACCACATTATATTATTTAGCGTAAGGCCGCTTTTTATATATGTATTTATTGTAATATAATTGGGGTCGTCAAAGCTCACAAAGTCGCTGGTGTTAACTGGAATATATACGATAAACACTGCTGCCGCAAGAAAAATCGCTGTCAAGTAATTGGGCACAGTCCCCAACTTTAAGGCCCTGCTGCCTGCTGCCTTGCTGAGTTGAGGGTGTTACGAACGGTCTCAGAGGAGGGGTTGAGACGCGCAGCCTCTTCAAACTCTGCGATGGCCTCGTTTAGTTTACCGATTGATTTGAGAGCCAACCCCTTGTTAAATCGCAGAGTACTGCTGTCGGGCTTAGTAGCAACACCGCGGGAGAACATCTCAAGCGCCTCTTCAGATTTATTTAGTCCCATCAGGGCAATCCCCATGTTATTCAGCACTTCGGTGTCCATTGGATGAATAGCGAGGGAAATCTTAAAATATGAGACTGCCCCGGCGTAGTCTTTTTCTTTGAGAAGGACTATACCGTAGCGCTTATTAAGGACGGCCTCACCGTCGAAGAACATGAGCGATGAGGAGCGGGCGAAGTAGGTAATGGCCTCCTCGAACTTCCCCTGTCTTGTGAGGGCCTCGCCCATACTATAGTTGAGTTCTGAGCTGTCGGGCTTAATCTGGAGACCTTTGGCAAAAAATTCCACAGCCTTTTCTGGTTTATGGTCATCAAGAAAGGCCGCGCCGTAGTTATTGTACGCCATGTAGTTTCCTTCGACCGTTTTAATTGAATGGCTGAACAGGGTATATGAGTTTCTCCAGTAGCCGATTTGAACCCATGTAAAGGCAGCCAGATATATGAGACACGCAGCGGCAGCAGTGGTTAAAATATATTTTTTGAAACGATTTCCTGATAAAATATCAGATGCCCCCATTGCGATTATTAAGAAAATCCCAATCATAGGCACATAGGTATATCTATCTGCAATCGCCTCCCTGCCCGTTTGAATGAATCGTATCACAGGCAGCATGGTAAGCAGATAGAAACTCCAACCAAACAGCACATACGGGCGCCTCCGCCAAAGCCGAATTGCCACAATGGTTACGATTGTCAGAAACGCTGCTGATAGGAATACATTAAGAGATGGCAGCGTATCCGGGTATGGATATGGTATGGCAAGGTCATATGGAAGCACCATCTTTTTCAGATATTGAGTGTAAGAATCAGCAGCTGTGGCAAAACGTCTGCTCAGTGGAAGCTGGCTAAAGGGCTGAACCGCATAGGCATGAAGCTGAACTACATATGTTACAATAGCAGAGGCAACAGCGAGGGCAAACAACGGGAGCTTTTCTATTACTGCGCGAAAAAATAGACGAATAAGATGCGGCAGTGTCGTCTGCTCATCCACTTTAAATCTGTTAAACGGCCAGTAATCCAACAGCAACAGCGTCACAGGAAATGTGACAAGCATGGGCTTAACCATAAGCCCAATAGCCATAGAGAAAAACACGGCGGCGTATCTGATAAAATTCGGCCTTTTGACATATTCAATATAAGCCCATATCCCAATGAACCAGAACAGTGAACTGAGGACATTTTTTCGTTCGGACACCCAGGCCACAGACTCAACGGCAAGCGGGTGGATGGCAAATACCGCCGCTACAAACGCGCTCTGCCACGGCAATGAAGTTAAGCGATTCAGGAGGAAAAACAGCAGAACCGTATTAATTATATGAATAACAAGGCTGGTCAAATGGTGTCCACCAGGATTAAGCCCGAAAAGCTCGACATCGGTCATATGAGAAAGCCATGTCAGCGGATGCCAGTTGACAAAGAAAGTAGTCTTAAATGCCCAAAGCACACTTTTGGAAGTTAGCCCTTTGTTTACGAATGGATTAGTGGTAACATACTGAGGGTCGTCAATATTGACGAATGAGTTGTCTCTGACATTCCAATAAACGCCAAAGGTGATGACAACCAATAAGAGCGCGATAATTAAATTTTTTCTACGGGGATTCATACGGCTGCTGTTATTATAAGTAAATGGTGCGGTTATTTTCAATGAGCGGCGTGAATTGCCTAATGCCTATTTTCTATCTCTGCTGTAGTATCTATCAGTTGTGACCATCTTTTGAACGACCATCTTGCTTTTTTTTGAATTGTTATTACAACATACACCACATGGTATCTGTTATAATTCCAACATATAACAACAGTGTGGTATTCCTCAAGTGCTTGAATGCCATTCTTGATTCAACCTATAAGAATTTTGAGGTTATCGTAGTTGACGACTGCTCTACAGAAAATATTATAATTAACAATATTGCAGGTATAAATATGATTAGACTAGAAAAACGTTCAGGTCCGGCTGCTGCAAGAAATATTGGTGCTCAAAGAGCCACTGGCGATATACTTTTTTTTATAGATTCAGATGTACTTATACCTGCAGACACTATCAAAAAAGTGAACGATTTTTTCTCAAATCATACAGACATCCCAGCAGTGTTTGGTTCTTACGATGACACGCCCTCAGAAATCAACTTCTTTTCACAATATAGAAATCTGTTTCACCACTTTCATCATCAAATATCTAACACCATGGCCTCTACATTTTGGTCTGGCTGCGGGGCTATAAGGAAGGATGTCTTTTTTGAAGCCGGAGGTTTTAATCAATCACGTTATAAAACTCCCTCCATTGAAGACATAGACCTCGGCTACAGGATTATTAATAAAGGATATAACATTGAATTAAAAAAGGACCTCTTGGTGAAACACATGAAGCGTTGGGACTTTTTGTCTATCCTGCGTACAGATATTTTTCAAAGGGCAGTTCCATGGTCAGTATTGATTTTAGAGACGCAATCTATGCCGCGCGATTTAAATTTAAAGATTTCCCACAGAATCAGTTCATTCCTTGTATTGTGCATAGCTGTTCTTCTGCCGCTGTGCTTTATTTTGAAAGACTTGAGTTTTGCAGAACTAAGCATTGGTAAATATCTCAGCCTGATTGTTTTAATTTCTATTATAGTAGTGATCTCATTAAATCTATCGTTATATACATTTTTTTATAGAAAAAGAGGTTTATTTTTTGCATTAGCAGCAATACCTCTTCACTTTTTATATTATTTTTATAGTGGTGCTGCCTTTGGTATTTGTGCAATATTATATAAAACAGGTCTAAAATCTGTTCAAAATGACTGACACAGCAGAAGTTGTAATAGTAGGGGGAGGCCCGGCCGGCATTACCTCAGCATATAAGCTTTCAGAAAATGGCATTCACACTATATTGCTTGAGAAAGACCCCGAGATTGGAGGTCTTTCTAAGACAGTTTACCATAATGGATGTTACATCGACCCCGGGGGTCACAGGTTTTTTACAGATAATCAGGAGGTCAAACAATTATGGAGAACGCTGCTAGCTGCTGATATGTTACAGGTGCAAAGAAATTCAAGTATCTACTTCAAAGGGAATTTTTTAGACTATCCGCTCAATGCATATAATGCGTTAGCCAGTTTAGGAACAGGAGATATTCTCACTACTATTACAAGCTACTTTGATTCTCGCATGTTTCCGACAAATCCAGTGATAACCTTTGAGCATCACATGTCTAATATGTTTGGAAAGAAGCTATATGAAACTTTTTTTAAGGAATATACAGAAAAGGTGATGGGGCTGCCTTGCAGCGAAATCAGCGCTGATTGGGCAATAGATCGAATACAGGATTTTTCACTTGGTGCTGTGTTAAAACACGCATCAGGTATCAAAAAAAATAATAATAGCAAAACGAGAACACAGGTTGAGGCTTTTTACTATCCCATTCACGGTCCTGGCACTTTATGGGCCAAAATGGCTGAACAAATTAAAAATAGAAAAAGCCATATTATCAATACTGCTGAAGTTGTTAAGATTCACCTTGATAACAAAGGAATTGATTTTTTAGAGGTAAATATTGAAGGCAAACAGACTGAGATCAAAGGCAGACAACTCATCAGCACAATGCCTTTAAGAGAACTTATTATGAGACTGCAACCTCTACCAGAGAAAGAGGTTATATCCGCTGCCTATAATTTAAAATACAGGGATTTTTTAACTGTCGCACTAATTATCAGAAAAAAAGTAGTTTTTAGTCAACAGTGGATATATGTGAATGAAAAGGCTGTTAAGGTCTGCAGAATCCAGAACTATAAGAACTGGAGTGTTGCGATGGTCGATGACCAGGATAAGACTTGCATCGGAATGGAATATTTTTGTTTTAAGAATGATGTCATTTGGAGCCTGCCCGATAACGAGTTAATAAAATTAGCAGTAACTGAAATTACCTTTTTATTTAATATTAATCCAGCAGACATTGAAGACAGCACTGTTATCAGAATGCCGAATGCATATCCTATTTATGACCTTAAATATAAGGATAACGTTGTAATTATTATGAACTATCTTAGTAATTTAAGGAATTTACATACAATAGGCAGAAACGGCCTGCATAAGTATGTTAACATGGACTATGCAATGGATATGGCGCTAATGCTCTGTGATAAGATCATGAAGTAACACTGTAATGAGACACAGCATTATTAATATTCGCTCAGCAACACTACACATTATAATTATATTTATTCTCACCTTTTTAGCATATTCTAATACATTTAATGGTGAATTTTTATTCGATGATATAGGATATATAGTTGGCAATCCAATTATTAGAGGCTTTAAATATTTTGGGGATGCTTCTTTGCTTAACACTGACATTACTGATAAGCCGATGATATATATTTATAAAGTAAGATATGTTACCCTTTTCACATTTGCATTAAATTATAAGATACACGGATTAAACTCTATAGGCTACCATGCGGTTAATTTCTATATTCATATCTCAAATACCATACTGGTATACTGCCTTGTTCTGCTCCTTTTTAAAACTCCATCGTTTATAAATTCAAACGCCAGCAATGGATTAAGCAAGGAAATCATCGCATTTAGCCTGGCATTATTGTATGCACTACACCCTGTACAAACAGAGGCCGTTTCCTATATTTCTCAGAGGTTTACATCACTTGCCGCTTTTTTTTATTTTCTGGCTGTAATAGCTTATATGAAATTCAGGCTCTCGTGTAATTCTACTACATGGTATTTTGCTGCCATAGCGGTTTCACTTTTAGCCGTAAGAACAAAAGAAAACATTTCAACACTGCCATTGACTATAACTCTTATAGAAATAATGTTTTTCAGCATTTATCTGAAACAAATAAATACAAAGACTATTATTCGACTCCTGCCATTTTATTTAATAATTTCAGTAATTCCAATAATATCTTTGGGCAGCAAATTATTTTTATCATTCGGCAGGATTCTCACTATAGGTAATCCAAAGAAAATACCGATAATACACTATTTATATACACAATTCTATGCGCAGGTAACCTATCTAAGACTGCTGATTTTCCCTGTAAATCAAAATGCGGATTACTTCCAACCGCTTTTCACTTCAATATTAGATTATAGAGTGTTAGGTTCGTTATTAATCCTTATTGTGCTGTTTTTATTTGCCATATATTTATGTGTTGTTAAGATAAAGGTATCCGAAGGCAAGTTTTATTATAGGATTGCTGCCTTTGGTATATTTTGGTATTTTATAACCATGTTAGTTGAGTCCAGTCTTATTGTAATGAATGATGCAATAGTGGAACACAGGATATACTTGCCTTCATTTGGTTTTTTCTTAACCTTAGTCTTTATCATCCATATTATAAAATATAGTTATCTAAATTTTATAACAGACAATAATTATATGGTCTTACTGATTATGACGGCCTTATTATTAACAGTATTAACTTATAATAGAAATAAAGTCTGGAGAGACAGTACAGTCTTTTATGAAGATATAACTAAAAAAAGCCCGCACAATTACCGCGCTCTTACAGGTCTTGCAAATAGTTATATAAAAAACAAACTATATGATAATGCTATTGATGTGCTGCATAATGCGATTACAATAAAACCCTCTTATATCCCTGCCTATCTATCACTACATAAAGCATACTTCAACCAGAAAAATTATACTAACGCTATCAAGGCACTTCAATATATCAATAAATATGATTATAAACACCTAGAAGCACATGATAATCTCGCATTTTCATATTCACAAACCGGACAATTTGATAAAGCCCTCACAGAATATCGTATATTACTAAGATATCATAGTAATAATTCTGTTGTACACAATAATTATGGCAATTACTTTTTCATACAAAGACATTTTAAAGAGGCTGCCAGTGAATATAGAATGGCGATCTTCTTAGATCCAAACAATACTACTGCACGCAATAATCTTGACAACGTATTAAAATATCTAGCAAAATATGACATCCATTGATTAGTATGATTTTGAAAATATTTCATAAATCAAAACTATTACAAAGATTGACTGCAGTATCCATGTCTGATATTTTCTGCAGCGGGCTAGGGTTTATTACAACAGTTATATTATCAAAAGAGCTTTCGGTGAAAGAATTCGGAGTTTTTATGCTGTCGCTGTCTATTGTTCAGACAGCATCGACAGCAGCATGTTTTGGACTTGACAGAAGCGCTGTCAGGTTCATTTCTTATTATAAAAGTAAAAATAACAACGACGAAGCCTTCGGTATCTTAAAACCGGTCATTTACATTATGTTGTTGAGCAGCCTGTCTGTTGCAGTCTTTGTCTACTACGGGGATAAAATCTTCGGAGAAAACGGTTTTTTCCCCATGATAAAATCCCCTGTCCCCTATAATATAATGGCGATAAGCGCATTTTTTGCCGCACTATACAGCATTGTCAGACCATCTCTTTATGGCTATAAAATGTTTAAACACTCAGCGCTGGTGCAGATGTTAGTTGATACGGTCAGGCTGTTATCAATATCGTTGCTTGTTATTTACAAAAATATTAACGTTGCCACAGTTTTTATTGTATTTGCCGAAGCCTATGTAGCTGGTATAATCATGGGACTTCTGACGTTAAATAGATTTGTGAAGCCGCATGATGAAAAAAGTGTTCCCTTATCCAGAAGCCGCATATTTCAATTAATTTCATATAGCAAATGGATATTCCTCTATAGTTTATCTGCAATGCTGCTAAACTTTACAGTATTATCAATGCTTGAGAGGATGATTAATGCAGAAGCATCAGGAATCTATGGATTAGCACTGAGTTTAACATATATATTTAAAATAATCAGCAATGCCGCCATTTCTACATACCTGCCGGAAGTATCGGAGTTTAATAAAACCTGTCAGATAAAGGAGTATTTGAAAAGCTCGCTAAAAATATCAATCTATTGTGGATTAATCTTTATACCACTAACCTTCCTATCGAAATACATAATTGTATTTATATTTGGAACACATTACGAAGGATCAGTCAGTATATTTAATATACTTCTGTTGAGTTATATTCCGGCATATTTTAATCTCACAGCCAGATTGAGTTTACACGCTATTAACAAACCAGAAATCCTGGCGGTAACAAATGCCTTTTCACTCCTCGTAATGTATTTTGGATGTTTCTATCTTATACCGCTTTCAGGAATCATAGTGCCAGCCTATATAACATTTTTTACAAACGCCTGCTTATTCATTTATTTTAAAATATATATTTCAGGACAGATAAGCAAGGGAGACAGTATATTCCAAACTGGTCAGAAAAGATATTTTCAATAATGCTTACCCCTTATATAGCCTACAAGCTCGCCAGCAGACCAGCATATATATCCTAATAATAACAATGGTAGTGACTTTATAAAGCTGAATAAATATATTCTATTTTTCATATTTATTATAAAGATACGAAGTAAGAGTCTTGATGGTATAAGAGGTGATAACACTATATAAACAGCACGCTTAACTAATGAATAGCGCCATTTATTCAGCCGTAGTTCAGCGAAATGCTTACCAAGTATGTACATATGCTTAAGGAATTCAGCGAGATTTTCTCTGTTGGTGTGATTAACTACTATAGAGGGCGTAAAAAATAACGAATGTCCATCTCTGTTCAGACGCCAGTGGAATTCTGTATCTGAGCCATATGTCCCTTCTACAAACATACCATATTTGTCAAATACCTCGCGCTTATAGCTCATGCTTGCCGTTGGGATATTATTCATCATTTTAGTGTCTTTGCAGGGCATCCATGCGCTAAACTCACAAAAATACTGCCCCCAGCCGACATAGCTTTGAGGATTTCCATTGGCAACGGCGCCTCCGATTGCAAGGTATTTCAATTCGTGCATCTTGACAATATTTTCTGCCCAGTTGGTATCCACTGTACAATCTGCATCTATTATTGCAATGATTTCCCCGGAAGCCCGGTTTATAGCAAAATTACGGGCGTCACCGGGGAATTGACGCTCATTAAAGCTGAACAGCCTTATCTGTGGAAACCTCTCTCTTATCAGCTTTGGTGTGTTATCGCCTGAACTGTCAACTACAATTATTTCAAAATCGAACGCTTGCCTCTCTAAAGATGTTAAACAGGCTTCTATTGTCCTTATTGACCTATATGATGCCACAATTACTGATAAACGATTCTTTTCCAATGGACTTCCAAAAGAGAAATTATTATTATGCGTTTAAATATTTTACGGAAATCACCCTTTGTTTTCCTTTTTTATACGCGCATACGGTTTTGTCGCATATGAGATCTCCGGTATCATTTCCCTTTACTTTCAAGCGTAAGCGGGTGTATCGTTCATTGTTCCAAATATCCCTGAAGGTAGATTCCCTGATATTGCCAAGCACGTGGTGTTCGTCTGGGTCGTAGCAGCAGGGCACAACATTACCGCTTGAGTGTATATTTGTAGTATTCCATAATGTTTTACAGTCTTTTACAACAGCTTTTTCTTCCTTGTTTTCTTTGTTGTATATAAATCTTTTAAGTTTATTGTTCAAAGGTAAAAAATCATTTAACGGGGCTTCTCTGCTCCTGTCAAAGTATGTATTAAATTTAACAAATGTTATTGCGTCCGCCCCTAAGGAACGTGCAAATTCCTCATAACCAGCCATATCATTTTCATTATGATTCATAATAATAAGCTGCAATATAACAAGCGGGGTCTTACTGTTTAATATGACCTTGCTTTTTACAATATTTTTTACCGACATTTTAATCTTTTCTATATCTCCACCTCTGCGATATTTTTCATAAGTGTTTTGAGTAATCCCATCCACAGAGACAAGCAGCGCATCAATACCCGAATTAACAAGTTTTTGTGCAGAGTCAATATCATAAAATAAATGACCATTAGTGCTGGAGATTATTTTTATGCCGCTTTCTTTTGCGTACTTAATCATATCATAAGCCTGCGGATTCAGAAATGGTTCTCCCCAGTCCCAGAAAAATATAACAAATACATAATCTCCTATTTCATCAATAACTTTCTTAAATATGTCGAAATCCATTAATCCTGTTGGTCTTTTAAACCCCCTTGGTACGGGGCAGGCCACACATTTTAAATTACAATTGCTGCTTGATTCAATCTGAAGTATTGTTGGAAGTCCATAGGCTTTTTTGGGTTTAAGTGTCTTTGCTGACCCCTCGGACACTATCATATTTAGAATTTTACTAAGCGGTATATCAGTAAATTTTAATTTTATACCAAGATACTCAATTTCTATTTTCCTTGTGATCAACGACTTTACTGCAGAGGCAGCATTTGCCATAAGTTCTCTTAATAGCATTAAAGGACCTCTCCTTATATCCTTGTTTTGGGCATCAAAACCCAAGTTTTTTTCTTAAATAACCAGGATTTATCATTGCCATGATTCCCCCGATAGTTTCTATAGAGCGTATGTGTACTGCAGATGCTATAAACAGAGGTATTTCATAGCTTCTAACCATTGTTTTAGAGGATTTTGAAAATACCCTTTTAAAATCTGTCAAGGCCCTAATCGAAGAAATCAACAGTGGAGCCAGAAAACCAAACCGGAGCAATTTGGTGTCAAACAATAGATTGTCTTCATCCATTCTGGCGAAATATATCGCTTCATATCCACTCCTTAGCGCAACATTAATATAGTTCAGCCCTTTTGCTATTGCATAGTCATGAATAGCGGACTGCTTCGGCGAGTAGACAGGTTTATATCCATTTTTAATCACTTTATTAATAATAAGAGGTAATGCGCCGCTCCTTGTATAAATATCATATAGTTTTATATTCTCTAAAAGCTCTCTTTTAAAGGCAACATTGTTAGGAAAAAATGATTTTACCGGAGTTTTCTTTTCTGTTTGAATATACATTAGAAAACTAAAGTTAAAGACCCTTTGATAAAGTGTATCGGATTTGATCTCGGTTTTTCCCACACTTACTCCTGCTCCTTCGCAGATAGTTTCAACTATAGCCTTTATCCAGTTATCTGAAGGAATGCAGTCACAGTCTAAAAAGGCTACAATATCCCTGGTTGCATGTTGGGCACCTAAATCTTTCATAGCAAGATAATGGGGATTGTCAGACTTTATACATTTTACTTCAGGATATTGTTCCAGCAGCCTGACAATATTTTCGTGATTGGTTTTATCTGTAACAACTATAGTTTCTACCATGTCTTTTGACATATCTTCGGGAAAGTCCTGATTTCTCAGCTTATCCAACACTGTCCGTATATCTGTTTCGTTTTCTGGGTCATTATAATTAAATGTCTCCATAACAATTGACATACCATGCATATTCTTATCTCCTCAGTAATATACTAAAGCCCACTATAAATTAAGTGTTCACATATTGTCAAGGCAGCCTGGCATTTCGTCCACTGCGAATGCCGTATTGAATTATCTCCCACACAAACCCAAAGGTGTTGGCACACTGGGATATAAAAAGCAGCAATGTAAGACTAATACTGTTTCGCTCGGCACCGCTGCTATGCAATATTAGGTTAATGTAAAATTTAAAAGACTCAAGCGGAGTGTGAACGTTTTGCCCCATATCTGCAAGCCTCCTGAAAAGATAAGCCCCCCTGCCATATCTGAAGTTTAACTCAATAAAAGATAACAGGCTCAATGAATGGTAGTGATAAATCTGTGTCTCATGGTCATACACCAGAGGACATCCTGAGGTCAGCAACCGGCGGCACAAATCTCTGTCCTCCCCACCGGCTATTTTAATTTTGCCATTAAAACCACCGGCAGCCTTAAAGTCACCTGCATGTACAGCAAGATTATTACTTGTCAGGAATGTTGTCTTGTCTTTGTTAAAACATGCAAATAAGTAGTCTAAAAGCTGCTGCTGGGCTACTGAATAGATGTTTTCAGTCAAGGCATTTACGGTTTTTCCTCCGATGGCACATTTTGTAGACCTGTTAAACCGCATTTCTAATTTTCTTAGCATATCGGCAGGCAATGTGCAGTCGTCATCTGTAAACAGGAGATACTTCCCCATAGCTTTAGATGCACCGGCGTTTCTGGCACTTGCCGGCCCTGAATTATCCTGCCTTATGAGTGATATGTTTAGGGTTTCTTTAAATCTGTCTATTATATCAGACAGAGGATAACTGCCTCCATCGTCCACCACTATAACCTCAAATGCGCTTTTAGGGTAATTCAACAACATCAGGCTATGCAGACAACGCTCAATTGCATCCCTGCGGTTATGTGTTGGGATAATTATCGAAAACATCAGACTCTACAACAAAAACTATCTCCATACAGTGTACATGACAGGCATGTCTCGTCAGTCGCTTCTGTAATGCGCCCCGATGCTGTCCTTTCTTTCTATCGCCGATTGAACTATCAACTGCGCCGTCTGAAGGATGTTTTTTATTTCATTTTCGTATCTGGTTAGGTATGTGTGGGCTGTAATGTGACTTAGTGTATTTAAGACTTCAAGTGCCTCGTAAAGGGACGCGGTGCTTCTTATTATACCCGCCTTCTCCCACATCACACGGCGAATTGTGCTTCTTATCTCATCTGGATTTTCTATATGGTCCTGCGTTACACTTAATGACAGTTCATGGCTGATGTTTTTAGTCTCAGCAAGCTCCTTTACTGCAGTATGTCCGGCACGGGCGCCAAAGACAAGGCCCTCAAGCAGGCTGTTGCTTGCCAACCGGTTTGCCCCGTGTACTCCCGTACACGCCACCTCACCTGCCGCATACAACCCCTTGATATTTGTCCTTCCATCTATGTCCGTCATCACACCGCCCATCATGTAGTGCGCCGCCGGTGATACCGGTATCAGCTCTGTCGTTATATCTATATCATACTTTAAACAGGTCTTGTATATCCTCGGAAAGCGATTTTTTATATACTCCTTGTCCAGATGAGTTATGTCCAGATACACGTAGTGGCTCCATGTCCTTGTCATCTCTGACACAATTGCCCTGGCAACTACATCCCTTGTGGCAAGTTCGGCATCTGTGTGATATAGCCCCATGAACTTCTCCTTGTGGATGTTACGAATTACTGCCCCCTCACCCCTTAGTGCCTCGCTTATAAGAAACTGTGGCGCACCTGATGCGTAAAGGCTCGTCGGGTGAAATTGAACAAATTCCATGTCTGACATCTCTGCCCCCGCCCGATATGCCGCAGCCATGCCATCGCCGGTTGCCACCTGAGGATTCGTTGTCCTCGAATACACCTGTCCTGCCCCGCCTGTTGCTAATATCGTCGCCCCTGCCAGTACCGCCGTAACTTGGTCATCCCTCAGCATATATGCCCCGTAACATTGCCCGTCGAAAACTATCAGATCTAAAAAATATGCGAACGAGTATTTCTTTATCTGAGGCATGGACATCGCCTTTTTAATCAGCACACGTTCGATTTCCCTGCCGGTTGAATCACCGTGGGCATGAAGGATGCGACGCCTTGAGTGCGCAGCCTCAAGTGTGAAAATCAGTCGCGAGTCAGATTTATCAAACTCTGCGCCCCATGATATTAGCTCCATGATGCGCTCAGGACCCTCGTTCACCAGCGTATGTACGGCCTCATCAATACAAAGCCCGTCGCCTGCCTTTATCGTGTCCTCAAAGTGTATCCCTATCGTGTCTTCGTCACACAGGGCAACCGCAACCCCACCTTGTGCATATTCAGTTGAGGATTCCTTGAGCGTGTCTTTTGTTATCACATAGACACTTCCAGCCTCAGCCGCTTCAAAGGCAGCCCTCAGACCCGCTACACCGCTTCCTATGACAAGAAAATCCACGCGTTCTGATGTCACGGCAGAAGCTCACTAAAATTATTAATATATGGCAATGTACCCGTATATTCTGCATCTTCCCTTGAGCTTGCCATGTGTTTTATCAGCACATATCTAATGCCGAATCTGGCAGCGCTCTGGGCTACCTCACGCGTATCATCTATGAACAGCGTCCTGTCTTTGTCAAATCCAACAGCCCTCTGCGCGTTTATCCAAAACCCCTCGTCCTCCTTTGGATAGCCCATGTCTGAGGACATGATTACCTTGTCGAAATATTTTCCCAGTTCAGTGTGTTTCATTTTGAAGGCGATTGTCTTATAGTGGGCATTTGTGGCAAGTACCACTGTTTTCTTGTGAATTCGGAGGGCAGTCAGGAAGTCTTCAACATTGGGGTGTGCCTCAAGGAGGTGGCGTACCTGTTCGTTTAATGCAGGGATATCAAGGTCTAATTCGTTTGACCAGAAGTCTATGTCCGTCCAGTTTAATGTCCCTTCGCGAGCCTTGTATCTTACAAACAACTGCTCCTTGGCAGCCCCAAATGTGATTCCATGTTTTTCGGCATATTTCTCTGGCACGAGATGCCGCCAAAAATAGTCGTCAAAATACTTATCGACCAGCGTGCCGTCCATATCAAGAAGTACATGCGTTATCTCACTCCACAGTGCCTTTCTGATAACAACAGCATCCATCATGTGTTATGTCTTTTGGACGCACCAGGACATGTGGGCGGTGTGGGAGGGTTAGATAAAAATGGCTCTTCTTTGATATAGTCGATGATCATTTCAGCTATCGTCTTCTTATATCTCTGGAAAAAGACCATCTCCTTTCTAAGCTGCCCCTCAAGAGAGGCTATTTGTGAATAAAACGGTGTACGGTCGATGACGACTGGAAACTCCTTGCCGCCATGCTGGTCTGTAAACCTCTTACAGCCATCCCAGCGTTGATTTGCCTTGCCCGGCTGAGAAAGCGATGACGGCACGCCGTGAACGCGGCATATCAGCGGCCTGTTTTTATACACCACGCACATGCCGTCGAAATTCAGCGGGCACATTATCCTTAACGAATCGGTCTTGAAGGGGTTACGCACTATCTCCATAAAATATGCCTGTGAGCGCTCCACTATGGCCTCTGCCATTGCGTCATCAGCTATTTGAGATAAACCTTCGGCCAAATAAAAGTACTCGATAAGCGTATAGTGGTAAAACACTGTCGTACAGCAGTTATCCAGACATCCGGTGCATGAAAACGGCTCCCCGCCGACTGTGTAATGCTCCTGTGATTTTTGGTAGAGCGCATCGGAAGCCATAAATATCTCCGAGAGTTTGTCTATATACGGCGTGATATCAAAAGACATAAACTGATGCCTCCTAAAGAGTCCCCTTGGTAGAGGGTACGCCTTTTGTTTTTGGATTTATAGCGGCGGCAGCAGAGAGTGCCCTGCCAAAGGCCTTAAATATTGCCTCATATATGTGGTGCGTGTCACGCCCGTAGTGCAGCATGATGTGAAGATTAAACAATCCGTGGCTGCTCAAGCCCCTGAAGAAATCCTCAAAGAGCGATACCTGCAAGTCTTTGAGATAGCCACTTGTGTCCTTTACATTATAAACCAGATATGGTCTGCCGCTCAGGTCTATGACGACTTCTGCAAGGCTTTCGTCCATTGGGACGCTGGCTGCACCGTAGCGGTTTATGCCGTGTTTGTCGCCCAGGGCCTTGTTGATGGCATCCCCTAATGTGATGCCAATATCTTCCATCAGATGGTGGTAGTCCACATCTGTGTCGCCGGTGGCATTTATTTTAAGCGTGAAGTGCCCATGCCGGGAAGCCAAATCAAGCATATGGTTCAAAAACGGTATCTGCGTATTTATTTCTGACGCGGCTGACTCGTCGAGATTCAGCTCGACTGAAACGTTTGTCTCGGTTGTTTCCCTGTGAGTCTTAGATTTTCTCATTTATTTGTCTCCTCAATTATTCTCTTTATGCTTGATATAAAGGCAGCGTTTTCTTTTGGTGTCCCCACTGTAACTCTAAAGCAGTTATCTAATGGGCCGACAGCTCCGCCAGCAACTCCGGTTGACCCGCCACCGGCAAGTTTCTTTATTAATATATCGTCCTCTATGAGCTTTTTATGGAGGGCATCGGCTGTAAGAGGGCTGTTTATGTTCAGTTTAAATAAAATAAAATTGGCATTTGAGGAATATGCCCTGATGCCGTCAAGCTCTGACAGTTCAGCAAACAGATTATCCCTTTCGTCAATCACTGAGTTGATACCTTTTTCGATTGACTTCTCGTCCTCAAGTATCCCAATTGCAGCGGCCTGAGACAGTGAGTTAACGTTATATGGAAGCCTTACTTTATTTACCGCCTCAATGATGGTTTTATCTCCGATTAAAAAGCCAAGACGCAGTGCCGCCAGCCCAATTTTACTCAGCGTTCGCATTACAAGCAGATTTCTGTAACGCGGCAGTAAATCGACAAATGAATCCCCGCGCGTAGAAAACGGCTGATATGCCTCATCAAGAATGACAAGACCTCCAGCCTTTTCTATAATTTCTATAACCTTCCCGTATGCAAACGAGTTTCCAGTCGGATTATTTGGCCGTGACAGGAAGATTATTTTCGGGTTATTTTGCTTGATTGCCGATAGCATAGGCTCCATATCAAGGTCGAACTGCCCGTCAAGCGCTACCATGAGGTTTTTCTCGCCAAGGGAGTCGGCAATTATACGGTACATGGAAAACGTAGGCGCAGGGATGAGAGCCGGGCCACCGATTGCAGTGAGCAGATAATATATAAGTTCATCAGAGCCATTACCGTGAAGGATACACTCCGGCTCAACACCCCATTTTTCTGCAAGAAACCTGCGAAGAGAACGGGCATCGGGGTCTGGATACCTGTTCGTTGGAAGCCTGAACTGCCCCAACGGAAATCCATACGGACTTTCGTTGGCGTCAAGTCTTATCGAACACGACGTGGCCTCTATAGTGTAGGCTTTCAGTGCCTTGATGTTAGGTTTTATCAGGTCTTCGATCACTTTTCTTAACTCGCCCGATTATAAATTAATTAACTTAATTAATCTGGCTGATACATACAATCTACTGCAATCTACGGTATGACCTTATTCAGAGGGTACTCTACAATGCCTGAGGCCCCGGCCTTCTTCAGTCTTGGAATAAGGTCTCTGACATGGCGCTCTTCAATTATCACCTCGATGGCAGCCCAGTCCTTGTCAATAAGTTCGGATATCGTAGGAGAAGTCATGGATGGGAGCGTTAATTTCAGCGTCTCCAATGCCCACTTTGGCACATTCATCTTTAGTCCTACGAGTTCCTCAGCGGCAAGAGCGCCCTTTAAAAGCATGACTATGTTTTCTATCTTCTCCCGCTTCCACGGGTCTTGCCAAGCCTTTTTATTGGCGATAAAACGAGTAGTTGACACCAAAACTGTATGCAGGATACGCAGGTTATTTGCCCTGAGCGACGAACCAGTCTCTGTCAGTTCCACTATCGCATCGGCAAGTAGAGGGGGTTTTACCTCTGTAGCACCCCATGAGAAATCAACCTCTGCCGTGATATTGTTTTTCTCAAGGAATCTTTTTGTGTGACCAACAAGCTCTGTCGCAATACGCTTGCCGTTTAAATCTTCCAGTTGCTTGATATGACTATCATTTGGCACGGCTACTACCCACTTAACAGGTTTGAGTCCCTCTTTTGCATAGTTGAGTTCTGCTGCTTCCACAACATCGGCGTTTTGTTCAAGTATCCAGTCAAGACCGGTAAGGCCGCAGTCCAGAATGCCGTTTTCTACGTAACGTGCCATTTCCTGCGCCCGTATCAGCATGGAGTGAATCTCAACATCGTCGAATGCGGGATAATATGACCGCGACGATACTGTTACGCGGTAACCAGCCTTCTTGAATAGCTTAAACGTCGAGTCTTGCAGGCTTCCCTTTGGAAGCCCTAGTTTAAGTGGTTGTTTCAATAAACCCGTTGCCGTAGGCATCGGGATTATCACATTACCTGTCATTTTATTTTCTTCCATGTGGGTATTATACACAAACTAAAAATTTTTTACACAAAAATTTATGCCATGACTTCGGCACCGGCATACTTTCCGTTTATAAGTGGTAACGGTATGGGAAAAAAATCTCTGTGATGATATTTTTCGATTGACACTTATAAATATGAAATGTTATAGTCTTGAGCTTGGCGTAGCTGGGCACAATAAGCGCCATATCAAATTGAATTGAAGAAAAGGGGGTGAATTAATGAAAAAGCTGACATTGATTCTTATGGTCGTATCGCTCTTCGTAATGGTAACCGGAGTATTCGCCGGTGAAAAAATAGTTGGAGTAGTCGATTCTATCGAGAAGAAGGGTGACGTGGTGGAATCCGTTACAATACTGGACGAGAAAGCCGGTAATGCAAAGAAAACCATCAAGTGTGAAGGCAAGTGTACAATCAAGCCCGGCGTAGATAAGGGTTCGAAAGTAACAGCCGAGACTACTGACAAAGGCACGACAATCAGAAAGGCCGTTGCTGGTTGCTAATCTACTTCAAAGGAATTTAAACGGGAAAGATGGTCGTCGTAATAATAAGCTGTCTTTTCCGTTTAATATCAAAGAATAAACAGTAGTCAATGTAGCCAGCGAGAGTTTTTTCAACTTCAGGTATAGTGACATTAAGGTAATTTTATAGATTTTTGGGCGTGAGGGCTGTTTAAATCGTCTCTCAAGGGGGGAGAATGACCCCTTACCAAACTCAAAAAAACCTAAACTGGTGTCACGGCTTATTATGATGGTGGATTTAGGGTAATTCGGATACTTGCCTATCTACCCTGAAATAGTGTAGTATTATACGCATGTCTGAAATCGAATACCACGTGCCGGAGGGTTTTCTATTCTCCACAGTTGAAGCGGCTGTTAAAAAGCCTGGTCGGAAGGATATTGCCGTTATATATTCGACTGTTAGTGCTGTTGCCGCTGGTGTATTTACTTCTAATCTTGCTAAGGCCGCCCCGGTTTTGTTAGATATTGAAAAAATAAAAGGCGGCAAGGGTAGGGCGATTGTAGCAAACAGCGGTAACGCTAACGCATGTACTGGTGCGCGTGGAATAAAAGATGCTGAGAAGATGTCTTATGTTGCATCAATTACATTAAATTGCCCAGACTCCGAGGTCTTTGTCGCATCGACTGGCGTTATAGGTGTACCAATACCTATTGACCGTATGTTTTCTAAAATCAGGAATGCCGCAGAAACTATAGGGAATTCGACACTGCTTGACACAGCGCGAGCCATTATGACCACAGATTCATTTCCGAAAATAGCTTCGGCTCAGTTTAATATTGCCGGTAAGACCGCCACTGTTGCCGCTGTTGCAAAAGGTGCAGGTATGATATGCCCTAATATGGCTACGATGCTCTGCTTTATACTCACTGATGCCGCTATCACTAAGGAAGCCCTTGATCAGGCCCTTATTTTGGCCAATGACCTCACCTTTAACCGTATTACAGTCGATGGTGATATGAGTACCAACGACACAGTCTTAGTCCTTACAAATGGACTTGTTGGAAATAAATCCATTTGCACAGGCACTAAAGGTTTCAACATATTTAAAACTGTACTTACTGATGTTTTGATGAGCCTTGCCACTATGATTGTAAAAGACGGTGAAGGGGCTACAAAGGTTATGAAGGTGCTGGTAAAAGGTACTAAAACCGAACACGACGCCTCAATCTTTGCAAGGGCAATTGCAAATTCCCTGCTTGTCAAAACCGCAGTTTACGGCTGCGATGCTAACTGGGGAAGGGTTATTGCCGCAGCCGGTCACGCCGGGGTCCACTTTGACCCCAATGCTGTAGATATATTTTTTGGTAGTGTCAAGGTTGTTAAAAACGGTTTGACAACTAACAAGGACGCTGAGGCCGCAGGGCAGCTTAAGGCCGATAGTGTTACGATTACGATAAATTTCAGAATGGGCAAGGCATCGGCTCAGGTATTGAGCTGTGACTTGACCGAAGAGTACATTAAAATCAATGCCGAGTACAGGACTTAATGTTGTAGTCATAAGGACACATAGTAATTGCAATTATCAGGCTGCCTGATAATGAAAACTTTAATTAATTTACCTACTACAGCTTGACAATCAATTCTGCTTGTGCTATCATATATTCATAAGCGCCTCGTTCCTCCCCTAAAGTCGTCACCCAATCATGGGTGGCGGCTTTTTTTTTGGGCTGCGCTCAGCACGGGCGCATACTTGGTGGTGGAAGTTCACTACGGGGGTTGATAGTGCCAACAGTTAGCCAAAGAAGGGGATGCAAAAGGGGGACCGCGGAGACAGTTGTTGTCCAACGTGATACTTCATGTACTTGACAAGGAACTGGTAATGCGCTGTCATAGGTTCTGCCGCTACGCCGATGACTGTAATATATAAGTCAGGAGTATGTGTGCCGGGAATCGTGTAATGGCAAGTGTAAGCAAGTTTCTTGAGAAAAGCTGAAGTTGAGGGTCAACATGGAGAAAGGTGCAGTGGATTATCCTCAAAGGCGAAAATTTCTGGGAATATTCTTTTACCGGAGCAAGGATGGAATAAGGGTGAGAGTATAGTCAATATCCGTGAAACGATTTAAGGACAAGATTAGGGCGACAACGTCGAGGAACAAAGCAATGACTATGGATATGCTAGGCTCAATCTGGTCATAAAGGGTTGGGTTAGGTGTTTCGAGTTAACGGTGGTGTGAGAGGTCGGCAGGTGAAATAATCACCTGCCTCCTACTCGATGTGTGATAACAAAAGACAGGTATCATAGCTAAAATAGTATTTAATGTCCAGCGCAACATTTTTTGGGAAAAAACAATTGCAAATCGGTTATAATAGCTATCTATGGTTAAATATCGTAAACTGTCTTATAGTTGTATAACTGAAACCGCTTGTTTTAAAAAGGAGATTTCAAGTAAGTTGGAAAAGGTTCGGACATGAACGCCCTTGTTACTGGTGGAACGGGTTTTATTGGCAGTCATCTGGTCGAGGAACTTATCAGGCGTGGATATAATGTCTCATGCCTCATTCGCACTAAATCTAAGCTCCACTGGCTTGAGGGATTTCCTGTTAGTCTTATTCAGGGCGACTGTCGTACAGTTGAGCCGCTTAAAGATTGTATAGGGGATTTCGATTATATATTTCATCTTGCCGGAATCACAAAGACCTCTGCTGTTGCGGAGTTCTATTGTACTAATTCAAAGGGTACGTCTAACTTTATAGAGATGATAGCAAAACACAATAAAAAAATTAGGAGATTTGTACATTTAAGCACACTTGCTGCCGCTGGGCCATGCAAGGATGGGATTCCGGCAGATACTTCCGCTGAACCGGAGCCTGTATCTGACTACGGCAAGAGTAAGCTTGAGGGTGAGCAGTGCATACTCAAATTCAAGGACGATGTCCCTGTTACGATTATTCGCCCGCCTGCTGTCTATGGGCCGAGAGACAAGGACATGTTTATCATATTTAAGATGATTCAGCATGGGCTTTTCCCGCACTGGGGAGACTCTTACTATTCTATGATCTACGTCGAGGACCTTGCGAGGGCTATAGTTGATTGTGCTGTATCAGGTAAGACTATAGGGAATACGTACTATCTTTCAGATTTTAATATCTACAGCAACTGTGACATTGCAAACACTATAGCCGAAGAGCTGAACTGTCAATATCTTAAGGTTAGGGTCCCAAAATTTCTTATGCACCCGATTGCCAGTATCTCCGAAAAAATTTCAAGACATAGTATAATCAACTCGGACAAAATCAGAGAGTTAAACTTCACCCACTGGGTCTGCAACAGCGACGACGCCATGAGGGATTTTGAGTTTGACCCTAAAGTCTGTTTAAAGGAAGGTATCAAGTGGACAGCAAACTGGTACAAGATACACAAATGGCTGTAACAAGTAAGAGCATATTTGATAAATGCTATCGATTTGACCTGGCAAAAGGGTATATATCGTCAGGCCTATATCCATACTTCAGGCCGATCGAAAGTGCCCAGGACCCGGTTGTTTTTATGTATGGCCGGAAGGTTGTTATGGTCGGTTCGAACAATTATCTTGGGCTTGCGAATCACCCGAAGGTCAAGGAAGCCGCTGTTGCAGCCACTATGAAGTATGGCACAGGCTGCGCTGGCTCACGCTTTTTAAACGGCACTCTGGACATTCATGTACAGCTTGAGGAAAAGCTTGCGCGCTTTATTGGTAAAGAGGCCGCGTTGATATTCACAACGGGCTTTCAGGTGAATCTTGGTGTAATATCAGCGCTTGTCGGTAAGGACGATGTAGTTGTTCTTGACAAACTTGACCACGCCAGCATAATAGACGGCTGCCGGCTCTCTTACGGCGGTGTAAGGAAATTTCGACACAACGACATGGAAGACTATGAGCGTGTGCTTATTGATTCACAGGGCAAGGGTACTCTGACCGTGGTTGACGGTGTATTCAGCATGGAAGGAGACATAATTAACCTGCCTGAACTTGTAAGAATCGCACAGAAGTACGGCTCTAAAATCATGCTTGACGACGCACACGGTATAGGTGTGCTGGGGAGTACCGGACGCGGCACGGCACAGAAATTCGGACTTGAAAAAGAAGTTGACCTGATTATGGGCACATACAGTAAGTCACTTGCCTCAATAGGCGGTTTTATTGCCGGTGATAAGGACATCATTCACTATATACAGCATTTTGCCCGGCCTCTGATTTTCAGCGCAAGCCCAACCCCTGCCTCAGTTGCCTCAGTAAGTGCAGCAATCGATATAATAGAGGCTGAACCTGAGAGGATTCAGGCCCTGTGGCGCAATACATCAAAGATGCTCAACGGATTTAAAAGCATGGGCTTTGAGGTTGGCCTTACAGAAAGCCCGATAATACCAATCCTTGTCGGTGACGATATCCTTGCATTTAAAATGGCCATGATGCTTCAGGAAAAGGGTGTCTTTGTAAATGTTGCCGTTAGCCCAGCAGTTGCCCCCGGTAAGGCGTTGGTCAGAACCAGCTATATGGCTACACATACGGACGAACATCTGGACATAGTTCTTGATGCATTTCACAAGACAGGAAAAGAGTTTGGAGTCATACAGTGAGCGAACCCGTTAGGGTTGCTGCGGTAACGAATCCTAATGAGCTAGACCTATTTATTAAATTGCCGCTGCGCCTGTACGCGGGGGACCAGTTGTACAGCCCACAGCTTACGAAAGACTTAAAGAATCACTTCTCAAAAGAAAATCCATTTTTTGGATTTTCCACAGTAAAATATTATCTGGCCTACAGGGGCACACCCAACGGTGAAAAGAACTGTGTGGGCAGGATTGCCTCAGTCATTAATAAACGCCATCTTGAGTTTCATAACGATGGTGCTGGGTTTTTCGGTTTTTTTGAGTCCATTAACGACACACACATTGCAGCTGCCTTGCTTGATGCCGTAAAAAATGACCTCAAAGCTGCCGGTCTTAGGGTTATGCGCGGCCCGATGAGTTTTTCTACCAACGAGGAGTGCGGCTTCTTAATCGACGGCTTTGGTATCCAGCCGATGATTATGACACCGTATAACCCGCCGTATTATAACGACCTTATGCGCTCCTATTCGATGGAAAAAATAAAAGACCTCTATGCCTATATCGTAGATGTCCCAGATTTAATGCCGGAGAAGGTCTATCGCGCCGCTGCAATTTCAGAAAAGCGGGGCATCACGGCGAGGATTATCTCAATGAAGAATCTGACCGCTGACCTGATGAAGTTCAAGGTATTATACAATGAGGCATGGAAGGCAAACTGGGGATTTATACCGCTGACTGACGAGGAGATAATCTATACGGGAAGGCAACTTGAGCAGATAATCTACCCGGAGACCTGTGTCATAGCAGAATTCGGCTCTGAAACGGTAGGGTTTTTAGGATTGATTCCAGACGCCAACTTTGTTCTGCGGCATCTGGGTGGAAAGTTAAATCCTATTACAATGGCTAAGGCCCTCTACTTATCGAAAAAAATCAGGGATGCGCGCCTGATGCTCCTTGGCACGAAGGCCGAATTCAGAAACAAGGGGGTTGACGGGCTGTTGTTTCGTGAGGCATTTAAGGGCTGCAAGAAACACAAGGTAGAAAGGGTAGAGTTTTCATGGATATTAGAAGATAACATACCAGTTCAAATGCTTATCAAGATGATAGGCGGCACTCTTTATAAGACATATCGTATATACGAAGTTCCCGTCTGATAATATACTATCATAAGACTAAAATGCAGTCATAGAAGTAACTTGTGGTTCTGCAGCCAGAACAGGGGACACTATAGCGAGCGTCAAAAATCTGTTCGCATTGTCATTGGTGTAAGATAGCAAGAAATCTTACATCTAGATTTTTTAGAAGAGTATATG
>JAMOAZ010000004.1:0-113255 GCA_039908505.1 Nitrospirota bacterium
AGGCGATACACACTCATACCACACCGCCTCTCCTCCCTTCGCTTTTTTAGGATTGACACAGTTCGTTAAACAGTCTCTATCTGAACCACATGTCGGGCATCTGTGCATCTTCTTCCTCCTTATAATCCAATGTTCAATATACACATATATATCGGATTAATGTTGTGTTTTTTTAATCCTTTGACGCTAAACTTTTATTAAAATTAATCAAGTGAATTTTATGCCAAATGATACATTCTTCAGGACATGTCATACCTACGTCGAGACAGTTGTGTTTAGTGGCGTGTCGTTGTATTTCGTCATTCGATAATCCGTTTTCCGTAATTTTACATAATCCTATCTTTTCGCTTTCTTTTGTATAAGTTTCTTTGTTTCTTTTGTGTCCCGCTCTACAGACACCTATATCTCCCGCTCTGGAGACACCTATAGGTGTCTCCTCAGACACCCCACTTCCCGCTCTGGAGACACTCTCATCTGCCGCTCTACAGACACCTTTTTTTGTATAGTATTTCTCAAATAGGTCACCTTGTATTTGTTTTATAACATCTATTTTGGTTGTCGATGTCTCACCTGATATCCACTTATGAGCAGGTGTAAGGATGTAACTGCAAATATCTTTGGTCTTTATTTTGACGATCATATTACGTTTAATAAGGTCATCAAGCGCTCTCAATACTGACCTCTTTGATAATCCGCTTGCTTTCTGTAATTGGCTTTGGGCAATTTTATCGATAATATTATGGTAGCCAGAGAGTTTTCGGATCAATACAAGATATAATCGTATAGATTCCATCTTTAGCTTGGCTAGTGGCAATGCCTCAAGTATGTTGTTATTGAATCGAGTATAAGTCTCTTCCACCAGCTTTGTCGCGTCTTCTATCACAACGCTATAATAGTTTGCCTCTAAGTTCACCGGTTTTTCTAAAGGTTTCAGGCCTTTACAACTATTTCTTTCAAGCATTGCCATATAATCTGGCTTAACCATCGTTACAACCATTACCATTGTTTTCCAAGTTCGGCCCTCCTGATCTACCTATTGGAAATACTTTATTCCAACGATTGCAGTCATGTCAAGTACAATATAATAATTTTAATCCAATGTCAATCATAATTCCTTGATATTATCCCTCTTGACATGATGATTAAGAATATGTATTATACAGACATAGAAAGAAGATGTAAATAAATAGAAACAAACAAAGGAGGATACCATGAAAGGCCATGAGTTTATAAAAATCAATAGAATAAAGCAAGGGTTAACTCTGCGTGAACTCTCTATAAGGTGTGGAATGTCCCATACTCAAATTAGGCTTTTTGAAAATGGGGAGCATGATGTCTTATATAATAATCTTATAAAGCTGCTTGATGGCCTCAAAATATCGATGCACGATTATCTGAATGTTACAGGATATGTACCGCCTATTTATAGGGAGGATAATATGGTAGGCACGGGGGGTATCGAACCCCCGACCTCTACCGTGTCAAGGTAATCCAGAAGGATTTAGGCGTTTACCGTCTATTTCCTTCTGCTTCTTTTTCTTTCTTTTTTTAAGGGTTTACGTAGTATGGCTTCAGGTGGGCACTTCTGAATCTTACCGGCCTTTTCCGTCTGTCTACTATACAAAAACTATACAGTGCGGTCAGTAGAACTCTCTGCCAACCGGTAAGGAACAATAATGAAATAGGTAAAGAGAGGGTATCCTAAAGCAACTCGATAAATTCAGCAACCGTAAGATTTGAATGCCGGATGATTGCCCTCAACGTGCCTCGGTCTAATGTGTCATGGTTTGGAACGATTACTTGAGCGTAAGGATTATCTCTGTACAAAACTATATGGCTGCCTCTTTGTCTTATTTCGTGGAATCCGATTTTCTCAAGAGCCTTTACGCATTGGCGACCAGATATGCACGGTAGTTTCATACTTGCAGGACTTCGAGGGTGTCTTCAGGCACAGTAGATTTTCTTTCTATCAATACTTCAATGTAAAGTGCTATCGCTTCTTTAACGTTTGCTATAACCTCTTCTTTACTTTTCCCTTGAGTGATACAGCCCGGCAATGACGGACATTCGGCTATCCAGTAGCCGTCCTCTCCAGGATATATGATTACCTGTCTCATATCTTCATTATATCAATAGTAAATCGTCCTTGACAACCTCCAGTATCGAAGGGGTAGAATAAGATTACCTGTACGCATATTGGGGCCAGCCTCCGGCCTCCGCCAAGTTTATAGGCGAAAGGAGGTGTTGTAGTTTTTAAGGGTAGAGGTAATCGGTGTGTCCGGCCAGATATGCCGATTGTCATAACGCCTGAGTGTCTTCATGTCGTGAGGCATGGAGGTGGTTTCCAATATGGCCACAGGTAACACTCAGGCATTTTTATTGCCTGAAACCTTAAACATATTGGAGGTAACACCATGAACACAGCACAGCAGCAGACAGGACAGGGTATCACAGACACAATAGACCGCCTTAAAACGAACATGCCGCCATACCAAACAATAGACCAAAAGCTATTTGAGGCGCATGAAGAGCTATCACTTTTGGCAGACCTATTTGCTACTACTTACCAAAACAAAGATACTGACTTTGTTTTATCACTGTCCTCACGCGCCCGTATGTTTATTGTCTTATCGAGAACGTCTGATTTACTGTATGAAGCCGCTAACCACATGGAAATTGAAGAGGATAAGAACTGTAAATTCATAGACGACATGCCTATAACAGAGGACAGATTCTTTGCCGAAATTCTCAAGCGCTACCCTGACACAGAGATAGAACTCAAAAAAGTGGGTATCAACAGGATAGGAAAGCACATGTACGAGGTTTACACGCAGGCCGCAGTAGAGGCACTTAGAAAAACGATTAAGGAGATAGACGAAAGCAAAAGCCAAACCGCAGAGGGGGTGTAACGATGCCTGACGGCTATAAACCAATTATGGGATGTTATGTCTTAAAGCCGGAAGCTCCACGTATCGGCGATATATTAGACGAAGTGAGCGCACTTAAAAGCAGGGTTTATTTTCTCCATGACGTTTTTACTGAAAGGACAGAGCTAACTAAAGAAGGCATGGACGGCCTTGCATGTGTCCTGCGGGGTATCAGCGATACGCTCGTGCATATAGGCAGGGCACTTGAGCATCTTCGGGAGGCCGAGGGCAGCAAGGGGAGGTAAACAGCTTTCTACTTCGGGTGGAAAGCATTGCACCCTCAAATGCAAACGGCGCTATTTGTTCCGGCTGGGAAGCAATGAAGCCGGACTTTCAATGGCCGTCGTGGGAAACAATAACACCGGTGGTCGACGGGGCTGCCGGTGTTTCTTTTTCATGTACACAGCTTAATAAACATAAGTCCAAAGAAGAAAATATTATTTATATTATGCCCTCAGCAAAAGTCTACCAAAGTCTACCAAAGTCAAAGAACCGCATGGATAGGGCGTCTTTGCCGGTAGACTTTCAAAAATAAAGTCTACCTAATATCTACCCAAAGTCTACCTGTGGCCTCGACTAAGCCTCTTCAGTTACCGCCAAATTGGGGGTGACTGAAACTGAGCCGTCCTGTTAATCACCTGTTAAAACTATAAATCGGACATAATTTTTCAGCATAATAAAATCTACTAAAACCACAAATGCCCTATTCATGCGGGTTTCCAAAGGGGTGTTGCTGCTTAATCGGAGATGGAGTTTTGTTGTGTCTGACAATAACACATTGAAATAAAAGGAATATTCGACCAAGTCGGACATCGGACATCGATTTTCAGAATAAAAATATGCTGAAATGTCGCGGTCAGCGCCCCCGCAGAGAACGGTGGTTTCTGGAAGTACCTTGAATTTCTAAAAGGGGGCGTACAGCCGTACCTCTTTCACGACCTCCGGCATCCCTTGATACAGCATGGGGCAGGGCATTGCCAGCGGTCAGGACTTATAGCGATACCGCCCAGTCATCAACTTTTTCCATTACTTTACCTACACATCAAACAAATATCTTGACTTATGGTAATGATTCAGATTACCCTAATTACCACATGGACATTAAATACATGAACGATAATTATTTCATTTTGGAGTTTATCAACAAAGAACTCAAGAATCACTCGCCTATCACCCGCAGTGAGATGAACAAGGGGGAGTTTTCACCGGCAAAAATTGCATCTGTTTTGTATTCGCTCACAAATAAGACTGATCCTGAGAAGTCGAAAATAATTAATGTATCGCCTAGCCTACAAAGAAAGTGGCGCACAGAAGAAAAGTGTCAAGAAAAGTATTTGTCTTATTTACATGATTTTACCAGCCATGTATGCGGTAAGATTTATACGTTATCCGACAACAACCTTTATCTATTAAAGACCAATAAAGGTTATATTAAAGACATAAACCCAAATGAATTTTCAATGTACAATTGCACGATAATTGATAAAATTAAAATTAAACTTAAAGAGATGCGTTCGAGTACTGCTGCAATAGCTCTTGATCTCCATATGATATTGAACACAGACCCTTCTAAAAGGCCTGAGAACCTTAGTTTTAATAAATATATTGAGCCAATATTGCAAAATATGGATTCGTTATATTTTAGCGATTGCTTGGCTTATTTTAGTCGCTGTCCTATGATTATCACAATCGCCGAAACATCTTCCAAGAATTTGCCTTTGAAACGTTATCTTGAAGCCGTAATGAACCTCATAGGGTTTTACTTTAACGAAAGTGATACCAAAAGGAGGGCGGAACTTGAGAAAATAATACCAATGGTCATTTCATTGGCTAAGAGTAGATTAGAAAACTTCTCAATAACAAGGTGATTTTTTTTGGCTTTAATAGTAATCGCGGTAATCTTATGCGTTACCGCAACAACAGGAGGTAATTATATGGAGCTTATCTCAACAAAAGTTGCTGCTCAAATCTTGGGTGTTTCTCCTGCCCTATTAGTCAAGATGCGGCTGAATAAACTAGGGCCAAACTATATTCGGATTGGCAAGCGCATTAATTATAAGCATTCCGACATTATCGAGTATTTATCAAAATGCACAGTAAAGATAGGTTTGTAAGGGGGCAGAAGTGAACGAAACGCTAACCAAGCCGGACATTGTTGAAATTATCCAACAACACATCGACCTTAAACAAAAGGGCGGGCGCTATTGGGGCATCTGCCTTTTTCACGATGAGAAAACACCGTCGTTTATGGTAGACGCACAAAAACAGACATTCATGTGTTTTGGCTGTGGGGCAGGCGGCGATGTAGTAACCTTCATTCAAAAACTGCACGGGGTTAACTTCAGGAGGGCACTGACGCTCTTAGGGATTTCGGGACAGCCATACAGACCGAACCCAGAACTACAAAAGCAGAAAGAACTTATAAAGGATTACCGGCAGCGGTTGCGGGCGTATGAAGATAAATTATGCGACTATCTGAGGACAGGAAACGAGTGCAAACTACACATACGGACAATGGACGATGTAGAGGCTATGGCATCGTTCTACCATCAGGAGGCTTACATAGAACATCTGCTTGATTGCCTGCAATTCGGCAGTGAAGAGGAGCGTTTTGAAATCTACACGAGGGGAGGAATGCTTGAAAGAGCAACTGTCTAATATAGGGCTTGCCGAAAAGCTCAGTAAATTATCGGAAATAAGAAGAGAACTGAAGGTTGCACCGATTGAGGATGGCAAAGACCAAGCGAATTCGTTAGCGGATAGAATAGACAAGTCTACATTTGGTGATATTTCAGGACTCATAAAAGAGTTAGCCGGAATCGAGAGTGAGACAGAGAGAGCTATTTTTGTTGATCTGCTCTCAAAAAAGCATAACACGGGAAGGCGGGCAATTCAAAAGGATATTCAGAAACTCAGAAAAGATGATAACGTTCAATCACAGCCGGTTGTCTACAGTATGAACTTTCCCGGACTGGTTGATGTGGTTACAGACTGTGAAGGAAGTATTTCTTATTTAATAAAGGACGGTGAGCATCTATACGCAACGAATAACCACGAATTAGACGGCACTATATATTCACCACCCAACAAAGAAAACATGCCATTCTTGCTGGCACGATACGAAGAGGTTTCAGAATGCTATAAAAAAGAGGATGGGGATTTATTAAATGACCTCATAGCCTACTTCAAGAGATTCTCATGTTTATATGAAAAACAGTGGCTTATAGTGGCATGTAAGGTGTTTTTGACATATCTTCAAGACCACCCAGATATACATTACATGGCCATGCTGCTTTTCTATGCCGTGCCGGAGCGGGGCAAATCCCGAACTGGCAAGTCTATAATCTATGTATCGTACAGAGGGGTACACCTCGTTGACCTACGAGAGGCTAATATCTTTCGGTATTCAGAAAATCTTAGAGCAACATTGTTTTTTGACCTCATGGATTTATGGAAAAAGGCCGTAAAGAACGGGGCTGAAGACATTTTACTGCTGCGTTACGAAAAGGGGGCGAAGGCCACACGAGTTATCTACCCAGAAAAAGGGGCATTTGAGGATATGAAGCACTATAATGTTTATGGGCCTACCCTGCTTGCTACAAACGAGAATATACATAAGATACTCGATACCCGATGCCTCAACATCTCCATGCCTAATAAGCCTGGTGAATACGAGAACCCGACACCGGAAAAGGCTCTGTCTCTAAAGGAACGATTGACAGCATGGAGAGCGCGGGTTATGGATAAACCATTACCGGCAGTTGAGCATGTAGCGGAGCTGTCGGGGCGGCTATGGGATATTGCAAAGCCTCTTTTACAGATATGCAAAATGGTTAACCCTGAAGGATTTGACGACCTGAAAGAAGCATTGATTGAAATAGCGGGGCAAAGAATCGAAGACAAAAAGGGCAGTCTACAAGGGCAAATTGTCTCTATCCTTGAAGAGTTATCACCAGTGGACGTGCCAGAATGGACTATAAAGACCGCCGAGGTATTGGATAAAATAAACGAGAATCGGCCTGAAGACAAAAAACTTACTGGACAGTATATTGGAAGGCGGTTACGTGAGTTAGGGTTAAAGACTAAACTCATACACGGGTATTCTGAGATATTTTTATCTAAGAATGATTTTGATATTCTCTTGAGCCAATATAATAATATTATTTCTGATACGTCGCACGAAAGTCTACCAAAGTCTACCAAAGTCAAAGAACCAGAGAATACGCCAGTTTCCACAGGTAGACTTTCAAATGACGATAAGTCAAAGTCTACCCAATGTCTACCAGCAAAGAACCGCATGGATAGTACGTCTAGGACATTGGTAGACATTGGTAGACTTTCTGACGGTACTATAGAAAAAAATATTCCAATTTTAGAATCAGACGGCGTGGAGGTGGAAATATGAGATACGCGGCCTCAATACCATTGACTATCAAGACTCCAAAGGGTGTTCTCGACATAAGGGCTGGTCAATCTTTCAAGGTAGCCAATAATGAGTTTCTACTTGACCTGATTAAGGCTGGCACAGTTCGACCGGTGCGGGACATTCTTCTTTCAGAATTTAGCGAACACACCAAGCGTCTCAGTGAACTTCCGGCGGTAGACATCAATGCCATACCGGAGCTAAACACAGAGATTCAGGCGGCCATAAGGCAAATGAATGAGGCTATGGAAAATGAAGACCTCAGTGGCTTTAAGACTTCAATGGAAATAGTTGAATCACTTTATCTTAAGGCAGTGGCTATGCTGAGGCCAGATGCGGTTAGCGTAAGAGTGTATTCAGAGGTCTTGGGGTGTTATCTGTGGATTGTGCAGAGCAAGGACGAGGCAAAAACCCTTCGGAACAGTGGCGTTAAGGAGACTGTCTATGATTTTAACGAGGTCAGAGCATTAAAGGGCAGCTCACCCGCCCACTTAAAAGCTGTTCATACGGCAAAGGAAGTTTTCCCTGAGAGCAGGGTTGAAGGCAGTGTTGATAGAAAAAACAAACAAAATAGAGGCAAAGGAGGTGTTAATGAGTTTATTAAATGACAGGCCGCTGCTGATCAGCGGCACGTTTCTGAATCAGCTTGAAATCTTGAGCGACATTCACAGCCAGCATGAGATTGAGGGCAGTGAGGGTATCGCTGCATTATCCAGGACGTTGAAGTCTCAACAGGACAAAACGTCAGGGCATGACATTGTTAATGGCACGGCGATAATCGGCATATCAGGGTTCTTATCTCAGCGCATGGATATTTTTACGTTGTTATTCGGGGGCACCGCGATTGAGACAGTAGCCGACAATTTCAAGGCCGCACTCGACGACCCCGCCGTTAAATCAATCCTGCTCAATATCGACAGTCCGGGCGGAGCGGTAGACGGCACTTCGGGATTGTCAGACCTGATATATCAGTCACGGGGGCGCAAGCCCATCATTGCAGTTGCCAATTCCATAGCGCTATCGGCTGCCTACTGGATAGCATCAGCGGCAGACAGGGTGTACGTGTCGTCAACAACATCACAGGCTGGCAGCATCGGGGTAGTGGCAAGGCATACTGATTTATCAGGCGCTGAGGCTATGGCAGGAGTAAAGACAACGGAAATCGTTGCTGGAAAGTACAAAAGAATAACATCGCAATACGAACCCTTATCAACAGACGGCAAACAAACACTACAAGGCATGGTGGACTATATCTATGGCCTCTTTGTCAGCTCAGTAGCCCGTAATCGGGGTATAAGCAGCGATGGGGTATTAAAAAACATGGCCGATGGCAGAATATTTATTGGGCAGCAGGCCGTCAACTCCGGCCTTGTCGATGGGATTCGCAGCCTTGACCAGATATTGGCTGAACCAATTTCAATATCCAAACCAACACCGCCTGCATTAGTGGGCGTAGCAACAACAAAAGGAGAAACTCCTATGACTACAGAAAGCCCTAAACCTTCCACAACCGCCCCTGTGGACGCAACATCGAAGCACGAACTGCCAGCAGACTACATGGTCAGGCTGGCTGAACGAGAGGCGGCCATAGCACGGGGTGAAAACCCTGAACCCTTGAGTTTTGGGCAGACGGAGACAGCAGCCGAAGCAAAGGCCGAACTGCCCGCCGATTACATGATAAAATTGGCCGAAAAAGCAGCAGCACTCATAGGAGGGAATCAGTAGTGGGGATAAAAATCAACACCCTGCAACTTCGGGAACTGATTCTTAACAATAAGACACACAGCCCCATTGAGATTGACCAAACGGGTGATGTTTACTGCAAGGGTGATAGACGGGTGGTAGTTGAGTTTGTGCCTCGTATTGATAGGAGACTGCCGCTCGGAGAATCGCTCACAATGCTAAAGTTACAAATCCTTGCGGCTGCCCGTGTTTCGGGACACCACGTCAGTTTTACGTCGTAATGTCGGTTTTACCGGCTAATTTCGTACAGCAAGAGGTAAAAAATGAGTTTTTTTGACGTTCTAAACACTAAGAAAAAGGTATCCCCTGAACAGATAGCCACCGAAATCAAGGCATTGCAACAGCGAATCCCCGAACTGGACGCTGACTATAAGGCTGCTGAACGAGCCGAACTCACACTGAGGCAAAAACGCCTGGGCGGTTCAAACGCTGTGGCCGCAAGTGAGCTTGAGGCAGCCGAACGGGTACGCGACAGCGCAGGGCGTGATTGCTTTGCCGCACAGAAAGCACTACAGGAACTTGAATCCAAGCTCAGGCAGACCATTGAGGAAAACATCAAGGACGAAGGTGAGGCACTTAAAAAACAAAGAATTGAACTTCTGAACGAGAGATGGAAACAAGACGTTGTTCATGCTGAGAAACTGGCCGAACTGGTTTTCTTTGAGGAGACAACCGGCTGCTCAGGGTTTAAGCCTGCTGATTCATTGGTTCTACTCACTGGGGAAGCTCAGACTGCCTATTACAAGAAATTAAAGCAGTTACGAGAGTCACAGCAAGTACCTACACTGGCAAACCAATTATGCGGCGTCGAGTTTCAACTTCGGTTGAGGGAAACAATGAAAGTCGAGAATGAAGTTCAGAAGCGGACAGAGGAGCTGCTGAGTGTTTAGTATTATCTATGGGGGGCTATGCGCCCCCTTCATTTCTCAGGGAAAAGGAGGTTAAACAATGGAAATACAAGTTCGCGGAATAAGCAATATAGGGGAAATATTAAGCCCTAATATCTACAAAAAGGCCATGATGCGCGCTATTAACGAGGTCAGCCAGCAGGCGTTTACGAAAGTTAAAAAGGAAATCACCAGTACATACACACTTCCGTCTGGAGAGGTGAAAAAGGCCTTTTCGCTGCAAAAGGCATATATGACAAAGCTCACATGCCGACTTATTGCAAAAGGCATTGCGGGTCTGCCAGTTATACTCTTCAATACGAAATATAGCAAGGGCAAGAAAAATTATGGAAAGAACGTAAAAACTCAGATAAAGAAGGGCGGGAAGTTCCATTCCTGGCGGTCTGGTTTTGTTGAGGAAATGGCGAGCGGCCACAGGGGCGTCTTTTGGAGAGCACCAGAGGCAATGCACAAGGTAATAGGCACGAGGCCGGGGAAACGTGGGGCGGTTAAAATATGGTCAGGCGCGCTGCCAATAAAGCAAATCCTCAGCGTCAGTCCGGTACAGTTAATGGATAACGAACATATATCAGACATTATTAACGGTTTGATAGATAAAGACTTCCAAACTATCTTCAACAGAAACTATGACTATCTAACGAGTTCAATTTTTGGAGCGGCAAGATAAGAATGAACACAAATAAAAACAGGCAACGAGGCAAAAACGCAGAAAGGGCGGTTGCCAAGCGTCTTGACGGCCAACGCATCGGCACGTTGGGCAAAGAGACAGTGAGGATATGGTAATTATGCGTATGGCGGATTTTGAAGATTTTCTTGGGGAAGCTGAAATAACGGTATGAAGCTGGAAAGGGAAGACATAGAAACTTTGCTTGAGCCAATGGCTGAGAGGCTGATTGAAGCCCTTAAGCCTATTCTTTCGGCTAATGCTAAGAAAGACATAGAACCTGATACAATCTTTGACGTGCGGGGCTTGTCTGAATACCTAAAGGTTACTCCGAAATGGATTTACGAGCGAACACACCTCAATGAAATTCCTCACATTAAGCTGGGCGGCCAGCTTCGATTTAGAAAAAAGTCCATCGACAAGTGGCTTAACTCCTTTGAAACACCGGCGATTAGACAGTTTAACGGGAAAATGCCATAACAGGCCACTACTCTACTAAGGTAGTGGTACAGCTAAATTATCCTTATATATCAATAACTATTAAAGCACTGTATAGTAAACTGTATAGTTTAAAAAATGTCTTGACAATAGCTCAAATATTAGCTAATAATATAGCTATACTATATATTAAGGGGGTACAATGAAATTTATAACAGTATCGACGTTGAGGTCAGACGCTACTAAGGTGGTTGCGGAAATCGAAAAGACCAAAGAAGATGTTGTCGTCACGAAAAATGGCAAGCCTGTTATTCTAATGCAGTACATTACTGAGGATGTATTCAGCATAAAAGCGAAGGAGGCAACTCATGGCAAAAGGAATCTATAAACGGGGCACTATTTATTGGATACGCTATGCCGGTTTAGATGGTAAAACTGTTTACGAATCTACGGGTAGTGCTAAGTTTAAAGAGGCTGAGGTAATACTTCTTAATCGTAAGAACGCAATCAAAGAAGGTAAACAGCCTGAACAGGTCAAAAAAATCAGAAATTATACTTTTAAAGAGCTTGCCGAACGGTATTTGTTATGGATTGAGGGTAGACAGAAATCAGCTCAGGTTAAAGGGTATATCATAGGACAGCTAAACAAAATTTTCGGGGCATTACCGCTGAGAAGGTTTAATACAAACGTCGTGGAGCAACTCCAAACAGACAACATAAACAGAGGCGTTAAGGCATCGACAAATAACAAGGCGCTTAACGTCCTGAAGCACATGTTTACGAAGGCCGCTGAATGGGATATGGTAGAGACCGATATATCAAAACGAATTCATAAGGTAAAATTACTCAGGGATACAAGCAGACGTTTACGGTATCTTTCACAAGAAGAGTGCCAAGAGCTTCTTAATAACTGTGATTCTCACCTTTACCCGATAGTAATAACAGCCCTAAACTCCGGTATGCGCAGGGGTGAAATCCTTTCTCTAAGGTGGGAAAATATTGACTTGAAACATGGGTTTATTCTCCTGGATATAACCAAGAATGGCGAACGGCGTGAAATACCGATAAATAACACGCTAAGGGAAACACTTCAGGGAATAGAAAGACGCCTTGATATACCGTTTGTGTTCTACAGCCAAAACACCGGCAAGCCCTATCAGTCAGTCAAGAAGAGCTTTAATACTGCCTGCCGTAAATCGGGTATAAAGGACTTTCACTTTCACGACCTGAGACATACATTTGCTTCTCACTTGGTAATGGCTGGCGTGGATATAACCACAGTAAAGGAACTCTTAGGACACAAGACATTAACAATGACACTGAGGTACTCACATCTTGCACCGGCCCATAAGGTTAAGGCGGTGGACATCCTGGATAACGCTATCGGCGGAAATACGAACTATACAAAAACTATACAGTCGAGCAACTAAATGACCTGTGCAACCTCTATAAACCCGCATGTTTACTGGTAGGCACGGGGGGTATCGAACCCCCGACCTCTACCGTGTCAAGGTAGCGCTCTAACCACTGAGCTACGCGCCTTTACGCAACTCCATCTCAAAGTCTATTTAACACTTTTCTCTTACATCTTGTCAAGAATAATACTTTCCACACAGCAATTCTCAATGAACGGTCTGAGAGCAAGAGTTGGTGTAATATTTATCATAAGATGCAGGCGTAGGCGCAAATTTACGGAAAATTGGCTTAAATATTACTTTTGTGATATTTTATATACCATCTCAACCCTTTAGTAACCCTTTTTTCGCTTTCCTATTTAGGTTTATGGGTTTGAAACAGCTCTGAGATAGGACTTGTTTTTACCTTGATTAAGAGGAAATATCTAAAATAAGCCGGAATACAAAGAAATGTATTTGAGGAAAACAAAGATATTGATGAGTATAAAGCAGAGGCCATACACATGGTGGATCAGATACAGACAGGATAAACATGACTGGCAATAATTTCTGGCTGATTGGGCAGTATCAGTGCAAACCAAAAAGTTTGTAAATAAGGTCAATCGAGGGTGGTGTTGTTAATAGGACTATTATTAGAAGTAACAAGAAATAAACCTGTAACCTACGCTGCATAGATTTTACTTTATTCCTGATTCTGGTCTTCTCTTCTTCCAGATCATGTTCGTATAGGTCTTTTAACTTGTAATAGTCTGTCTTTAGAACAGTGTATTCGTCCTTTATATTTAAATATGACTCTCTCAGGCTAAAATAATCATCCTTTAAATCGAAGTAATCGTCTTTTAATGAGTAATAATCATCTTTTAAGTCTGAAAAGTCTTCTCTTACATTAATAACATTATCTTTGAGTACCGTGTCATCGGACTGGTCATTCGTATTACCAGCTCTAATCGTCAGTGCGGCATCAGAGAGTTCTCTAAAGACCTCCGCTACTTCTCTGGCTGCTTTTTCATTAAAGTCACCCGCCTTATATCGCGCAAATATCTTGATCATATCGAGCGACACATGACCCATTGAGGTGCCTTCCTTCGGTCCCTTGCCTTTTGAGTTTATGCTGAACTGGTCGTCTTTTCTCTGATCGCTTCTTTTGCGGCCTGAGCTTTTAGGGTCTTCGTTAAGATAGTCGTCATCCATGGCTTCACCGTTCATAGCTTATAGTATATCAATGCAGTTAAAAAAAGCAAAGTTTTTTTCAGGAATGTCGGCACATATATGACGGCTATCATGTAAAATACCAGATGGAAAATATTATAATGATACTATTAATAGAACAACGAGGTGATCTATGAAGGAAAGTTGTCCTGGCAGCAGTGAAATAAGAAATCCATACCCAGAAGAGCTGAAGTGCTATTTCTGTGGACATGGAAATGAAATCTGGTCTGACGAAACCGAAACCGAATGTAAGGGCTGCAAAAAGACAATCAGCAGAGAGATGAAGCCGACATGTCTTGATTGGTGTCCAGCAGCAAAGGAATGTGTAGGCATAGAAAAGTATAACAGACTTAAAAAGCCGACGGAATAACATGGCCATAGAGCTGGTTATATTCGACCTTGACGGCACACTTGTTGATTCAATCGCAGATATCGCCGGCGCCGTGAATCATGCACTGTGCGAGATTGGCTCTAATATCATTTCGATTGATGAGGTGAGAAGGCTTATAGGCTCAGGGGTTGAGCATCTGTTGCTTAGGGCTGCCAGCATAAATAATATAGATAATCATGAAGTAGTAAAAAAAAATATACTGAAAAGTCATTTTCTTTCGCATTACACAGAGCATATAGCTGATAAATCAAGACCCTATGATAATGTCATTAAGACGCTTAATGCCCTGTCTGGGATAAAAAAGGCAGTGGCAAGCAATAAACTTGAATCATTGTCGAGGAGACTTCTTGACAAACTCACTATGCTCGAATACTTTGACGCAGTATATGGATATGACAGTTGCCGCGAGCGAAAGCCCTCGCCCGTGCCTCTGATAAAGTTGATGGAGGTACTTGGAACAGACATAAGTCAAACAATTATCATAGGTGACAGCGGCACAGACATAGAGGCCGGCAGGGCTGCAGGCATCAAAACAATTGCAGTTAGTTATGGCTACAGGTCTGTTGATTCACTCAAGGATGCAGACTATATAATAGATGATTTGAGCGAAGTCATTCCTATCATTAAAGCGATAAACTAGGCTATGGCAGATGGCGCAATATATAACCGTGCCTACTATGCGGCGCGCAGGCAATGCGGCACGCGGGTTGCCTTGTGGTTTTACTACCGTATCGCACGAAGATATGTAAAAAATGGTTCAGTATTGGACTACGGCTGTGGCAGCGGTCGCTTTCTGAGATATTTTAATAAGAAAAACTATGAGACATCCGGATATGATATATCGCCAGATGCCGTTGACATGGCAAAAGAAAATGCGGTATCAGAACATTTATATAGCAGCAGAGAAGCAATAGAGGACAAAACTTTTGATTTGATATGCTCGATTCACGTCCTTGAGCATATTGATGACCCGCTTGAGACGCTCCAATTCATCAGGACGCTGCTCAAGCCCCAGGGTATATTAATGTATGTAGTACCAAACATCTCCGGCATTGGACATACACTAAAGAGGCATAACTGGATAGGCTATGGCGACCCGGCACATGTGTCATTATATCCAGCGGTGAAATGGATAGAGCTAACCGCAAAGGCCGGACTTAAGCTGCTCAGAACGGGGACTGATGGGCTGTGGGATGTCCCATACATAGACGGGATTCCGTTGCTCATACAGAAATTAATGTTTTATCCTGCCCCTGCCTTTCAAGTCATCGCTGGGAGGCTGATTATTCCCCGGCACTGGGGTGAATCTCTAATTACTATTGCCAAAAGGGATTATTAAGGAGATAACCGGTAACTTGTAATAATTAATATTTTTACAGATTCTTATTGACAAATCATGATGTAGATGAAGTAAGATATACAGGTTGGGTGATGATTTGTAAAAAAACTTTTAGAGTGGAGGTATGTTTATGAACAGTGTGGTAAGGAAGATGTTTATGTTGTTGTTGCCGGTTATTGCTTTGGCATTTACCGGTTGTGCGGGGCTGGAGTTTGCTCCGAAGAGGGCTACCTGGTACTACCATCCGGAACTACCGGCAGCCGATAGGGCAGTAGCAAAGGCACAGGCAGATGGTAAAGACAAGGAATGTCCTAAAGAGTTTAATGCAGCAGCAAAGATGAGAGACGATGCCTATGACGTTTATTTGAGCTGCAAGACCAAAGAAGGCATAGATATGGCGAAAAAGGCTGTTGAAATGGTAAACGCCTTATGTCCGAAGCCGCCTGCTCCAACACCATGTCCGACATGTGAACCGCCAGCACCAAAGCCAACACCTGAGAAAGCAGCAGAGAAAGAAGTTGCTGTTATCAGAATCGTAAACTTTGACTTCAATAAGTACAATATCAAAAAGGTATTCAAGCCTGAGTTAGACATGGCAGCTCAGATAATAAAGAAATACCCGAACCCGAGCATTACAATAGACGGTTATACCGACAACAAGGGCAGCTTTAAGTACAACATGAAGCTCTCGATAAAGAGGGCCGAGGCAGCAAAGGCGGCACTTGTGAAAAACGGTATCGACGGCAACAAGATCAAGACCGTAGGCCACAGCTACAATGACCCGATTGCCGACAACAAGACAAAAGAAGGCAGGGCAAAAAACAGACGCGCTGAAATCCATATAATCGGTAAATAAGTAGTTCACGTGATTGCTAAGGGACTGCAATGAGAGCGAAAGCCTGATTTGCAGTCCTTTGGATTTGATAAAGATGATTAAATCCCGTCCTGCTCAATTCATAGTTCCAGCGTTAATTAACATAGTCTATGTAATAATAATGTTATCTAATGGGACTACTTTTTTCAATCTCCAAATGCCGGAAGGGAAATACTCAAAAAATGCCATGAATGGCACAGATGTGATGACTTATGTCATACCGGCAAGAAACTTCCTTGCTCACGGTGTGTTTGGCAGTGTATCTGGTGACGGCACTGACCCTGATTATCACAGGACTATCGGTTATCCCATGTTTTTATCATTTTTTATAAAGACATTAGGAACTGACCTCTGGCTATATGGGGTGTTCTTTGCCCAAGCGCTTTTGTTTGCTTCTATATATCCCATGCTTTTCATAATTAACAGAGAATTCATTGGCGGCGCCGACAGGGGCTTTTATCGGGCGCTTTTGTTTTTAACCGCGTCGGGATGTTTTATTGTAACAACACCTATTGTGCTTTCAGATATGTTTTTTTCGGCTGTTTTTACGTGCGGCTTGTGTCTTGGGCTTTTGTCGATATTAAGGCAGAGTTTGATTTACTTAATCCTCCATGTCATAGTTATTGGATATGCCGCACAGGTGAGACCTACGCTTGCACTTTATCCAATTTTAAACGCTGTTGTGTTGGTTTTAGTGGCACGAAGGTCTGGTATTATTAATATGAAAAAGATACGCATATGGATAGCTGCCTCAGCCATCGCCCTGATGATTGTTTGTAATGGTCCCTCGATTCGGAATTATATCAATCACGGCTTTTTCGAGCCAACTGACATTGCGGCAATCAATCTGTATGACTGTCTCATGGTAGAGGTATTGTTTTTAGAGGGTAATTTAGATATATATCATATGGCAAATCGTGAAATTGCTCAATTGTCTGATGTGCAGGAGATAATTAAAAAGAAAAAGACAATTGCGTTTCAGGTCTTTCTGCGCTATCCAGCTTCAACAATAGGAAAGATAGTCACACATGCAGGGACTATACTGCTGCGGCTGCCCTGGCTTGAGACAGCGGCACTTGCCGGAGTTGATTTGTCACCGGAGGCGTATGAGAAATTATCCACCAGACAAATCATAATAGAAAAGGTGTTTAGCATGGTAATCACATTGTGTTATATGTTTATTTATATACTGTTTGCCTCATTTATTATAAGGACATTAAGGGATGGACATGTTTTGTTCGGACTGGCAACAGCGGGCATCGTGGTTTATTTTCTATTTCCGCCGTTTATAGCAGGCGGCGGATTCAGAATGACTCTGCCGGTAATCGGTATCATAACGCTGTGCGCGTTTGACGAGCTGGGGAGATTCTTCAGTAACAACCCTGCGGCAGTGTAAACTCTGATTCATGTAACTACATGTGCTTGTTGCCATTCCACACAGCTAATGATTTTGCATATCACTATGTTCACGTGCTATGTCAAGAATTTCATTTTCTATGGCTAATAATGCGTCAACAATGTCAGGGTCGAAATGGGTGCCACGCCCATTGAGAATAATTTTTATTGCCTCCTCATGAGAATAGGCATCCTTGTATACTCTTTTTGTAATAAGGGCATCATAAACATCGGCAACTGCCATCAGGCGTCCTGGAATCGGAATATTATCTCCTCTAAGTCCTTCGGGATAACCTGTGCCATCCCATTTCTCGTGATGACTGTGTGCTATTTCCACAGCAGTATCTAAGAAAGAGTTAGAGCCAAGTGCTATTTTTGATTTAATTAAGGCATCTCTGCCGTAAACAGGGTGCATTTTCATGTCCTGAAATTCCTCATCGGTGAGTTTTCCTGGTTTCAGGAGTATGTTATCTCGTATACCTACTTTTCCAATGTCATGAAGGGGCGCCGATTTATATAACAAATCGATTGTATCATCAGTCAAGTATTCAGCAAATCTGGGATTAGTCTTTAGGCATACAGCAAGTGCCTTTACATATCTCTGTGTACGCAGTACATGTGTTCCTGTTTCGTTATCTCTCGTTTCTGCAAGGCTGGCCAGAGACAGAATCGTAACATCACGGGTTTTTAATAAGTCATCTGTTCGTTCTTTTAACTTTTCTATCATTTTATTAGAATATGCGGCTATAAGTCCAAACTCGTCATCAGTGCTGACTGTTACTTTACGGCTTAAATCACCGTTAGCAACGGCAAGTAATACCTTAGTTTCACTATCAAAGAACATGTTCATATTTTTTGAATGAGATATTATAAGATTTATATTTTCAATTAATATCATTATTACAACAAATAGTATTTCAAATAGTATTTTCTTAATTAATAATGGATTTGTGTATTCATGATGCGAAAATATATCGGCATTTCTATTGATAATCAATAAAATAATAGTTATCATAAATAACATGCTGGTAGCAGCAACAATGATAATTTTTGTAGTTAATTTTACAAAATTGTCTGATATGTTTATATTGTCTCCGGTTTTACATGCCTCAGTGTTTATGGTTCTCTCTGTTTCAAGACCTAAATCGATAGATGTGTAAAACCCAAGTGTTATGCTGCCCATTATGACCTTCAAACCGCTGCCTGCCGGAAACTCATATGCAAAATAATTGTACAAGGCAATGCCTGTGCCCGACAGTAAATATAGCCCAAAGTCCAGGGCAACCTGGCGCCTTATGCGGGTAATGTAGTTGCCGCCCAATATACCTAACTCTATTAATCCTTTGCGAAGAACGAGTGCTATGCCAAAAAATACCGTAAAAAGTAATACACGTTTACCAAAAAGGAGTTCCCCAAAGAAAGGACAGACCCGTGCACTGTAAATACTTATAATAATTATTGACAGGACATAATGAATAACAGCTCTAATGGTCATGTTCTCTAACCTCGTAATAAATTGATTAAGTAGCGAAATCAGCAGCTCACTGCCCAGTATATCACAGCCGATTTTATTATACAACCAATAATATAGTATTGTGGATAGATTTTCATCAGGTGTAGTCATGCACTCCCCCATACATATGCCTTTTTGTTAGAAATCCATAAGGTCGAACCCACCGGAAGTATCTCCGTATCATAAACTCGATTGCATCGACCAAACATCTTATTTTTTTAGTTATATGATAACCAGAGGAGAATGAATCTACTGAACGATTTGAAGCTGAAATCTGCTGCAGGTTTGTTATTATTTTATCTCTTCTATAACTATTGAAAATTTCTTGTTCATATACACCAGCACATTAAATTGGAAAGAACACTATTTTGGGCTAATAAATCATACCCGGTTTCTAAACAGCCATTTCATATTTCAGCTTTTTTTGTTATATTACCAGAACTGACTAAACAACCCATGGAGGTATCAATATGAAATTCACATGTTTAAAGTGCAACAAGGAAATGGTAAATACGAAGGCAGGCAATACTGAAGACGGTCTGACTAATACATCGTTCTCATGCCCAGAGTGTGGCAGCAGCTTTGGATTAGTAACAAATGCGATGGAAACGAAGGCTATCAGAGAGCTTGTCCTGCATACTGAGGCGTGTGGTACCCCTGAGAAGGCCACAACAAACATTCTATGGGATAAAGATGCCCAGGCAAGGCTGTCCAACATACCCGAGATGGTCAGAAGTATGGCGCAAAAAGGCATCGAAAAATATGCCGCCGAAAGGGGTCTTAACACAATAACCACCGAAGTTATGGACAAGGTAAAGGAACTCTACGGCATGTAGGCATCCGCAGCTGCGCTACTTAGGTTCGAGTTCAGTGGATTCCCCTGGCTGGGGCTGTTCAGCAGGTTTTACTTTGATTAATCTCGATGCCAGTATCCCGATTTCGTATAGGACGATTATCGGGACGGCCATGAGCATTTGATTAAACGCATCTGGTGTCGGCGTTATCACGCCTGATATTATAAACGCCACTATGATTATATGTTTTCTTGCCTTACCTAGTTTTTGCGGAGTTACAAGCCCCATTTTCGTCATCACAAGGAGTACTATCGGAAGCTCAAATATCACCCCAAAGGCCAGCAGAAATTTCATAGTAAAATCTATGTACTTGCCTACAGTAATCATCGGCGTCAGATTCTCAGTCTTATATGTCATCAAAAACCCAAATGCAAACGGTAAAATGATGTAAAAACAAAACACCGCCCCAATCATAAATAACACTGTCCCACCCGTTATAAACGGAATGACTAACTTCTTCTCCTTTTCAATAAGCCCCGGCTCTATAAACAGCCATATCTGAGACAATACAACTGGCAGCGCTATCATCAGCGCGGCTACCAGGGAGATTTTACAGTGCATCCAAAATGCCTCAGACGGCTCTGTAAAGACCAGAGTCTTCTGCTTTATGCCGCTTGACTCAAACCCGATAAATGGATAGTGAAGGCTGAAGACCATCTTGTTTTCAATGGGCATGACCAAGGTCTTTAAGATCATCTCGGAATAGTTAAACGTTAAAATGAAAACCACCAGTACGGCTGCAAGGGAAATCATAATGCGCTTTCTAAGCTCACCGAGGTGGTCGAACAAGGACATTTTATTTTCATTTTCCATTTGGCACAGTTCCATCTGGCACGCTTCCATCGTGCCGCGGCGTTACGGGTGGTACTTCTGTGGCTACACTTACTTCAACAGGTTGTTCAGGGGGCTGTGTGGGTTGAGTCAAAGGCGGCTTGAGTGTTGTTTGCATTGCTTCTCTATTTATCTTTTCTATTTCTGCTTTTATAGGGTCAGAGTAGTCGTAGAGTTCTGTGTCCACATGGCGCTTAACATCGCTGACCATCCTCTTAAACATCGCGATATATTTCCCAACCTTTCTGCCAAGCTCCGGCAGGTCCTTCGGTCCGTACACCAATAGTGCGATTATAAATACCACCACGATTTCCTGTATCCCAAGGTCAAACACTGAACTACTCCTTCTCCTCTTCATAGATGTGTTTTAATATCTTACCGGCAGGCGGGTATATTATAGTAAACGACAGGAAAATATGCAAGTCAGGGTTGCGGGTCTTAAACCCATACCCCGCTGATAGTGTGGTATAAAAGAAGTCCAGCGGCCTGAACCTATAACCTATCTTCCAGTCCCAATAGTCAAATTTATTTATATCATGGCTTTTTTTCGTCTGAACCTCAGTAAGAATGCTGAGATTATTAGCCGCCTGAAGCTCCGCCCCAAGCATTAAATTTATCTCCGTGTTGAGGGCACGCCGGAATGGGGAATATACGAGGACATTTGCGTGCGTCTTAAACGGCCCTATCTTCTTTGACAAAATCAGACCGCCTCCAATTCGTCCATTTGTCGCTATTACATCCCTGCCGGATGGCACAGAACCGGCAATAAGGGCCGCAACCGACGGCATATACTGATCTTCTTCTATAAACCTGTCCTTAATCCCTATGGCAGCATCCTCAAACCCGGTCTCTCCGGTTTTCAGATAGTAGGGAACAGTGGCGCTTGCCTCTATTGCATCAGTTATGGCAAAAGAGACAGAGGAGTTGATTCGATATGATGTTGGGTCAACAGACTGTTCAAGCTCAAATTGGGTGGCAAATATGCCAGCAGGATTGGTAGAAGTAGAAAAGGTAGAGTATATGCCGTTTGGCTGAAGCGGCTGCAACCCCTTTACGTCGAATCCATATGCCACGGCGGCACAAGAAAAGATTAATACACACTGCACTAGCACAACGAATCTTTTCATGTGGTAAAAATAACAGATTATAGGTTATACTGTCAACGTCAATCAAGGTTAGTTGGCAGCGTTGACAAAAGAATGTACTATCTCATATAATCGTATACGTGCGAGATAAGATTAAATAAATAAAATAAATAACGGAGGGTTTTCATATGGCAGAAGGTGTAATAAACGCAACGGCGGCAAACTGGTCTACCGAGGTGCTAGGCGCCAGCGAGTTAGTACTGGTAGATTTTTGGGCAGTATGGTGCGGGCCATGCAGGATGGTTGCCCCAATTGTAGAAGATATGGCTAAGGAATATGCAGGCAGACTAAAAGTCCTCAAACTCAATACCGACGAAAATCCGGATGTCGCTAGCAAATACAAGATCATGGGTATTCCCACGCTGATGCTTTTCAGAAATGGCGAGAAGATTGACCAGCTCGTAGGGGCAGTACCTAAACATCAGCTCAAAGAAAAAATAGAAGCCCATTTAGGCTAATACGGCGCCGCACATGGAATTATTGCTGGAATTAATGCCGGGGTTAATGTAAATGTTCAATTCGTTGAGCGAAAAGCTAGAGTCCGTATTCAAGAAGTTAAAGGGCAAAGGTGTACTGGTAAAAGACGACATCGATGCGGCGATGAAAGAAATTCGTTTCGCTTTGCTTGAGGCAGATGTAAACTTTAAAGTCGTCAAAGGGTTTGTTGACAAGGTAAAGGAAAAAGCCCTTGGCAAAGGTGTACTGGAGAGCCTGACGCCTGGTCAGCAAGTTATAAAAATAGTTAATGACGAGTTGTGTGTTCTACTAGGGTCAGAGAACGAAAAGATTCGCTTATCACCTAATCCCCCTACTGTTATTATGATGATAGGTCTTCATGGCTCGGGCAAGACTACAACGTCGGCAAAGCTGGCAAGACATTTTAAGGCACAGGGCAGACGCCCGATGCTGGCCGCTGCAGACCTTCAACGCCCTGCCGCCATTGACCAGCTCATTACCCTGGGTAAGCAAATCGATGTACCGGTATTTTTCTCGAAGGAAGATAAAATTCCTGCTGTAGTTTGTAAAAACGCACTAAATGAGGCGAAAAAACAGGCCCGTGATATTATAATCCTCGACACCGCGGGCCGCCTCCATATAGCCGAAGACTTAATGAAGGAACTAAAGGCGGTCAAAGACGCCGTCACCCCCGATGAAATCCTCTTCGTTGCAGACGCGATGACCGGTCAGGATGCCGTCAATATTGCTAAAACCTTCAATGAGAAAATCGGCATTGACGGGATAATATTAACAAAAATGGACGGCGATGCGCGCGGCGGAGCAGCGCTCTCAATTAGAGAAGTTACTGGTAGGCCTATTAAGTTCATCGGCACGGGCGAAAAAATCGACATGCTTGAGCCATTCCACCCCGAACGCGCGGCATCAAGAATCCTCGGCATGGGTGATGTGCTGAGCTTTATAGAAAAGGCACAGCAGTCGTTTGACGACAAAGAAGCACAGGCGCTGCAAAATAAACTTACCACTGATTCCTTTACGCTTGATGATTTAAGGGAACAGTTAAAGAAAATACGCTCGATGGGGCCGATACAAAATCTCCTGAACATGATACCAGGCTTTAATCGCATGAAAGGGGTCGAGGTCGATGAAAGCCAGTTCGTTAAGGTAGAGGCTATGATTTCCTCAATGACTAAAAAAGAGCGTAATAACCCGCAGATATTAAACGGCAGCAGAAAACTCCGTATCTCAGCAGGGAGCGGCACAACAGTGGCAGACGTTAACCGCCTGTTAAAGCAGTACAAAGATATGAGAAAAATGATGAAGGTATTCAAGAATAAAAAGGGATTTAAAATACCAGATATAATGCCTTTTTGAGAATTAATAGAAAGGCCCTTTACACAAGGACAAGATTATATTAAAATAAAACTATGGAGGGACAGCATTGGTAAAAATCAGATTAACACGCATGGGTTCGCACAAAAGGCCTTTTTATAGAGTAATAGTGGCGGATTCAAGGGAAAGAAGAGACGGCCGGTTCCTTGAGATAATAGGAAGCTACAACCCGTTGACAGAGCCATCGGAGATCAAAATAGACGTTGAAAAGGCTAAAAAATGGCTTGGATGCGGTGCTAAACCAACGGATACTGCTAAAAAACTTTTAGAGAAGGCCGGCTTACAGCTCCAGACGGCCTGAGTCAACCAGGGAGGTGTTTCATGATGAAAAACTTGGTGGAGGCTATGGCAAGGGCACTGGTCGATAAACCCGAAGATGTCAGCGTGAAGGAAGTAGACGGCGAAAAGACAACGATTTTTGAGTTGAGGGTAGCCGCAAGCGACCTCGGAAAGGTAATTGGTAAGCAGGGGAAAACCGCACGGGCGATGAGAACTATACTATCAGCCTCAGGGACGAAAATAGGGAAACGTGCCAGCTTAGAGATACTTGAATAGTATAGGCTGGTAAATCTTCTTAAAGGGGCAGCGTTTTAACGGCGTGTGTCCCTTTATCAGTTTGATTAGATTAAGTAAATGACAAGAAAATGTTAATAGGAAAGATTATAAAGCCGTGGGGCGTCAAAGGAGAGCTAAAGGCGGTACTCACTGGCTGCACCGAGGATATGTTTGCGTCCATAGACAGCGTTGCACTGTCTGGGAGCGCAGGTGTGCTTAATATAACATCGAGGAAATTCCGGCCAGGCTGCGTAATCCTGAAATTCAACGGCATAGACACACCCGAAGATGCTGTCCGATATAACGGCATGTCGATGGAGGCCGAAGGGGTTGAACTGCCGCCGCTTGAAGAAGGCCAATACTATATAGACGAGATAATCGGCCTGAATGTTATTGCCGCATCTGGAGATACGCTTGGAAAGGTATCTGATGTCTTATCATTTCCCGCAAACGATGTCTATGTCATGGACTACAACGGCAAGGAATGCCTGATACCGGCTATAGCCGATGTTATAAAGGAAATAAACATAGCCGATGGTTATATAAAAATCGAGGTCATGGAGGGTCTCCTAGTTTGAAAAGCGTGAGATTCGACGTACTGACGATTTTCCCCCGGATGATTGATTTCTATATCTCAGAAAGCATTATTAAAAGGGCAATCGAGCGCGGTATCATAGAGGTAGTGGTTACGAATATACGGGATTTTGCGGTTGATAAACATTTAACGGTGGACGATTATCCATTTGGGGGCGGCCCTGGGATGGTGATGAAGATAGAGCCGCTCTATCGTGCATTAACCCATGTTAAAGGCCGTCATAAAAAGCACACGATACTGCTTTCTCCAGAGGGCAATGTGTTGACCCAGGCAAAGGCGGTTGAGTTATCACAAAAAAAAGACGGCATCGTCCTTATCTCAGGCAGATACGAGGGTGTGGATGAGAGGATAAGTCATTTAATAGACGAGGAAATCTCAATCGGGGATTTCATATTGACTGGCGGAGAGCTGCCTGCTTTGGTTATAATAGACGCGGTTGCAAGACTGCTACCAGGAGCGCTGGGTGATGAGCGGTCAAATGTTGAGGAATCTTTTACGGGTGGGCTGCTGGACTACCCCCACTTCACGCGCCCGGCTGAGTTTATGGGTATGAGGGTGCCGGAGGTGCTGATGTCCGGCAATCACAAGGAGATATTGAAGTGGCAAAGACAGCAGTCCCTGAAGAGGACAATGCTGAAAAGACCTGAACTAATAGATGAGACTAAGCTGACAGAAGATGACAAAAAAATCATAGAACAACTCAAGGAGGAAGTATGAATTTAGTAACTGCACTCGAGGAAAATTTCAGGAGGGAAATCCCAGCCTTTAACATAGGCGACACACTAAAGATACATGTGCGTGTCGTAGAGGGCGACAAAGAAAGGATACAGCCCTACGAGGGTATCGTAATAGCGCGCAAGGGAGCCGGTGTGCGCGAAATGGTTACCGTGAGAAAGATGTCTTTCGGAGTCGGTGTAGAGAGGATTTTCCCGATTCACTCACCAATAATTAAGCAAATAGATGTTGTAAGAAGAGGCGATGTCAGAAAGGCCAAGCTCTACTATATAAGACATAAAAAGGGCAAAGACGCAAAGATAAAAGAAAAGGCGCGCGAAATAAAAAAAGCCGCCATATGATAACTGTATAATAACTGTATGACAACAACGCTCTATGCCTTCGATAACGACTATCGCAAGGCAGGCTATAAGACAATCGTCGGCATAGACGAGGCAGGCAGAGGGCCTCTGGCAGGGCCTGTTGTTGCCGCTGCCGTGGCACTCAACCCGGCCTTTGAAATAGACGGCATAGACGACTCGAAAAGGCTTACCGCCGCCAAGAGAAAACACCTGTTTTACGAAATATTATACAACGCCCTCTCCATAGGCGTAGGCATAGTAGATGCTCACGAGATAGACCGGATTAATATATTAAACGCCACGAGGCTTGCCATGTCAGAGGCCGTTTCAGACCTCAGCCCAGACATACTGCTAATAGACGCGCTTAAACTCCCCACTGTCACCTGTGAGCAAGTCTCCATCATTAAGGGCGACACTAAGAGCGCCTCCATTGCCGCCGCCTCGATAATCGCTAAAGTACTGCGCGACTCAATAATGCTCACATTTCATGAAAAATATCCCCAGTATAACTTCATCTCCCACAAGGGATACGGCACCCGTGAACACGTAGAAAATATAAACGCCTATGGACCGTGCGATATACACAGAAAGACCTTTGCACCGGTTTCTGTACTAAAGCTCCAGTTTCAGTGATAAAAAAATTAGGGAGTTTTACGGCTCCGATTATATATTTACTGGCTGCCCTATCGGTGGGATTTTATTATTTTACCGTACTAAGATATGGCAGCAATATTCCAATTTCTGACGATTTCGACGCCGTCCTTGATTTCTTATATAATTTTAACGAGCTCTCGTCTTTCTATGACAAAATTGCCCTGCTCTTGTTACAGCATAACGAACACAGGATTGTCCTCACAAGGCTTGTCGTCCTTGGTGAATACTACCTGTTGAACACAATCAACTTCAAGACCTTGATACTGATTGGTAATGTCGGCCTGGTTGGGATTTTAATAACTGCCTTTCTATCGCATAATAAGCGCAGCCTGGTCTGGTTCACTCCGGTAGTGTTTATACTGTTTGAGCCTCAGTTTTTTGGCGCGATTTTTTTTGCTATGGGCTCGATTCAAAACTTCTATGTGCTGTTGTTTGCCTTTATATCGCTCTATTTTTTATCCTCCAATAAATTTATACTAGCAGCAATATTTGCCACCATGTCAACATTTACAGGCGGCAGCGGCATATTATGCTTTATTACGGGGGTATTGGCGCTGCTCCTACAAAAGAGATTTAAATTATTGGCTGTCTGGCTTGTAATTATGTCCATAAACATCTTTGTGTATCTTTATGGATACACTCAACCGACAGCCCTAACCGACTTACCAGCCGCTCATCCCAGTGCAACAGCCATATATTTTATCATGCTCTTAGGCAATATCTTTTACATTCCTTCCAAAATGGATACTTTAGAGGTCTTTTCACCTGTGCTATACCTGCCATTAGCAATGGGCGTATTGCTGCTTGCCTTTTTCATTTATCTGACGATAAGAAAATATTACCTTAAAAATACCGCTCTGTATTCGTTCCTTGTTTTTATATTACTGTCTGAAGTACTCACTGCCGCAGGTAGAAGCAGCCTTGGCCTGAACAATGCCTTGTCAACAAGATACATTATTATGTCTGTGCTGCTTGTGGCTTTCTCATATATTGCATTAATTGAGATAGTGGATGAAAAATCGATAAAAAAGTATTTTTACATGGGGTTAGCAGCAGCAATCAGCTTTAATTGTCTTGCGTTTTACATAAATCACAGTAAAATAGCATATCTGCACAAATCTGTTAAACAAGGAATCCTTTATTTCCAGAAACATACATACCATAATCTCGGCCATAATCTCGGCTTAGTTTATCCCAACCAGAAAAAGGCACGCGATATACTGCTGCGTTCGATAGACAAGGGATACTACCGAATACCGGACTTCAGATAATCTTCGGGTAATCATCGGGTGAGTCAAGCTCTAATGTTATTGTGCTGCCAGCCCTTACACCTGCCATCACCTTTAGCACAGCGCCTCCTTGTTTTACGAAAAGCTCAAGATAGCCGTCGCTGTTGATGAGGGCGTGGAGCTGCCCGTCCTGTCCCTGGGCATAGTTTTCTTTAAGCGATACAAGGCGACCGTCTAATTTGAATCCGCAGCCGGTGATAAATGCCGCTGTGATATTTGTTATAACATTTCCAAATCTATCTATATAGAGGACTTCCCCGGTTATCGTATTACCGCCAATGTTTGAGGGCGGGGTTATCTTAAAAAAATTATAATCGATGACAGGAGAGCCAAGCTCCCCAGGACACATCCCCTTTGAAATCAACGCCGCCGTGGGGGCAAAGACATCCCGCCCATGAAACGTTGCTCCGGTTGGATTTATAAAGGCACGTTTGTCTGTGATGTGATAGACCTTATACTTGTTCTCAGCGTATATTATACTAAAAATACCGTTGTCCGGCCCAACAAAGCAATACTTACCGGTATCGACAATTATACCACGCCGGCTTGACCCCACACCGGGGTCAACAACGGCTATATGAATCGTTCCCGCAGGAAAATACTTGTAGCTCATCCCAAGGGCAACCGCCGCGTGTCTGATGTTAAATGGTTCTATCGAATGCGTCATATCAACTATGTTTATTTCTGGATTAATCGACAACATTACACCCTTCATCTGGGCTATAAAGGTATCTGCAAGACCAAAGTCCGTCAGCAAAGTGGCAGTTAACATATAATCCCTCCTGTCAGTGTATTTATGTCGTCTATCTGATGTCTTGCCATATAGTCTTTAATGCCCTTAAGGATTTCAATTGAAGCGGCAGGGTTTACAAAATTCGCCGTACCAACGGCAACGGCAGACGCACCGGCAATGATAAACTCAATCGCATCGCCTCCTGTCATTATCCCGCCCATGCCGATTATGGGAACCTTCACGGCCTTAAATGTCTGAAAGATCATTTGCAAAGCAATCGGCCTTATGGCAGGTCCGGAAAGTCCGCCAACAATATTTGACAACCGCGGGCGGCGTGTCTCTATGTCTATGGCCATGCCGGTTATTGTGTTTATTACTGACAGGGCATCTGCACCGCCGTTAACTGCGGCCTTTGCCATATCTGCTATAGAGGTTACGTTTGGCGAGAGTTTCACTATCAATGGCAGCGTAGCTGTCTTCCTTGCGGCTGCCACGACCTTTTCAGTTAGTGCCGGGTCAGTGCCAAAGGCAATCCATCCGGCCTGTTTGTTCGGGCAGGAGATGTTCATCTCAAGGGCGTGTATGCCCTCAGCAGCACTAAGCCGTGCGGCGGCCTCTGCGTATTCCTCGATAGTGTCACCAAAAAAATTTGCTATTATCTTTGTATCATATTTTCGGAGTTCAGGGAGCTTTTCCTTTATGAAGGCAGCGATGCCTATGTTTTGCAGCCCAATGGCGTTGAGCATCCCGCACGGGGTCTCCCAGATGCGCCCCGGTGGGTTGCCCTTTGCCGGGTGCTGAGACAGCCCCTTTACCGTTATCGCACCAATCTGATTAAGGTCGAGAAATTCCTCGTATTCCACCCCATAGCCAAACGTGCCTGACGCCGTTATGACGGGGTTTTTCAGCTTGAGGCCACCAATGTTGACTGAGAGATTCACTACCGCCCTACCCGCCCCATATAATATCTTTAAGATTAAACACTGGCCCGTCCTTGCACACCATCTGTAGGCCGCTTGTGGTTTCAACCGCACAGCCCAAACATGTCCCTACGCCGCAGGCCATCGGTGTCTCCAGAGATACATAAATGTCGGCGTCAAGATTCATTTTAACCATTGCTTTATACATAGCATGTGGGCCGCAGGCATATATCTTTACCTTACCGCCACAATCTCGCTTATATTCGGAAACTTGCTTTTCTAATAATTCAAGAACGCTGCCCTTTGACCCAATCGAGCCGTCGTCGCTTGCTGTGAAAGTATTCTCTCCCCAGTAATTGAACCCTATCGCCTGTAAATCCGACATCATATTCGCAGTTCTGACTCCAAAAAAAAACGGTGTATTAAGATATACACTAGTAAGTCCAAAAACTGATGCTATGCCAATACCTCCGGCAACGACAAAGAGTATTTCATCATCGGCGACAGGTGGAAAACCACGCCCCAGCGGGCCAACGATACTAAACCGAGTACCAACGGCAAGACGTTTAAGGATATTTGTACCCTTCCCTACTGCGTCTATGAGAAAGATCAGAGTACCGTTTGGATATTGACCACTGGGGCTTTTAAATGTCAGGAGGCTGAATGGCCTTAAAAGTAATGGGTCGATTGATTCCCCAGGCCTAAGCATAAAAAACTGCCCCACTTGCGTTTCACATATGGCAACATTGGGAGTAACTTCCAGAATAAAATACCTGCCGACCAAATGTTCGTTTCTAATGATGTCCGCTGAGAAAAGTCTATTCAAATAATATTTCCAATACTTCATAAGAAAAAGTCCTGGACGGGGCCTTGATTATGGCCTCATCACCGACAACCTTACCCAGGAGGGCCTTGCCCACAGGAGAGGTAACAGAGATTTTACCGGTCTTTACGTCGGCCTCATCCGGACCTACGAGGAAGAATATCTTCTCTTCGTCGGTATCAAGGTCAAAAACCTTGACCTTCGCACCAAAGGATATCTTGCCGCCCTTTATTTTAGACGGGTCTATGACCTGAGCCATTGCGACTTTTGATTGGAGTTCTTTAATCCTGCCCTCAAGGAACGATTGTTTTTCTCTGGCCGCTGCATATTCGGCGTTTTCCGATAAGTCTCCGTGCGCCCGTGCTGTGGCAATATCTTTGATATTTTGTGGGCGTTCCTCTTTTAGGAGTCTGTCAAGTTCCTCGGTAATCTTTTTAAAACCATCCGGCGTCATCGGAACCCTTTCCATAAGTGGCCTCCTGCGTATTAATTTTTCCCATGAAGTTTACTTATTCAATACTATATAACATAAGGCAGGTTTCAATCAAGCCGCCAGTTATAAACACTGAACCTATAGCTGCGAAAATGACTACTGGTTACGCCTTTGAAACCTTCTATAAACCTCGCTATCATTGCGCTTGCCTATGGTAACTATTTTCAGAATATTGTCCTCTGCTAAATAGATAATTCTATATTCACCTGTATCAACTCTCTTGTATTTATTTCCTTTCAGGTCTTCTGAATCATTTGGAAACGGGTCTTTCATAAGCCCAAATACTTTTTTTTATTATCTGACGAAACTGCTTCGCGTCAAGTTGATTTAAAAAAGCCAATGCGTCATTGGTGAAATCCAGTTTAAACAAGCTTTTCCAGAAGAAATTCTATGGACTTTTCATTACCTGCATAACCGCTCTTTTCAGCCTCAACTGCTTTTTCTATCCAATATGAGTCATCGTCCGCTCCATTGTCTTGCCGCAACTTCCCGGTTAAAGGCTCACTCCGCTTTTCGCAACTCCGTCTAACGCGCTTCACCATACGTTGACCTCCTTATGTTGCTCATATTTAGTATTTTACCATATCCACTCAGTATTTTCCAAACAACTCCTGCCTTATAACCCCCAGGGTGCTTGACTAAGCGCCCTGGTTATATTATCATAAAACAGATGGAACTCATAGATTACAGCGATTATTATTTTCGGACAAAGTTGAAGGAGGCTCTCCCTCCGCAGCGCTCAGGAAAGTTCGTTCAGATCAGGGAAAACCCTGGAGATGAGTTTATCGTCCTGTCACCCTCCGGGCTTTCTACCTATCACGCAGACATTGTCAGGCACTTTTGCAATCAAAATGGTATCAAGGGTCTCTACAACAACGAACACAAGCATTTTGTTATATCAGATCCAAAATGGCACGTAATCGGAGGCGGTAAGTGGTCAATAGATGAAGGACTGAAGACCCTTCGCCTTTATGGTTACTCACAAGCATATGGCAGCTTCAACTCTCTGGGACTTATTGAGGGGTTATCAAAAATTATTTCCCTCTCAGGTTACAAAATAACTCGCGATTAAAGTTGGCACGATCGTTAATACGGCATTGCGGCAGCCGCTTTCATGTTTTTTTTTAACTATTTAAAAAAAACTTGCTCTTTACTCTTGACACAAACACCTGATTGCTGGTATAAAATCTATGTGATAAAAAAGACGGAGAAAATATGGATGGACGGTGAGTTTGTCAACTGGGAAAACGCAACAGTTCATGTGATGACACACACGCTGCACTATGGACTTGGTGTATTTGAGGGAATACGCAGCTATAAAACACCATCTGGCCCAGCGGTGTTCAGGCTCAAAGAGCATGTGGACAGGTTATTTGACTCAGCACATATCTTTCAGGTTGAAATACCATTTAACAGGGAGCAGATAGTTAATGCTGTTTTAGATTGTGTAAAGATAAACCAGCTTGAGGAGTGTTATATCCGGCCTTTTGTCTATATCGGATATGGAATGATGGGCATATATCCTAAGGATAACCCCGTGAAGGTGGCAGTGGCCGCCTATCCGTGGGGGTCTTATCTTGGCGAAAATGCCATACAAAACGGCATTCGTGTTAAGGTTTCATCATATATCAGAAATCATGTGAACTCGAATATGTCCCGAGGAAAGGTATCCGGCTACTATATAAATTCACAGCTAGCTAAAACTGAGGCAGTCACGCTGGGATTCGCGGAGGCGCTATTGCTTGATGCAGACGGTTATGTCGCTGAAGGCTCCGGTGAGAACATATTCATAGTAAGAAATGGTAAGTTAAAAACAACACCTCTTACCTCCATACTTGAAGGTATTACGAGGGACAGTATTATGAAAATAGCGGTCGACAACGGATTGGATATTACCGAGGCCAGATTCACCAGAGATGAGCTATACATCTCCGACGAGGCGTTTTTCTCAGGCACTGCTGCAGAGATCACACCAATCGTAGAAGTGGACAACCGTAAGATTGGCAAAGGCAAGCCAGGCGAAATAACCACAAAACTTCAGTCAATATTCTTTGACACAGTACACGGCAAGGTCGATAAGTACCGCAGCTGGCTCACATATGTCTAATCTACGGAGTTAAGTTTTTAAGATTACATAAGTTTTAATGTTTCCACGTATTGCTTCCCTAAATGTCTGTTCTACTGTCGGAATATCCTGTCTGCCTAAACCACCTGATTATTTCCTTTTTGTGACACTTTTGCTTACTGTCTCTATTATCTTAAGAATGCTCGTTCAGTATCGTATCTATTAATCTTAGTTCAGGTCTTACTACCCATAACCTTTACTCATAATTAAGTTTCAAATCGCTTAATAGATACATTAGAACGTATAGTTTGTGTCACATACAAACATATTTATGATGCTGCTAACAAGGATATTATTTAAGCGGGCGACGGGATTCGAACCCGCGGCCAATAGCTTGGGAAGCTATCACTCTACCACTGAGTTACGCCCGCAGTGGATGCCAACTTAGCAAGTATAACATGTAAGCCCCAGCAATTTCAATAAATAATATTCAGCATTTCTCAATGAACGAGTTTCACGTCACATAGTCATCAGTTCATATCATCTCATCACAGCAGCGTGTTATAATTCTCAATGGACAATGTTGAACAAAACGGCGATATATCACTTGACACGATAAAAAATGTCAGAATACTTCAGCGCCAAAAAGGATACAGGTTTTCTATCGACGCACTCTTGCTGGCTGACTTCGTAAATCCCAAAAATCCACGACACATAGCAGATTTTGGGGCAGGGTCAGGTATCATCGGAATACTCCTTGCTCAAAAATATCCAGCTGCCTTCGTTCATTTGATAGAACTCCAGAGGGGGTTATATGAGCTTGCTAATAAAAATGCGGCGCTCAATAATGTAACCGAAAGGATAAAGGTGCATCACTTAAATATCAATGATATATATGGCAATATCTCATCCAATACATTTGATATAGCCGTCTCAAACCCACCATACCGAAAGCTCCAAAGCGGAGAGCTTAACCCTGACGACGAAAAGGCCGCAGCACGACATGAACTCAACCTTACGCTGGATGAATTAATTAAAGCATCATTTTATGTATTAAGAGCTAAGGGCAGGTTTTCATTTATTTACCAGACCTCACGCTTTGTCGAGGTGATAGAAACCCTCAGGGGCCGTAACTTCGAGCCACGAAGGATACGCTTTATTTATTCAAACGCAAAATCGGAGGCAAAGATATTTCTCATTGAAGCAGTAAAAGAAGGAAGGGCACAGCTCAAACTTGACCCGCCATTTTTCGTCTATGACGACACAGGCCGTTATTCTGCCAAAACACTTGAAATCTTAAGCACATAGCGCTTCAGTATGGTATAATAACCGCTATGATAAGGAATACTTTTTCTGTATTGGAAGGTGTAGGGGAAAAGACCGAAAAGAGACTCTGGCGGCGCGGCATTGTCACATGGGACGATTTTCTGGGTAAAGAGACTATTCCATTTATCTCACGTGAAAAGAAGGTGCGTGCCGATGAATACCTCAAAATGCTTGATAGTGTGCTGAGTAATCCCTCGCGTCTGGCAAGATACATAGAAAGGAAAGAACACTGGCGCGCCTTTGAGATTTTCAGAGACAACGCGGTCGGCCTTGACATAGAGACCAACGGACGCCCGTATGACAACGGCGGCTATGTTACTGTTGTGGGATTATATGACGGCAAAAACTACAAGTGTCTGATCAGGGGGAAGGATTTAACTCAGGACAACCTGGCAGCCTCACTGTCTCCGTATAAGTATCTGATAACCTTCTACGGGGCAGTGTTTGATATACCATTTCTTAAAAGGTGTTACCAGTCTCTGAGAATTGACATCCCGCACTATGATATTTGCCTGGAGTCGAAGAGGTTAGGATTAAAGGGAGGCTTTAAGTATTTTGAGAAATGCTTTGGAATATATAGAGATGATGACATCGCCGGCATGGACGGCTTCGACGCCGTTAAACTCTGGCAGATGTACAAACGTGGAGACCGCGCATCGCTTGATACGCTGATAAAATATAACAGGGAAGATACCGTGAATCTGATGACCATTGGAGAACAAATATATACTCAACTAAAGAAATCGACAGGCATAGAGGAGTATATTAATGCCCAATGAGAAAACTATCGAGAAATATAGTGAGAAGACTGGTGAGGTGACAAGTGAGATATTGGGTCAATTTCTGGTCTACCTTGAAGTGGAGAGAGGGCTTTCCCAAAACACCATTGAGTCGTATGGACTAGACCTAGAGCAATATATTAACTATTTACACTTAAATAACGTAAATGAAAAGGAATTCCAGCGAGAGGACATAATAAACTACATAGACCACCTGAGAGACAAGGGTTATTCTATGAGTTCTATTTGCAGGTTTATCTCATCGACCAGGGCATTTTGCAAGTTTCTGCTAATAGAAAGACACAGAAAAGATGACCCGTCTGAGACCGTGCGTCTGCCGAAGAAGTGGGAACAGCTTCCGAAGGCCCTGATGTTTGACGATGTGCTGGCAATACTTACAACACGTGTGGATACGAAGTTTGTGCTGCGTGATGTGGCGATGCTTGAGCTGATGTATGCCTCAGGGCTTCGCGTGTCTGAGCTGGTAAACGTGGAGGTAGATAAACTTGAGATGGATGCCGGGTTTATCAAGGTCATGGGAAAGGGTTCAAAGGAACGCCTTGTGCCGGTAAACGAAAGGGCGCGTGAGCGTATAAAGAAATATTTAAAGGAATTAAGGCCGGTGATTCTCAACAATAAACACTCACCATATCTGTTTTTGACAAACAGGGCTGAACCGATGACAAGACAGCGCTTTTGGCAGACCATAAAAGCGTACGGACAAATGGCAGGCATTGAGCTTTCCCCTCACACGCTCCGGCACTGTTTTGCCACGCACCTGCTTGAGGGCGGGGCAGACCTGCGCTCAATACAAAAGATGCTGGGGCATGTTGACATCTCCACCACTCAGATATACACAAAGGTATCGACCGAAAAGGTGAGAAAAGAGTACGACAAACACCATCCGAGGGCTTGACGCAACAGACCGCACTTGGGGATAATACTAATTATTCTGAATTTGTCATTAAAGGAAGGAAAATCTATTGGCACTGATACTTGTAACGAACGACGACGGGGTACTATCAGAGGGGCTAACAGCGCTCTTTGAGGCGATGGGTGGTGTGGCAGAGGCGGTGATTGTGGCGCCTGACACTGAGAGGAGCGCAACAAGCCATTCTCTTACCATGCACCGCCCCTTAAGGGTAACAGAGGTAAGGGAAAATGTCTATGCCATAAACGGCACCCCTACGGATTGCGTTACGCTGGGGATTGGGAAGATTCTAAAGCGCAAGCCCGACCTTGTGGCCTCAGGCATTAACAAGGGCGGCAATCTTGGCGATGACATAACGTACTCCGGTACAGTGTCTGCTGCGATTGAGGGTACGATCCTGGGGGTTCCATCGTTTGCCATATCGATGTTATGGGATGACGGCGGGTTTCACTTTAATACAGCCGCAGCGTTTGCCAAAAAGATAGCGATGAATATTATAGGCAAGGGTCTGCCGCGAGATACGCTGTTAAATGTAAACGTGCCCAATAAAGAAGCAGGCTTACTTAAGGGTGTGAAGTTTACAAAACAGGGAAAGCGTGTGTACTGCAATTCGATTCAGGAGACGTATGACCCCTGGGGTAAGAAACACTTTTGGATAGGCGGGGGCAGTCCGTCGTGGGAGGAGGATGAAAACACGGATTTCCTTGCAGTTGAGTCTGGGTATATATCTGTAACACCGCTGCATCTTGACCTGACGAACTATGAAGCCCTGAAAAATATCAAAAACGAGTGGAAAGAATTATAAAGTGTCACTTGAAGATATAAAAGATAAGTATAAGGAAAAAAGAGAGGAAATGGTCAATACCCAGTTGATACGCCGCGGCCTTGTGGATACTAACGTACTGCGGGCAATGCGTGAGACGCCAAGGCATATATTTGCTGGCTCAGGCAACAGTGACAATGCCTATGCCGACATGGCGCTCGATATTGGGATGCATCAGACGATTTCTCAGCCCTATATGGTGGCGGTGATGACCGAGCTGCTTGAGCTGTCCCGGTCTGACAAGGTACTGGAGATTGGAACTGGCTCAGGGTATCAGGCGGCTGTCCTGTCTGCGATAGTCTCAACGGTATGCACGGTTGAGCGAATCGAATCGCTGGCAGAGGATGCCAGAAGGAAATTTTCTGATTTGGGATATAAGAACATCTCTGTAAAAATAGCAGACGGTACTCTTGGATGGCCGGAGGAATCGCCATTTGATAAGATAATAATAACTGCGGCAGCCCCGGATATCCCAGCGCCAATAATTAGGCAGCTCGCGATGCGAGGGATAATTGTTGCACCGGTTGGAGACAGACGCGCCCAATCTCTGCTGAAACTAGTGAAAGACGGCGCTCAAGTAACTAAGACTTATCATGTGCCCTGTATATTTGTCCCGCTGCTTGGGAAATATGGCTGGGATAGCTGATATGCCGGTAAATATGTTAAAGTAATACATGAAAGAAGCGCTGCTCTACGATAAATTCCAGGACACCAGCACAGTGTTGTGTAAAATGTGTGCCCACAGGTGCAGGATTTCAGATGGCAGGCGCGGGCAGTGTGCGGTGAGGGAAAACAGGGGCGGCACGCTCTATTCACTGAATTATGGGCAGCTCTGCGCGTCGCATATTGACCCGATAGAGAAGAAGCCGTTGTTTCACTTTCTTCCCGGGTCGTATTCCCTGTCTATCGCCTCTATGGGGTGTAATTTCACATGCCTCCACTGCCAGAACTCATCAATCTCCCAGTATCCGAAGGAACACGCTGAAATCACAGGGAACATGATTGTACCGGCCAATGTAGTGCAGGGGGCGATAAACGGCGGCTGTAAAAGTATATCTTACACATACACTGAGCCGACAATATATATGGAGTATGCCCTGGAGTGTGCAATCATGGCAAGGGAAAAACGCATAAAAAATGTATTTGTCAGCAACGGCTACATGACCGCTGAGAGTGCCAGGCTGATAATCCCATATCTTGACGCAGATAACATAGACTTAAAAGGAGACGACGAATTTTATAAACGGGTCTGCGGCGGACGTGTAAAACCGGTCAAAGATACGATTATGCTGATGAAAGAGCATGGAGTGTGGGTGGAGGTGACGACCCTGATAATCCCCGGGCTTAATGACTCAGATGAAACACTGAAGGATATAGCCTGGTTTATCAAATCTGTTGATCAGGCAATCCCCTGGCACGTAACAAGTTTTCGTCCAACCTATAAAATTCCTGACAGACCGGTCACTCCGTCTGCTACTCTTAAGAGGGCATATAGAATTGGAATTGATGCAGGTTTGAAGTATGTCTATGAGGGCAACGTACCTGGCTCAAGCGGTGAAAACACATACTGCCCATCGTGCAGGGCACTGTTGATTGAGAGATATGGATTTTCTGTCAGAACGAATATAATAAAAGACCGTAAGTGCCCAAAATGTAGAAGCACAATTGAAGGAATCTGGCATTAATAATGGGGTGCAGGGGACGAGTTCCCTGCCGGGAGTTTGAGGGCAGAGCCCTCATTCTTCAAGATGTTTCTCTTATGATACCCCTACTCCCCTACGCATTGCCAGTGTTAGTTATCTTGAGCTGTGCAGGGCATTGGCTATGACATTTGCATAGGCTGTCAGTATATTCTCCTCCGATATGTCCTGCTTATGACCTTCTTTTACATAGATATTAAGTACACCAATTAGATCGCTGCCAGCAAGAATCGGTACGCAGTAGTGTCCATGCGGCAGACCGTCCTGCTGCAGAGTATGGCGCTTGTCTATCTTATCGGCAAATACTACCCCGCGGCTTGAGGCCGCAAGCCCGCACAGGCACTGCCCTACCGTAACCGCAGGACATTCTGAGCTGCTCAGGGATGCCTTCAGCACAAGCGTGCTGGGGTCATTGTCTATGAGGTATATGCTGCCCCTCGTCTGTAAAAACATCCGGGGAATTGACACTATCATCTCAAGTGCTTGCTGCAATTTCTTCTCTAACGATATAGGCTGTAAAAACAGACTGAGCATCTGATTCATTATCTTTAGCTTCATCTCCATTCTGTGCTTATAGAGCGCCATGCTGATTGTAATAATCAAGTCCCTCTGCGTGAAGGGTTTAACGATGTAACCGTGCGGTTCAGTAACCTTTGCCCGATGCAGGGTGATTAAATCTGTGTGTGCGGTGAGGTATATTATAGGGACATTCTGGCGCTTATCTATTTCTATGGAGGCCTCAATGCCGTCCATTTTCCCTTCTAATGTAATATCCATAAGGATCATATCAGGGGTCAGCTCTGCCGCTTTTTGTATTGCCTCTTCGCCGCTTGAGGAAATGCCGACAACTGCGTGTCCAAGTTTTTTCAGTTTTGCTTCTATGTCGCGCGCTGTGATTATCTCATCCTCGACCACGAGAATGCTTATTCCTGATGACATTGCCCCTTCAAGCATATTTGTTGACGGCTCCACAGTTCCTCCTAATTTATTTCAGTCTGCTATGTTGGACTATAAAATTCCATGTAATACTTTGTACCATTTTCAGTATCTATGTCAATAGTGCCTTTCAATTTTCTTGTAATTAAATCGTTAACCAGTTGAAGTCCAAGTGATTTAGTTGTCTTAAAATTTATACCGGCGGGGCAGCCCACACCGTTGTCACCCACGCTGAATGTATATTTACCATTTTCGTACCGGGTAAAACTTACCTTGATTATGCCGTCGTGGCGGTCAGGGAAGGCATATTTAATTGAATTGGTGATCAACTCGTTAATAATCAGGCCGCAGGGAATGGCTATGTCTATGTCTATGTCCAGGTCAGGGTCAATGTCAACCTTTAGGGCCACACCGCTTATGTAATGCTCATAGGTTGCGTAGAGTTCGGCCATAAGGTCTTGTATGTACTCAGAGAAATTCAGCATTGACATGTTGGTTGACTTGTAGAGCTTATCGTGAATGAGGGCCATTGCCCTGATGCGGGTTTGTGTGTCTTTAAAAATTGTAAGCAGGTATTTATCTGTAATGGCCTCCGATTGAAGGCTGATGAGGCTTGATATAATTTGGAGATTGTTCTTCACCCTGTGGTGAACCTCTTTAAGCAGCATGTTGAGGTCTTTTACTGTGGTCCCCATGCGGTCTTCTATAATATTGCGTCTGCCAAGTTCAATCTGCAGTTGTTTGTATTTATCTGCCAGGGTCTGCTGCAGGCTTTCATCTTCGGAGTACCCGCCTGCCTTTTTCAATTCTATACATTCAGTCATATCCTCGCAGGTGATGAAAACGGCTGAGATATTACCGGTGTCGTTTAAGATAGTGTCGCACTTCAGGCGGGCGTAGAGTATATCGCTGCCGTTGAATTTCATGGTTAGGTCAGTTGAGTATTTCTCAAGTCTGACAAGATTTTCTGGGATGTATAAATCAGACAACACAGGAAATATATCTCTGGCATTCTTGCCGGTAATCTGGTCATGGCTTAGGCGCAGAAGTCTGTTTACACTTGAATTGGCGTAGACAATTGTCCCTTCGGTGTCGGCAACCGCAATGCCGACAGTGAGCTTGTCGATTGAGTGCTTCAGCATAGTCAGCTCTTGCCTTGCCCGAAGGTCTGAGGCATCCCTGAAGGCGATAACCGCCAGCACTGCCCCCCGGACCTCTATCGGCGTCATCTTTATCTTGCAGAATATCTCCCGTTCTTGTTTGTCGAGGGCGAGGACATAGATATTCCTACTGCTCAGGTAGTCTATATTTTTTGTTATATGACCGATATACTTTGACAGTGTGTGATGGTATTGTTCTGAGATAATTGTGGTCAGCAGGCTTTGTCCTATTACGTCGGCTGCCTTAAACAGGAATATCTTTTCAGCCTCCTTATTCCAGAACAGGATATTAAATTGGTCATCAACTATTACGAATGCGTCGGTTGTGGAGTTAGCCATAACGCGAAACACGTTCTCTCGTTCCTTAAGCAGGCGGCTTTGGCGGAGTGAATAACTAAGCGCCCCCTTTAGTTCGGTGCGGTTAAGCGGTTTCCATAAAAACGCGCTTACACCGGCGTCAAAATATTTATCCATCTCATTAATCTCATTAATTGTGGCACGGTCGGCAAGCGCGGCGATTGATGTGTTATCGAGGGCGGAGATATTCAGCTGCTCAATAAATGATAGACCAACCGATTGTGTATCGGCAATAACTACAGGCGGTTTTATTTTGTGATATAAGGCTAAACCATCAGCCGCATTTTCGGCATGGTGAGTTTCACACCCAGTCTCTGACATTGTGTCAGTGATGAGCGTGACGATTTCTTTATCAGCGCTTACAACAAGCAGTACATCTTTGATCATGACCGCCGGGGGATTGTGCAAATCGACGAAAAACTCTAACAGTGGAAGTAACGAGTTTGAAGAATTACCCTTCTCGTATATGCTCATAAATTTTCTCACTGTACATGGAATCTATTATAACACTTATTTGCGTGAGTCCTCAACAGCATAAAATATAGAGTGACTTTGTGGCTTCTATAATGTCAAATAACAGTAATGCTGCGTTTTCATCCAGCGCTATTTCCTTTAACTCAAGTGTGGTCAAAAATGCCTTCCAGTCCTGTATTGTCCAAATCCCATTGTTTTTTACAATGAAATCAGCGGCTTCGTTACAAAGTTGGGTCAGGATATCATCAATTTTTTCTGCCAGAGGAGGCTGCAGCAAGTAGAACTTTTTTAGTGTCTCTATGATTGCCCCAACGTGTGGCTCAACAGTCTTTGAAATAAAAAATCCATTTTCTTTAAGAGACATTAAAAGCTCAAGCCAATCAGTATGTCCCCAGGCCGTCTTATGCCCTGAGACAAATGTTAATGCGACAGACAGCGCCGTCTTTATATCTCCATTGACTTTTTTGTGTATATCATTAAATAATTGAAAGTTATTTTTACCGTTTTCCTTAGCACGATACATTGCTGCGTCTGCCTTTTTCAACAGTGATTCTGCATCGTAACCATCCATCGGATAAAAACTTATCCCTATGCTGGCGCCTATGGCGCAGTACGGGGTGTTGAAATGAAATGGCTTCCCTATTGACACGAGTGTCTTTAGGGCAAGGGTCTCTGCGTCCCTCCTGTCGGAGAGATTCGTAAGGACAATCACGAATTCGTCACCGCCAAAACGGGCAAGTGTGTCTGAGTCACGTATCTGGTGTTTTAATCTTTTGCCTACCTCTATTAGTACCATATCCCCTGCGTCGTGCCCCATTATGTCGTTAATACATTTAAACCCGTCAAGGTCTATCATAAGCAGGGCGACATCTCTGTTAGTGCGTTTTGCCTGTTTCAGGGCCTGGTCAAGGCGGTCAAAAAACAGCGCGCGGTTGGGAAGTCCTGTCAGGTAATCGTAGTGAGCCAGTTCTTTGAGCTTGCTTTCCATTTTGTGTTTATACAGGGCTATTTCGATGTTGGTCTTCAGGTCTTTGTCTTCAAATGGTTTTATCACGTAACCAAAAGGCTCTGATAGCTTTGCCCGTTCCAACGTAGCCTCATCCGAGTGAGCGGTGAGATAAACTATGGGGATATTAAAGCGCGTCTGAATTTCACTGGCGGTCTCAATACCGTCCATTGCCCCCTGGATTTGTATATCCATGAGGACCAGGTCTGGCCTGTCCTGCTCTGCATTTATTACAGCCTCCTCTGAGGTAAACACTGCCGATGTTACCGTATATCCTAGCTGTTCCAGCGCGGCCTGTATGTATGCGCTGCTAATCCCCTCGTCCTCTACAATCATAATTCGTTTCATAATGTTTTAAAACTCCTTTTACTTAGACTGACTTTCAAATTGGATTATAAACTTAGTGCCGTGCGTCCTGTCCAATTCAATTGTCCCACTGATTTGTCTCACCAGTATATTCACTATGTGCAGCCCCAGACTTTTTGTATGTCTGAAGTCCACATCTTCTGGGAAACCAACGCCGTTGTCCGATACTACCATCTCAAATTTACCGTTGTCTTTGGCGTCAATAGATATATCAATTTTGCCGATTATCTTGTCCGGGAAGGCATACTTTAAGATATTGGTAAAGAGTTCATTTACAATCAACCCGCATGGAACTGCAATATCTACGCCGATTATGACATTTTCTATTGACAGGTTTAATGTCACACTGCCTCTGTCAACGCCGAAAGAGCTGAACAGGTCATTTGAAAGACTTAATATGTATTTTTTAAAATCCACATCGGCAAGCCCTTTTGAGCCGTAGAGTTTATCATGAACCAGGGCAATAGATTTAATCCTGTTCCTTGTTTCGTTAAACATTGCCTTGTAGGTCTCATCTGTTATGTGATTGAGTTGAAGCCCAATAAGTCCTGCAACTATTTGCAGATTGTTCTTGACACGGTGATGGATCTCCCGCATGAGCAACTCTTTTTCCTTGATAGATTGCAGTAAATAATTCTCGTATTTCTTGCGGAGCGTTATATCGCTTGCATATATGGCTATGCCTCTGACATTGTGTTCACTGTCGAAAACAGGATACATATTGGTTAAACAAATGGATTCACCGCGTATACTTTCAAAGGTTACCGGTAATCCCATGCTTATGACCTCATCAAGGTGTTCCTTTTTTGCTTCAAAAACATCTGGCGTGAGCAGGTCTCTGAAATTTGTTCCAACGATATCGCTGACATTTTTTTGCTTGTCTGTGCTGAAACGTTTTGCGAATGTATCGTTTGCCGTGATAAATTTGCCGTTTATATCAATGAGACAGACGCTTTCCGTGATGGCGTTCATAAGCGCTGTCATATTTGCCTCGGCTGCCCGGCAGGTCTCTTCAATATCTTTTCTCAATGTTATATCGCGCAGCGTTCCGATCATCGCAACAGGCTTGCCGTCAGAGTTATTAACTATGCTGGCAGCCAGCCATCCCATATATTGAGTGCCGTCCTTCTTTTCGCATAAAATCTCACCTTCCCATACCCCTTTGACGTAGATAGCTGGTATGATAACATTTACAGCAAAATACTTGTCCGCAACTAATTTAACCACATCCATGCCAATACTTTCCTCTTTGGAATAGCCAGTCATCTGAGCGGCAGACTTGTTGGCGTAGATTATTTTCCCTTCCATATTGATAATATGTACACAGTCAATTGTCCCTTCTATCGCCTGTGAGAACAGTTGTAGTTTGTTCTCCATATCCTTGCGTTTGGTTATATCGCGGAATATTCCCAGTCTTGATATGCTGCCGTCCAGATTTGTTATAGGCGTTTCAATTACATCATAGGTCTTGCCGGCTATATGTGAGATAAATTCCCGGCGTACAATCTCTCCATCAAACACCTTTTCGCTTTCACACCACGCACAGCGCTCCGCCGTGCCGTTGAGATACAAGTAGCACTTTCTTTTTTCAAAATGACCAAAGTCCCTGATGGCTGCGTTGTTTGCGTATTCAACCATAAGGTCGCACCGCACAAGGACAATACAATCCTGCATACTGCCCAAAATGTTTTGCAGCTTATTCCGTTCGTAGTCGAGCGCATTCTGCGCTGCCTTCGCCTCAGAAATGTCGTAACCATAGAGATTTACATAGTTATGATTGGGTATGGGTGCTACGGTAAAGCGAAACACCCTGTCATTTACGGGCATTTCAACGGTTTTCACCTGTCCGGAGTCCAGCACATCGGCAATTAGCTGAAACCATGTATCTTTGTCGGCAGTCAAACCATCTCCCTTGTCCTGAAAACCCAAATACCCGAGCATCGGCTTCGCTGCCTTATTCGTATAGAGGACTCTAAGTCCGCTGCAAATGCGTATAACAGGGTTTGGGTTTTCAGCCGGGAACCTTGCCACACTTTCCCTTTCTTCTTCGGCCTGCCTGCGCTTATCATCAGAATTGTTTATATAAAAGGCTGAGCGTAAAAATATACTGGTTACTATAATTGTTACGATAATGGTTTGAAATGCCTCCATTTGCGCCCTGCCATAAAAACCCGATTGCCAGCCGAAGGTTAGAACTGATTCTACTAACAAAGGCGTCAGGGTCATGGCAGCAAAGAGACGGCGGGCCATTGTACTGCCGGGGCTGTATTTAACAAAAAAAATCATTATTCCCTTGTCGGGCCGCGCAAGAAGTATCCCTGTGGCTGCTGCTACAAATGCTATCGATGTGTGTGACGCAATGGCCGTTAGTTTTTGTGATAGTTTGAGCCATGAATTGATGCTATAAACATAACCAAATACACTTAGTATGCCAATCACAAGTGCGGCAACTGCAAGAAGCTGCGACGGTCTGATTCTCCTGTGTAATTCTGTGTCTATCATAAACAGGGCAGTTCCAAGCAATACGAATTCTACGGCCGTAACAGGAGACATTCTGCCAGGACTTGACGTCATAACAGGATTAGGAATGTCATTAATCAATGCTTGATCAATCCCGATATCAAAACTAAAAATATATTCTAAGAGGGTCAAAAATCCTATCAAAGCGGCAGTCAGGGCAAAAGACTTAGAAATAAACCTCGTCCGGCTGGTGGCTCTGTCTGTTTGTATCAACCACAATGATATACCCGTTAAGACAAATGCAATGGCAGTGTTTGCCTTCATTGATACAGGACTTAAATAAGGTTTCGTCAAGACCTCAATGTTAAAAATCCAGCCGACAAGCACCACAATGCCACAGGCAGTTACAGCAACAGAGGCAATGCCGGAGAAGGTTCTGGATAAATTTACAGCAGACGCTAAGATTCGCGCATTGTCAGGGCGCACCTCTCCCGCACTATGATTCATGGGAAACATAACGGCGATACCTCCCTTGATTTATTAATACTAACACATCGATACGTAAATAGCAAACTGTTGCATTATATCCATGCGTAATGTTACGCTGACAGTGATGACTGATCTGCTGGTAACATGGTTAATTATGACAGTTTCGGTGCTGGTGGCGGCATATTTGCTGCCTGGCGTGAGGGTGGCAAGCTTTGGGAGCGCACTGGTAGTTGCCGTTTTACTTGGGATTTTAAACGCGGTTCTCAGGCCGGTTCTGATTTTTTTTACCTTGCCGCTGACGATTTTGACGCTTGGGCTTTTTATATTGGTCATTAACGCGGTAATTGTCTTAATCGTGGGGAGTATAGTCAAGGGCTTTGAAGTAAGAGGTTTTATTACGGCCGTCTTGTTTAGTGTTATTCTGTCTGTTGCTCACTGGATTCTGCAGGCTGTTATCAGGTATATTTAGGATATGTGGTGGATGCACTTGCCGGTCATATCCACTTCTTTCGCTTAAACAATACTATAAAGGAAACAGCCGCTGCAAACATACACCCTAATATAGTAAAATACCCCCAGTGCCACTTCAGTTCGGGCATATATTCAAAGTTCATCCCATAGATGCTTGTAATAAACGTCAGTGGAATGAAAATCGTCCCTATCATCGTCAGGAACTTCATGATTTCATTCATCTTTGTATTAAGGTTTGTCAGATATATATCGTGAAGGCCGTATATTACGTCTCTGTATGTCTCCAGCGTGTAGTTGACCTGAATCACATGGTCATAGAGGTCTTTCAGGTACACCTTGCTGGGTTCCCCGATTAGCCCGCTTTGTTCTCTGACCAGCGTGCTGACGATTTCCCTCATAGGCCAGACTGCCTTGCGAAGCCGGATAAATCCGCGCCGAAGTTTATGTATATTGGTCAAAATCTCTGATGCTGCCGTGCGTAAGACCTCTTCTTCTGCGGAGTCTACATCGTCGCCTAATTTCTCTATGACAGCAAAGTAGTTGTCAACCACTATGTCAATCAACGCGTAGGCCAGGTAGTCTGCTCCCATCTTTCTGATAAGTGTCTTATTGTACTCAAGGTGGTGCATAAGCGGTTTGAAGACGTCGGATTCTATTTCTCTGAATGAAAAGACATAGGTTTTTCCCATGACTATGCTTAATTGCTCTATGCAAACCGGTTCATCTGCCGCTGTAAGCGTTATTACAGGCATCTCTACGAATACATAATCGTCAAAGAAATCTATCTTTGGCTGCTGTTCTGTGTTAAGAATGTCCTCTATTGTCAGGGGGTGAATACCGGCGAGTTTCCCCAGTTCTTCAATTATATGCACCTCGTGCAGGCCGTCAATATTAATCCAGGTTATGGCGGGTTTATCCTTAAGAGGAAAACACTCTGAGATAGCAGCCGGCTCACTGATAACTATATCGTGGTCGTCATAGCGTACGGAGGTGATTTTGACTTTATCTGTTTTTATCTCACCTATGTGAACAGGTGTTCCAGGGGGCAGACCTGCTTTATTTGACCTCCTGTGTAACAGCTTCACTGCACCTCCCGGCATATTCCATCAATACTACTATAAGCCGCATTATGTTGTCAAAATCCGTCATCTATAGTGAATATTTTTAGTGCATAGGGATTGAAATCTTTTCTCCAAATAGGTTATTATCCTGTATAAATTACAAGAGAGGTGGAAAGTATCGTAATTAACATTGAAGGTGAAGTCGTCGATGCCGATAAAGACAGCAAGGACGATGTTCTAAAAAGACTCAGGAAGGTAAATGCCTTAGCCCTGAAAAGTGCAGAGGGACATATATTCGATATTTCTTTGATAGATGAGATTGGTGGCACCGGAGAGTTAACAGCGGTCACTATAGGCTCACCGGAAGGTCTTGCAATCTGCCGCCACAGCACATCCCACATTATGGCCCATGCCGTGAAAGACCTTTACCCCGGTGCAAAGGTTACAATCGGCCCGTCTACTGAGGATGGTTTTTACTATGATTTCGACATAGACACGCCATTTACCCCAAATGACCTTTCTGCAATAGAAAAGGCTATGCACAAGATAATAAAACGCAATAACCCGTTTGTCAGAAAAACTATGTCAAAGGCAGACGCCATTGAGTTGTTTAAGACAATGGGCGAGGACTATAAAGTAGAAATAATCGAGGCGATTGAGGCCGATGAGGTCAGTCTCTACGAAGAGGGCGGCTTTGTTGATCTCTGTCGCGGGCCGCATGTGCCCAGCACTGCCTCTGTGCGTGCCTTCAAGCTGCTTAAAACCGCCGGTGCGTACTGGCGCGGCGACGAAAAAAATAAGATGCTTCAGCGCATATATGGAACAGCCTTTGCCACCCAGGAAGACCTGAAGTGCCACATTGAGTTCCTTGAGGAGATCAAACGACGCGACCACAGGAGGCTTGGCAGGGAGCTTGATCTTTTTAGTATGAGTGACGACATAGGAGCTGGCCTTATCCTATGGCACCCCAACGGGGCGATGATAAGAAAGACTATTGAGGACTTCTGGCGTGAAGAACACATTAAGGCAGGCTATAAGCTGCTCTACACACCTCACATAGCAAGAATTGACCTCTGGAAAAAGAGCGGACACGTTGATTTTTATAAGGATAACATGTATACGCCAATGGACATCGACGGGGCGGACTATGAGATTAAGCCGATGAACTGCCCGTTTCATATTGCGGTTTATAAGAGTGCCCTGAGAAGTTACAGGGAGCTGCCAATTAAGTATGCTGAACTTGGCACGGTGTACAGGTATGAGCGTTCGGGGGTATTGCATGGGCTATTGCGAGTAAGGGGATTTACGCAGGATGATGCCCATATATTCTGCCGCATTGACCAGATAGAGAGTGAGATACTGGATGTCCTTGATTTTACGCTTTATGTGCTGAGGACATTTGGGTTTGAAAAATATGATGTATATCTGTCCACAAGGCCTGAAAAGTATGTAGGGACACTGGATAACTGGGAGATTGCTACAGAGGCCCTTAGAAAGGCGCTTCAGATGAAGGGGCTTAAATATGAGACTGACCCGGGCGAGGGTGTCTTCTACGGCCCGAAAATCGATATAAAGGTGAAGGATTCCCTGAACAGGCAGTGGCAGTGCAGTACAATTCAGGTGGACTTCAACCTTCCAGAGCGTTTTGATGTCGCCTACCGCGCCTCTGATGACAAGGACCATCTGCCTATAATGATTCACAGGGCATTGATGGGTTCACTGGAGAGGTTTTTTGGTATACTTATTGAGCATTACGCAGGTGCATTTCCGCTTTGGCTGTCGCCGGTGCAGGTCTCTGTGCTGACAATATCAGAAAGGCAGGCGGAGTTTGCAAAGGAGACCGCAGGAGTACTCATGAAGGCCGGGCTCAGGGTTGAGACTGACCTCGGAGATGAGAAGATAGGCTATAAGATCAGGCAGTCATCGATAAAGAAAATCCCCTATGCCATACTAATAGGAGATAAGGAGTTGGAGTCACGGTCGCTGACGGTAAGAAAGAGAAATGGCGAGAACATCAGTTTCTCAGATATAAATAGTCTTCTCGACTTTTTAAGGGAAGAAATCGAAAGCAGGAGGTAGGGCCATAAATAAAAAAATCAGGATAAACGAACAAATCAAGGTCAACCAGATAAGGTTGATAGACGTAGAAGGCGCACAACTGGGCATCGTAGCAGTCAGAGACGCTATAAAATCAGCCAAAGAGAAAGGGCTTGATTTGGTAGAGGTAGCGCCAGGGGCAAATCCCCCCGTATGCAGAATAATGGATTTCGGCAAGTACAAGTACCAGATAAGTAAAAAGCACACGCACAAGAAGACGATAGACGTAAAAGAAGTAAAAATCAGACCCCGCATCTCAGAACACGACCTTGAGAGGAAGATAGGTCAGGTGAAGACATTTGTAGCTGATGGCAACAAGGCTAAGGTCTCGATGTTTTTCAGAGGGAGGGAAATAGTTAGGCCGGAACACGGTATGGTGGTATTCGATAAGATGATGGAACAGCTTGATGGTACCTGTAATTTCGAATTGAAGCCTAAGCTGGATGGAAAAAGCATCATTATGGTCGTTGCCCCAAAATAAATCTCCAAGATGAAGCATATATGAATTAATGATGAAATAAAACCAGCCAGGCGGCCAACCTGTGTGCAGAGGAGATAATACACTATCGCCTTGACAACATAGTGGAATTTCTAATATTATGTCTTAACATATTAACGTGAAGATGGAGAGATAAGAGATGTGCTTAGGTGTATTGCGTTATCGGTGTTCATACTATTAGTCTTGGTTTTCCCGGTCTTTGCCGTGCCTCCTGGGAAGGTATTGCAGTGGGAGAGCGATGATGGCAGGGTTGTCTTCAATGGCACAAAACATGCCGGCAAGGGGATTAAATGCACTCAATGCCACCTTGAGGTCTTTAGAATGAGGCATGGGGTGACAAGGATGACCATGAAAGAGATGGACGAGGGAGCATACTGCGGGGCCTGTCACGACGGTAAGACGTCATTCAGCACATCAGACGAGAGATACTGCTCTAAGTGCCACCTTAAATAAGCATGAAATAAGCAGGTATTATACATTAGATAACTTCATAGCAGCCGTGTTGTCAAGTGTTTTTTAGTTAAGTTAACATGGAGAGCAGGTTTTGATAATGCCCAAACGCTTCAACTTGCCCTCACAACTACGCAATCAATTGACTATCTCTATAACTGTGCCCTGCCAAGCTGACAGAAAAACATACTCACAAAATATCCCCACCATGACTTAGTCATAAAAAAAATATAAAAACGGTAAAGAAACGGCATTCTCGATGCTTTTTACAAAACCGCCTTATACATCTATAGCCCGGTATTGCATACAAAATACAAGCACTTACCCAGAAATAAGAACTATAATACTACCCGATAACATAAATTTACCGGTCTGATTTTGGTCATGATTCTTTATACCTCTCCACTGGTACAAGGTTAAAAGTAAGGCCAGGGGCATCTTCCTTGAATTCCTCTCCACACTCAAGAGCATTATCGTTATCAGCGTAGTATCTCCAGTTGATGATTATATCTTTGCCGGATTGTGCTGCCCGCTCAAGCATGGTGATGAAATTTATCAGTGCCTTCGAACTGCTGCTGTTAAAATAAATAAGCTCTATGTCAAAAACTATCTGGCTGTCATATTGCGAATCAAGAAATACTGCAAGCCACTTGAACACAGGGGTATAAAACATGGCTGCGTTTTCCGGATACGATTCACCGCTGATGATAAACCTTTTTGCTGGCGGGTCAAAATTTATATATGGTGTAGATTTTGTGGCCGCAGCATAATATTTTTCCATAATCTGCCTCCTCTTCTATATGAATACGGTTATAGATAAGAACGAAAGCCTATCATCTACCGGTGTAATGTCGATCTCTAATGGGCGGCTGGCCTTTCTTGCCATCTCTATTAAGCCGAGGCCAGCTCCCTTGCTGCCCTCTGGCGGAGGATTCTTTCTACGTTCCCTGAACATGGTTTTAAGCTCCTCGCTGCCGAGGTTTTTCATTCTATCCACCTGTTCTTTGATCATGAATACTTTGTCGTTATAAATGTTGTTGCCGCAGCGCACGTAAAAGTGACCGTCCTGAATCCCAACAATAAAAATACCTATGCCAAGGTCTCCTCCTTCTTTTGCCTTACTCAGTCTTTGCGCCGAATAGTTCATAACGTTTTGAATCTGCTCTACATATATCGAAAAGACCTTCTGAATCGTATTAACGTCGTTTTCCTCTATTTCCATCTTGAGTTTCAGTGTTGCCCCTATTCCCTCTACTACATGTTGAGAGATAGGGCCGCTGAAGCTGAAAAAAATCTCTTCTTTCTGCATCCGGCAGTATATATCGTAAAGATTCGTTAACAATGTTTCTTCTCCATGATAATTTTAAATTTTAAATCCTATGACCGTTATGTCATCCCGTTGTGATTCCTCAGCACGGTACTGCTCAAACATCTCGTTAAGCATGGTATGTTGGATTTGAAACGATTTTGTGTTATTGTCCTTTACAAACTCCATAAAGCGTTTTTTCCCAAACGGGATACCTGTATAGCCGCCCACCTGGTCGCTCAACCCGTCTGTCATCATGTAAAATCTCATATCGTTTGATATGTTTAACTTGTGATTAGTAAAGACATAGTCCAATTTGGACGACTGATAGCCGATGCTCTGGCGGTCTCCTTTTATCTCATGGGCGAACTGTCCACTTGCAAAAAAAAGAGAGATTCTTGCCCCGGCAAAGGTCAGCGTCTTTGTCTGTTTGTTCACATAGCATATTCCAATATCGAGCCCGTTGTCGTAGAGGGAGTTTTCGTCTTCACAACTGAGTGTATCCTTGATCAATTTGTTCATACTAGTCAGGATTTCCGATGGGTTGTTATGACCTAATTCGTTGACTACGCGGTTTAGCGTAGTGCCAGCCAACATTGTCATAATAGCGCCTGGAACGCCGTGCCCCGTACAGTCAATTACAGATATCATAATGTCGTCGTGCTGGCAGGAAAACCAGTAGAGGTCCCCGCCGATGACATCACGTGGACGCCAGATGACAAAGGAATCTTCAAAGTATACATTCAGATTCTGAAGCTGTGGCAAAATGGCCCGCTGGATACTGCTTGCATAGCGAATGCTGTCCATAATTTGATTATTCGCATCATCTGCTTTACTAAAACTCACAGCCATTTCCCTGCGTGATTCGTTAAGCCGCATACTCAGCCTTGATATATAGATCAAAGAAACAATCAATGCCGTGATAAACAGTAAGATGGAGACTACAGTAAGCATATGCTGCCGAAATATATCTCGCCACATTACCCGCCCATAGTCTTCATAAGGGCTGACTTGTAGATATTTTAAAAGTTCATCGACAGGCTCGTAGTTAAGTGGAATGGTCCATCCCTCTATAGTTGCAGACTTGGCCGCATGGCTGTCCTTAGGCATTTCCAGAAGTGCCGACGCAGTTAATTTCGCTAGTGTGTCTGGTGTGTGCCTGACCTTGGCAATTGGCCACTCAGGATAGAGCGGTGTACTCAGAAGAAATGGAAACGTCTCGTAATCAGCGCCCTTGCCTTTATACTTAATCACTTTGAATTCGTTAAGCGCAATATCACCTTTGACCGCCATTCTCTCAAGCGTGTCAGTTCTTACTGTTCCAGCGTCAACAATGCCTTTACTAACCGCAAAGACAACGTTTTGGTGTCTGTTAGAAAACTCAAGCGAGGAGAAATCCTTCCAGGGATTAACCCCATGTTTCTTTAACTCGCCCCACGCCATTCTCCAGCCGCCAAGCGATGTTTTATCTACACCCATAAAACTCTTCCCGCGCAGGTCCTCTATTGTATTAATGTCAGTGCGACCTGCGCGCGTGAATATGACGCCGCCAAACACCGTGTACCCTTTGCCTAATGTCAAATTCTCCATGGTTGCAATCCTGCTGATACGGTGCTTGACCTCCAGTTCAATGTAAATTGATGAGTTTGCTATAATAAACTCTACCGAACCTGTTTTGACGGCACTGTCGATTTCGACAAATGACAAGGGAACAAGGTTGAACCTATACCCTGGAATATGCGTGGTCAGATAATCCATAGTAGGCTGCCAACTCTCACGGCAGTGGTCCTTACCCATATGGGCAAGCACTCCAACCCGCACATCCTGCAAATCATCAGCGCTGACTGCCCCATAAAGCACAGGAGAAATCAACATGACAAGCATTATTCTTACTATGAACATTTTCATATAAAATACAACGCCTCAAATACCACTTGCTTCAAATTTTGTGATATTATATACAATATTCAATTAATTTACAACAGATAAATGATTTTGTTGAGCAATAATGTGGCATCGACATTTAGTCAACTTCACGTGTTGACAAGAATCTACTGATGTGATACTGTAAAAGCATGAGCGTGATAACAATTCCCCGGTCTTTAAGAGAACGGCTTGGAGATGAGGCAAGCGAAGCATTTGCTGCGCTTATCAATGACATAGACTTAGGGGCAAGGAAAGATGCAATCGCTATAGCCGAAGAGCGGTTTGAACGCCGTCTTGTCGAAGAAAGCGGTAAACTACGTATTGAGATAGGCAAGGTCAACATGCGCATCTCAGAGGTTAATGAGCGCATTTCAGTTGAAATAGGCAAGGTTAACTTAAGCATATCAGAGCTCAACGAGCGCATCTCAGTTGAAACAGGCAAGGTTAACGAGCGCATCTCAGTTGAAATAGGCAAGGTTAATGAGCGCATCTCAGTTGAGATAGCCAACTCTAAAGCTGAGACGATCAAGTGGATGTTTCTTTTCTGGATGGGCCAAATAGCTGTCATGGTTGCACTGTTTAAATTTTTTATTAAATAATATCCTCTAAACTGTGACTTTAAAAATACTTTACTTTATAAAATAATCGTGTTACCATTACATATTACAAGTTGATTTGCGTGAGGTGATAAGAAATGCCTAAAGAACTGCCAGATGGCGTATTAACTCTAATGTTTACTGATATTGTCGGCAGTACGGCAATGGCTGATTATCTGAAACATAAACATGGCGATATCATAGGCTCTAATATATATGTAGAAAAAGTTAGGAAACCTCACGATGAGATTATCAGAAAATGCTTAGATAACCATAACGGCTATGAAGTTAAAACCATCGGCGATAGTTTTATGGCCGTATTTAAACAGCCCCATTATGCCATCAGTGCAGCAGCTGACATGATTAAAAAACTCGAATTCGAAAAGATAGAAAATCCAAATCCAGATGACAAAAATAATCCATTTCTAAAGATACGAATTGGGCTGCACACGGGGACTCCACATCCTGATATAGTTAATGGTGAGGTTAAAGACTACATTGGACACCATGTCAACTTAGCGGCGAGGGTTGAGGCGATTGCGGCTGACAGCCAGGTATTGTTCTCAGGCATTGTGAAATCAAATGTCGGCAATCTTCACCCTTTTACATTTTATCCCTGGGGAGACAGGCGACTTAAGGGGATATCAGAACCGGTTGAGATATTTGAACTTCAGTGGGATAACAGGCCGCTTGGCCCTGAGCCGCCGCATGACAAGACATTTGACTATCCAGCGGTGTATGATCTTAAAGACGTTATTGGGCGTGATGGATTTATTGGTGATTTAAAGACACAGATTAAACAGCACAAGCTTGTTACAATTTGCGGGACAGGCGGAGTCGGAAAGACTGCGGTGGCTATTAAGACGTGCAACGGGATACCTGACGATGACTATGATAAATTCTTTATTGCCCTCGACAACCTTAATGAAAGCTCAGATGAGACACAAATTGCTGGATTGATAGCCGATTCAGCAGGATTGCCAAAGGACTCAGGAAAGAGTCTTAAAGAACTTACGGCGGCCATTCAGCGAGAATGTCAGAAAAAACCCATGCTTTTACTTTTGGATAATTACGAGAGTCTCGACAGCGGAAAGGGAAGGAAGGTGGTCGCAGGGCTTGTGAAGGTTGATCTACTAAAGATATTGCTCACATCAAGGAAGGCAGCCGGTGTCGTCAATATCGAAAAGGTAAAAGAGTTAAAACCTTTTGAGCTTAAGACCGATGATATGAAAAAAGATGAACTAGTTAAGATTCTTAAATCCTCCGACTCATACAAACTACTTGAGGCGCGTGTGAGGCTACAGATGGAAAATTTGGAAGTGACTGAGGCTGATGTTGAGCATGTGAAATCAGTGCTTGAAATGACATGTGGTCTGCCGCTTGCTATTGAGTTAGTGGCAAGCAATATGAACTCCTACTCGTGGTCAGAGACGGCGGAGTCGTTACAGGAATCATTTAAATTGATGGGGATAGATCAAAATCTTTGTGAAGGCCAACCATGTCCAAAAAGGCATTTAAGCATGAAGGCATGTCTTAACTGGTCATATAATAAATTATCTGAACAGGCTCAAAGATTATTTCGCGCCTTATCGCTGTTTGCCAACGGCTTTGAGGTGAAGTTGGTTGATGACTGTTACAGTGCGCTATTTAATATTAACGGCAGGGCTGAATCGCTTCGGTCTCTCTTAGTAGAGATACAAAAGTCTTCGTTGATAAGCTGTATTAATGGGAGATGGAGTTTCCTGCCAATAGTGCATCGGCATGGGAAAGATTTGCTTAATGACGATAAGAACAAACCTGAAATAGAGGCTGCCTTTATCTCATATTGGGATAATTTTGTTGAGGAATATTCAAGCGACGACATAAAACGTATGAACAATCTGAAACAATTGGAACACGAACACGGGCATCTGACTGAATTCCTTAATTTGTTGCTTGATAGTGAAACCAATCATGACAGATACATAGAAAATACCAATAACCTTAGCGGATTTTGGTATATAGAGCGAATGTGGGGCGATAGTATCAGGTATTTAGAAAAGGCTATCGAAATAGCAACAAAGAAAACCGAAATAGACCCTGATAAATATCAATCATATGTTGCAAGGTCCTGCAACAACCTTGCCGTACTGCTTGATGACATGGGCGACTTGGACGGGGCTAAACCACTCTACAACGAGGCGCTTCGATTATACAAATCCCTTGCCGATAAGCACCTTGACGTTTACTTGCCTTATGTTGCTTTGACCTGCAACAACCTTGCCGTACTGCTAAGAAATATGGGCGACTTGGACGGGGCTAAACCACTCTACAACGAGGCGCTTCGGTTATACAAATCCCTTGCCGATAAGCACCTTGACGCTTACTTGCCTTATGTTGCTTTGACCAGCAACAACCTTGCCGCACTGCTTTCTAAAATGGGCGACTTGGACGGGGCTAAACCACTTTACAACGAGGCGCTTCAGATTAGACGTTCTCTTGCCGTTAAACACCCTGACGCTTACTTGCCTTATGTCGCCACGACCTGCAACAACCTTGCACTTCTGCTTAAAAACATGGGCGACTTCAACGGGGCTAAACCACTTTTCGACGAGGCGCTTCAGATTAGACGTTCCATTGCCATTAAACACCCTGACGCTTACTTGCCTTATGTCGCCAATACTTGCAACAACCTTGCCAATCTGCTTGATGACATGGGCGACTTTAACGGGGCTAAGACGCTTTACGAGGAGGCGCTTGGGATTAGACGACCACTTGCAGATAAATATCCAGCAGCATATTTAAATGACCTTGCCAATGTATGTCATAACTATGCCCTCCTGCTTGAGAAGATGGGCGATTTGGACGGGGCTAAGAAATATTACAATGAAGAAACAGCTTTCATGAAACGGTTGAAAGGAATGTCTAACCAGTAGTTTTCGTGGCTGCCTAATATCGACAAAATCGTAACTCAGGTGATATACTATCATCATGCGAACAACAGACTTAGACCTAACCGAAATCATCAATGGAGAAGAAATCATGGGGCCTAGTCCTTTTGGAAGACACCAGAGAGTTGTCCTTAGATTAGTTGACATTATAAACCCTTATGTTAAAAAAAATGATTTAGGTGAGATATGCCTATCTCCGCTTGACGTAATCCTTGAAGATGCAGTTAACCGGCTTCAGCCAGACATCATCTTTATCAGAAAGGAACATATGGCAATCTTCCAGGACTGGATACGTGGAGTGCCTGATATGGTCTGTGAAGTCGTCTCACCCGGCTCATATAAAAAAGACGCTATCATCAAACGGGAAATATACGAGAGATACCGTGTACCAGAATACTGGATTGTCATCCCTGAACTACTAACCATCGAGATTCTTACCATTGAAAACGACAGATATATCACTCACTCAATCGCTGAACTCAATGGCGTCGTCACGTCTAAGGTCATAGACGGCCTTCAGGTTAATATTGAAGATATATTCGTCTAAATCAGCTGATCAATTTTTGAGCGGTAAGAAGCTTACGCCCCCGTGCTTTTTAAGAACATGGGCGATATGAACGAGGCTAAGGAATATTATAATGAGGAAGAAGACTTTAGGAAACGCTTGGAAGGAATGTCTAACCAGTAGTTTTCGTGGCTCCCTAATATCGACAAAACCCTAACTCCGGTGATATACTACCATCATGCAAACGCTTGAGACAGACTTAGACCTAACCGAAATCATAAATGGAGAAGAAATCATGGGGCCTAGTCCTTTTGGTAAACACCAGGATGTTGTTTTAAAACTTGTAAAAATTATACTTTTCTATTTAGAAAAAAACGATGTTGGTAAATTGTGCCTATCCCCGCTTGACGTAATCCTTGAAGACGCAATCAACCGGCTTCAGCCAGATATCATCTTTATCAGAAAGGACCATATGGCAATCTTTCAGGACTGGATACGTGGAGTGCCTGATATGGTCTGTGAAGTCGTCTCACCCGGCTCATATAAAAAAGACGCTATCATCAAACGAGAAATATACGAGAGATACCGTGTACCAGAATACTGGATTGTCATCCCTGAATTACTAACCATCGAGATTCTTACCATTGAAAACGACAGATATATCACTCACTCAATCGCTGAACTCAACGGCGTCGTCACGTCTAAGGTCATAGACGGCCTTCAGGTTAATATCGAAGATATATTTGTCTAAATCAATTTAGACAATATCAATTTTAACAATGTCTCTGAGGCACGCCCTGTGATATAATATGTGCAATAATCATGCGGGATATAATACGAAAATACGCTGGGAAGAAATTTACAAGGCCTGTTCAGGGAATCATTATAGGGCTTTGCACGGGGGCAGTAGCCCTGTTTCTTGGGATGTTTCAGTTTGCTGCCGACCTTGAACTATACACCGTCGATATGAGATATAAAATGCGTCCCACGGTAAAGACACTCCCGACGCTTGGCTATATAGATTTCAATGACTCATCGATTCGTCTTTTTGGGCAGTGGCCGTGGCCGCGCCTAAGGCACGCAGTGCTTGCTGATACGCTTAACTATTATAACGCAAGGGCGGCTGCCTTCGATGTGTTTTTTATAGAAAGGGAAAACACGGTCTTCTATCCCTCTGTCATAAAGAAATATATCAGCTCCGGTTCTAAAAACGAAAACCAATTCCTGGTCGCACTTGATGATTCATTCAGAAACTATGACGAGGAATTCGCCGAGGCCATGACCAAATATGGTAATATCTATTTGAGCTACTATACAATAAGGCAAGACGACAGCGCAGCCCGCAAGCAAAGCACACAGGCCAACCTGCCAAACGCCGCAACACAACCCGGGCTAAACACAGGACCAGCAATAGACCTGCTTAAAAAAACAAGCTTTTTACCCATCCCAAAAGACCTTGATAAAAATACCTTATTCACTGACATACGCATTGACCCGCCGCTTGAGGAATTTATCACTGCGGCAAAAGGCACCGGTTACGCACAGCCAGACCTTGACAGCGACTCCATTGTAAGACACTATACGCTCTTGCGCCGGTATGATAACTATTTAACAACCCCTGTGATACTAAAAATGCTCTCCAACATTATGGACTTCAAGCTCACGGAGATGGAAATCGCCCCGGGTAAATATCTGATACTAAAAAATGCCCTTACATACGGCGGCGAAACACGCTCGGACGTTAAAATCCCCATAGACTCACACTACCGAATGCCCTTGAACTGGGCTGGCACTTTTCATGGGTCATATACACACATCCCCTACGATGTCTTATCATACTTCTATGCCGTCATCAGGGCAAAAAATATCGCATCTAAGCACAAGGGAAGCAGTTACACGCAGTTGCATGACGACATATACTCAGACCTTATGGAAGATAAGTTCGTCACAGAGATAAATGCCCGCACCATTGCCGATGAGATTGCCACAGCCCTTTTTGTCTCCAAATATATCGATGGCGGGATGAAACCGGCAGAGATTAACAGGCAGTTAAAACCATATGTCAAAGACGATATTATTGAGAGGGTCTATGCCGTAGTCACGGCCTCTGTCAGGTTCCTGAAAGACTTAAAGGGTGGCTCCACCCCTGATACTGATAATTCCTTTGCCCCACAGATTGAAGAGGCACGAAAAAACATGAACTGGTTTTACAGCAAGAACCGGCTCAGTGATGCCTACCCGTACTATTTCCCTGAGACACCGCAACTGCTCAGGAATGGGCAGCCCAGCGCCTTTTCCCCTGTTGATATGGAAGGCATGATATTTATGATTGGCCTGACCGGGACAAATACAATGGACTTAAACCCTACACCATATGAGCCATCAGCCCCTATGGTGTCCTTCCACCTCAATGCCATAAATACCATACTCACAGGTCAGTTCCTCTATACCATCCCAGCGGCGTTGAGCCGGGCTATTACCCTGACCCTGGCCGTGTTGATAGCAGTAGTGGGCATTATGTCCGGCGTTACCATAACCTTTGCCGTAACTGCCACCGCTGCCGCTGCTTACACGCTTCTTACCTATAAGCTCTGGACAGTAAAAGGATACCGAATGGATTTGGTGCTGCCACTTTTGGGTATGACACTGTCTTATGTTACAGTCCTTGTGATTCAATTTATCAGGATGTATTTAGAGAGGAAAAAGGTCAGGTCGATATTTGCTAAAATGGTTTCACCTGCGGTACTAAAGATTATGGAGGAAAACCCGGAGAGTTTCTCTCTTACCGGAGTGCGCAAGGCCGCCGCTGTGTTCTTCTCCGCCCTCAACGGCATGAACGAGGCTATCAGCAAGGTATCGCCGGACGAACTACCAGGACTTCTCAGTATTTACCTCTCCCCTAACAGTGAGATAATCATGCACTACGGCGGGTATATAGATAAGTACGAAGGACACGTCATCATGGCAGACTTTGGAGTCCCTATAGATGACGAACTGTGCGCAGCAAGGTGTGCCTTTAGTGCAATTGAGCAAAGGCTTGACTTGCGCGCCTTTAAGTTTTACGCTGAGGCCGTGTACAGGCTGCCAGTAAGTATTGCGATGGGGTTTAACTACGGCTATGTCTCCGCCGGGAATATGGGTTCAGAGGAGAAGTTTCAATACACTGTCATGGGAGACCCGGTAAACGTGGCTGCACGATTTATGGCGGCAAATTTCATCTACAACTCAGACTACGCTATCACAGGTGAGGACGCAGTACCCGCCATTGCTGAATTCGTCCACCTTCGCCTGCTTGATAAACTCCTGCTAAAGGGAAAGACCAAACCGCTGGCCATTTATGAGTGCATCGGCTGGAGGCCGGAGGCATACCTGAAACTCCACTCAGGGAAACCTGTACCGGCACACGTAAAAGACCTCTGGACAAAATGCCCTGCCGGTAAGATATTTGGCTACCTCCGCCTGTGGGAAAATATTTATATTAATACCTCCCACCCGCTTGCTAAAACTATATGGACATTTTTTACAGGGTGCATCCCCGTTGTAGAGCCGCTGCTCATAAACGAATGGAAGGCTGAGGCCATAGCCGTCCACAGTTCAATAACAGCGTTTAAGAAAAAATTAAAGGAAACGCATGGTCAATATTTCACCTATTTCACCGGCGTGAACGCTGACACACCAGCACAAGACCTCAACGCCCTATTAAGCATGAGACACGATGAGATGACTAGAGTCACACAAGTCCTCAATGACCCAGCGCTTACTCTCAACGAAAATCTTAAAGAGGAACTGGCCTCAGTATCCAGGCCGCTCATAAATAAATGCGAAGTCCTAATCTCCAGACTTCAGAGAGGACGTAGCGGGGATGATTATATTTCAAGGTGTTCTGAGGCCTTAAGCGCCTTCATGCCAAATGCAACTGAAGAACAGCAGCTAAAGGCACTTATCGCCGATGGGCAGAACCGCTACAGGGCAATGGCAGAGGATTTTTATAGTAAACTCTCAGGCATGACCGACCAGTGGCATGAGATGATGTCCCTTGCAGGCGCCCCCAGAGAAAATGATCTCACTGCCGCCAAATATTTTGAAGAGGCACTAAACCTATACTGGCAGCGGCGCTGGGATGAGGCAATCGAGGGGTTTCAAAAAGTGCTGCAATATGTACAGGATGACGCCCCGGCGCGCTCCTTTATCAACCGCATAGAGTTATATAAGGAGACCCCGCCCTCAGAGCAGTGGCAGGGGGAATTCGTACAGACAAAGAAATGATATGAATAAACTTCTTACAGGGATAAAATACAGGACACCATTGGTTGTCATTGCCATTGGTACAATCGTATCGCTTATGGCAATAGTGCTTGGCAGCCTGGGGGCATTTGACAGGCTTGAACACACCGCTATTGAAAGCGCATTTTTAACAAGGCCACCGCTTAAGACAGACCCGTCCATTATCAGTGTCGATATAGATGACGAGGCACTTCAAACTCTTGGACGCTGGCCCTGGCCTCTTCACCTGCATAGGTCGCTCATCGATTTATTAAAACTCTACAAAAGCCGTTCGATTATATTGACAGATATTGACATATCGAAGACCGAACATGACTCAATGGAAGAAAACGCCGCGTGGCTGCTGAAAGATATGATTAAAAGTGCGTATATGAGCGGCGGCGCCAAAAATGCCCTGCCGCTTATTAACAGCGGCGATGACGCCTTTTACAACTCACTGAAAGACTTTGGATATGTCACAATAAGATTCACTATGCCAGGGTACAACGACTACAGAGATACAGGTTCTCTCTCAGCCGATCCGTCCCTGAAACTATTAAATAGCAAAATCGCCATCAACCTCTTGGCCCCAACACGCACCCTGCCCCCGGCAGCCGAACTCACTCTCCCGCCCACAGGTATTTTAAATAACATCAGAGGCGGCGGCTCTAATCTTGTCGTTATAGACAAGCAAGGAGTTGTCTGCAGATACCCGCTGATTACACTCTACAACGATACGCTCTATCCTTCAATAGCGTTGGATGCTGCGGTAAGACTGACCGGCTCTGACAATATTACGGTTACACCGGGTAAATCCACCAGTTTTGAAAACGCAGCATATGGCCGAATCACAATACCTATCGACAAAGAAGGCCAGACACTGGTGAACTGGGCAGGCACTTACAAAGATACATTTCAACACATTCCATACAGCCTTGCCGCGTCATTTATCGCCCTTCAAGAGGCCAAAAATGAGATGCGAAAATATGATCTGAAAAAGATGCCAGACCCTAAAGCAGCCCTCAACATCCTTATGAAAGAACTTAATAAACGCCATTACACATCCAATGAACAAAGCGAATTCACTGCAATATTAGTGTATGCTACAACGTTGATTGAAAATCACTTAAACTCCACCAGAAGCTCTGTCAAAGACGCATTAGATAAGACTGGATTAACTGAGCAATGGACCACAATCGGTAATCAAATAAAATTTAACAACTACCTGCTTGAAAAATATGACGAAATCCAAAGACAACCCGTCTATGAAGAGGTCATAAGGGAACTCGGCTTTACGCCGGAGGAGGCAGAGGAGGCAGCACTCAAAAGCTCCTATGATTTAGTCATGTTTCACCTTGAAAACGATTCAATACCATTGGTAAGACCCCTCTACTTTGACAAAAATGACATAACAGTCAAGGACAAGATTCAGAGGATAAGCCCGTTGATACTGAAAGACAAGATCGTGTTTTATGGCCTTACAGCAACAGGGCTGACATCACAAAACCCAACCCCGTTTATGAAAAGGCACCCGATGCTTGACTTGCCTATGAATGTGCTGAACTCCATACTGACAGGAAAGTTTCTCTACGAGCTGCCACGGGCACTGATTTACGCAATCATGTTGGCGCTGGCATACGGTATCGTTTTGTTAGTACTTGTGGCGGCACCGGCAAGGAGCGGTGCGGCAGCAGTTTCAGCAGCGGTCGTGTATTTAGCGCTCTCGTGGTATCTGTTTGCATTGCATGGTGTGATAATGCCGGTTTCACAGCCGGTGTTTGCCATAGCTGGTGCATATCTTAGCGGTGTCATTTACAGGTATTTTAAGACCCGAAATGAGCGCATGAAGGTCAGACAGATGTTTTCTACGATGGTATCACCGGAGGTATTAAAAATCATCGAGAAGACCCCGGACAAGTTGAACCTTGGCGGTGAGATAAAGCGGGCAACGATGTTTTCGTCCGATGTCTCCGGGTTTACAACCATATCGGAAGGGGTTACCTCAAGGGAGCTGGCAGATATATTAAATATATATCTGACACCGATGAGTAACATTATTATGTGCTACGACGGCTATGTTGACAAGTACGAAGGAGACGCAATAAAGGCAGACTTCGGTGTGCCTATGAGTGATACAGGGCACGCGTGGAAGGCATGTTGGGCGGCGCTCTATCAACAGGAGGAGCTGCTTTGCGTACAGCGTATGATAATGCTTCAGTACGGCGTAGGAATTACAGCACGAATGGGAATAAACACGGGGATGGTGCTGGCAGGTAACATGGGCTCAGAGGGGCACATCCAATACACGGTCATGGGTCCGGCGGTCACTCTTGCCGAAGAACTTGAACCGGCGAACAAGGTCTTTGACACATGGATTATGATAGGACACAATACTTACGAAGATGCCAAAGACTATATTGTAGCAAGATGCCTGGGCAGCCTTAAAACTCATCATGGCACTGAGACCGTATATGAACTTGCAGGATGGAATAAGGAAAAGTTTATCTCCTACTGGGAACACAGACCCATCCCGAAGCTCCTGATAAGAGCCCTTAAGAAACTGAGGCCAGAGAAAATCCTGGGCTATAACTATTATTTTGAAAATAAACCACTGCCCGAACTGGCGCTGCTGCCAGAGATTCGCAGTGTATTTTCCGAACTGGCAGAGCTGTCTATCAAGTATATGCAGATACGAGACACCATCAACATAGTAACTATAGGTAATACGATAGACCAACTGAAACAGACACACCACGAGGACAAAGAGCCGCCACTGAAAATTCGTAATGAAATTGAAGCGCTTCGCACCGCATTATCAAATGAAAACATACCCCACAAGGCAGCGCTCCTTAGCTGGCAAATTGTCCTGAAACAACATATGGCACATATAGTCACGCTGGCTGGCAAAATTGAAAAGACAGCCACCGAGGCATCCTATGACACAGCAGACAGACTTGAAAAGGCAATCGAGAGCATAAAAAAAAGGATAAACTGTACCGAAGATATAACAGCCGGGGCACTTTCAGAAAACCTTAAAGACCTGTTACTAAGAGGTGACTTGAAAGATACCCAAAATGTGGGTAAGCTCACACACCAATGTGCATCAATTGAGAGGTTAATAAGCGTAAGATTAAGTAAGTTCGTGGACAGCCTCAGAAGCAGCCCGGCGCAATACCACCGCTTAATCGCTGAGATGTGTTCAGTGAGTGAAGAAAGGCTCAGGATGTTCAGCCTGTTTGAAGACGGCCTGAGATTATACAAACTCCGGCAGTGGGACGACGCCCTCGATGCCTTCAAACAATACCTCAACAGCTCGCCTGATGACAGACCAAGCAAAAAATACATAGAAGAGATTGAACGCCTGAAGGTAACCCCGCCAAATGAAGACTGGACAGGTGCATGGGAAAGCGGATAGTACTTGGAAAGCTGTGGTTTAGTTCAAAACCTTTACGCCCCATTGCTGAAGCAGCCTGGATATAAACTCTATGGACTCCTTATGCTCTTCGACGCCCCTGTTTTTTATTGTCATAGGTTTTCCAAAGGTGATATAAACTTTTCTTGAGGCATCTATTTTCCCAAAATCCTTCAAAAATCTGCCGGCCTCCCATGCGTCTGACTTAATGGCAACCGGCACTACCGGCACCTTCGCCCGTAAGGCAAGTTTTATTCCCATCGTGTTATACAACTTTGGATTAAAATCTAATGACCTGGTACTCTGAGGAAATATAATCATCGATTTCCCATCGGCCAGTTTCTTCTCACCCTCTGTCATGACAACATTGAGGTCATCACGAGGATTTATCCTTTTTACAACCACAGAATCCATCGCATACATTATGTCTCTAAACAAGGGATAGTTCAACAGGCTTTCTTTTATGACAAAGGTCATTTCCTTGTATGGACAGATAAATCCGGGCAGGACAAAGGTCTCCAGCACACTCATGTGATTTGGCATGTACACGCAAGGGCCGTCAACACTGCTGACATTCTCAACTCCGTTGACTTCAAACACTACCCCGCTGCCCTCAAGCGCCTTTAAAATACCGTATGCAGTTGCGTGGAAGTTATCGTTTACCAAACCATTTTTCCTCGCCTCAATCCCCAGCTTAATAAGAATGTTAAGCAGCTTCGGATAAAACCTTAAAGACGGAATCAATCTTGATGTGCTAACCTGCGGGCTTCTGTATGAGCCATCGATAATATCTAATCCCTTCATAGACATGATTATAGCATAGCAGAGTAAGTAAATTCAGATTGAAACAGGGTTACGGGCTTTCCTATTTGAGGATATGATTGCTGAAATCGTCATCTCATCAAGTCGCTGAAGTAGTACCCGCACCAAAAGCACCCGTGTCCTTTTTCCATCTGATAGTTCAAACACCTGTCCTGTGAGATAAGCAAGCCTTCCTCTTTGCAGTAAATATTGAAGTTCTCGGTATACATAGCGCTGACTGTCATATCGATTCCCTCCTTGTTTATATTATCGTCAGTTCCCATGATAATCATTAGTATGCAAAATTCACGCCAGCTCTGAAATTATAAGAAATATAAAAATTCCCATTATAATAAATACTTACGAATTAGCCCTGTCTGACCATACTGCCCCTACAACACATTTTTTGCAGCTTTGTGTCAATATAATCACAGATGTTAATAACATATACAGAGTAAGGGTGGTTGACAGTTGACTCTTTGGCATCAAATTTATTAATGTTCTTACTGTATGTGTCAGCATCCCGGAACACGGTGAAAGTCCGTGGCAGTCCCGCTGCTGTAAATGGTGACGAGGGTTGCAGAGTTTTGCCACTGCTGTTGGTGGGCAAACCACAGTGGGAAGGCAGCAACCGTTAGGTTTTAGCCATAAGCCAGAAGACCTGCTGAGACAACAATAGTTTAGGAATCTAATGGTAAAGGGTTCCGAATGATGCCTTTGGCGTCTTCGGAGCCCTTTTTTTGTTTAATTTAATCTAATCGGGAGACTTATATGACACAGATTGAAAGGGCATTAAGGGGCGAAATTACAGAGGAGGTCAGGACAGCAGCGGCAGACGAAAGTCTGGATGAAAACCTGGTAATGCGGCGTGTTGCCTCAGGGAAGATAATAATTCCATCGAACAAGAAAAGAACAGTCAAACCCACCGGCATCGGCAAAGGAATGAAAACAAAGGTTAATGCATCAATTGGTACGTCTACGGAGATAATCGACCCTGCAATGGAGATAGAAAAGGCACAGACAGCCCAGCAGTACGGAGCAGACACCATAATGGACCTAAGCGTAGGGGGCAATATACCTGAGATCAGAAGGGCTGTAATGGACTCCATCACCCTGCCGCTGGGAACTGTCCCCCTGTATGAGGCATTTGCCGTTGCCGCTTTAAGGTATGGCTCGATAACAAAAATGCCGGAAGAGCTGCTCTGGGATGTAATAGAGAGGCAGTGTGAAGAGGGGGTATCATTTATGGCAATCCACTGCGGCATAAACAGGCTGACGCTTGAGGTACTGAAAAAACAGCACTACAGATATGGAGGTCTGGTCTCAAAGGGCGGGGCCTGCATGGTGGCCTGGATGGAGTTCAATGACAAGGAAAACCCATTATACGCAAATTTTGACAGGGTAGCTGGGATTCTAAAGCGCCACGACGTAGTCCTGAGCCTTGGAAATGGATTTCGAGCCGGTGCGATTCATGACGCCACAGACAGGGTTGCGATTCAGGAGTTGATAATAAATTGTGAATTCGCTGAAACAGGCCGCACCATGGGCTGTCAGACGATGGTAGAAGGCCCGGGGCATATTCCAATTAATGAGATAGAGGCAAACATAATACTTGCAAAGAAGATGAGCGGCGAGGCGCCGTTTTACATGCTTGGGCCGGTCACCACAGACATAGCCCCGGGGTATGACCACATAACCTCGGCAGTGGGGGCGGCGCTCTCGGCGTCATATGGGGTAGATTTTTTGTGTTACGTAACGCCTGCTGAACACCTTGGGCTGCCATTCACTGAAGACGTCAGAGAGGGCGTCATAGCGGCAAAAATAGCAGCCCATATTGGCGACATGGTGAAACTCTCAGACACGGACAGAGATAAGCAAATCAGCAAGGCAAGGAGGGACATGGACTGGGCAGCACAGTTTAAGCTGGCAATTGACCCTGAAAGGGCTGCTGAAATAAGAAATAAGCGAAACAGCACTGACGAACACTCATGCACGATGTGCGGCAAGTTCTGTGCTAACGATATGCTTCAGGGTATGTTCGAAAAACACACAAAGGCAACGGACAAGGAATAACGACAGCGAAGCGCTCTGTTGAGGCGATTAGCCAAGCCTGACAGGGCGCTGTGGGTTCTGTTTGAATTCGCAAGACTGGGGCTATGGTTGAGACTGACAGGTACGATTGACATCACCGCTATCGCTGGGGTAATATAAACTATGATGAGCATGGATTATAAGAATGCTATGCTTTATTTAGACAATAACAATAGAGCGTTGGATTATTTGATTGCAACAATAGCGACATCTCGTACACCACGAATAATATTTTTATTAATTCGCTTAATTCTTAATATGCGATCTTTTTTGCGAATCTTAAATAAAATGTTTTCAAAATTACACTGCATTACCTGCAATGAATACCCTGCCTGCACGGAAATGTCCGTTATACTTACTGACACGCTTAAAAAACTTAAGCTGATTAGAGATAAATACATATCAACAATAAGCGTAGCAAAAAAAATATCATACATACCAAAAATGCTAATCAGAGAGCAAAATAATATCATCATAGACGTTGATAATCATATTGAAAATTTGATTATAGCAACTAACAATAATATTAGCAAAAGCGTTAATGAAATATTGTTAAAGCCAAATAGAGAGCATACAAAAAACTGGAAGGAATTAATTGATTCGTTGTGAAATATGACATTTACATCGAACGTCCACGATTTAAACGAGAAGTAAAAGACCTAAAGAAAAGATTTCATAAAGTAAATAACGATATAAATGATTTACTCGGTAAAGTAATTGATAGTCCGAAGTCGTTTGAAGCCATCCCAGGATATGCTGAACTACTTTATAAGGCAAAACACCCCTTAAAATGTGCAAACATTGGTATTAGCGGCGGCCTCAGATTGATTTAGGTGCTTGATGAGCGCAATAGACTTATAACGACAACTAATATTTTTTTCAAGGGCGACAAAGAAGATTTAACGGATGCAGAATATAATGCAATATTCGCAGAATTTCAGGAGGCCTTAGAGTGAGTGTAAGCCACTGCTTAAAAGTGGATTATTTTAACAAATTGCAACAAATCAACTAATACACATCCTAATGCCTGCACCAACCAATTCTCTCTGTAAATTTAGGTGGATTTAGGACAAACCGGCCGGTTTGCTAACAGCAGCCGTGATGTGTTAGTATAGCGACTTGGAGGCGGGTTATGGAAGTAGTTCAACTTATCACTCACCAGTTGTTGGATATGCTGAACACTGGTGTGGTAATTATAGATAAGAAACTAGTAGTCCTCTACTGGAACCGCTGGCTGGCGATGCAAAGCGGTATACAGAGCAGCGATATTGTCGGGGCTGAACTGCTGGATTTCTTTCCGAATCTGGATAAACCATCATTCCTGAAAAGCTGCAAGTCCGTTTTCACATTTGGAAACTTCATCTTCTTATCCCAAAAACTGCATAACTACCTGTTCCCGTTTAAACTCACCGGCAAGCAGGCTGCACACTTTGAATACATGCAACAGAGCTGCACACTGGGACCATTAAGAGATGAAAGCGACACAATAAAGTATATTTTTATCACCATAGAGGACGTAACCGAGATAGTCACCTACGCGCAAAAACAGGAGTGGGCAGAGGCAGAGCTGCGAAGGGCTAAGGTTGCTGCTGAAGACGCCAACCGCGCAAAAAGCGATTTCCTTGCAAGTATGAGCCATGAGATTCGCACACCAATGAATGACATCATCGGCATGGCAGAGCTGCTCACTGAGACCACACTAACCAACGAACAACGGCAGTACGTCGCGGCATTTCAGACTGCAGGCGAGAATCTGCTTGATATTATCAACGACATTCTCGACTTTTCAAAAATCGAGGCAGGCGAAATCGGCTTTGAAAGCGTAAACTTTGACCTGCTTGATATAATCGAAAAAATATTTGATATCCTCTCCATTCGTGCCCATAAGAAGGGAATCGAGTTGAACTACCACATATTGCCAGACGTCCCGTGTAATATAATCGGCGACCCTGGCCGTCTTCGTCAGGTGCTGATTAATCTGATAGGAAACTCCATTAAGTTCACACACCAGGGTGAGGTAGTGCTGCGTATAAAAAACGACCCGGAGTTCAATCAGCGCGACGCTGGCACAGCACGTCTGCTGTTTTCAATCTCTGACACCGGCATTGGCATCCCGAAGGATAAGTTTGACATGATATTTATGAAATTCACACAGGCAGATTCCTCCACAACACGTAAATACGGCGGCACGGGACTTGGCCTGTCTATATCAAAAAAACTCGTCAACCTGATGGACGGCCGCATCTGGATAGAAAGTGTGCTTGGCGAGGGGAGTACGTTTCACTTTACGGCAGGCTTTGGCCTTGCAATTTCCCCCGAGATTAACCCTGAGATTAATCAGCAGCCAACTGCGCTTAACATCCCCGGCCTGATAAAAACCCTTATCATTGATGACAGCGCCTCAAACCGTGAGATATTGGCGGAGCAACTGGCCTGCTGGGGGATTAACGCAGTCACGCGTGAAGATGCTATAAGCGGCCTTGAGGAACTTACACGTGCAAAATCTGGTGGGCAACCATATGACCTGCTCCTGCTTGACAGCCGAATGCCGGGTACTGACGGTTTTGATACGGCACAACTGACAACCAGAGCCGAGCTGGCAAAAACAACAATCATGATGATATTGTCTGACAACAGAAAAATCGACTGCGAAAAAGCCATGGAAATAGGAGTAAACGCCTGTATCGTAAAACCAATAAAGAAGTCCAACCTTCTCAGCACAATCCGTACAGCGATGGGATATGAAACCGGCTCAGAGGCTCAAACTGATGCACTCACTGCTTTTACATATGACGCCCTAAGTCCACTAAAAATACTGCTTGTCGAGGACTACGCACAAAACCGCACGCTCATAATGACATATCTAAAGCGCACCCCATATATAATTGACACGGCAGAGGACGGCACTGAGGCAGTTGAGAAGTTCATGGCAGGAAGTTATGACATCGTCCTGATGGACATACAGATGCCGGTGATGGATGGTCTGCAGGCCACCCAGGAAATCAGGAAATATGAAACAATCAGTGGGCTGGAGCCGGTTCCAATCGTAGCGTTGACGGCATATGCCCTTGATGACGACATCCGAAAAAGCAACGCAGCCGGCTGCACAGCGCACCTGACCAAGCCAATAAAAAAGCTGACACTGATGGAAACGATAATAAAGCTGACCAATACGCGATGCACTGCAGACCATGCCCAGCAGACTGCGAAACTGGAGCTGTATCCGGTGAACACAGAGACCACAAATATCTGCATAGTCCACATTGACCCTGACCTCAAGGACATCATTCAGGATTTCATGAAGGAAGTCTACAATGACATTAGTGCGATTAACTGTGCGCTGAGTGCAGGCGATATAGGGGGGGTGCAGAAAATCGGGCACAATCTCAAGGGTGCCGGGGGCGGCTATGGATTTGAAGTTATAACTATAATTGGAGCGGCCATTGAACAGGCAGCAAAGGATAACGAACCTGACAAAATAACCGGATTGCTGGACGAGTTATCGGGATATATACAAAACGTCCGGGTAGTATATTAGACGTGGAGTGGTGATGGACGATTTCGGCGTATTATCTTTGAAACCCATAAAGGTATTGATAGTAGAAGACGACAAGAAGATCAGGCGTCTGTACTATCTAGGGATCAAAAATGGATTGCTGTTTCAGAGACGTTCATGCACGGGTGGCAGGGAGGCCGTTGAGTTATATAAAAAGTGGAGACCGGACATAGTGTTATTGGACATAATGATGCCTGACATGACGGGCTATGAGGTGTTGCAGCATATACGCCAGTTCATAGGAGACAACTTGACGGCAATAGTGATGGCAACATCACTGGCAGACGTAAACACAATATCGGACTGTTTGAGATTGGGGATACAGGGCTATATAGTGAAACCGTTTAATCACAGAGACATGGCAGACAAGATAATAGGCTACTTTAAGGCAACCGATCCGATACGTGCCAACTTAGCAAGCCAGTACCTTGATGAGTTACGGTCGAAATAACATACCATTCTAAAGACTTGCCCCATTCTAAATTGTGTCGGAATTAAAACAAGATGTATCAAAAACGACAGCAACAGGAAGCGATAAGGCAGTGATATTACAGCAAACACAAAATGGCATAATAATTGCATGGATATTCGAGGTTAGTGCGGTTTTACCGCAGCTGATCATCCCTAACAGTAAGAGCGGGGTCGGACCCGCAGTATTTATTGCAAATATTGTAATATGTGCTGGTTGGACCCCCCACTCTTTCAAACCCTGCCACCCCTGCTGCCCCTGCCAACATGCCTCTAACTGGCTCGCCAAGCTCTCACTAATCTGAAAAGTGCGCTTTCCCATATTTGACTTAGGGGGTTACATAATTAACAACAGTTGTTGCTCCCTGCCCTATAGGGCAATTACCATTCCCTGATATACGGCAAAGCAGTTAAGGGCAGATTTTTTCTCTGCGATAATGCGTTGGCAGTCCCCTACGATAGCGTCCTGGGCATCGTCTGTCCTGTTTTGGTTATGGTGATAGAGGCCAAAGGATTTGACACCGCTTTCCATTGCGAGGCGCAGTGCATCATTATAGATTGAATGTCCCCATGTCCTTTTCGCCTCATATTCCTCCTCAACGTACTCGGAATCGTGCATAAGCAGGTCAGCATTACTGCAAAACTCCTTGTAGTCCTCAAAATCAAGCCCTCCCGGGTGCTTATATGTCAGCTCGTTGTCGGTGATAAAGACAAATACTTTGCCGTCTTCGACAAACTTATAGCCAAGCCCCTTGTTCGGATGGCTCAACATGATAGGTGTAACAGCAACTGAGCCGATATGGAAAGATGTGGAGCACACTGTAACATAGGAAAATTTGGCCTTGACTTCATTGAAATTTACAGGGAAGTGCGGCGAGACCATAGTTTTTGAGATCATCTCCTCTATTGAACCCTGATCAAACGCACAGCCATAGAAGTCAATAGTCGTGCCTTCGTTGTTAATGGGCCTAAAAAATGGAAACCCCATGATATGGTCCCAATGGAAATGTGTGAACAGGATAGAAAACCTATCCCGTTTTTCCTCAAACACCTTTTTGCCAAGCTCGCGAATGCCGGAGCCTGTATCGATTATGATAATATTGTCGTCTTTTGTCCTGATCTCGATACAAGTTGTATCCCCGCCGTATTTTAGATAATCCCTGCCGGATACGGGGATTGAGCCTCTGGCCCCCCAGCATTTAACAATCACCGCCAGCCCTCCTCACATAAAACAAGTAATATATTATACTATAATATGTCAGGAACATGTTAGGAAGCAACATCAATGCTGTGTCCCGATGTCAGCTAGTGCCCACATGTGGTGGACAAAGGAGATATCTCCCGCAGTTTTTTGATTATACCAGGCAGTACTTCTATAAGCCTTTCTATGTCGGAGCTGTCGTTATAGCGGCTTAAGGAAAATCTAATAGAGCCGTGTATTGCAGATGCAGGTACGGACATTGCCTCAAGCACATGACTGGGTTTTCCAGAGCCGGACGAACAGGCAGAGCCGGAGGCGGCATATATCCTGTTACTGTCGAGGAACATTAAAATCGCCTCGCCGTCTATGTGTTCGAAGCTGATACTTGATGTGTTTGGCAGACGCTCTGAGGTACGGCCATTGACAATTGCCCCCGGGCATGTACTAAGTACCGCCGTCTCAAGTTTGTCCCTGAGTTTCCCAAGATATGCAGCCTCCTCTTTGAGAGCCTTTGTTGCAAGCTCGCAAGCCTTGCCCAACCCGGCAATCGATGCGGTATTCTCTGTTCCTGAGCGCCGCCCATTCTCCTGATGACCGCCAATCAGCAATGGATAAAACGGCGTCCCCTTTCTTACATAGAGCGCCCCTACCCCCTTTGGCGCGTGGAGCTTATGCCCGGACAATGACAGCATATCTAATTTAAACTTCTGTACGTCAACCGGCACCTTGCCTACTGCCTGAACTGCATCTGTGTGAAAGAGTATCTTGCCCCCGGAGACATTCTGGCTTTCAATCATACGACCAAGCTCTTCCATGGGAAATAATATGCCGGTTTCGTTGTTTGCATACATTATGGACACTATGGCTGTGCCGCTGCTGAGGGCACCTGCGAAGGATTCCATGTCAAGCCTTCCATTTGAGTCTACCTTCAGGTAAGTAACCGTATATCCCTTATTTTCCATCTTGCGGCAGACGTTCAGGACGGCAGGGTGTTCAACTACAGTGGTAATGATGTGTCTGCGCTCTGGGTATGCCTCAAGTGCGCTTAAGATTGCTGTATTGTCACTTTCCGTGCCGCAGCTTGTAAATACTATCTCCTCTGGAAGGGCGTTTATCGACGCAGCCACGCAGGAGCGCACCTTCTCAAGCACATCGCGCACACGGCTACCAAAGGAATATGTGCTTGAGGGATTGCCATAATGCTCTCTAAGAAACAGCAGCATCTCATCAACCACCTCTGGCGCCAGGGCCGTCGTAGCGTTGTTATCCAGATAAACTTGTTTTAAATCTTCCATAGTATTTTACAGACGACTTGTACGATAAAATATTCATACCGATTTGTCAACTGTTTTTTAAATGTTTAGTCGGGCGATATTTGGTTTAAAAATATGTACGCTTTGTGATATAATCCCTGCTGTAACCGTACTAATGCATACAAAACCGTAAGACTAAAAGGAGGACACAGTTATGAAGAAAGTATTAGCAGCCGCACTTGTGTTGATTTTGTCGGTAACAGCAGGGGTTATGAGCGCATACGCAGAAGAAAAACCGAGACTTGGAGTCCTAAGATTCACCAATGACACCCGCGCCTCATGGTGGTCGTCAGGGACTGGACGCGACCTTCAGGATATGCTCGCCTCAGAACTCGTTAGTACGAAGTCATTTCAGGTGCTGGAGCGCAAAGAGCTTGATGCAGTATTAGGTGAGCAGGACCTTGGCGCATCGGGAAGAATAGACCCGGCAACAAAGGCAAAAATAGGCAAAATCAAAGGGGCACAGTATCTTATTGCTGCAACCGTATCGGCCTTTGAAGAAAACACCGAAGGCCAGGGCGGTGGCATAGGAATAGCTGGAATCAACATCGGCGGCTCTGAGGCAAAGGCATACATGGCCGTAGATTTAAAGGTCATAGACGCTACAACCGGTGAGGTCGTCGATGCCAGGACAGTAGAGGCATCATCTAAGTCCTCAGCCTCATCCATAAGCGGTGGTTATGGCATGTTCTCAGGCGGCATGTCGCAGCATAAGAAAACCCCTGTGGGAAAGGCAATCAGGGCATGTATTATTGAAATTTCCGAATATCTTCAGTGTTCACTGACGAAAAAAGGCAGCGACTGCATGGCTGCTTATGATGCCAAGGAAAGCAAGAGAAAGGATACTACCAAAAAGTCTATCGAACTCGAGTAGGGAATCTACGCGGCTGGTATGGCTGTACCAGCCGCAATAAATCCAATAAATCCCATAAATCAAGGAGCAATAGAGAATGCTGAAGAAAATTATCATACTGTCGTTGTTTGCGGCCTTTTTGATGACCGGTTCGTTCGCAATTGCCGCCCCCCCTGACAATTATACAGGCAAGATGGTACTGATGGGTACCGGCATCGCAATTGAATTTGCCCGCATGGGAGATAAAACACGCACAGAAAGCCCTGCAATCAAAGGGCTGGCCAACATATCCATGCCTGTTGCTAAAAAAAGCATCTCAATGTATATCCCCGACAAATTGTACTTTGAACACACAATGGACCCTAACGAAATGCCATCATTACACAGCAGCAACGTTGTGTTCGACAAGAAAGAATTAGGCAAGGAAACTATTGACGGTCATCCTTGCACAAAATATGACGCTGTTTACTATTTAAAAGACAAACCCGAAGACAAGTACAATGCCATAATCTGGGAGGCATCTGACCTTGGCGGTCTGATAATACGCTATGAAGTAAAAATGCCTGAAACGAAAAAACCCATCATGCCAGGTAACACAGGCCAAAGCGTAGTGACCGAAATAAAAGATATAAAAATAGGAGCCGCAACGGCCTCGATGTTTGAAGTCCCAAAAGATTATAAAAAAGTCAGCACCATGCAGGAATTGATGGCAGGGGCGATAAATTCCTTTAACCCCACTAATAAGAATAATACACACAATCCCAAAAATGCCGAACCTATTCGACCTCCGATGCAAAAACCAGAAAAGGAAGGCGAGACCCGTTGACTATTAACCTGACAGTCTGAACTGGCGGCAGCTTTTGGCAAACCCTATCAACGGCACAATAATTAAGCCGAAGACCTTCGGCACTGCCGATGTGTTGATTACCTGCATCGCCGTCCTCACGCTCCTTGTTTATGCCGATGTGCTGAAGTTTGATTTTGTCAGCTACGACGACAGACTCTACGTCACAGACAATAAACGCATTACAAGTGGTCTGAGCTGGGACAACATCTTGTGGGCATTAACAACCTTTTACGATGCAAATTGGTTCCCTCTAACGTTGATTTCCCACATGACTGACGTTGAACTCTATGGAGTGAAGCCCGGATTGCATCATATGAACAATGTCTTTTTTCACACGGCTAATTCAGTACTCTTGTTTTTGCTCTTTCGGCGTGTCTTACGAAACCATTGGACAAGCGCCTTTATTGCCGCAGCCTTTGCCCTTCACCCGGTTCATGTGGAGAGCGTTGCATGGGTGTCAGAGAGAAAAGACGTTATGAGTTCGTTTTTCTGGATACTTGCAATGTTGTCCTATGTACGGTATATCAGAAGACCAGGGGCGGCTGGATATTTTATGCTTACGGCATTGTTCGTCCTTGGGCTTATGACCAAACCTATGCCGGTAACATTACCTTTTGTACTCCTGTTGTTAGACTACTGGCCACTTGGCAGGATAAGGGGCATCTCACCAGAGCTGCGCCCAGATATTTGTGAACAACGGCCACTTAAGACGTTGATTATAGAGAAGTTACCACTTTTATTAATCTCTGCATCATCTGCCGTTGTCACACTAATCGCCCAGAAAAGCGGCGGCTCTGTGGTATCCCTGCAGAATCTACCATTTGCTTTTCGATTAGAAAACGCGCTCCTGTCATACGTAAAATACATATTCAATACTATTTTCCCATCTAAACTCTCTATACTTTATCTGCTGCCAGCCCAAATTCCTCTGATGCAGGCAATTGCGGCTGCAGCCACTGTCATACTAATCACGGTTGTTGTGGTTTGGAAGGCTACACGGCTTCCATATTTATTTACGGGATGGTTTTGGTTTATAGGGACGCTTGTGCCTGTCATTGGATTGGTACAGGTAGGCGGGCAGGCACTGGCGGACAGGTATAACTATATGCCCTCTGTGGGACTGTTTATCATAGCCGCCGTGGGGGGGGCAGCTCTGCTTAAAGGAGTTCGTCACGCTAAAATTATAGCGGCGGTAGTTACTGCCCTGATAATCTCGTTCTATATCGTCACTACAAAACAGCAGCTTCAGCACTGGGCCAACTCCATAACGTTATATAAACACGCCATTGAGGTCACACATGGCAATAAAGTCGCATACTATAACCTCGGGCTTGTCTACGCAGAACTCGGAAGGTACGACGATGCAATCCAATATTATGAAAACGCCATACGTATAAGCCCTGAGTACTGCGACGCACTTCACAATCTTGGAATTGCACTAATGAACAAAGGCAAACATGACGATGCAGCCGCGCGCTTTAAGAGGGTCATTGAAATTAATCCACTCTATAATAAATCATACGTGGCCTATGGCAATATCCTCCTCAACCAAAACAGACTTGACGAGGCCATGGGAAAATACAAAAAGGCCCTTGAGATAAAACCTGAGCTGCCCAGCGCCCTTAACGGCGTCGGAGTGGTAATGGCCCTTACAGGAGACCCTGACGGGGCGCTTGGGATGTTTGACAAGGCACTGTCGATTGCCCCTGATTATACCGAAGCTGCCAACAATAAAAAAGGGGCGCTTGCGCTTATCAGCAAACGCAGCTCCAAATAATTAAAATGGAAGAAAATAAAAAATCACGCAAATTACTGCAAGCAGCCGACGTAATTATAATAATAATTACCCTTATCACAGCGCTGTCATACGTCGGTGTACTCAGAAATGCGTTCATCACCGTCTATGACGACAATGCCTATGTCACAAAGAACGCCCATGTGCTTGGCGGCCTGAGCTTTGAAGGCATTAGGCGTGCCTTTATAGTGTTTAACGATGGAAACTGGTTTCCTCTTACGTGGATTTCCCATATGACAGATGTATCACTATTTGGATTAAATCCTGCTGGTCATCATCTGACATCTGTGATTATTCATATATTAAACTCCGCATTACTGTTTATCGTTTTCACGCGCATGACTGCTTGTCATTGGAGGAGCGGCTTTGTTGCCGCACTATTTGCCCTGCATCCGCTGCATGTGGAGAGTGTTGCGTGGATAGCTGAGAGAAAAGATGTACTGAGCGGATTTTTTTGGATGCTGACAATGCTTAACTACCTGCGATATGTGGAAAGGCCAGGCGCCCTGCGATACGTACTCACACTGGTGAGTTTTATTTGCGGACTGATGTCCAAGCCTATGGTAGTTACACTTCCTTTTGTACTGCTGCTTATGGATTACTGGCCGCTTGGCAGGGTATGGCATGGTGGTCAGACAAATCACCAGCAGTGCAGCAGCGCCAGTCTAAAGAGGTTAATAGTTGAGAAGATACCATTTTTTGTCCTTTCTGCAGCATCAAGTGTGCTTACCTATCATGTGCAAAAGACATGGGGGGCAGTTGTCTCCTCAGACATTCTTCCTCTTAAATCCCGCATAGCAAACGCATTAATATCATACTTTAAGTATGTCATTATGATGTTTAATCCCTCTAAATCGGCAGTAATATATCCAATCGATGAAAGGTTTCGAGTGTTACAGGTTGTGGGGGCGGTTGTATTATTTATCAGCATTACAGCGGCTGCTATAATTTTTATTAAAAGGCTGCCATATTTATTTACTGGATGGTTCTGGTATGCCGGGACACTTGTTCCAGTTATCGGCATCGTACAGGTGGGGACTGCTGCAATGGCTGACCGTTACACGTATATTCCATTTATAGGACTTTTTATGATCCTCTCTATGGTCATACCAAACACAGTTGTAAACACTCAAGCGGGCAGAGCAATAACAGCGGCACTGGCATGTGCGGTCATAATCGCCTCTGCCTATTATACAAATAAACATATAAAATATTGGCGTAATTCTATCACACTATTTGAGCGCGCTATCTCTGTTACAAAAGAAAACTTTGTTGCCCACAACCATCTAGGGGCAGCGCTTACTGATGCCGGAAGATATAATGAGGCATATATACAGTACACAAAGGCCTTGCAGTTTAACTATATATACTTGGCCGCACACGTCAACTTAGGGCATTTGCTGATAAAATTGAACCGCATTAACGAGGCAATAGAAAGCTATAACAGGGCCATCAGCATAAATCCATCATATGCGACGGCTTACCACGGTATCGGTGTGGCACTGCTGTATCAGAACAAGACTACTGAGGCATTACCATTTCTCAGAATGGCAGTAGCCCTAAATCCAAACTTGGTCTCAGCACGGCAAAACTTAGAACGTGCCATGAACAGGTTAATTAATGAAAACAACCCTGCTGCCACAATGCTCATGCCCCACTAAGGCTGCCAAAATGACTATATACGAAAATTGTAAAGACTATGAACAGTCCAACAGGGCACTGACGAATTGGGCTATATCATGGCGTATCTCATCACTTGCAGCGATAAACTCTGCAGCGGCACCATAGCCGTCATCTGACTCCAGCACCCTTACAACATCGCCATAAATACATATTGGCATGGGTGGTTGGAGTGGAAGTACCATTCTTAATTCGACAATGTCTTTTACGCTGCACTTATTATCACAGAGAAAGCGGACACCGCTGCCACTTAGATTTATTTGCTTGTACGGCAGGTCATGAAAACCATCGCCAGCTTCATCACTGGCAGCACTGTCCATGACTTTTACCATAGAAGCGGTCTTTTCCTGCAGCTCAGTTAAGAATTCTGGGTATATGTCAGCGTCATTTGACTCACTCTTCATGCTGATATCAGAAGCGGCTGCCGCTGCCGATATTTCCGAGAAGTACGCACTCTGCTTTTCAAGTGGAAGTATCCTCACACATAGTTGAACAAAAACATCTGCACGCTGGTAACGCCTTCTTTCCATCAGTCAGATTCCCTCATCTACCTAATAATAACACAAAGATATCCACCTTGTAAAATATTATTTTTCAAGCAATTCCAGAGTTTAAAGCCTGTTAAGCAGCCACAAAATGGTATTGCCCAGCGTTGGATGCACAAACTCTGGGGCTATCTCAGCAAGCGGCTCAAGGACAAACCGCCTCAGGTGGGCATACGGGTGGGGAATTTTCAAACGCTCTTCATCAATTACCAGTCCGCCACAAAATAGGATATCAAGGTCAATCTCACGCGGCCCCCACTTATATGATTTTTGTCTGCCTGTTTGCTGCTCTATAGCCTGCAATGCCTCAAGTAGCTGTACAGGGGTGAGTTGTGTGTCAATTTCAACGCACATATTAATGAAATCAGGCTGAGTCTCAACCCCCCAGGCCTTTGTCTCATACATGGCGGAGCGCTCAGTTACTGTCATGCCTGAGTGTGACATCAATTCAATGGCAGACAGGCAGTTCCCCTGCCTGCTGCCAACATTTGAGCCAATGCCGATATACGCCTTCAGATTATTTTTCTCATCCTCTCAACTGCCTCTTTCATCCTCTCAACGCCCACCGTGAGGGCGAATCTGATATAGCCCTCCCCTGCCGCTCCAAAGCCGTTACCGGGAGTAGCTGAGATACCGGCATTCTCAAGCAGATGGACGGCGAATGACTCTGAGTTATAGCCTTTGGGGACTTTTGTCCACATGTAAAATGTGGCCTCCGGCTTCATGGCATCAATACCGATGGACTTAAGGCCGTCGTATAGGGCATCTCTGCGGGCGCGGTATGTATCGCGAAGCGGCGCTAGGGCGGCCTCATCTGTATCGAGTGCGGCAATAGCCGCCTCCTGGACGGCTTGAAACACACCGGAGTCCAGATTAGTCTTTATCTTGCCAAGCCCGAATATAATATCAGGATTACCAACGGCAAAGCCTATCCTCCAGCCCGTCATATTATAAGTCTTTGACAGCGAATGAAGCTCTACTCCTATGTCTTTTGCGCCGTCTATCTCAAGAAAGCTCATCGGTTTTTTACCATTATAGTACATCTCTGTGTAGGCGGCATCGTGGCATATTATAAAATTATACTTATGCGCCAGCTCAATGGCCGCCTTGAATTGCTCCACCGTACACAGTGCGCTTGTAGGGTTGTTTGGATAGTTTAAGAACATCAGTTTTGTACGCTTAAGGACATCGGCTGCAATGGCTGATAAATCAGGAAAATAACCGTTGGTCTCCAGCAAGGGCATGAAATAAGGCTCACCACCGGCAAACATAGTTCCAATAGAATACACAGGGTAACCCGGCGAGGGGCACAGGACGACATCCCCAGGATTTACATAGGCAAACGGCAGATGACCTATACCTTCTTTTGAGCCAATCAATGACAGCACCTCAGTGCCCGGGTCAAGCATAACACTAAAACGCCTTGAGTACCAATTAGCAACGGCCTCCCTATAGGCCAACATGCCCTCATATGAGGGATAGCGATGGTGCTGCGGCTTCGGGGCGGCGTCTTTTAGGGCCTCAACAATGTGGACAGGCGTTGGGATGTCAGGGTCTCCAATGCTCAAATCAATTAAATCCACACCCTTTGCCCTGGCCTGCTTTTTAAGTTTGTCAATCTTATCGAATAGATAGGGCGGCAGGTGTTTTACCCTTTCAGCTAGTTCAATAGTCTTTATCATCTCAATCTCCAAGAAGTCTTAAAATATTGCTGACCGTTTTCACAAACCAGCGAACGTCATTATAAACAAATCACTGCAGTTCATACAATCACCCCGCCGCCAATCACAGTATTGTTGTCATAAAATACTGCACTCTGCCCTGGGGCTGGCGACCACTGCGGCACTGAAAATACAACCCTTAACCTGTCGGTATCAATACGGCTGACAACGGCGGGGACAAGCCTGCCGGTTGAGCGTATCCTTACATTAACCTCAACAGGGAAACTCACATCGACAAGCATATTTAAATCACCAACGATACATTGTGAGGACTCGGCAAACTGTCGTGGGCCAACCTTAAGCGTATTAGTACTCGTGTCTATGCCTATGACATAGAGCGGCTCTTTGGCGGCAATGCCGATGCCCCTTCGCTGTCCGGGTGTATAGGCATAGAGGCCGTTGTGTGTGCCTATGCGGTTACCTTGCATATCGATAACCGGCCCCTCACGCGAAACGCCGCTGCCGTGGTAGTCCCTAATCAGTTTACCATAATCACAATCGCTGACAAAACATATATCCTGACTTTCCGGGCGCGCCGCAGCGGGCAGGTTTAGACCCCTGGCGATTTTGCGCACCTCTGCCTTTGTCATGGTGCCAAGCGGCAAGACCAGGCGGGAGAGTGTCTCACGGGTTAGTACGTAAAGATAATATGACTGGTCTTTATCTGCAGCCATTGCCAGGCGCTGATTGTCTGCAACGGCATAGTGCCCAGTGGCTATGAAATCTATTCCCATGTGATTTGCCATATTAAGCAGGACTGGGAACTTCACATATCTGTTGCACAAGATACAGGGGTTTGGGGTGAGACCGTCTGCGTAGCCTGCGATAAACGGCTCGATGACTGTTTCCATAAACTCTGTGCGCACGTCCTTTGTAGTATGACTGATGCCAAGCATGGAGGCCGTTCTTGCCGCATCATTTACCGAGTCAACAGAACAGCAGGCGCCTGCGCCGGAGTTAAACCGTGTCTCCCAGAATATGAGGCTCAGGCCATAAACGGCATATCCCGCTTCCTTTAGTAAATAAGCAGTTACGGAGGAATCAACCCCGCCGCTCATCCCGACAAGTACGCTTTTCATCGATGATGCGCTACTTGATTTCCACGCATGTGTGCAGGCCGACTTTGTCAAGCAGTTCTTTCATATCCTCGTCATCAAGGGCGATACATCCTGCCGTCCAGTCATCATCACCACCGCCGTGAATCATGATAAGATTCCCCATTGCCGTATCTTGAGGCGGGAGCTGCATCTGTGATATGGCCGCGGTGATGCGGGTATAGTCATCGATTGAGATAATACCAAAGCGCAGGGCGTCCCAAGCGTCGAAGGCGTTGGGGTAGCTGAGGTAGAGCGACGGTAGTGCCCTATGTGTCTCCGGGTCAAGGCCGAAGCGGCTTGCGGGGTTTATCCTGGCGACATAGTAAGTACCTTCGGGGGTATTGCGGTCGAATTTTTTCATCTTTGGGTACAGTTCATTGTTGATGATAATATCGAAGGTGTCTGCGGAGAATTCGACGACATAATCGCTGTAGAGGATTTTCTCCCCGTATGCAAAGATTTGCGGCTCTGTTTCCTCATCCAGCCTGCCATGTTTCAGGTGGTAGAGGGTGAGACTTTTAGCCGCCTTATCGAGGGCAATAACGGCATCGCCGTAGAGGGCATTATTGAGGGCATCGCCGGTGCTTTCAAAAAGATCATATTGTTTATTGCCCATGAGGATGAGATAGGCAAATGGACGGGTGATTTCGCGTGTGAATGCGCGTGTACCTGTGCCCTTGCCTAGTCCGATGGGATATGTCTTATCGACTGCCCATGTGTTGTTGTCATTTTTTACAAACACGGTTAGTGTACGGAGTTTCTTTGTGACCAGGATTTTCTTATCGCTGTTGCTGCAGGAATCAATTATAAACTTACCTGTGAAAAGCGTCGCAGTTGAATCTGATTCAACTGCCCAGAAGTGATGGTCGCGAATATCGAACCTAACCCACACAATACCGTCGCGTTGTAAGCGCTCCTCCGGTGTTATCTCCATCCCCCGATAGAGTTGAAACCTGACATCAGAGGCCAGCGCCGGTTCATCATGAACGGTAACATTATCAACCGCAACCATGAGTGTCTCAGCAAATGCCGAAGTTAAACACACCGCGGCTGCGGTCAGAAATATCAACAAAAGTTTTTTCATAACCAGATGTTCACATGTGACAGGGAAATTCTAATTGATTGACAGAGATTAAAGCAAGGTTAGCAAGTCCCGTACTGCCCCGAAAATAGACCCTTTGTATTAAAATATTATCATATAACACTATGAAGGCTGCAAAAGTAGTAATCTCAGCAAAAGTTGACAAGAATGTGTTTGACACACTCGATGTCTATGCCAAAGAGCTGCATGTAACTAAGAGTTGGATAATTCAACAGGCGTTACAGCAGTATTTCGACACATATGATGAGCATTTAGGCGACATGCGTGTTGCATCACTCTCTGAAGGAATCTCTCACGAGTAAGTTATATTAATCTGATACCATAAACATCAAACTATATTCATCAACCATATATTACTCGAAGATATCCCTGACATTGACGTGAAGCCCTTCTATAATCTTTGAAGTCACCACGCCGTCAAGCGCTGCAAATGAGTGCAGTCGGTACCTGCCGCCTTCGTGGGTTAATATTTCCACTGTTATAGAACTTGGCATAAACTCTGGCAGGACTATCCAGAACTCCGGCACTCCATATCTCTCATAGATTTCCCTCTTAACGGTTGTATCCAGTTCGTATGAGCCAGGGGATATAATTTCACACACCATATCAGGGACGCCCCGTATCCAGTCCTGCTCTATTGCCGCATTTTCCTTTCTGACAAATAGCAAGTCCGGCTGAAGCCTGTTCAGGCCTTCCTCAAAGATTATATCAAGCGGTGAATAATAAACCTGCCCTAAATCCCTCGCTTTAACATAATTACAAATTATATTGTAAAGATTGCCGCTTGTCCTCTGATGCCGTCTAAATGGACCAGGCCCCACGATTTCCTCACCATCGATGATTTCTGTTAAATCAATACAGCTTTTTAATGTTTCCACAGTGATATGGTATCACTATACATGGTGTTTTGTCGATAAATATTCATTTGACTTCCCACTCATATTTGTGATATTATATAAAACTCGGTGCTGAAGACTGTTTTGTTGTACGGTTAGACACTGATTATGAATAAGTACAAAAGACTAATAAATCGAATATTGAGTGGATCATCAGATTCAAACATAAATTTTGGTAAGTTGCGAGAGTTATTGATTTACTATGGATTTGTTGAAAGAATAAAGAGTTCTCATCACATTTATACAAGAGAAGATATAGCAGAAATAATAAATATTCAGCCCAAAAATGGTCAAGGGAAACCGTATCAGGTTAAGCAAATCCGCAATATTATATTAAAATACAAAATAGGGGTGAATGACAATGAATAAATATGAAATAATTATCTATTGGAGTACAGAAGATGACGCATTCATAGCCGAGGCGCCTGAGCTTCCGGGATGCGCTGCTGATGGTTCAACTTATCAGGAGGCATTGTCAAATATAGAAATCACTATCGCGGAGTGGATAGAAACAGCAACGGAATTAGGCCGCCCTATTCCTCAACCGAGGGGACGATTGATATTCGCGTAGAATGTGCGACTATCTGCCCAAACTCCCTAACTATGGAAAAAACCTGTAAATCTCTTTTCTATGAAGCGCCCTTCTGAATTCCACTTTGCCCGGCAACATATATAGGCCAATGCGATAATCTCCAATCCTTATCTTATAAAACCCCTCGTATCCCTTCATCTTTGATATTAAGTTAAAAAAAGACTCCTGATTTTTCAAAGGCAGTTCTTCAAACACAAGATTCTCTATCTAATTCCTATACGGCAACGGCAAGTGAGTAAGGTCCTTTAAGAACTGTTTCCTGTATCTGAAATCCATTACTGAGACAGTGAACTGTAATATTCTTTCGCCTGTTCAAGATTAAGTGATTCCGCATACTTGTCATCCTGCATTAGCTGGTAAAGTCCGTAATTTTCTAATATCTCCTCAATCTTGCTGAATGTCTCTATGTCAATCTCAACCGCCAACCTGTTATTGTCCTCATCGACTACATATTTCTTTGCTATCTCAAGCATAAAATTCGTCCTCCTTATCATTACAGCATATCATCAGCCTTGCGGTTTTGTCCATGCGCCGGACGCTCTCAAGAGGATTCATCTCAACAGCCGCACCACTGTTGATGCCGTCTCCTGCATCGACTGCTCCAGCGTGGATTTGACATATTGCTTGTCTGAGAAGTCCGCCGCTATCAGTTCAAATATGCCGCTGCCCGCAGTGATGGTCTTTTCCCCGCGCAGTCGTAGGAATGTCTCGATTGCGCGATATAGCAGGTAGTCGTTTAGTAAATTTTTGCCGTCGGGCCTTTCTATTATGCCGCTTTTTGTCAGCCTGCCAAGTGCCGCCGCTGTGTTTTGTACCAGCACGCTTGGGTGCGTTCGTGCATGCTTCAACTGTAAATATTGAACCAGAAACTCAATGTCCTCCACACCACCAGGCGACAGTTTAATGTCAAGTGTGTTTGCCGCTGTGAGCCGTTCCTTTTTTATCCTGCCGCGCATTGTGATTATATCCTCAGGGGTTATGTGCTGCCCACGCTCTCGAAATACCCCCCTTGCCATTGCCATAAACCGCCGCCTTGCCTGCATTGACGCCGCTACCGGCCTTGCCTTTAAGAGTGCCTGCACCTCCCATATTCTGGCATTATTCAGGTAATAGTCCCGTATACCCTCAAGCGAGTTTACCAGCATCCCCTTTGAGCCGTCTGTTCTCAGGCGCGTGTCAACCTTGTATGTATATCCCTCCTTCGTGTATGACGACAAGAGCCGAAGTGCCCGCTCTGCCACCAACGGGACTGATGGCTCGTCTTCTCCTATAAATATTATGTCAAGGTCAGAGTTTATCGTCATCTCCCGACCGCCTAACTTCCCTAATGCTGCAACATATATTCCCTGATCATCGCTTAATGCTGTCATAAGCACAGCCTCGGCCACCTTGGACAACCCCTTCATCAGATTTATTATCCCGATGCGCCTGTTGAGATATAAAATCCCCAGCCTCAACTCCTCCATCTTTCTAAACCGGGCCAAGAGTTCTGCACATGAGTCTTTTGATTTTAACACCAATCCCGACTCGTCGGCCATTGCCTGCAAGGTCTTTCTTATCGGCGTTCCACCGGCAAGCATGTCTATGTACCTGATACTGCCCATCAGTATGGACGATAAATATGGACTTTTTGAAAACACGCTGTTAAGTGCCCCAATCAACCCCCTATTGGCACTGAATAGCTCCAGATACGATGCACTGCCCGCTGTGGCTACTATCTCTGTAAATCGCTGCAGATTACCAAGCGCCATCTCCGGGTCAGAGGAGTTCAGTGCCTGCACCGCAAACTCCGGAATTATCGCCCCCTGAAGACGCCTCATCGCCAGCGTTTGAAACGAATTCGCTGATTCTTTAATTTTTCGCAGATAATAGAGTACCTTGCCTGGATTCTTTACTCGTCTTTCCATTAATTCTGCCGTCAGTGTGTCCTCGCTATATGTATCAAGCAGAGAGGCGCCCCTTTCTTCTTTTGAGTGCTCAAAAAGCGAGTTATATATCCTATTGACTGCGGTGCGTCTGATGTGAAGGCCGTCCATGAATCGTTTTGAATTTGGTACACCCATCTTTTTTGCCATCGACTCAAGGGCGTCCTGTTCGGTTGACAATGTGTGTGTCTGGATGTCATTGACCATCTGAATACACTGCTCAAGCCGCCGCAGGTAGAGATAGTGTTCAGACAAAACAGAGAAATCATCACAGCCTATAAGATTTTTCTGGCTTAACCGGTGCAGCGCCAGGACGAGGTCTTTTTCCCTTAAGAGCGGCTCCTGCCCGCCATAGACCAGCTGCAACGCCTGTGCAAAAAACTCTATCTCTCTGATACCGCCGTAGCCCTTTTTTATATCGTGTTTGTTAAATGTGGAGTCGATTTTTCTTTTTAACTGCTTAATTTCCCCGATTGAGCGTATGTCGATGTATTTTCGATAGACAAATGGACGAATCATGTCAAGAAAATCCCTACCAAGCCGCTCATCCCCCGCTATGAGGCGGGCACGAATCAACGCCAGACGCTCCCACTCACGCCCCCATGACTCATAGTACTGTTCATAGCCGCTGAGGGGCAGGGCCAGCTCACCCTTCCCTCCCTGTGGCCGGAGCCGCAAATCAACGCGATAGACAAACCCCGCAGCAGTATTTTCACTGAGCAGCTTACTCATCGATTCTGCCACCTTGCAGTAAAACTCATGGTTTGTAATACGGTTGATCCTCATACCGTTTGGGCTTACCACACCGGTGGTCTGCCCTTCAGGGCAATCATAGACAAACATCAGGTCAATGTCAGAGCTGTAATTCAGTTCAGAGGCGCCTAGTTTCCCCAGTGCAATGACCGAGAGTTTATCGCTTTGGGGGCTGCCATATATGGCGCATAAGCCGGTGACGGTATGCCTCAGGGCTGCCTCAGATATCACATCGGCAAGCAGACTGAGTTGTGACATGCTTTCTTTAATGTCAGCCCTGCCATCAGCAAAGCGCAGGCTTATTTTTAACAGGTATTTTTTCTTGAACTTACGCAGATATGCACCAAAAGAATCACTGGCGCTGACGTTAAGCTCATCTCTTAAGAGTGACTTATTCATAGGTGAGTCCACGTTTTTCAGGGTTTCAAGGAATACGTCCGGATGCTTAATTACATATGCCAGAAGAAACTGCGTGTAGGCAAACAGGAATGCCGCCCCTTGGAGTTCTTTGTGTGTGAGGGCGTTAAAATGCCCCGGGCATGACCTGGCAAACGCATCAAGACTATTGACAGAGCGTGCAGGGTCAGGGGTGTCTGCAGCATAGTCTTTGATTAGTTTCTTAGGAGCGCTCATCCCACAGACGCGGGTCAAAAATATCCCGAAGCCCCTCGCCAAGCAAATTATATCCCATAACGGTGATAAGTATTGCAAGACCGGGAAATACTGAAAGCCACCATGCTATCTCAAGATTGTCCTTACCGGCTGAAAGTATATTGCCCCAGCTTGGCGTTGGCGGCTGAACCCCAATGCCCAGAAAACTCAGCGCCGATTCAACAAGTACTGCCGCCGCAATTCCAAGGACGGCAGATATTATCACAGGTGCAAGGCTGTTTGGTAGCATGTGTAAGAGGATTATTCTCAGGTCAGAGGCGCCAGAGGCCTTTGCTGCAAGGACATATTCCCTGTTTTTGAGCGACAGAAACTCCGCCCTCACAAGACGCGATACCCCCATCCACGAAGTCAACCCTATGACGGCCATGATATTCCAGATGCTGGAATCGAGAAATGCGATAACGGCAAGTATCAGAAAAAACGTAGGAATAGACAACATAATATCAACAAATCTCATAACTGCCGCATCAACTGCCCTGCCGTAATAGCCTGCCGCTGCCCCGACAGCAATTCCCACGGCCGTTGCTATACCGACTGAGACAAACCCCACAGAAAGGGAAATCCCTGCCCCATAGAGCATTCGGCTTAAGACATCCCTGCCAAGGTCATCAGTGCCAAGCAGGTGAACACGGCTTGGTGCTGAGAGAACGCTGTGCCTGTTGACAGCCTCAGGGTCATATGGTGCAATAAGTGGTGCCAGTGCCGCGGCAAGAAACAGACACAGGACGATTATCCCGCCCGTGACGGCCATCTTGTTTGCCTTTAGTCTGCTTGTGATTGCGGTTGATTTCATGTTAGTCATCTTCTGGTACGCGGGTCAACGGCAGCATAGCCTAAGTCGGCAAGCAGATTCCCCGCAAGCGTCAGCACTGCCCCGATAGTCAGGATTCCCATAACGAGAGGGTAATCGCGTGACATAACCGACATATAAAAGAGCTGCCCCATGCCGGGGATTGAAAATACCTGTTCAAATATTACGCTGCCCCCAATCAACCCGGGAATGGAAAGCCCCATTATTGTAACAATTGGAAGCAGGGCGTTTCTAAGCCCATGGACATAGATAATTCTGTTCGATGTCAAGCCCTTTGATCTTGCCGTAGTCATATAATCCTGTCTGATTACTTCAAGCATAGACCCCCGCATATAACGCGAAAGCCCGGCAACACCGCCAAACGCCGAAACAAATATGGGAAGAATAAGGTGCCGTAATATATCAATCACCTTTTGAGTGAACGTAAAGTCAGCAAAACCGGCAGACTTCAGTCCGGCAACCGGCAGGATGTGAAGATGTACGCCAAAAAACATCATAAGAAGGAGGGCAAGCCAAAACCCCGGCATCGCAAACCCTATAAAAACCCCTACAGTGGTAACCTTATCATACAACGAATGGCGGCGCACAGCCGAGGAAATCCCAACAGGTATAGCAATGACAAGTATAATAAGCAGCGATGCGATATTTATGTATAGAGTTATGGGGAGCCGCTCTTTTATCTTAGTCCAGACAGGCCGATGGTCGCTGGAGAAGGACTCACCAAAATCCAGCATGACAACCCGCTTAATCCACAGGGCATACTGAGTGGTGACAGGTTTATCAAGCCCGTAGTATTTCTCCAGTTTAGCGCGCGCCTCCGGTGTAATCTTGGGGTTAAGGTCTGTTAAAACATCGGTGGGTTTGCCTGGGGCCAGGTGAATGATTGCAAAACTTATAATAGTTATCCCCACAAATGTGATAACCATCTCAAGGGTTTTCTTTGTCAGATATGTAATCATACTGGTAAGTTTACAATTAAACGCAAAGGAGTTTCAAGCCTGACTGTCCTTGACAATATTGTGTGGTGTGATATACACCTGTTTCCCGATTAATATGTTATTATTTATTTAATCAGCCGGTTATGTAATCTTGTGTTACCCCGGTACATTCGCAAAGATATGAAAAAGAGACTCGACATACTATTAACAGAACGCGCTCTTGCACCGTCGAGAGAGAGGGCAAAGGCCCTGATTATGGAAAACAAGGTACTAGTTGCCGGTCAGCCTGTTGATAAGGCCGGACATATCGTTGACGAATCTGCCGAGATAACCGTAAGAGAAACAGAAGCGCCGTTTGTCAGCAGGGCAGGATTGAAACTATCCCATGCCCTCGATGAATTCAAAATCGATGTGACAGGAAAAACTGTAATGGACGTCGGGGCATCGACGGGCGGGTTTACCGATTGCCTGCTTAAAAGGGGCGCTGGTCGTGTATTTGCTATTGATGTCGGCTACGGACAGCTTGCATGGGCACTTAGAAGCGATGCGCGGGTTATCCCCATCGAGAGGACAAACATCCGCTATCTCGAAAGAGAAAAGATTCCATGCAGCGTAGATATGGTCGTCATTGATGTATCTTTTATATCGCTCAGGCTTGTGGTGCCAGCGGTTGTGAGGTTTCTCCAGCCGGAATCCGACGTGGTTGCCCTGATAAAACCACAGTTTGAGGTCGGCAAGGGTCAAGTTGGCAAGGGCGGTATCGTTGCCGAGGAGGACAAGAGACTGCGTGTCGTTGATGAGATGAAGGAGTTTTTTTCGTCATCCGGGCTATTCGTCCACGGCGTTTGTGAAAGCCCCATTCGGGGGCAAAAAGGCAATGTCGAATATTTTATTCACGCGTCGTGATAAATACCGCTGCCGCGCCCAAATATCGTCATAAAAAAATCGCATTTTTCTTAAGAATAGTGTTACTATATATATTCTATGTTGAAAGCATAAAAAAAGGAGGGAGATATGCCAAAGAAGAATTACTTTTTTACTTCCGAATCGGTAACGGAAGGGCATCCTGATAAGGTCGCTGATCAAATATCGGACGCCATTCTTGATTCGATAATCGCGAAAGACCCTACTGCAAGAGTGGCCTGTGAGACGCTTGTTACGACGGGGTTGGCTTTCATAGCCGGAGAAATTACGACATCTACTTATGCTGATATACCGTCAATCGTAAGATCGACAATAAAGGACATCGGATACACGAGGGCTAAGTACGGTTTTGACTACGAGACCTGCTCAGTCATCACGGCTATACATGAGCAGTCGCCTGACATCGCCATGGGGGTTGACCCGGGCGGGGCCGGTGACCAGGGGCTTATGTTCGGATTCGCCTGTACTGAGACCGAGGAGCTGATGCCTGCAAGCATTATGCTGGCCCATAAACTGGCCATAAAACTTGCCGATGTACGTAAAAAAGATATTCTGCCATACCTGCGTCCTGACGGCAAAACGCAGGTTACTATAGAGTATCGTGAGGGCAAGCCGCACAATATCAATAACGTCGTCGTATCAACACAGCACAGCCCCGACGTAACCCTGAGAGAACTTAAGGAAGACATCATAGAAGAGGTAATCAAACCAACCATCCCCAAAGAGCTGCTTGACGAGGAGCATATCATCTATCACGTCAATCCCACCGGCAGATTCGTCACCGGCGGACCGATGGGTGACACCGGCCTCACGGGAAGAAAAATCATCGTTGACAGCTACGGCGGCACGGGTAGACACGGCGGCGGCTGTTTCTCCGGTAAAGACCCCACGAAGGTTGACCGCTCAGGTGCATATATGGCCCGGTATATCGCAAAGAACATCGTAGCCGCAGGCATCGCAGAAAGGGCAGAGGTTCAAATCGCCTACGCCATCGGCATAGCGCAGCCCCTTTCAATCCTTGTCGATACATCAAACACAGGGAAGGTCTCACACGAAAAGATAGTAAAGATAATCAGGGACAACTTTGACCTTACCCCAAAGGGTATAATCACCAAGCTTGACCTGAGAAGACCAATATATAGAAAGACAGCCTCCTATGGACACTTCGGAAGACCAGACCCCGATTTCACATGGGAAAAGACTGACATGGCCGACCACCTCAGAGCAGAGGCAGGCCTATAGCATTGCTATGCCATATTTAAATCGAAAAAAAGGAGAGTTTCTACAATGGTGAAACATGACGTTAAGGACATAGGTCTTGCCGGCCAGGGAAAGCTGAGAATCGAATGGGCAGAGATGGAAATGCCGGTACTAAGGTCGATAAAAGAGCAATTTTCAAAAGAAAAACCCCTGAAAGGCTTGAGAATGGCCGCGTGTCTGCATGTCACGACAGAGACGGCAAACCTGATGGAAACTCTGAAGGCTGGCGGGGCAGAGGTTGCCCTTTGCGCCTCAAACCCGTTAAGCACACAGGACGACGTGGCGGCAAGTCTGGTGAAAAACTCGGACATTCCGGTCTTTGCCATCAAGGGCGAGGACAACGACACGTACTATAAGCACATCATGGACCTCCTGTCCTTTGCGCCGCACCTTACGATGGACGACGGCGCCGATGTAGTCAGCGTGCTTCATAAAGAAAGGCAAGACCTGCTCTCAAACGTCATAGCGGGGACAGAGGAGACCACCACCGGCGTTATCAGGCTTCGCGCAATGGCCGAAAAGGGGGTACTGCGCTACCCAATCATAGCCGTCAACGACGCGCTCACCAAGCACCTGTTTGACAACCGCTACGGCACCGGTCAAAGCACTATGGACGGGATACTAAGGGCGACGAACAGGCTGATAGCAGGCGCGGTATTTGTTGTATGCGGTTACGGCTGGTGCGGTCGCGGTGTAGCGATGAGGGCACGCGGGATGGGCGCACGTGTGGTTGTGACGGAGATAAATCCACTGAAGGCGCTTGAGGCCACGATGGACGGCTATGACGTAATGCCTGTGATGGACGCCGCGAAGATTGGCAATATATTTGTCACAGTAACCGGCAATATAAACGTGATAAGCGAGAAGTGTTTTGGCGTGATGAATGACGGCGCAATTGTGTGTAACTCCGGGCATTTCAATGCAGAGATAGAGCTGAAGGCGCTGACAGAGATGGCCGTAGGAAGGCGTGAAATCCGGCCTTTCGTAGAGGAATTTACACTGCCGAACAAGCGCAGGATATATGTACTTGGCGAGGGCAGGCTGATAAATCTGGCCTCTGCCGAAGGGCATCCATCATCTGTAATGGACATGAGTTTTGCTAATCAGGCCCTGTGTTCGGCATATGCTGTAACTAAACATGAAGGACTCAAGAACACCGTGTACAGTGTCCCTGAGGAGATAGACCGCGAGATAGCAAAACTCAAACTAAAGTCAATGGGCATAAAGATAGACAAGCTCACAAAGGCCCAGAGCGACTATCTGAAGAGCTGGGAGATGGGGACATAATCGACTTAAAGACGCTGTCGCGCGCTGAAATTGGGGAATTGTTCCAGAAGATGGGGCTTCCCGCATTCAGGGTATCTCAGCTTATACATTGGATGTACGAGAGAAACGCGGTAAGCATAGATGATATAACCGAATTTTCGAAGCCCTTGAGGGAAAAGCTCAAGGGCTTTTCGTATATAGGCGGCGTAAAAATCATCAAAAAGACAGACTCCCCCGACGGGACAATAAAGCTGCTCTTTGGCCTTGAGGACGGCCTTTCTGTGGAAGGGGTGCTGATACCGGACGAATACCGCCTGACGCTTTGTGTATCTTCACAGGTTGGCTGCGCTATGGGCTGCAGGTTCTGCCTTACGGCGACGATGGGATTTATAAGAAATCTGAGGGCTGATGAGATAGCCGGGCAGGTTACAGCCGTGCGGCGGGAGCTTGATGCCAATGCCAATTCAGAGATAACCAATATCGTATTTATGGGGATGGGCGAGCCGCTTAAGAATTTTAACGAGGTGGTCAAGGGCATAAACATATTAACTGACTACATGGGAATATCGAAGCGCAGGATAACACTGTCAACGGCGGGCGTGGTGCCGGAGCTTCAGAAATTATACAAAGAGATACCGGAGGTGAATCTGGCCGTCTCACTAAACGCAACTACAGATGAGACGAGGTCAGCGCTGATGCCGGTAAACAATAAATACAACATTGGGGCATTGCTGAGGGCGTGTGGGCGGCTGCCTATATCACCACGGCGGCGCATAACCTTTGGCTACGTGTTGATAAAAGGGGTAAATGATACGCAGGCCGACGCGCGGCGTCTGATTGCGCTGCTGAAAGGCCTGAGCGCGAAGGTTAATCTGATACCGTTTAACGAATATGACACGGCCAAATTCGAGCCGCCTGACGAGAAGACCGTCCTTGAGTTTCAGCAAATCCTGGTAGACAGACACGTCACCGCATTCATACGCAAGAGTAAGGGGCGGGGCATCTACGCAGCCTGCGGACAACTTAAGACGTGCCATGAGACGGACAACTGACTTGCCGCAGCTCATACACCGCAGGACTGAAAAAAACTAACAACCACTGTAACCAAAGTCATAGACATACCCGAAGAATGCTGTTAGAATATTAGAGTGTGAAGGGCAGCTGTTGGCAGCAGCCACCCCTCTCGCAGTGAGTGTCGATATGGCCGAAATGACTCCAGAACGACTGGAGAAACCATATCGTCGATAAAAAAGGTACTTAATTATATCACATCAGGATTATTGTGTAAAGGGATATCTTAGAATTTCTGCAGATTGATTTGTGTATATTAACCGCCCCTGTTATAACAGCATCACAGTATCAATTATCTTACGAAACGGCTTTGGCTCGTGGTTTATGAATTCGTTATATTCCATAAGGAACTGAAGGATAGCGTCGATGTCGGGCTGGCCGTTTTTCATAAATGGATTATGCCTGTGCGCGGCAACCCTCTGCATATCAAGCCGCAGCGTCTCAGATTTTGATGCCTCATAGAGGTCTAAATCACTTTTGTCGAATCGGTTCATTCTTCTTTAATAAAATCGTTGAAATCCATATTGAATAGTTCAAAGTATTTTTTTACCACTCCGACATCGAGTGAACCTCCAGAGATGCGCATAAGCGCCCTGATGTCCGAGGCATCGATAGCATGGCGGGCGGGGTCGTTTTTCATTGCCTGAAGTTTTAGTCCTATTAAGTCCTCCGGTCTCAGGACATTAATGTTTAATGCACCAGAAAAGGCGGTCTTTACGGTTGTCCTCTTTAGCATGGCGACAGTTGCGTCTCTGAATGCGTGAAGAAAGTCAACCTCTCCGAACACACGCAGAGGCGATACATACTGAGACACGTTCTCGGTCTTATACCTGCACTCATAGTCATGCGCTTCCATAATCGCCGCTACGCGCTCCATGTCGTCTCTGAGGACAAGAAAGTCCACATCCACGGTTGACCTATGTACTCCCCACAAATTAAAGGCCAGACCTCCAATCAGGGCATAACTTATATCATACCGGGCGAAATCGTTTGTCAGTGTCTCAATAACGACTTTAAAATCCATAATAGTTTGCCGCAATGTATGTATTACAACTGACAGCCATTATTTTGTCCCGCCAAAATTACTCCATAACCAAAGTCCTACAAAGCCCGCTCAATACTATTTAAAATCTCCTCGCCTGTCTTTTTATATTCAATGGATTTTTCCTGAAATCCTTCTATCTCCTCAAGCTCCCTGCCAAGTTGCATGTATGTATTTCCAATTGAATGTTTATCATTTATTTTTTCATAAAGCTTTATAGCCTTAAACACTTCCTCTATCCCCATGTCTGTCTGGTTATCTTTTATAACACAATGCCCTATACTCTGAATGCAGTTTGCCTCTCCTAAAATATCCCCAACCTGTTTATATAGTGGCAGCGCTTTATTGTAAGATTCCATGGCCTCTTTGTTTCTTGATTCTCTTAATTTTATGTCGCCTATACTCTGAATGCAGTTTGCCTGATTGGTAATGTCTCCGACTGTCACAGCTATTTGGCTTGCTTTTTCCCAAAAAGCCATAACCTCTTTCGTGATTCCCACAAATCTTGAAAAATCTGTTAAATTAAAAAGTATTTCTAAAAGACTATCTTTCTCTGATTTTGAAATCAGGTAATCCAAAACCCTAAACATATCTGGAAGCTCTCTAATCAGCTCTTTAATCGCTCTCGTGCCCTTTCCACGAGGCTTATTATAATAGTCAATGGATTTCCTGACACATAAATCTATCCAGCATGCTACGATAGCTTTGATTTTTTTATTTTTTGCGCTCATTTTCTTAAACATCCCATAGGCATAGGTTTGTGTGAGGGCAAGCATTGTGTACGTGCCTTCACAAGGACACGAAATCAGAGATTTGGATATAAGCGATGCATAATTCTTTGGTTTGAGCGCGGGAAGGATTTCTTGAGCATCAGCTTTTGTAAGTCCAGCGGGAAATAATGAGCAGATGTGAAATAAAAGCCTTTCGTTATTGTCCTCTATTTTAGAATAAGAAAGTAAAAAACTCTTAGCAACACATTTGTCTTTCGTGGCATCTTCTATCTTTATACTACATTTCGTTAAAACGTCAATATTTTGTTTCTGTAATTCCTTTGTTAAATAATCAACTCCTAAAGCAAGGTTAGACGCGGCAAGCACTATCGCTAACGGCACATCACCTAACTCAACAAGGAGGGCGTTTAAATCTCCTGTCTTTAAATAAACAGTAAATGTTAGGTCGTCTGCCAACTTACTAATAAGTCTCTCTGAATATTCTCGTGTTAAAGTTTCTACACTCACGACCTTTTCTATGCCAGCAAGATTTATACTCTCTCTGGACGTGATAAGCAGTTTAACGCCGCTGGCCTGTTTTAATAACTTTTCAATAAATGATTCCACATTAGCCATATCTGCAAGAGTGTCTTCAAAATTATCTAAAATCAAAAGACATTCTTTATTCTCTAACCACGCAAACAAAATATTCTCGTTAGTATCAGGGTTATTAGTAACCACAGAGCTAATCGTGGCAGTGAGACTGTCTTTTGCCTCAATCCCTTGACACGAACAACAATAAACACCGTCTTTAAAATCTGGATTCACCTTATCTTTAAAAACAGAAGCAATAACAGAAGCAATAGTTGTTTTCCCAATTCCCGGAGGGCCTAAAAGGGTAATTAACCGCCTATTAGTATCTTTCAGTAAAGTTATTACATCAGCGATAACAGTTTCGCGCCCAAAGACTTCAGTCACAGCAGAATACTTAGAACACGTCTTAGTTGATTTGGGAGGAGGTGTGTCTGGAGGGTTGGAATTACATTTCTTTACAACAAAAATATCTGATTCAAAGTAGCCGCCATCTTCTTTTAAATGGAACGTGATGTCCCTTTCAATTACATAGCTTTCATCATCCTTTTTATTTCTTATTCGTGGCCACCACCTAATCCTGCCCTGTCCATCTTTAATTATGACTTTGCCAGCGCTGTAGCCGTGGATTCTTTTAGTTTCACCATTTATTTTTTCCAATCCAAACAAAGAAATACCCTGAAAATCCCGTCTATAGCTGCCGCCTCCAACAGAAATAATCGTACTTTTCGTTTCATGTACGTGACCGTACAAATGGGCGTGAAACCTACCGGATTTGGCTATGTCAGATTTGAACAATTTGTGGACTTCTGTACTTTTATCAGCACCTGTTAACCACTCCGGCGGGTGATGGGTTACTAACATATTTATTGTATTTTCATTACACCAGCGTTGTGTGCTTTGATCAGCACAAACACCGTTAAACTGATTAACATCTACCGCTATATTGTATTTATTGGCCTCGTCCGACAGATGCAAAAAAGCAGAATTGAGACCTATGAAACCGAACCGGCACCCATTCTTTTCAATAGTGGCAGAGAAATCACCTGGTATAATAACCTCATAGTTAATATCATCAGGAAATGGTAAACCGCAGTTTGTCAGAAAGTTTTTATAATTTTCAAATCTCTTTTTTATATATGATCTTGTTTTGCTTTTTGGTTCACCAAAAAATTCTTCTCTTATTTGTTCGTCTGAGAACCAGCTTGCTAAAGTTTTAGCCTCTTTACAATCATATTTTCTCACTAAATCGTGATTTCCGGGCACACACAGAAATTTTACATTTTCAGAACCAAGTTCTTTCAGCCGCTTAAATAATTCTTGTAAGTGTATGATAAGCGCTTTAAACTCCTCTTTTGTTCCGCGATTAGTTAAATCACCAGAAAAGATAACGACATCGAATTGGTCAACCATCTTATGAACTTTCTCTAAATCTTTATAAAACTCTTCTTCGACCTGCGGCCATAAAGTCACTGAATTTTTGCCGCCCCAGTGCAAATCAGACAAGTGTAGCCAGTTAAACTCCGTCGATGCCATTATCCCCCTCAGCTCTGTGTTGAAATATGCTTATATGAATATTAGTATAAACAAATGTAAAAGTCAATACGCACGCTTTATATAAACATGGAAAATACAATATTTGCAACACTTGATAATATTACTTGTTTCTGTTATTGTAAATATAGGAAGAGGGAGATATTTGTGATAAGAAGGTCTGTGACCTTGCCGGAAGATATTATAAATGAGATTCAGCAATATACAGATAACTTCAGTGGATTTGTCGCTGCCGCCTTACGAGAATACCTAAAAGCACAGAAGATAGCAAAGGCTAAACAGAGCTTTGGCTCATGGGCTAATAGAGAGCATGATAGCATAGAAATGGTCAATGAATTGAGGACAGCTATAGTGCTATATCCGCTATGACAACAATACACGTATAGTCTGTTTGCCCTGTTTACAGAAGCGGCGCTTTCTGGTAGAATATTTACGTGTATAATGTCGGCAGTGCCACTTGAAGGAGCCGCGTGAAGACTTTTTCGTTAGTGCTATTAGTGTTTGCTGTGTTTTTATACGTCCCCGCGCTGCGGGCAGACCCTCCGCCTCCAAACTTCGCCGAAATCCATGCTAAAATTGCCGAGTTCAAAGAACTTCTCGCACGACAGACAAATAAAGATATAATCACTAAGGCACTCGAAATCGATGAAAAATCTAAAGAGGCATTCACCAGGGGAAACCACGCCCTGTCATTCAAACTCATAACCGAGGGGATTGCTTTATTAAAGGCTGGTGTCTCACCACCATCTCCGGCTCTGGCTCCAGCCCCGGATGAAACCCCCTTAGGCGGCACTGGCAGCCCCAGCCGTTATGATTCCCCTTTCGGTATATTTGGCCCCTATGAGTACTGGGCTGCCCCGCTGTCAGACAAGCTGGCCTCTCGCGATGTGATTTCAAAGGAAGAGATTAACAAGCTGCTTGCCGACCTCGGCGTCGCCTGGGTACAGGAGATGGCCTTTGAACTGAAAAATCTCCCCGGCAATGTAAATATTTACACAAGGGTTGGCTCCTCTCCACATATACCACCGCCTGATATAAACTATGACCATTATCTGCCAGCTCTTAAAAAACAAATCAGCTTATTAAAAAACCGTGTAAAATACTATGAAATTGACACAGAACCGCTTGGTGAACATTCAAGCTGGGCTGACCACGCCAATAAGTATGCCCAATTTCTAAGGAAATCCTATTCAGTTATTAAGGCCGAATGCCCTGATTGCTCTGTCGTGCTTGGCGGACTGCCGGGGGCAGATACTAACGCATCAACAGGGGATTTAAACAGCAGATTCTTACGCGATATTCTAAACCATAACGCCGGTAAGTATTTCGATGTCCTTGAAATTAAACAGCACATACACTCACTGGAAGACTACAGGGTGATAAAAACTCGTCTGGACGTGTATCGAAAGATACTCCAAAGCTATGGCGTCAATGTTGATAAGATGCCGGTCTTTTTGGAGACCGCTATGTACAACGGCTCCCCAAGCCGCCCCTCTGAACAGCTTACTCTTCCCCCGCAGACAGAAACAGACCAGGCCATAGGGTTAGTCAAGACCTATGTCTATGCCATTTCTATCGGTTTCAACAAGATATTCTGGAACGGTGTTATGGAGCTTTACAAGTTTGCCGGTAACCCCAACGACCCCTTTAACTACTACGGCCTTGTAAGTAACTGGAAAAACTCCGGCAAATCACACAAAAAACTTGCCTACTACTCCTATAAAAAGATGATTGAAACCCTCGACGGCTCAGACTGGAAAAAGACTGAGGTAGTAATGGACTCAGACGGCGTATTCGTCTGCAAATTCTTAAAAAGCGGCAGACGTATTTGGGTAGTATGGAGCGATGACAAAAATGCAGCTAAAACTATAACCCTGAAACTTGACCCCACGTCAAAGGTGAAAATAACAACATCTATCCCTGCTAAAGCGCTCACAGGTACTCAGGTACGAAACTATACCAGCGCATTTGTACCCTCAGCCGCAGCCACAGACGAAAGCGGAGATTTAACAATCAAGCCAGACACGGCACCGGTGTACATAGAAGAGGACAGATGATCTCTTCAGAAAAGGCGTGTCCACTCTGGATGCCTAAACACATTGCCGCAAAGCACTATGTCATATACTCAGTGATGTTACTGTATCTTGCGTGCAACGCTGCCCTATGTGCCCTGTATCCATTTTATGTAGTATTCTCAGTTAACCTGCTCATTGTCTTATCTGTCCTTTTTCTTATCAAACCAACATGGGGCGTCTACTGCCTGATATTTCTTGTACCAGTATCGCGTGAGACCGTGTACTTCGCATTTACTGGCACATGGAATATTCATTTCATATTCAAACAATCGGAGTTTTATTTAAACGCTATGCCACTTTACACGCCGGTATTACTTATGACATGCGCAGGGTTTGTACTTCATAGATGGGCTTCGTTGAACAATGTACGTCTGAGGGCAGACATACGAGTATTGTTTGGCGCAATTGCAGTTTACGCAGCTATTACGCTCTATTGGACTGAGAACCTGCTTCATGGCATCTCTCAGTACTACTATCTTGTATCGAACATTATGCTCTTTACCGTAGTCGTTTATACGGCGGTTGCAGAGAATGCCCATAGGAAAATTCTCTGGTGCCTGTTGTTTTCATGTCTTTTAGAGGCAGTGTTGTCATACTGGTTCAGGGCATTGGATACATATATAGATTACGGTTTCATAGGGGATGTTGTCTATGGAATACGTATTTATGGAGGGCTGCTGGCCTCCGATGGCTCGCCCGAACAGGCACACGGCCTTCAGGATGCACATGAGACAGCCACACTGATGAACATCTTTATTGGCGTTGCTACTGCCCTTTTTCTAACCGTAAAAACAAAGGAATCGAAGATATTCTTGGGTCTATGTGTCGTCATCGGCCTTTCCGTCGTGATTGGGACAGAAAGCAGGGCTGGGGCTGGGGCATTCATTGTTATGGCAATGTGTTTTTTGTTTGTCAACAAGAGGACATCGAAGCACTTTACGCGATATGTCGTCGTACTCCTTGCAACAGCCTTGGTGTTTTATGTAGTAGAGCAGAAGATATTTTCGACTATAGCAGGTAAGGATACTACCATAATGAGACTTCTCAGGATTGGGGGGCAGATTGTCGACTCAGGCGATATCATAGACCCCGGGCTATCAAAAAGCGAGACGGCAGGACAGGGCAGACGCACCATTTGGGGTCATGGCTTTTCCGGCTTAGTCACTAAATGGCCTGTCGGTATCGGTATTGGCAGCTATAAGTATCTCTACAACACTCCTCATGCCCATAGCGTGCCGTTTTCATTTTTGTTCGACTTCGGACTTATTGGCTTCGCAATGTTTTTTTTGACTTTTTACACTATAATCAAACATTACTTAAAGCTGATAAAGCTCCAAGAAACCTATATGCAGCTCATGTCGATGTGTCTTATGTCTACACTTGCCGCCGTCATAGTTCACGGATGCTTTGACTATGACTATACATATCCTCTGTTTTGGCTTTTTGGAGGTCTGCTGTACTCAACGCTGCTGTTAGCGGCTGAACCAGAACAGGCGCTTACTTAAGGCATTGGTCAAGTATGGCGAACTTCTTTTCGTCTGCATCAATTGACACGTTGACCCCGATTGGCAGGGCAGTGTTTGGCGTGTTATGTCCAAAATCGTTGGTCTTTAGAATAGGGAATCCATACATGTCCGTAAATTCACACAGGATATCCTCCATTTGCGGCTCATCGGGGAACTCCACCTGCATACTATAGACAAATCCAACCACAACACCCTTGATCTTATTGAATACGCCAAATGATTTTAGTTCATTAAAATAGGCCGCGCACTGGTCTTCGGTTATGCGAAGCGCCTCAAGCATTAATATTGTATCCTGAAAGTCCGGGCATAAGTCCGTCTTCATGAGTTTTAATAAGCAGCGGAGATTTCCACCTACAAGCCTGCCTTCGGCCTTCCCTCCCCTTACGGTCTTACGCTGCCGTGCCTTGCGAATCTCTCCGATTTTACGGCTGACAAACCGGTCAAGAAACTCCTTTTTCCCGTAATCAGGAGGTGATGGCACTTCAAGCATTGGGTATTTGCCAAAACAATATCTGGCGTCGCTTCCGTGGAACACCACCAGCGAGGTCTTCTTATTAATGGCGTTAAGCGTTACGGTTACATCGCTTAATCCCACAAATATCTTCGGGTTTTCAGCAATATTGTCCCATTTAAAATAAGGAAGCAGGTGTTGTGCGCTATCTCCGCCTTGTGTTGAAACAATAGCAGAGATTTTTTTATTGACAAAAAACTCATTTATATCCATCGCCCTGGCCCATGGGTCGGGGGAGCAGATGTTTTTTCCCGCCTCGACGTTAAACCCCATATTTTTCAAAAACCTTATCCCTTTTTCTAACTCCTCCATGTGGAGTTTCCCTGTGACGGGGTCAGAGGGGGATACAAGCCCTATTGTATCTCCGGGCCTCAGCCTCTCTGAAAGCAGGGGCTTTGTCATGGTTTTACATACGCAAAGCCTTCGCTTTGGCTCCTTACTATCTCCGTTATACCGGCTGGGACTATCTTAATAAATGGAGGAAGCGCCGCCTCTGTCAGGCACGTATCAGTACCAGCACACATTTTCCTCAGCGAATTGCGGCACGCCATAAACAACGCGCCATCATCTGCAAGGGCCTTCATAACCTCAAGTCTCGATGAGTCGCTGTACGCAGCCACAGACGGGCCGTTAGCGACTACCTTTATCTCTGCCCCTCCACGCCCTACATCCTTTATCAGATTCGTTATGTTGCCCAATGCAGTGTCCCACTTTTCCATTTCGTTGACGTGAAACAGAACTTTTAGCCCTTGCTTGTCCATAGTGTTAAACTCCCTGTCTCATCTGTTTCTCTTTTTTATATACACCCGTATGGGCGTACCATTAAAGGGATATCCCTGTCTGATTAGTTTTTCAATATATCTCATGTGATTGTCCTTGATGGCCTCGGGATAGTTTAAAAACACCGCAAACTGGGGCGGCTCTACCGCCACCTGAGATATATAAAATACCTTCGTCTGCTTGCCCTTATATGCTGGCAACTGCTTGTTCAATGTCTCAACATACCTGTTTAGCACGCCTGTGGTTATGCGTTTTTTTCTCTCTTTCACTATCTCGCCAACCAGCGGGAAAATCTTTGTAATCCTCTTTTTTATCAGCCCCGATATGGTGAGCATTGGGGCATAGTACGCAAATGCAAAATGATGCTCTACGGAGTCCATGAACTGGCGGTAGCTCTCATCTGGTGAGTCTACGGCATCCCACTTGTTAATACACAGGATGAGGCCCTTGCCGGAACGGTCTATCAGGCTTACGATTTTCTTGTCCTGCTCAACAATTCCCTCTGTTGCATCTATCAAAAACACCACTACGTCTGCCCTTTCGATGCTTCGTATGGCGCGCACTACAGAAAACCTCTCAAGGTCTTCGACAACGTTAGGTTTTTTTCTTATACCGGCAGTGTCTATAAGGACATATTTTTTGCCGTAATACGTACATATGCTGTCAACAGAGTCCCTTGTCGTGCCGCTTACCGGGCTTACAAGCATCTTCTCTTTTCCAAGCAGCGTATTAACCAGTGTAGATTTCCCCACATTGGGGCGCCCTACGATTGCTATTTTGGGGAGTTCTGCAGTTGGACTATCACTGTCACTGCCGGGCTTAAACCGGCTTATAACCTCGTCCATCAGTTCGTCAAATCCAAGCCCACCCTCTGCCGAGACACCAAGCACCGTGCCTCCTATGTGATAGAAATCTGCCATACGCGCTTCAGCCTTCAGATTGTCTATCTTGTTAACTACCCAGAGGACTGCCTTGTTGCATTTTCTGACAAGTGAGGCAAGCTCAAGGTCGGCTGGGGTGAGGCCGTCTTTCGAGTCAAACAATTGAATCACCACATCGGCCTCGTCTATACCCATAAGGGCGTGCCTTGTCACCCCGGCAAGGATTTCGTCGTCAGTAGTGCCGGTGAAAAATCCCCCCGTATCGATAACGACAAAGCTGCGGCCTTCCCACACGGCCTCGCCGTAAATCCTGTCTCTTGTAACGCCGGGTTCGTCTTTAACGATGGCCTTTCTGCCGCCGGTAATCCGGTTAAAAAGGGTTGATTTACCCACATTTTGCCTGCCTACGATTACTACTACCGGTCTGGACATAATGCCTTTAACATTTATCTATCTCAAATATAAAGTCTATCTCGATGGGGCTGTTAAGAGGCAGCACACTGACCCCAACGGCACTGCGGCAGTGCCGCCCACGCTCTCCCATAAGTTCAAAGAGCAGCTCTGAGGCACCGTTAATGACCTGCGGCTGTTCGTAAAAGGTATCAGCGCTGGCCACATAGCCCGTGAGCTTTACACACCGTACTATGCGGTTAAAATCTCCAAGGGTCTGTTTAACAACTGCAAGGGCATTGAGGACAACCTGTGCTGCATCCTCACGCAGCTCTTCAAGCGTAACATCAAGCCCCGCCTTGCCTGTCCTGATGAGCCTGGCGTCTCTGAGGGGCAGCATCCCACTGAGAAACAACAAGTTCCCGCTGATAACCGCCGGTACATATGCTCCAAGCGGTGTGGGGGCAGGAGGCAGCGCCAGCCCCTTTGCCTTCAATCGTTCTTCTAAATGATCTACAGGGTTCAAATCAGAGGCCTAGTTCCTCAGGCGTTGCAATCCTGCCAAGCACTGCGGTTGCCGCAGCCACTGCCGGATTTGCAAGATATACCTCTGAGCCTGTATGTCCCATCCTGCCTATAAAATTCCTGTTTGTCGTGGCCAATGCCCTTTCGCCCTCGGCCAAAATACCCATATAGCCGCCCAGACACGGGCCACACGTAGGGGTCGAGACTACGGCCTCGGCATTTATGAATGTCTCCAGCAGGCCCTCGTTCATAGCATCTTTATATATCTGCTGAGTCGCCGGGATTACTATCATCCTGAGATTCGAGTTTACCTTGCGGCCTTTTATTACAGCAGCGGCCTCTCTGAGGTCCTCAAGGCGGCCATTGGTGCATGAGCCTATAACTACCTGATCAATCGAAATATTTGATAATTCTTTAGCCGCCTTCGTGTTTGACGGCAGATGCGGACAGGCAACCGTTGGCTCTATCTTTGAGCAGTCATACTCACGTACTTCTACATAATGCGAATCTTTGTCTGAGGCATAAAACACATATGGCCTTTTGGCCCTGCCGCGTATATATTCCATTGTGATATCATCGGGGACAACTATACCGCTCTTTCCGCCGGCCTCAATTGCCATATTACACATTGTGAGGCGTCCATACATCGGCAGTGCTGTGATTACCTCACCGTCAAACTCCATCGCCCGGTAGAGTGCGCCATCAACGCCTATATCTCCTATTGTGTGCAGGATGAGGTCTTTGCCTCCTACCCATTTATTTAATTTGCCGTAATATATAAATTTCATAGACTCGGGGACTTTAAACCAGCAACGTCCTGTTGCCATAGCCGACGCCGCGTCCGTTGAGCCTACACCTGTTGAAAATGCCCCAAGCGCGCCATATGTGCATGTGTGGCTGTCTGCGCCGATTATGCAGTCACCGGGCACAACAAGTCCTTGTTCAGGTAGTAGGGCATGTTCAACGCCCATCCTGCCTACCTCGAAATAGAGGGATAAATCATGTTCCTTAGAGAACTGCTTCAGCGCCTTACACTGCTCAGCGGCCTTGATGTCCTTTTGGGGGACAAAATGGTCTGGGATGAGCGCAATCTTATCTCTGTCAAATACACCTTTAGCGCCAATTTTATTAAATTCCTTAATAGCAATTGGAGCGGTGATGTCGTTAGCAAGGACAAGGTCTATCCCGGCGTCTATCAATTCACCAGGTTCGACGAATTTCTTACCGGCTGCCGTTGCGAGTATCTTTTCCGTAATAGTCATGAGTTACCTCCGTGTATGGTACATCAGGGTATTATATCAGAAGGCAGAAGGAAATGTCACCACCCCCTAGCTCGCAGGACAGGACAAACGCATTTCAACATAAAATGATCTTATCCTTAACATCCATCTATCACTGTACTGTGCTACACTTAATAGTACAGTCAGTATAAAACTCCTGCTTGAACTGTAAGACAGGTCAGACGGGTGTAAATCAACACAGAAATATTTGACTGAAGGGTGATACACTAAATGATGATGCAATGTGTATCAAGGATATTTATATTTTCTGCACTATATTTCTTTGCATGGTTTCCCATGAATAAGTTATATTAGTGATTGGCTCAGTTGAAATTATTATGAGATTATATTGTTATGCAAGATAATATAGTTATAAAAGGGGCAAGGGAACATAACCTTAAAAACATAAACCTCGATATTCCGAGAAATAAGTTTATCGTTATCACGGGGCCCTCCGGCTCTGGCAAATCCACTCTTGCCATTGATACAATATTTGCAGAGGGCCAGAGGCGCTATGTCGAGAGCCTTTCTGTGTATGCACGGCAGTTCCTCGGGGAAATGCAAAAACCTGATGTGGACTCAATCGAAGGTCTATCACCATCAATAGCTATTGAGCAGAAGACTATCTCCAAAAGCCCGCGCTCCACAATCGGAACCCTTACTGAGATATATGATTACTTAAGGGTGCTTTACACACGAATAGGAAAACCATTCTGCTATAACTGCGGCAAACCCATCATATCGCAGGACACCGAGGCCCTCATGGAGACGCTCAAGACACTTCCGCAAGGGACAAGGATTCAAATCCTCTCGCCAATAGTCAAAGAGCGCAAAGGGCTTTATACAAAGGAACTGCTTGCCATGCGCCGCGAGGGTTTTGTCCGCGCCCGCATCGATGGCGAAATGCATGATTTGACCGAAGACATCAACCTGAACAAAAACAAGCGTCATACGATAGAGGTCGTCATTGACCGCCTGATAATCAAGTCAGGCATTGAGAGAAAACTCAGAGAGGCGGTAAACACCGCCATGAGGTTCAGCTCTGTTGTAGTGCTAAACTTGATTGAAGATAGCAGGGATATTGTCCTGTCCAAGACAATGGCATGTCCTGACTGCGGCATAAATATACCGGAACTTACGCCGATGTTTTTTTCATTTAACAGTAACCTTGGCGCCTGCCCCGAGTGCAGAGGTATTGGACACGAACCCCTGAACGAATACGACGACACCCCGCTGCTCTCGCTCAAACCGTGTATGCTCTGCGACGGACTGAGATTAAAGAAAGAGGCGCTGAGTATAAAAATCGGAGGACTTAATATCGGACAGCTCACTCAACTGTCCATAAAGGCCGCTGGAGATTTCCTCATGTCACTAACGCTCAACGACAGAGACAGTTTCATCGCTGAACGAATACTCAGAGAAATCTCCAACCGCCTCATGTTTATGGAAAAGGTCGGCCTGAACTATTTGACGCTGAACCGGCTTGTCCTGTCGCTCTCAGGCGGTGAGGCACAGCGCATACGCCTTGCCACACAGCTTGGCTCCTCACTGTCCGGCGTCTTATATGTCCTTGATGAGCCAAGCATAGGGCTTCATCCGCGCGACTGCGCCAAACTAATCGACGGACTCAAGGACATACGTGACAGAGACAATACAGTGATTGTCGTCGAACACGACGAAGAGACAATATTAGCCTCCGACGTGGTGATTGATATGGGACCGGGCGCAGGGCTCAGAGGGGGTTATGTTACGGCCATAGGCTGCCCAGATGAGATAATGAAAAACGAAAATTCACTGACCGGCACATATCTCAGCCGTGCCGCAATCATTGATATACCTAGTGATATTCCCGGTGCTATGCGCCAACCCTCCGGCATCATAACAATCACAGGGGCATGTGAAAACAACCTGAAAGCGATCGACGTTAAAATCCCGCTTGGGGTTTTCGTCTGCGTAACCGGAGTCTCCGGCTCAGGAAAGAGTACGCTGATTCTGGACACGCTCTACCCTGCCCTCTGCAATTCTATTATGAAGCCCGGCATTCACTCCAGACTTCAGGAAGGGAGGCACACGGGGATAACCGGCACAGAGCTGATTAACAGGGTGATAAGCGTTGACCAATCGCCTATTGGCAAGACCCAGCGCTCCAACCCCGTAACTTATACCGGCATGTTCGTATACATCAGGGAGCTGTTTTCAAACCTCGTTGAATCGAAATCAAAGGGATACACAACCTCCCGGTTCAGCTTTAACGTAAAAGGCGGCAGATGTGAGGTATGTAAAGGGGCAGGGATAAGAAAATATGAGATGCACTTCCTGCCTGACGCCCATGTCCAATGCGACACATGCGGCGGTAAAAGGTTTAACCGCGAGACACTGCGTGTTCGTTACAAGGGAAAAACAATATCCGATGTACTTTCTATGACAGTAAGCGAGGCAGCCGTGTTCTTCGCACCGATTGCACCATTAAAGGAAAAACTGATGCTGCTTGAAGAGGTAGGTCTCAGTTACATACAACTTGGGCAGCCAGCCACTACGCTCTCAGGCGGTGAGGCACAGCGCCTCAGACTCTCACGTGAACTGATAAAACGTGCAACAGGCAAGACACTCTACATACTTGACGAACCCACTACAGGGCTTCACTTCGTCGATATCCAAAGGCTGCTGCGAATAATCCACCGCCTCGTGTCGCTTGGCAATACGGTAATTGTAATAGAACATAACCTCGACATGATTAAGCTCTCTGACTATATCATAGACCTCGGACCAGAAGGCGGTGACCACGGTGGATATATTGTTGCAGAAGGAACACCTCAGGAGGTTATGCAAAACCCGCGTTCATTTACCGGAGAATATCTTAAAAAGAGGTTAAGCTGATAACCGGCTTAGGCCGGCTATTTTATCTCATTTCCCAGATATGTCTGCTTAAAACACTAAGAATATCGATGAAGTCAACAATCTGCAAAAATCCGATACGCCTATAAATCCTTACCCTTGCAAGTCCCTCATTAAAGCCCCTAGCATCGTCAAATGACGGCTCTATAATAATGTGCCCTGCCTTGTCTATAAAACCCCATTTCCCGGACTTCTTCACAGCAGCAAGCCCTTCATTAAAGTCACTTGCATCGTCAAATGACGGCTCGATAATAATGTGCCCTGCCTTGTCTATAAAACCCCATTTCCCGGACTTCTTCACAGCAGCAAGCCCTTCATTAAAGTCACTTGCATCGTCAAATGACGGCTCGATAACTGTATTGCCAATCTTGTCTATAAAACCTATTTTATCAGGGATACACACCATGGCAAGCCCTGCCCTGAAGTCCCCGACGTATTTAAAAATAGAGTCTGTGACTATGCCTCCAGAGTTATCTACAAATCCCCACCTCTCTGACCTCTTTACCTTTGCAATCCCTTCTGTGAAATCTCCAGCGTCATCAAAAGTTGGCTCAACAACAATTTTTCCCGTCTTGTCTATAAAACCCCATCGCCCTGCTCTCTTCACTTTTACAATCCCTTCTGTGAAATCTCCGGCATCGTCAAAAGTTGGTTCGACGATAAAATGCCCTGTCTTGTCTATAAACCCCCACCGCCAAGACTTCTTCACCTTTGCAGCCCCTTCTTTGAAGCCCACGGTATCATCAAAGGTTGGCTTGATAATAAATTTCCCCGTCTTGTCTATAAATCCCCATAGCCCTGACTTATTAACAGCGGTAAGCCCTTCTGTGAAGTCTCTGGCATAATCATAAATAAGCTCTATAACAGTGCGTCCCGTCTTATCTACAAATCCCCATTTCCCTGATATATTCACCTTTGCAAGACCTTCTTTGAAGTCTAGCTCGTCACCATAATGAGCATCATAATCTGACACTATTTTATATTTCCCGTTCTTGTCTATTAAAACCAATTTTTCGGACTTCACCCCTATGGCTACCCCGTCACTGAAGTCCCTGGCAATATCAAAAACCGGCTCTATAATAATACGTCCAGTCTTATCAATATAGCCATATTTTTCTGACTTATGCACTAATGCAGCCCCCTCATGGAAGCCCCAGGCATAATCAAAAACCGGCTCAATTACAATGTGTCCTGTCTTGTCTATAAATCCCCATTTCCCGGATATATTCACCTCGGCAAGCCCTTCGTTGAATTCTCTGACATCATTAAAAACCGGCTCAATGACGATGTGTCCTGTCTTGTCTATGTAACCTAACTTACCATCCTTGTTCACACCGGCAAGCCCCCCGCTGAAGTCCCTGATCCCTGCAAAAACCGGCTCTACAATAATCCGGCCTGTCTTGTCTATCAACCCCCATTTCCATGACTTCTTAACTTTTGCCATATCTTCTTTAAAGATTTCAGCGTCATCAAAAACCAGCTCGGAAATTTTGTGTCCAGCCTTGTCTATAAATCCATATCTCCCCGACTTATTCACCTTTGAAAACCCTTCTTTGAATTCAGTGGCATTATCAAAAATCGGCTCAATTACAAAATGCCCTGACTTGTCTATAAATCCACATTTCCCTGAGTTATTAACCCTTGAAAACCCTTCTTTGAAATTTGCAACATCATCAAAACCCGGCTCAAAAATTATGAGTCCTGTTCTGTCAATATAAATCCATTTCCCTGAGTTTTTCACATTTGCAAGCCCTTCCTTGAAGTCTCCGGCATTTTCATAATCAGGTTTTACAACAAATCTTCCCGTCTTATCAATATAACCCCATTTCCCTGAGTTCTTTACTGCAGCAAAACCTTCGCTGAAGTCCCTGCTGTCTTCAAACACAGCAGATATAACCATTTTCCCTGTTTTGTCAATAAAACCCCATTTCCAGGATTTTCTCACCCTTGCAAGCCCCTCTTTAAAGCTAATATCTTCAGGTGGGACAGTGAAATCTTCCTCATCTAATAACGAGATAACAAACTTTCCTGTCTTGTCAATAAAACCCCATTTTCTGTACCTCGTCACCCATGCAAGCCCCTCGCTGAAGTCTCCGGCATGTTCATAATCAGGGCTAATTACAATCTTCCCTGTCTTATCTATAAATCCATATTGGGGTAATTTTGTATAGAACCAGATGACAAGAATAATCAAACCTGCTGATAAGGCAGATAGTATGCCCAGTATCTTAAGTATTATTTTCAGTATCTTTTTCATGCCGCCAGCCAACTGTTTGCCGTTGAAAGCAGCCACGGTGTTTTCACATCGGACACTGATTTCCTGATTAGCCGTCAGGGTAGCTGCTGTAGTCTATCTGTATACCGCAGTCGATACAGTTTATGAACTCCTCGCCTTCACACCTGACATAGATAATCAGCCCGCAGCTGCCGCACACGACGCGTAGACCGACATGGTCTCTTATGACAGCCGAGGTTACATGATTGCCTCTGATGGCAATGATGGAGATTGGGTAACGGCGTATATTGATGGGTTGCCAGCAGTGGCTGCAGTTGTGTTCAATAGTGTCGAAGGATATGACATTATCAGTCAGGCAGTTGGAACACAATGTATGATAGTTATCGTCCAAAGCATATCTCAGGCAGTATTTATCAATATCCAAATCCATATTACCTCCAACTGTTCATACTGCAATATATTCTGATATTCCAGCAGACACATACTTAAAAATACCCCGAATATCTTTTCTAAGTCAACAGGGCTGTACAAAGGAGAGTATCACCTAAAGATAGATAGTAGTTCATTAATATTTCCATTAACTCTAAATCTTGCGAACAGGCGCATACTCACCTCCATCATATCAATCGATCTATTAA
>JAMOAZ010000040.1:0-1215 GCA_039908505.1 Nitrospirota bacterium
TAAGGAGGACAGACAATGGCAAAGACCAAATTTGAGAGGACAAAGCCGCATGTAAACGTGGGTACAATTGGGCACGTTGACCATGGCAAGACGACATTGACGGCGACGATAACTAAGGTATTGGCCATGAAGGGACAGGCAAAGTTCACGGCATACGATCAGATAGATAACGCCCCCGAAGAAAAAGCCAGGGGTATAACTATAGCCACAGCACACGTGGAATACGAAACAGACAAGCGCCACTACGCCCACGTAGACTGCCCCGGTCACGCCGACTATGTTAAGAACATGATAACAGGTGCGGCACAGATGGACGGCGCAATATTGGTAGTAAGCGCGGCTGACGGCCCAATGCCTCAGACAAGAGAGCATATACTCCTGGCCAGACAGGTTGGCGTGCCGTATATCGTAGTGTTTATGAACAAGACGGACATGGTAGATGACCCAGAGCTTCTGGATTTAGTTGAGCTTGAGGTGAGGGAATTGTTAAGTAAGTATGGCTTCCCCGGCGATGAGATACCAATAGTGAAGGGGAGCGCGTTAAAGGGTATGGAAAGTACATCTACGGATGTAAATGCGCCTGAGTATAACTGCATACTGGAGTTGACAAACGCAATAGACGCCTATATCCCAGAGCCGATGAGGGCGCTGGATAAGCCGTTTTTGATGCCGATTGAAGATGTGTTTTCAATAAGCGGCAGAGGGACGGTTGTAACTGGCAGACTGGAACGCGGCATAGTTAAGGTAGGCGATGAGGCGGAGATAGTCGGTCTTGGGACGACGAGAAAGACGGTTGTCACAGGGGTTGAGATGTTCAGAAAGCTGCTGGACGAAGGAAGGGCAGGCGACAACATTGGTGCATTGTTAAGGGGAGTAGGCAAGGATGAGGTGGAACGCGGGCAGGTGCTTGCAAAGCCTGGGAGCATAACACCGCATACGAAGTTCAAGGCAGAGGCCTATGTGCTGACAAAGGAAGAGGGCGGAAGGCATACGCCGTTTTTCAAGGGATACAGGCCGCAGTTTTATTTCAGGACAACAGACGTAACCGGAGTAGTGGAGCTGCCTGAAGGAGTGGAGATGGTGATGCCCGGAGATAACATAAGTGTGAAGATAGAATTAATAGGACCGATAGCGATGGAGAAAGAGCTGCGCTTTGCAATAAGAGAAGGCGGCAGAACAGTTGGAGCCGGCGTCGTTACGGAAGTGTTGGAGTAG
>JAMOAZ010000040.1:3208-35431 GCA_039908505.1 Nitrospirota bacterium
ACGTGCCCAATTGTACCCACGTTTACATGCGGCTTTGTCCTCTCAAATTTGGTCTTTGCCATTGTCTGTCCTCCTTACTTTAGAAGCCTGTTAATATCCAATATATTTTAAACTTACTATAAGCCCATGACCGGAATCGAACCGGTGACCTCATCCTTACCAAGGATGTGCTCTGCCGACTGAGCTACATGGGCATAGCGTAATATTTTCATGGCAGCAATACATGACGGGCACCCGTCATATATGGAGCGGGAAACGGGATTCGAACCCGCGACCCTCAGCTTGGAAGGCTGACGCTCTACCACTGAGCTACTCCCGCGCGATAACCTGCCGTAAACTGATAAGCGGCGGCAAAATAAATGGTGGAGAGGGGAGGATTCGAACCTCCGAAGGCGGAGCCAACGGGTTTACAGCCCGTCCCCTTTGGCCACTCGGGTACCTCTCCATAGCGTAAGGCCACTACATCTGTCATTATATCATACGTTATCGCCAGCATTTTTTCAACAACGTCCTGTCTACGGGCCTCTATTGTCCATAGAAGCGATTATTATATAGTAATAAAAAAACATTGTCAACATTATTTTAAATATTTTTAGCGAGTTGAAGTAATTTATTTTGGGACAGGAAGCACCTGTAGAAATTATATAGCGATTATTTAAGAAGTCCTAGCAGCCTGAACATGACAGCCATTAAGCTGGCCTGCGCCACAAGCATAGCCGCTACCCATTTGATGATGTCGGATTTAGACGATTCTAATTTAATTTCGAGTCTTGTGATATCATCTCTCGTAGCCAAGTCTTTACGTAAATTTTCCTCTGACTCGTTAATGACCTTGACAAAGGCTTCTACGCCGTCATCTCCGAGCTTCTTTCTTAACACCTCTGGAATCGCTATCACGCTCATAGTTTTACTATATCATATCTCATGATATTTATCAAGGAGTAATGAGAATAGATTTACTATTCGATTTCCGCTTAACACAAACCTTGCAGGGTAAGAAAAGTGCATAGCCGCTTTTCATTTCATTCTCTTATTTATATCTTCCACCTCATTGTAAAGCACCACAGCCCTTTCAACCTCGCCCGTTTTCACAAGCAGGTTGGCAAAGTTTTGGCATACTGTTGCAAGTTTCAGCAAGTAAGCGTCCGGGTGCTTTTCTGCAAGGGTTTTGTATGTTTTAAGCGCCTCCTCGTACAGTTCCTTCGCCCCATCCATATCACCTTTGGCTGATAGCAGGACGGCAAGGTTGTTGCTGGTTGTGGCAACATACGGCAAGTACGCGTCCGGGTGTTTTTCTGCAAGGGTTCGTCTAATCCTAAGCGCCTCCTCGTACAGTCTCTTCGCCCCATCCATATCACCTTTGGCTGATAGCAGATTGGCAAGGTTGTTGCTGGTTGTGGCAACATACGGCAAGTACGCGTTCGGGTGCTTTTCTGCAAGGGTTTTGTATGTCCTAAGTGCCTCCTCGTACAGTCTCTTCGCCCCATCCATATCACCTTTGGCTGATAGCAGATTGGCAAGGTTGTTGCTGGTCATGGCAACATACGGCAAGTACGCGTCCGGGTGCTTTTCTGCAAGGGTTCGTCTAATCCCAAGCGCCTCCTCGTACAGTCCCTTCGCCCCATCCATATCACCTGTGTCTGATAGCAGGACGGCAAGGTTGTTGCTGGTTGTGGCAACATACGGCAAGTACGCGTCCGGGTGCTTTTCTGCAAGGGTTTTGTATGTCTTAAGCGCCTCCTCGTACAGTCCCTTCGCACCATCCATATCACCTGCGTTCTTTAGCAGGACGGCAAGGTTGTTGCTGGTACCGGCAACATCCGGCAAGTACGCGTCCGGGTGCTTTTCTGCAAGGGTTTCGTATGTCTTAAGCGCCTCCTCGTACAGTTCCTTCGCACCATCCATATTACCTTTGTTCTGTAGCAGATTGGCAAGGTTGTTGCTGGTCATGGCTACATACGGTTGATATTCATCAGGGTCTTTTTCAGCTTTATTTTTTGCAGTCTCTATAGCCCTTTCCAGATAATTGATACTATCTCCCCACATTTTTTCTATCTGCCAAAATCCTTGTATGGCATTCGTAATTAGTATGTACATATCATGGTAATCTTGATTTGCAAGCAACAGATTAAGGAACTCGGTAAGATGTCCATGCTCTTGTTCCAGTAATTGCAGATTTTCCATGACTTTTTCTTCTGAACTTATTTTTTCCCCAACAAAACTACCCCAATATGAAATAAAGACAACTTCAACAATAAGTTTGTTGTCATCTGATTTTAATAAATCCTTCGCGTAACGATGTACGATTGGCAGAAAACTCCATTTGTCGTCAATAAAACTTATGAGAGATGACGCAAGTATTTCCTCTAAGCTGTCTCTGATTTGCCTTTTATCGCCAAATAATTTTCCATAACAATTCTCAACTAACGATGTACTAAAGCCGTTGGCGAAGAGCGATATGGCGCGAAATAACATTTGAGCCGGTTCAGACAATCTTTCACATGACCAATTTAGACACGCCTCCATGTTCGAATGCTTGTCTTTAGATGACTCGCCATCAGGTACTGCCATCAGCTCAAACGACTGCTTTAACGTCTCCGCCGCCTCTTGCCATGTAAGCGATCCACCCATTCTGCTTGCCACTAACTCTATAGCAAGCGGGATGCCGCATGTGGTCTCAAGTACGCTTCTCACATGCCTCGCATCGGCTTCAGCCACTTCCCAATTCATCCTTGTCAGCCAGAAGCCGTACACGTGCCTCAAGGATTTTATATGAATCTAATGACTTAATAACGTCTACTAATCTGGCATTTTCCTCTTTATCAAAGTCCGAATTAAGAGGTTTTAACTTTTTCTCTTTTTCAATATTTGCAATTCCAACCTTCCGCCTTGAGGTTACCAGCATCTTTAATTGCCTTACGCCTGTGAGACTGGTTATCACAGCCTTTCCCTTTTCTTCGTCTATACTTTCATAATTGTCAAACAGCAGGAGAACCGGTCTTTTCGCACATTCACCCTTGGTAGCCGCTATCAGGGCATCCAGACCCTTACGTGCATCATCGGGTAGTCCCATGGCTTCGGCTATCAGGTCTATAAATTGGCCTTCGCTTGCATTAGCGCCAAGCCTTTCCATAGCGATAAAGAACATATCGTACTGCCCTTCCAACTCATCATTCTTGCATGTTTCAATTGCAACTGCCGTTTTCCCAACCCCGCCAATACCGCAAATTGTCAGCAGATTATGTTTTTTAATGTTTTTCCTTAGTTCATTGATAAACATATCACGGCCTATAACTTTTTTATTATCATACATAGGAGGATAATAAAAACTCTTACCGTCTTTCTGAGGAGGTGTTATTTCCGCAGAAGAAGTAATTTCGCGATGTAAATCTGCAGCGACTTTTTTCGCAAGGTCATCAGGTGTTGTAAATTTGCTGCGAACTAAAGCGCTTACTTCCGATTTGAATTCTTTCAATTTTTTTTAGCGGCTTCGCAATCTTCTATCAGCTTAACAGGACATGGATGATTTTCATCGACAATATAGCAAAGGCATTTTTTCCCAAGTTTTCGAGCATAATCAAATTCCATCTCTGTAATTGACGGCCCGCTGGGGTCGGGTCTCCAGCCGTATCTCCATGCGTATATACCTATGAGATAGTCACACTTTTCGATCTCTTTATAACAAACATCTACTGGTTCACTCGGTCTGCTGCCAAAAAACTCCATCGCTGCGTGTGGCAGCTCCATCCTCTGGAGTGCCTCTATAACTGCCTCCCTGTGCCCTTTTAAATCATCAAAGGTTGAGCTAATCATTATTTTCGGCATTTATTCCTCTTTTGTTTATCCACCGTCGTGTCTCATTCTAACAAATTATTAATAAGAAGTAAAGTAATTCGTCCAAATATTTTCATATTATTATTTCAGTTATCTTAATTATATTCTCACAAATAATACCGCGTTATTATCGCTGCCGTTGTGGATATTGTTATAACAATGCTTTCAGGTATCATAGCGGGAACTCTTAGAGCGAAATATGGTAAAATAATTTATGAGGAGTGACTTTGAAAAAAATCAAACTGTATCTTGATACATCCGTGCCTTCATTCTTATTTGCAAATGACTCTCCAGAAAAACTGGATGCCACGGTACGGTTTTGGGATATCCTAAAACTTGGCCTATATGACATTGTTGTTTCCGATGTTCTCTTAGCCGAAATCTCACGTTCAAATGAACCTTCATCTCAGGAATTGGAAGGAAAGTTAATGGAGATTGTCGTGGAAATCGTTTCTGTCGATGATGACATTTACTCACTGGCTCAGAAGTATATCGACGAAGGTATTATTCCTCAAAAATATCAGGACGATGCCCTTCATATAGCTCTTGCCACTTATAACGAAGCCGATGCCCTTATCAGTTGGAACTTCAGGCACATGGTAAAACTAAAGACCATTCGCGGTGTAAATGGAATAAACAGGATGCTTGGGTTTAAAGAATTAGAAATATTAACCCCACAGAGTTGGATTCAGGAGGATAACAATGAATGAGCCAAAAATAATGAAAAGTCTACACACAATCAGAGAAAATAATTATGAGAGAATGAAAAACTTATCTCGTAAGATACAAATAGAAGTAATTAGGACAGAGGCAGAACCAATTAAAAAAAGACTTTTGGATAAAATGAGACTGCCTGCACAGCACAGATAACACACTGCCAGGAAATAAATGGTCAATATGTATATCCAGCCACCTCACAAATAATACCGCGTTATCATCGCCGCTATCGTGGAAATCATTACAACTGTCAGATAGCATAGTATCAAAATGCCAAAGAGCGGCCTTTTCGTGTCTATACGAATTTTATTGTTATAAAATAATAGAAACAGCGCAGGCGTTACTGGTATAAAATATCTGCCTGTCAGCCCTTCTACTATATTTTTGTCAACCTCTGTCCACGTCAGATACTGTGAGAGGACTATCAGGGACGTTGTACATATGACAGCCGCCGCCGCTGCCGCCTTGTCTTTTAGTTTTATCAGGATATCGCGGTTGTTTTCTGAAATGGCAGTGAAAATCAGGAGCGCCCAATTCGTTATATGAATGTACACTGGAAGCTCCGTATCAAGCCAGCCCAGTTTCCCTATGAAATCTGTCAGCACATCAGACCAATATCTTGCGACCGTGTTCTTTATCGCAAATACAAAGTCCATAGGATAGTGCGTGATGGAATACAACTGTCTCTGCGGCGATATGTCAAGATTTGGCCTGAGCGGGACAAGCAAATCCTTTGACAGATAATACCACGAATAGGCCGCTGCTATATTAAAGACAAAAAATGATACCGTGGTAGTTATATATTTTTTTAACGTGCCAAACCTGCGCACCGGTATTATCAGAAAAATCAACAGCGCCGGTACATAGACCTGTTTTGACAGGGAAAGCATTGCCGCTGCCAAAAAAATCAGTACAAGCTCAACCGCTGAGACCTCACCTCTACTGCCAAAGGCAGCCTTAAATATCAACGCGGCAGACACAAACGCTATCCCATTCGTAAAGGCATCGGCAGAGAGCGACGCACCCAAAAACAGCGACATCGGTGTCAGGGCCAATAGCACGAAGAGCCATTTATATATCGGCGTAGTGACAATCGCAATATATATCAACGCTATCCAGACGATTAGATTCGTCATCCTCCCCAAGTACATGATGTATATAGGGGCGGCGTTAAATAGCCTTCCTATTAATATCCCTACTGACTGCGGGGTGTACATGACAGGGGCATATCTTGCCGTGTTTGGGAATAAGTAAAACACAGTCTTGTACGGCTCAAGCGGGATGTGCATGACTTTTGCCAGGTCTGAGAGCTTTTGCTTATTTTCCGGGTGCTGAGAAAGATTTGTCGATACGTTTATAACTGTATTTCCAATACTTGCAGGAAGCACTGCCCCCGATGACCCCAGCGCCTTCGACGAAACTAACCCGCCCATCGATACATGATAGGCACGAAACATATGATGATACTCATCAGGGGCCTGAAACGGGGGCGTTATGAATATAAAAATATATCCAAACACTACGCTTATTACTAAGAAAACCCATTCTGGAGTGAAGGCTGCCCTGTTGTCTGCCGAATTATTCATGTATCAATCCCCGTGGGCGTGACGGTGGACATGTGTGATAGTGCCGCCTGAGTCTTTGTGGCGGTGGAAGTGCTCATGAATCAGGTTTACCCGAAGGAGCATTTCTTCGTCTGCGAGAATTGCCTCAGCGCTGCCTGTTCTTTCAATCGTGTGCCCCTCAGAAAGCACCACCGTCTCGCCCTGCAGTTCCTCTACAAGGGCAAGGTCATGTGTTGAGAGCACAATGGTCTTACCCGCGTCGTTTAGGGTAAACAGCAGCTCAACCAGAAATGCCTGCGTCCTCGGGTCAAGCCCGGTTGTTGGTTCGTCAAGCAGTATAATCTCCGGGTTCATCGTGAGTACCGAGCCGATTGCCGCCTTCTTCTTCTCACCGCCAGAGAGCATGTAGGGCGGCCTGTCACGCAGTGCCCCTATCCCAAGCATCATCATAATCTCATCTGCCCGTCCCGACGCCTCCTGCTCATCAAACCCCAGCTGAAGCGGCCCAAACACCAGCTCATCAAACACACTAGGGCAGAACAACTGCACGTCTGAGTCCTGAAATACATACCCGACTGCCGACCTGAAATGCCTCAAAAACGCCGCATCCTTAAATGATTTCTCTGTAAACGGCTCGCCCTTAAACAGCACCTCGCCGCTTTGTGGAAACATCAAGCCCGCAAGCACTTGCAGCAGGGATGACTTCCCGCTTCCATTTGCTCCGATTACAGTAACCCGCTGCCCCTTTTCAATCGACAGGCTCACGCCATCAAGGGCCGTTATCTTTTCATAATACTTATATGCCACCCCTCTCAGGGCAAGTACCGTCTCCATTGAATCCCTTATTCTACAAGATTAATAATACCATCCACAACGCTATAAATATCGCCCCATACATGATATCCACTGTTTTTATATATTCTAAGTCGGCCAGTTTTACCTCTCCTGTAAACCCGCGCCCGGCCATTGCCTTATACATGTCTTCACACCTGAGTTGCGTTTTATTGAATATGAAGGTAATTCTTCCAGGTATCCAGCCTGCGGCGTCCGCTGCGCCTATGAGACGCGCCTTTTTCGCTGAGTGCATATCGCGGAGCATCTTTAAAAATATGAATACGTACTTTTGTGACAGGCTCAGTATCATCAAAAAATATTCAGGTACCCTGAAGACCCTTAACCCCTTTAAAATATCTGAAAACGAGGTCGTACTGACTACTAAAAGTGTAATCGAAACCGAATTCACTACCCGTGCCGTAAGCATCATTACCAGCAGGATACCCTCGTGCGTCAGTGTGATAGTCTCCGGCAGATGGTATATCCAAAAATCACGCGCCCGCTGTAGTTCTAAAATTTTATAAACCGTCTCCCCCGGTGTTATCACATTGAGCGTGGCGGGAAGTCCGGCAAGTACTCCAAATAAAAACCCGGCAATTAATATCTTCCAATAAAACTTAAAAATCCCAACCCTCGACAGTAAGACAAACAGGAAAATAAACACCGCAACCAATATTTCCGACGACACATCTTTTTTCACACTGACAATAAATATATAAAACACCAGAAACACCACCTTTGTCCTGGCGTTTAACCGCTGAAACAGGCCGTCCTTTCGCGATAACTCCCACTGCAAAAAGACTGTCTCATAAAACTTTGAGATATGTCCGATTCCCTTGTCTATGAATGAACCCTTAACCCTGGCGACTCTAACCTCTGGAGGCGGCTGGGATGTCAACAAGAAAGACGGTACCTTATTATTCACGCCTGAGTGCTGTCCTGGATATTATAAAGACGCAAAGACCGACAATAACAGCCCCAATAAGGCCCGAGGCAATGTAAGATAATGATTTGACGAATGCGTTATCGCTGCCCGAGGCGACAGAGTAGTCCCCAATAGGGGCATTCCAGAGACCGGCGTATCGGCGCAGCCCATCAGGGAGATAGCCCAGCATCTGGCTGAGTGTCTCAGCGCTCCACTCCCCCCATGCCCCGGCAGCCCCAAACTTCTCAGGCATGACAATACCAACTGGTACCATAAGTGCCATAATCACAAGCCCTATCCACAGTTTCTTCTGAATCACGTGCGTCCTCCTCCCACTGCCGAAGAGTTTGCCCAATACAGGCCCTTCGGTTCATGTTTATAGAAATACCTGAACAACAACATTGTTAACATACCCTCGACAATGCATAGTAAAAATATGTGCCATACTGCAATCGCCGGGATTGTGACCGACAGCGGATATGGTGCGTAGAGGGGCGTGCCGTCCGGGGCTGCAGCGATTATTGGTTGAATTCCCATCTCAACAGCCGTTGCCAGCGCTGAGGCCAAAAGTCCTGCATAACCTGATAAAAATGCCGCTGCTGATAATCTTGCCCCGTCTAAGGATTTTCCTCTGACAAGTCTAAACACCCATGATGAGACAAATGGCATTAGGATTGCCATGTTAAAACAATTCGCACCAATTGCAGTTATCCCGCCATCGCCAAACACAATAGCCTGAACGATTAGAACCACTGAGACCGCAACTACTGCTGTCCATGGCCCAAGCAGCGTGGCAACGATTGCCGCCCCGACGGCATGTCCCGTAGTTCCCCCTGGAATAGGAATATTGAACATCATTATAAGAAAGGAAAACACCGAGGCCATCGTCAGATAGGGAATCTCTTTAACTGAAAGTTCTTTTTTTAATTTCCGCAGCGCGGCAGCCCAAAATGTCCCCGTTACTGCAAACATCGGTATATACGTCTGAGGGCTTAAGTACCCGTCCGGGATGTGCATATGCTTCTCCCAACACTAAATTATACAACCTATTGCAGAGCCGTTAAAAACGAATAACCGCAAAGGCAATCTCACTCAGCCAGTATGCTGTCTTACACACCGGTGGTTACTGCTGCCTTCGTGGCTTTAATGCGCTGGCCTTCGCGGCCTCATCAATCTTATATCAGTATAGCATAACGATTTGAATATTTGCTAATTTCATAAATAGACAATATATGTTACACTGCTGGGCAATTAAACAGTAGATAACTGCGATACTGTCTAATTCAGGCCAAGCCAGGCATATTGCTCTCCTCCTCAACAAAATTAAGAAATCAGGTGAATAAAGACTGTAAGGCAGTCTTCGCTGTTTGCAACTGCTGTTTTTCGGGTAAAGGGTTTAGGGGGTGTTCCGGGACGAACCAGGAATGAGCTTACAAATGTCTCCACCCCTTACCCATCAACTAATAGCAGTCTATTTCACTCATAGATATACCTGCTGCCTTTGCCACTCCTTCGCCATATGCCTTATCTGCCTTGAGGCAATTGACAATATGGCGGATTTTTATTTCTTTTGGGGCATCTCCCATTGCACGCGCAGTATTATCAAACAATGCCTGCTTCTGTTCAGCGTTCATTATGCTAAACAACTTACCAGGCTGCGAATAGTAATCATCGTCAGAGCGGTGGTCCCAGTGGTTGGCGGCGCCATCTAAACTAAGAGGTGGTTCTATAAACTTACTTTGCTGCTGCCACTGCCCATAACTATTGGGTTCATAACCGATGGTACTGCCGTGATTGCCATCAACACGCATGGCCCCATCTCTGTGATAACTGTGGAAAGGACAACGGGCTGCATTGACGGGAATAAGGTGGTGGTTCACTCCAAGTCGATAACGCTGTGCATCGCCATATGAGAATAAGCGCCCCTGCAACATCTTATCCGGCGAAAAACCAATGCCTGGTACTATATTAGCGGGGTTGAAGGCAGACTGTTCAACTTCGGCAAAATAGTTCTCAGGGTTTTTATTCAATTCCATTACGCCTGCTTCAATAAGGGGATAGTCTTTATGTAACCACACCTTGGTAAGATCAAAAGGATTGTATGGACATGTGGCTGCATCTTTTTCCGGCATTACTTGTATGGAGAGTGTCCACTTGGGAAAGTCCTTATTTTCAATACTCTCATAGAGGTCTCTCTGATGGCTTTCACGATCCTTTGCAATGACAGCCTCAGCCTCGTCATCTCTCAGGTTCTTAATGCCCTGCTCAGAGGTGAAGTGGAACTTAACCCAGTAGCGTTGATTATTGGAGTTATACATGCTGAATGTATGGCTGCCGAAGCCGTGCATGTGGCGGTATGTGGCAGGAATACCCCTGTCGCTCATAACTATAGTGATCTGGTGCAGCGCTTCAGGCAGCGATGTCCAAAAATCCCAATTGTTCTTAGCGCTGCGCATATTGGTACGAGGATCTCGTTTTACCGCATGGTTAAGGTCAGGGAACTTTAGTGGATCACGCAGAAAAAATACTGGCGTATTGTTACCAACGATGTCCCAGTTGCCTTCCTCTGTGTAGAACTTAACAGCAAAGCCCCTGATATCACGCTCCGCATCAGCAGCGCCACGCTCCCCGGCAACTGTAGAGAACCGGACGAAGAGTTCTGTCTTCTTGCCGATTTCTGAAAATATCTTTGCCTTTGTATATTTCGTTATGTCATTGGTGACGGTGAAAGTGCCGTATGCGCCTGATCCCTTTGCGTGCATCCTCCTCTCAGGAATGACCTCTCTATCGAAGTGGGCTAGTTTTTCCATGAACCATACGTCCTGCAGCAGCATTGGGCCGCGCGCCCCTGCTGTCATGACGTTCTGATTATCAGCTACGGGGGCGCCTGTATTTGTTGTCAGTTTCTTATCTGTGTCTTTCATGGTTATCCTCCTTTTCAGTTTTGATTTTAGAGTCTTATCGCAAAAATATGCGACAGCATCTGTGCTGCTTTCCTGTCCATTCTGCTGTAATATATACTGCTTATTTACGAGTTAGACACTGTTATATTAAGCACAGTTATTTTAGAAGATTTCTTATTCCTTAGCCTCTGGCTTATGGGAGCAGGCGCCGGAGCAGCATCCGTGGCAGCCACCATCCTTTTTAATGATGGACTTATATAAAATATAAACCGCTCCTGCCACAACAACAGATATCCAGAAGTAATCGATCATTGCCATATTTGCCTACACCCCTATCCTTAACAAAGACCCAATTTGATAGACTAAAAAGGCCGCTGTCCAGGCAAGTACTAGTTCATATGAAACAGCAACACCAAACCATTTCCATGAGCCAAATTCATGTTTAAAGGCTGCCGCCGTAACCATGCACGGCATGTAGAGCAGCACAAATACCATGAAGGCATATGCACTAAGAGGGCTGAATGCCCCATGTATTGCCGAAACAAGAGGTGATGGTATATCTTCCTTTTCTCCGCCAATGCTGCTTATCATCAATGAGGAAAATACGTTTCCTGCCGAGTCCCTGCACGCCTTGACAAATGAAATTATCAATTCCCTCAAATCATCGGCTGCAGATAAAGCCTTCTTATCAAGCTCATCCTTCTTTTTACTGGAGTATATCTCACCCATTGTTGTGACCACTATCTCCTTCGCAACAACCCCTGTTATCAGAGAAGACGCGGCCTCCCAGTTACCAAAACCCAGTGGCTTAAAAATAGGCGAGATTGCATATCCAGCCTGCCCAAGATAAGAGTCCCTTTTATTTTCAACCCCCCACGGCAGACTAAAGAGAAACCAGATAAGTATAGACATGGCAAAAATATACGTTCCAGCCTTTATTATAAAATGTTTTCCCTTTTCCCAGCTATGAATAATGAGATTACTAAACGAAGGGATTCTATAGGGCGGCAGCTCCATGATAAACAATGGTGCTTCCCCTTTGAACAGCGATTTTCTAAAGATAATTCCTACTAAAACAGCAAGTAAAATTCCTAACACGTACAGAGACCACAACACTGTGCCAGAGTGTGAAGTGAAAAAAACGCTGACAAACAGTATGTACACCGGGAGCCGCGCGCTGCAGGACATCAGAGGGATAACCAGAGCCGTAAGAATTTTGTCCGAGCCTGCCTCAAGAGTCCTCGTTGCATAAATAGCAGGCACGTTGCAGCCAAAACCCAACAGCATTGGGATGAATGACTTTCCATGTAAACCCATTGTATGCATAAGGCTGTCCATTACGAAGGCAGCCCTTGCCATATAACCGCTCCCCTCCAAAAATGTGATAAAAAACATCATCACAAAGATCATAGGGAAAAATGTAAGCACGGTGCCAACCCCGCCTATAACCCCCTCTGTAAGCAGGGAAAGCATCCACTGCCGAGCGCTCATTGATTCAAACAGCAGCTTCAGCCAGCTTGTTACAGGGCCGGTGAATGCACCGTTTATCCAGTCTGAAAAGGGTTTTGATATATCAAAAGTCAATTTGAAAATTAACCACATAAAAACAAGAAATATGGGAATGCCAAGGTACTTGTTAAGCAGAAATTTATCTATTTTTTCAGTAAGCTCTATTTTTGACAAAAGCGGTCTTGATAACACCTCATGAGATAGTCCTGAGGATGCCGCGTATCTGGCATCTGCTATGATTGTCCTGATATTGTCATCATGCGCTGCTCTGAGGTGACCGGTTGCACTATTAATTATGTCAGGAACACTAACCGCCTCAAACTCTTTGCTTATTACGGAGTCTGCCTCTAACAGCTTATATGAAAGCCACCTAAGTGGATATTTAGCCTGAACCTGTGGATAACGCTTAGGGATTTCATTCTGAATGACACGTATTGCCGATTCAATGTCCTCATCATAAACAAGCCGTTTTGGCCTTCTGCTGTGACCATCAAAAGATACCTTCACCACAGCATCTAAAAGAGCTGGTATGCCTGTTTTCTTTTTAGCAACTGTAGGCACGACAATAATACCAAGCATTTCTGCTAATTTTTTCAAATCTATTTTATATCCCTTTTTCTCTGCCTCATCAAATATATTAAGCGCCATTACAATGGGGATTTCAAGTTCCATCAGCTGAATCGTCAGGTTGAGGTTTCTCTCCAAATTTGTTGCATCGACAACATTTATTATACAGTCAGGTTTGTCATTCAAAAGAAAACCCCTTGCTATCACCTCATCCTGTGAAAATGGAGTTAGGCTGTATGTCCCTGGTAAATCGACGAGTTTAATCTCTATGTCTCCATATTGAAACAAGGCCTCTTTCTTTTCCACCGTTACCCCTGACCAATTGCCCACGTGAAGCCTGCTGCCGCATATGGCGTTAATCAAAGTGGACTTGCCTGAGTTAGGGTTTCCGGCAACCGCTACGGTTATATGTTTTTTTGTATTTAACGAATCATGATTTTCCACAGTCCTACCCCTCTTTCCTGACGATTATTTTCATAGCAAGCCCCCTGCCCAGGGCAATGCGTGAATCATCGACCTTAAACAGTATCGGCCCCCGACCCTTGTTATTGAGCATCTCTACCACTTTGCCTGCCCTTATGCCTAACTCTTGAATTCTACTATGGTGTGAGGTTAATAATTTACTCCTCAACATTGTACCGTTTGAACCATGTTTTTCTTCTGACATAAAGTCCATGACCACAGCCCTCGCACCGTTTGCAAGCTTGGTAAGAGGTAGTGTCTCATATCCTGGTTCAACTGCGCCGTTAGGCGCAATATCCTCACCTTGCGGCCTTGTCGTGTTTTCACGCAGAGCGCAGTCCCCGCAGATTCCAAAAAAATCAAGCCGGTGGCTTATCAATTTAAAACCATGCCTTTTAGCTAATAATTCCTGCTGTTTCTCTATCTTCTCGTCATATACCTCCAACTTTATACCGCATTTTACGCAGATCAAATGATCATGGTGTCCCTTGCCAAAGTTGAGTTCGTAGTAGAGTATCCCATCCCCAAATTCGCACTCACGGGCTATTTCTGAGTCAGACAGAAGTTTCAACATCCTGTACACGGTTGCCTGCCCTATGGTGCTGTCCTTTTTGCTGACTATGTTGTATAGTTCCTCAGATGAGATATGGTTGGAATTAGAGAGAAAGACCTCAAGTATTAGCTCACGCTGTGGCGTCATCTTAAGGTTCTCCCTGTGAAGATACGCCGTAAATGCCGACTTAACATCATCAGTCATATTTAATCCTCACTCTTTTTTGAGTTCTTGCAGATGATAATGATTATCAACATCATTTATTATATACGAAACACGTTTGCTTGTCAAGCTATATTTTTCATCACCATAGGTGCAGCCAGGGATGTCCCCGTCACACTAAACAGCACGTCTGAGGGGTTAGGTAGCTGTCAAGAGATGAGCAAATGGCTCTTTAAACACAAAATATCAACCGTTGATATTAACCGTTGATATATTTAATGAAGGGCAGCTAATACGCCGCATAGTCAACCGATGCACTACCGCAGACTAATCCTGCTGACTTTACGGCCTCATAAATCTTATATCAGTATAACAAATGGATTTTAATATTTGCACACATCAATTAATACCCTTTATCCCACTGCATCCTTTAGGCCCTTAGCCGCTCTAAACTTCGGCACTTTTGCCGCAGGGATCACCGTCGCCTCTCCGGTTTTAATATTTCTCCCCTTTCTCTCCTTTCTTTCGGATACAACAAATGTACCAAACCCCACAAGAATAACACGTTCGCCGTCTTTCAGGGCCTTAGAAATGTTATCAAAAACACTGTTAATAACCTTCGCAACCTCTGTTTTTGCCATTTTCGACTCTGCCGCTACTCTATCCAATAATTCTGCCTTAGTCATAACACACGCCCCCTCCCAAAGGATTTAATGTGTAATAGGCAATTTTCCGGTATTTCTGTAACATGTGTCAATATGTGTATTAAATTAATGTGTATTAAATTAACTCGCGGTCTGCGTTTCACCCACCCTAAAATAAGGCAAGGCATTTTAGAACTCTAATTATTTATAATACATTTGTAATGAACCGGAACTATATAAATATCCTGCTGATTGTCTGTTCTGTCGTAGCCGCAGCCGCAGTGTTACTTGTATTTGAGGCCATAATAAGACTCAGCGGCAGCGTAAAACCTATCAGCAACTCACGTGGGCTTTTCGTTTTCAACGCCTTTGGCCCCAGCAAGGGAAACGCTAAAAACATCGAAGCCATGTCATTCGGTGAGAAGGTCTATACTGATAAATACGGTTTTCGCATCCCGAAAGATTACACAGAGAAACATCTCGACAATACGATACTTTTACTTGGAGACTCAATCACCTTCGGCGTCGGCGTTAAAGAACAGGATACGTTTGCCGGTCTCCTGCGCTCAAAGCTGCCAAACACCACGGTGTATAACTCTGGCGTAGTAGGTTATAACTCATACGACTATGAAAACGTTATAACACAGTTTCTCCCCTCTCATCCTGAAATCATCCCCAAACTCAAAAGGGTATATCTGATTTACTGCCTGAACGACTTAAACTCCGACTCTGCCGCCCTCATCGACAAGGAACTAAACACAAAAGCACGAAAGACAACCATCTTTGACAGCGCAAGACACGTAGGCACTCTTGCCGGTCTGAACGAATTCCTGAGGGAAAATTCGCTGCTTTATGTTTATCTCAAGGGCATTCTAACTGACCCGCAGATGAGATTTTACCGGGCCGAAGCCCTGTACTACAACCCAGACAACGATAAAATCTTTAATAAAAACATCCAGCCAATCCTAAACATTGATGCTGCCCTGAAGTCCTACCACATCCCCTTTACAGTGATTATCGCCCCCTATGAAGTCCAGTTGAGAAAGGCAGACGCGCTGCTTGAGCCGCAGAAAAAACTCTCAGCCTTCTTCAGCTCTCACGACATAGACTTCATTGACCCTGTGCCGGAGTTCTTCGCTAAGGGGTTACCATCAAAGGAGTTCTATCTGTTTGCCGACCCTATGCATTTCTCCGAAAAAGGACATCGTGTAATATTCGATGTGCTTATGAGGCGTTTTTAGCTGCCGAAGGTTTTTTACTCAGGCCAAACAGTTTCTCTTGGGACTTGTCTTTGTTAAACACAAAACCAGTGAAATGCGCTAAACCCTGTACCCTGTCTAACGTGTCTTTTTCATATTTATACGGCTCTACTACACAGATAACCCCGCCGTTAACTCTGTCGGCAAGCGCCGCACAGTCTATTACTGAACCGGTATCTATAACTATGTGGTCATATGCGTCACGCAGGCTGCTGAGGACTTCATTAGCCTTTGAGATATCCGGCACAAGCAGTATTTCAAGCCCCGGTTCTCTTGTTGATACTGGCACGGTTGAAATATCCTTAGTCATGCCGAAAAACGCGGCAGGTCCGTTGGCACCGGCAAGTAAGACCCTGCGCCCTTCTCTGGCATACGCTATGGCAAGCAATGACGCAGCACAGGTCTTGCCGTCACCTTTCCTCGGACTTGTTACAATCAGGGGTAAGGCCGCCCCGTTGATATAGAAGATGTTGTCTTTGATCTCGTTAATGGCCTCTACTTCTTTAGAACTGCCTTCTATGAAACTGGGGGAGCTGAAGGCATCATAATTTCTCAGGTATTCTGATTGTGGGATACGCCCGAGGAGTTTTGAAGGGGCTGAGATATCAGCCTTTGACTTAACAGTATTGTCTATGTACTCGGTAAAAAACATGGCCGCTGTGCCCAGAAATAAGCCTAGTAAAACTGCTGAGACCAGTGTGCGCCCCCGCTTTGGGTAAAATCTCTTCTTCGGAGTTGTGGCACGCTCTATTATCTTTAACTTTGACAAGTTCATGGACTCAGCCAGAGCCGCTTGTATGGCATACTGGTTAACCCTCATGTACATCTCCTTCTGTGCCGCCAGCACCGGCTCTACGCGGGCAATCTCTTCATACTTAACCGGTATTTTTATAAGTTTTTCCTCATATTGCTTCATAAACTTCTGCATTACTATCTTTTTGGCAAGGACTGCCTCCTTGTTTATGTAATTCGTTATAATCCTTTTCGATACTTCAGTGTACAAGGGATTCACCGACTTAATCTCTCTGCTTAGGACAAGTTCAACCTCTTCGCTCATCTGTCTTTTTATCGCCTCTATCTCATCGTTAAGGGCCTTATACTTTGGATGCTCCTTTGTTATGTCGATTTTCTGGCTTGCCTGTTCAGCAATCTTTTTGTCGAGAGTGATTTTCAACATATCAAGTCTTGAGTTAGTAGTCATCTCGAATGTCTCTTTTCTGTACAATGAGAGTTCTTTTAATTGTTTAACGCCCTTTGATATTTCGGCTTCGTATTGGGCAATCTCCTTGTCTGCCGTCTCAGTGTCTGTCTTCAGAGTTGATATTGTCTCGATAAGATTAGTTGTTTCACTTGTTAAATCGACAGTCTTATCTCTGAGTTTTATACCTGTGGCGAGGGCAAGAGTTTTATAATAGTCGTCTCTGATTGACTCAAGTTTTGACTCAATTGACTCTCTTGCTGATTTGAAATCGGCCTTTACCCGCTCTACTGTGTCTTCAATATAACGCGCTGATAGAGTGTTGGCAATAGAGACTGACAGTTCAGGGTCTCGTGATACAGCGCTTATCTCTATGATGGCTGCCTCTTTATATTGCTTAACAACTGAATAAGGCAGGGAAAACAGGTTCTCAGCAATAGAAGGCTCAAAAAAATCATCCGCCTTTAGCGGCGAGCCAAATAGTCCCTTCAGCTTATACTCGTCAATAACCGCCTGAGCCAGCGGTTTTACCCTTGACAGCTCTACATCAGTCTTTACGTCATCAGAGGCTACGGTTGTCTGTGAGGTCAGACCCCAGCCCGCTAGCAGCCCGTTTGCAAAGGCAGCCTTTGTAATCAACACCTTTGCAGACGCCTTGTATGTGGGCCTGATAAGAATCAGCATCAGCAGCGACAGTATCACAGAGGCGCTAAGTATGAAGTAAAATATCCTCTTTCTTCTGTTAAATATCTCCAGATACCTGCGTAATTCCAATACAATACCTCCTGAGCTACCGCATCATTCTACAGGTGATTCTAACATATTACACCACGAAGTTGTAACGGCAGCCGTAAATATGTTATCTTCTGTGTGTGAGTGAGCTTGATTCCGGCGGGGCAGCCGCCTTTAGTGTGTGCGCCGTCGTTGTAACATATAACAGAAAGGAATTGCTTTGTGAGTGCCTGAGCGCCCTGATGAAACAGACCAGGGCGCTTGAAGCCGTCTGGTTGATAGACAATGCCTCGCAGGACGACACCCCTTCAGAACTCTTAAGGCAGGGATTTATTGATACACTGCCCCCTTTAAACCTGTCTGAGCCATATGAGATAACCCAAAAGCACACGAGTGTCACCACCTTGCACTACATAAGAATGAACTCAAACACCGGAGGCACAGGTGGATATTACGAGGGAATCAAGCGGGCATACGAGGCTGGATTCCACTGGATTTGGACGATGGATGACGACGTTGAACCAAAACCCCACGCGCTGGAGACACTCCTGTCATATTCGACCCTGGGGGAATGTATCCAGCCCTCAAGGGTATATCCCGATGGACAGGTATTTGAGGACAACAAGTACATCGACCTTGCCACTGGAAGGCAAAAGGTTATAAAAGATGCCGTGTTTGCGAAGTATCAGACATTCTCCAGCAAGAATTTTGTCTCGTTCGAGGGGCTTCTTATCAGCCGTAATATTATTAAGGAGATAGGGTATCCAGACAGGAGGTTTTTCTGCTGGTGTGACGATTTCGCATATGGCCTGATGGCCTCACTTTATACAAACATTATTATGGTCAAAGAGGGCCTTATCATAAAAAAACTCAAGCCGGGCGGTGATAAAATAATACTTGGCAGAAAGAGTATACGGCTTCGGGACAAGGAGCTTTACTATATGGTAAGGAATCAGTTTTTAATATTCGAGTACCTCAAGAAAATTGGCACTTTCTCCAGCCTTGCCTACCTCTCTCTGTTTGCAACGGTTATACGGATTGCCATAGGCACTATAATCTATGAGAGAAGTCCGGGGAAGCTGTATTTATTGTTTAAAGGGTTTATAGACGGCCTGCTGAAAAAATATAACACATCGACATAGCGTCCCGGTCGTACAGGGCACTGTAATGGCCCCCGTTAATTAAAAGGAATAAAGCCATCGATCAATGGATCAAACTAAGCGGATAAGGAAAATAGCGTCAAACACGGCATGGTTTATTACCTCAAGAATGGCCGAGGTAATAAATTCACTGCTTCTGGTAGCGATTGTGGCCAGGTACCTGGGGGTCAAGGAGTTTGGCGTCTATTCGTTTTTGATAGCGGCGTGCTGGACTGTCCTGCCGCTTTTTTTAGTCTTGCAGAGGATACTAGTCAGAGATATTGCGATTGACAAGGGGAAAGCCTCAGAAATTACCGGAGAGGGATTAGCGTTAATCGGCCTTTTGGCCCCGCCCATACTTGTCTTTACTATGGTGCTGCTGGTGATTTTCAAAGTCGATGCCATATATTTCCCAGCGCTTGCCATAAACGTCTTTGCAATCACATTTGCGGCGCTGAACAGTGTCTGCACCTCTGTGTTTATCGCCTTTGAGAAGGTCAAGTATGAGACACTGGTGTCGTTTGTTATCTCTTTCCTGTCTGTGGTGTTTATGGCAGCGGTGGTCTTTTTTGACATGGGGTTTAATGCCGCATTTTTGGCCTTTATGTTGTCAAACCTAATAGGATTATGTATATCGTGGGGCTTAGCTGCCAGATTAGGAGCACGCCCTGTCATCAAGTTTGATAAAGGCAGGATGATTTATTTTATAAAAGAATGTGGCTTTCTTGCGGTAAACCAGATATTAATCCAGGTATACTCATATCTGGGTGTATTCTTTTTGAAAACATTTACGACAGACTACGATATAGGGCTTTTTCAGGCCCCGGCCAGGGTAGTAAACAGGCTGAATGTATTTCCCATTTCGTTCAGTGTAGCCCTGTATCCTGTGCTTGCCTCCCTAACCGCGATTAGTTACCAGAAGGAACAGATAGACCAGATGATAACAACGGCGTGCCGGCTTACACTTATTGTAACTATTCCATTGTCAATTGCAGGGTTCGTTATGGCCGAGGAGCTGGTGATGTTGTTTTTTGGCGCTAAATATGTCGGCTCTGCCGCGCTTCTGAGGTTAATGATACTGGGTATTAATTTTAGTTTTTTAATATATATCTTCGAGCCGTTATTGATAATACTGCATAAACAGCGCAATATGTTTATATTAAATCTGATACTCCTGACACTCTCCGGCGCGTTGTATTATCCACTTACAAAGTTCAGCGGTGCATATGGGGCAAGCGCTGCCTTTTTCGCGTCAAATGTCTTGTACTTAGGCATATATCTGTATTATATGTCGTCGATAGTCTCTCTTGCGCCGCTGTTCAGACGGGGTTATTTAGCTATTGCAGGGGGGGGCATCGCACTTGGGCTTATATATTTTTCTGCCGGTCGTTATCCGAAATTTATGGTTTTGGCGGCGGCGCTTGCAATATACGGGGTGTTTGCTAAGAAGGCTTTTACGTTCGGTGAGATACTCTTTATGAAGGGTTTGCTAAGGAAAAAGCCCGCGCCATCGAAAATAATTATTTGATTTATTATTTGGATTTATGATAGCATGGCGGTGAGGTTGCTATCAAGCAGATTATTAATGTTATGAGGGATGTTCAAAGATGGTGTTTACCTTAAAGAGTTTTGGGAAAATCAGGTCTCTTAGCCTCTGGATATTAGCCTGTACCACAATGATAGCAGTGTTTGTATGCCCTTCCCAGTCGTATGCTGAATGGGCGGATTGGATATTGAACGCCAATTTGTCTGCCCAGTACAGGGATAATATAAATTATACATTTGCCTCCGATGAAAGAAGAGGAGATTTTATAACGATACCTTCCGCATCCATTGGCAGATATTATCAGCTAGGGGAACGTACGAGATTGCGGCTTACTGTTGATGTCTCTGGTGAGATATATAGTTTATACCACAAATTGGACAGTGTTCTTGCAGGGGGTTCGTTTGCTTTGGTACAAAAGCTCGGCGTAGGCCACGAGATTCCATGGGTTTCTCTGACTGGTTCTGCTTCATATCTTGATGTAAGTGACAGCAGCAGGGACAGCATGATATACACGGTTGGCGTTAATGCCGGAGGGTATGTCAGCGAACGTGTAGACTTGCAGGCAGGGTATCAGTATACTGCAAGAAGGGGTAAAGACCTCAGCGCTGCTGACCCTGGCACTTCTGGTCGCGTTTTCGATCTCAACAGCCATAGGATTTCACTGACGGCTAATTTTCTTGTCGCTCCCTGTTTAGTTATCACTCCAGGTTATTTTTTTAATACCGGTGATTTCGTATCCTCATCCGGTAAGAAATATGTTGACACTATAAAGGGATATGCCAAGGCAACCGCTCACGATGGTGATTATGGACAGCCCCTGTGGGCATATAAGCTGAATGGTTTCGCACACCAGTTTTCGATAGGGGCCAGTTATGCCTTGACCGGACACATGTCGCTGAATGCCGGTTATTCACATGTCGTGGGACGTGCCAACGGGTGGGATTACTATGAAAACATAGTAAAGTTTGCTTTAATGTACAGCTATTAACAATGAGGATTTCATGAAGAGAAATATTTTTTTTACAATGTTTAATGTGATAACGGTTTGTATTTTCTTACTGTTGGCTTCAGCAGCCTGCTGTTATGGGGCAAGTCTTAAAGCATTTGTTGCCGGTGAAGGTGGTAAACCGGTCGAATATGCAGTTGTAACGGTAACTCCTGCATCTTCTCCCATGAAGGATTCAAAAGCGCCGCTGCAAGCGGTTGTAGATCAGGTTGATAAAGAGTTTATTGACTATGTGACGGCTGTGCAGGCGGGCACTACCGTGACATTTCCAAACAACGATAAAATACGCCATCACGTGTACTCTTTTTCATCTGCAAAAAACTTTGAAATACCTTTGTATCCTCCTGGGGCTAATACCAAAAACAAAATACTTTTTGATAAACCAGGCGTGGTAGTTATCGGCTGTAATATACACGACTGGATGAAGGCATATGTATATGTAGTTGACACACCATATTTTGCAAGGTCAGATTCTCATGGCAAAGCGGTCATCAATAATTTGCCGGAGGGGCAATACGAAGCAGTTGTTTGGCATCCAGCCATGGGGCCGAAGTCACAAGGTCAAAAAGTGAAGGTCTCGGTGACTGGCAGCAATGACAGCGATGTTAAATTCACTGTACAGCTTACACAACAATGGCGCTCAAGGCGTGGACCGTTATTAGAGGGTGGCGGGGGACTTTACCGCTGATATGACTTTTTTTTTCGTCGTTTTAATTCAAGACTACTTTTTTTCTTTTTAACTCTGCTTGGTTTTGTTCAACTCGTATCTATTGTATTTATAGATACTGTTATGATAGATAACGCTAAGACCCAGATTTATGAAAACCTCACAGTGGGGGGGCGTGTGTTTATCGAACTGATGAACAGCAGATCCCGGCAGCTTGCACAGATGACACATCTTCTGTCCATGGATTTTGCTTTTAAAAATGCTGTTACAACCTCCGATCATGAAACAATCCTCTCGGTACTGGAAAACCTGAAAATACGCATAAATGCTCATATGGTTATGCTCATATCATTAGAACACTCTGTATTAGCAAATACGATGCACCCTGAGATTGTCAACGATACGGTGCGTATTCCAGAAGCGTTGGCTGAGGCGGAGGCCAATGGCGAGGCATCGGCAATTGTCACAATAGACGGGAAGATATACCAGATTACAATAGTGCCTCTGCTTGCCCCAGACCCTGTTGCATGGTTATGTACCGGATTTATTATAGATGATGATCTGCTTTTGGAGCTAAAAAAACTGATACTAGCTCATGTAACCATTTTGAATATTAAAAGGACAGAGCCCCAGTCAATCATCGCATCTACTTTATCTAAACAAGCCGCTCAAACCCTGCTTAAGGCTATTTCTAAAATTAACATCGAAGCTGTGGATACGTTGGAAGTAAACGATGGAAATGAAAAATATGTTACGGCAATAGCTGCTTTGCAAAAAACTAAAGGTTATTCGATAGTTACAGTTCTTCAACGCTCTCTGAACGACGTCCTCAAACCATATTACAGGCTAAGAAAGATTCTTTACGTGTTCTGTGTCCTTACCTTGCTTCTTTCAATCCTTGTATCGTTACGCATAGCCCGAACTGTTACCAGACCAGTAAGTACTCTTGTGGATGGTGTTAGAGAAATTGCCAGGGGTATCTACAGCCATCGGGTGCAGATAGGGCACAAGGATGAAATAGGTGAGCTTGCCGAGGCTTTTAATGTCATGAGTACAGGTCTTGAGGAAAAGGAGCTAGTGGCCGACTTGCTTGGAAAGGTCGTATCGGCGCCTGTTGCCCATGAGCTGCTAAAAAAGGCGGTCGAGCTTGGCGGCGAGGAACGCGAGGTAACCATATTGTTTTCTGATATAAGAAATTTCACAACTATAAGCGAAAACCGCCCGCCAAAGCAAATCCTCACCCTGTTAAACATATATATAACCGAGATGAGCGCCATCATAGAAAGGTACGGAGGTGTTATAGATAAGTATATAGGAGATGCTATAATGGCCCTTTATGGCGCTCCTATCAGTAATCCAGATGACGCTGACAGGGCGCTTAACTCGGCTTTAGAAATGGTGGGGGCTCTAAGTGCTTTAAACAGAGAAATAGAACAAATGGGCTTTGCGCCGATTGACATAGGTATTGGGATAAACACAGACATTGTGTTAGCAGGGAACATGGGCTCTAAGTCCAGACTTAACTACACTGTCATAGGGGATGGTGTAAATGTTGCCTCAAGACTTGAAACCCTTACGAAAACTGAAGAGTTTAAATCAAAAATTATCCTAAGCAGCGCTACTCTAGATAAGTCCAGCGGGGACTACCTGACACGTTCTTTAGGTTCTGTTGCTATTAAGGGTAAAAGAGAGAAAATAACTATTTATGCCCTTGATGGTCGAAAGTCATCTGTTCATAAGGATTTGTCTGTAGTAGTATAGTTTCTCAGCTTGCTATTTTCTTCAAAGTGGGGGTAATATTGGACGTAAGGGCTGAATCTGGCTAGGCTCAGCTTAGTAAGCAAACATTTGGAGGATAGACCTTAATGAAGGTATTGTTACTTGCAGGCGGCTCTGGCACTAGGCTCTGGCCTTTGAGCCGGAAGAGTTATCCAAAACAGTTTATAAAGTTAAAGGGTCAGCAGTCTCTGCTGCAGGAGACTATGGCAAGGGTACTCCTTGCCGTGCCGCCCGAAGATATAATCGTGCTGACCAATAAAGAATACAAATTCCATGTAAAATCTGACATGGAATCCCTTGTAACAAAGGCAGCTGGCCTTAAGACAGACGGGCACGAAGTCAGCAGCAAGGGCCATATAGTATTTGAGCCAACCGCCAGGAATACCGCACCGGCAATAGCCCTCGGCGTAAAGTACTGTATGGATAATCTTGGCGCAGCTAAGGACGAAGCCGTGTTTGTCTGCCCGTCAGACCATGTGATTTCTCCGCCGGAGCGTTTTATCGAATATTTAAAGGCCGCTGAGAAGGCAGCGCTTGAGGGATATATCGTAACATTTGGCATAATGCCGACGCGCCCTGAAACTGGCTATGGGTATATAAAAAGGGGGCACCGACCCCTCACCATTAGCGGCCTGACAGAGGAGATTTACCGAGTAGAGAAGTTTACAGAAAAACCCGACGATAAAACCGCACTTGATTACATCGAAGGCGGCAAACACTACTGGAACTCTGGGATGTTCATCTTCAAGCCCAGCGTAATAGCAGAGGAATTCCGCCGTTGGGCGCCTGAAATCGGCAGGGTGTTCGAGAAGAGTTATGACGAGATGCTCAAATCATTTGCCACACTGCCCAATATCTCTATTGACTACGCCATCATGGAGAAGTCCAATAATATTGCCACCATGCCTCTGGACATCTATTGGAATGACATAGGCTCGTGGGATTCAATCTTTGAGATATTAGAAAAAGACGCCGGAGGCAATGCCACAACAGGAGACGTCATTGCCATCGACACAAAAGACTCAATGGTACTGGCAAATAAGAGATTGACCGTTACTCTGGGCATAGAAGACTGCCTCGTCGTTGAGACAGACGACGTTGTCCTTGTATCAAAGAGAGGGCACGCGCAGAAGGTAAAAAACGTTGTATCCCAATTAAAAGAGCTTGGGCGGCAGGAGATAAATGAACACGTTACCACTTACAGGCCATGGGGAAGCTATACACTCATGGGCAAGGGCGACCGCTACCAGATAAAACGCCTGATAGTGAATCCGCTTCATTCTCTGAGCCTGCAAATGCACATGCACAGGTCTGAACACTGGGTTGTCGTCAGCGGCACGGCCAAAGTAACCCTGGGCGAAAAGGAACTCTATGTCCATGCCAACGAATCCATTTACGTGCCAAAGACCACCCCTCACAGGCTTGAAAATAAGGGCAAAATCCCGCTTGAGGTCATCGAAGTTCAAAACGGCGAGTATCTTAATGAAGATGACATTATACGATTCAACGATATTTACGAGCGAGAGGAGCATTAGGACTTTCGCGTTTTAACAGCGCTTACATCGTCGGTATCACAGGGGTTTTTACCCTGAAGAGCCTTGCATGAGGTATGGCACTATAGACCTCCTCAAACAGCGATTTGTCGTGGTTGCCCAATAAGTACATCTGGTTTAAGTTCGAGTCAAAGAATACATCATTTACAACCATAATCGAGTTAATGGATTTACCCAGGGCAAACAGCTCAAGATAAAGACCGTTTTTATGTTCGAATTCAATTGTCTTCACCGTATTGCCGGAGTCAACGAAAAGGGCCTTTCTAAGGGGAGTTGAGTTGTTTATCATGCCAGTTTTCAGATTGACCTTAACTTCATAACAGTCCAGCATATCGTCTTTAAGAGACTGGCAGTTGAGGGGCTGTATCATCGGCTGTGCTGTTGTTGACATCCTAAGTGCATCAATACCGCTTACGTTGAACATTGCCTGAAATTTCCCTATCATATCGCTTGTATAAAGCACATAAATCCCGGTGTTTTTGACATTGTCAAGCGGTCTGTGCGCTGCCTTTCCGCTGGTAATGTCCCCGGAGGTTACGGTTGAGCCATTGCCGGTGAGATAGCTTGTGATGTTGTAAAATTCGGGCTGACTTTTCGAGGTAAAGGCATGGGCAATGTAGAGGGTTTTCTCAGCATGCTGCATCCCGCCGTCGTGAAAGGTTGCAACAGCGGTAATATCCTCAAGCGCATAACCAAAGTCCCACCATGTCAAAATAGCAGATTTCCCATGAAGTTTAGCTTTTATTTCCTGAAAGACCCTGTAGTATTCGACATTAAGCGACGGCTGAGGGATAAAGAAAAATCCGGTCTGATTTATTATTGCAATGAAAAAGACAACCGTCGATATGTAAACGACAGACTTCTTTGCGGTTTCTTTTAATTTACCAGCAAAGGCCGATGCAGCAACAATAATCAGATAGCCAAGCCCCGCCCCGATAAACGGCGCAAGGTACATGGCAAACCTGTTCGCCCAGAGAAAAGACATCAGGCCAATAAAAAATATGGGAAGAACAGGGAAGACCTTTTTAAAGTGATAAACGCTAAACACAATAAAACCTATAAATCCCATAGCGCTTAAGGCCGGTATCTTTATGACATAGGCAAACACCTCTGAGACTGATGAACGCTGCAGCTCTGTCACCTGAGTGAGGGCGCTGGGACTGCCCCCCATGTTGAATGTAAGGTAATTCTTTATTATGAAAGAAACAGAACCGAGTAAGGAAGTGAGCATATTTGAAGCATAGGACGAGCCAATCGCTGCGACAGTTGAGATAAACACCATAATCGCAGCTGCAGCGTAAACAGGTTTTATTCCCTTTGTGCCCACAAAATAGGAATAACCAATAAAAATAATCGCAGCTGAAACTGCAAATACCCCAACATTAACAGAAAATGGGAAAGAGCAATATAAAAAAATCAGTGTCGAAAAAAATACCACTTTAAAACTGTGTTTATTTATAATCAGATATGCGGTCAAACACACGAGATACAGGTATGAAAACTCACTAATGCCGTACCATCGCTCCATGAGCATCATAGATACTCCGGCAAGGGCAGAGTACAGGTATGTCATCCTGCCTGTCCGCGGCTTCCCCTCAGGGTCACATGTGAGGAGAATGAAATAAGACGCCAGAAATGGGAAAAACAGATTGAAGGCGTCTGGTCTGACCCGTGCTGCCGAAGTCCTGACCATGTAAATAAAACTGAATGTTCCGACAAGACTGCCAAGTATACCCACAGGCAGAAATCCTGTCCTGCCGAAATAAAGAATAAGCGGTACTATAAATAAACCTGACAGTACGGCAATAAGATAAACACCGGTTATGTATAAATTGCCGTCGAATGCGCCCGAGAGTTTGGCCAGTAAGATGCTTATTGCCGGAGCACGAAGTGGTTTAAGAAATTGCGAAGGGAAATTCCGGAGGGTGTCAATGACATACACCCCGGTGCCTTCACGAGGGCCTTCGTAATAAGTCCCGTTTTTATATTCCCTCGCTAGCCGTACCCAGTAAAAGGCATCAACGGTAGTCATCATAGGTGTGCCGTTAACGAAATATCTGTCCGGGTTTTGTTTCCACACGTTATACTCATAAAGCCGTACAAACACAGAAAGGCCAAAACAAACAGCTATGGAAATAATCACTGCCGTAAGACCTGACCCTATCGGGGTGGTTAAAATATCCTTGATTTTACCGCTCATCGTAATTTAATAACGTGCCAGCAAGAACACTGCTCCCATAGTATACAGTTTCATATAGCGTTGGGCATATATCACCGGCGGGTGAAGCAACGCCCCCTCTGCGCCCCTACTTATTCATCATATCAAGGAACTCTTTGTTGGCCTTTGTGTTTTTCAGTTTAGCAAGCAGGAACTCCATGCTCTCTACACTGCTCAGCGGATTGAGAACCTTTCTCAGCACCCACATCTTGTTTAGGACTTCCTTAGTTACCAGCAGTTCTTCTTTTCTCGTGCCGGAGGTGTTAATATCTATGCTTGGGAATATCCTCTTGTCTACGAGTTTTCTGTCAAGATGAAGCTCCATGTTGCCCGTGCCCTTGAACTCCTCGAAGATTACATCGTCCATACGGCTTCCCGTATCAACCAGGGCAGTGGCTATAATGGTCAGGCTGCCGCCGTTTTCTATGTTTCTTGCCGTACCGAAAAAGCGTTTTGGTTTCTGAAGCGCATTGGCGTCAAGTCCGCCAGAGAGTACCTTGCCGCTTGCAGGGATGACTGCATTATATGCCCGTGCAAGACGCGTGATACTATCAAGCAGGATGACCACGTCCTTTTTGCACTCCACCTGGCGTTTTGCCCTGTTGATGACCATCTCGGCCACCTGGCAGTGCCTGTGCGGGGGTTCGTCAAATGTTGAGCCTATGATTTCGGCCTGCTGCACCTGTCTTTTCCAGTCGGTGACTTCTTCCGGCCTTTCATCGATGAGCAGGATGATTAAGTGTACTTCCTTGTGATTTGCCCGTATGGACTTGGCGATTGACTGAAGGAGCATGGTCTTGCCCGTTCTGGGGGCGGCCACAATCAGTCCCCTTTGGCCCTTGCCGATTGGGGCGATTAACTCCATGACGCGTGTAGAGTAATCTGTAATGTCATACTCTAAGTGGAGCCGCTCAGTGGGATAGTATGGCGTCAGATTGTCAAAAAGAGGACGCGTGATGTTTTGTTCCGGCGCCTGGTGGTTGATTGCCTCTACTTTTAACAGGGCAAAATATCTCTCGTTTTCCTTCGGAGGACGCACCTGCCCTGAGACAAGCTCACCGGTTCGCAGGTTAAAACGCCTTATTTGTGAAGGAGAGACATAGATGTCATCAGGGCCGGGCAGATAGCTGTAGTCCGGTGAACGGAGGAAACCAAATCCATCAGAGAGAATCTCAAGGACACCTTCGGCAAATAAATTGCCGGTTTTCTCTGCCTGTGCCTGTAGTATTGCAAATATAAGCTCCTGTTTCCTCATGCTTGAGGCGCCTTCTACGTTCAGCTCCTCAGCAACAACTGTTAATTCTTCGATATTCCCTTCTTGTAACTCAGAGATTGCGATATTGCTCATTGGCGGACTCCTTATTTTTTTGCAGTTATATCTTTTTTCCCTGCAGCGTTAGAGATTAATATTTATACCCTTATAAAGTAAAGCAGTCTTAACTGTATTTCTACTACCACGCGCTAACTAAGCCGCCTCGTTATCAATACGGCATGTTCAGGCAATGCCTTAAGTATTGTAATACATTGTAATACCATGCACATTTTGATAAACCACCGTGACAAATTTCCCCCAGCTATCCCCCAGCAATTCAGGGGCTTATTCCGGGGCTATTTCCGGCAACCTCCGGTGGGCAGCGTGCCGGTGGGCAACGCCCTTGTCATGATTATCTGTGAAAGCCTTTAACGAATACTATCTTCGCACACATCAATTTGTAAACCGGAACACCGGCATATACGCCTTACGCATCACACATGTATTTAACATACACAAAAAAAAATTATTTGTCAATATTAATTTTAGACTTGTTTAAGTACCTATAAATTTATTAGAATAATAGAGGTTTGCTGCTAGTTATGTCTGGTGAAACCGTTGGCTTTCCCGTTGACGCTGCGGTCATTATGTAAGTCAGCGGAAGTACGCCGTGTAAATGACAGCATACACACCGCGTAGATATTTAAGGGAATTGTATGAAAAGCACTGTAAATTTAAAGATATTAGTATCGTTGAGCGCCCTTTTGCTTGTGGGTGCCCTGATTTTCTGGTATAAGTTCATCTTTCGTACAAATGAGGAAATAGTCGCCAAGACCACAGAAGAGGCCGTTTACACTATAGAAATTATCAGAAACAGCCTCAGATACAACATGTTGTTAAACCATGGCGAGGTTATTCAGAATATACTGGAAAACACCTCTTCCACTATCCCTCATACGGCTATCAGGGTAATAGACCACAAGGGAAATATCAAATTCTCCTCAGATAAAAACGACCTCGGCAAGTCCATCCCGTCCAACTCTATGATTTGTAAGGAGTGCCATGTAATAGACAGCAAGGTCACCCTTAAGGATACGGGCAGGAATTTCTACTTTACTGATAAGGAAAACCATGGTCGCGTACTTAAATCCTTCATCCCAGTAAAGAATGAGCCTTCGTGTTCGTCTGCCGCGTGCCATGTTCACGCTCCAGGCTCTACAATAAACGGCATTATTGAGGCTGAGTTTTCAATGTCGCAGTTAGATAAAAAATTTAGAGATAAAACCCTTGATGTTATGATACTTGGAATTGTTTTCCTTGCCCTGATTGCTGTGACTTTGTATCTTCTGTTGTTAAAATTCGTCATCAAACCTGTAGTATTGATATCAGAGGGTATAAAAATGGTAACGAGGGGATACTATGGTCATACGATAGACGTTCGCACAAAAGATGAGGTAAGCTCCTTAGGACAAGACTACAACGACATGACAAAGGAACTCAAGGCAGGGAAGAATGTACTCGAAGAGAAAACAAGGGCTCTCTCCGAGATAATGGAACAAAAGGCCATTGAAATCAGAAAGACTCAGAAGCAGTATATGTACACAGAGAAACTGGCCTCGCTGGGCAGAATGGCTGCAAGCGTAGCTCACGAACTAAACAGTCCCCTTACTGGCATAATTGTTTTTGCAAGGCTGCTGGCAAAACGCATCTCCCCTGATAACAAGGCCGACCAGGATGACCTCAAGGTCATTGTCGAGCAGGCTGAGAAGTGTTCTAATATCATAGCCGTATTGCTTGGATACTCAAGGACAATCCCCTCGGATGACCTCACAATGTATGTCAACAAGGCCATAGAAAATGCCCTGCATATACTGAGTAATCAGGCAAAGTTTTATAACATTGTGGTAGAGAAAGACTTTGACCCCTTACTGCCGCGTATACAAGGCGACCAGTCGCAGATTGAGCAGGTATTTATCAACCTCCTGATAAATGCATCCGATGCGATGAACTACAAAGGGAAGATCATCATCAGGACAAGGACATTTATCGAGGACACCAATGAGCTGGTAGAGATAGAGTTCACAGACTCCGGCCCCGGCATACCTGTTGATTATCTGGACAAGATATTCGAGCCATTCTACACTACAAAGCCCGAAGGAAAGGGCACCGGACTGGGCCTGGCTGTGAGCAAAGGTATTGTTCAAAACGCGGGAGGGCGTATATTTGTCAAGAGCAAGGCCGGTGAAGGCGCAAGTTTCTTCATACATTTACCAATAAATAAGGTCTCTGGTGAGCAGCCCAGCCACAGATAAACTTGCTAGGGAAATAAGCGCCAGACTCAAAGCCGCTGGCATTAAGGACGCAGAAAAAGAGGCCGAGGAGCTCCTGTGTCTTTCGTTAAATATTAGTAAATCAGCTCTTTACGCGCTTGATTTCAGAGAAGTTATAGGTAATGCTGCTTCAGCGCTCAAAAAACTCGATTCCCTGACAGCCCGCAGACTTGCCAGACAGCCCCTTCAGTATATCACAGGGGAAGTCGAATTCTTCGGGCTGTCTTTAACAGTCGGTACTGGGGTGCTGATTCCCCGGCCAGAGACCGAGCTGCTTGTGGAGATACTCACAGGGATTCTCAGCAGCAAGCACAAGCCAAATATCAGTGTGCTAGACCTATGCACTGGAAGCGGCTGCATTGCCCTCACGCTTGCAAAACAGTTCCCAGAGTCAATCGTCCACGCGGTTGACATATCTGAGACAGCCCTAAGATATGCCACCGCTAACGCCGCCGCTAACGATATTAAAAATGTCACATTCTACACCGGCTGCCTCTATGAACCCGTTGCAGGCATGGCCTTCGACGTAATAATCTCCAATCCACCATACATAAAGACAGCGGACTTAGGGCTTCTCCACCCGTGAGTAATCGGCCTTGAGTGTTAGATTGTAAAAGCCTGCTGCGCGGGCAATATCCATCACGCTGTGAGCTAGTGTGTCGCCAAGTTCAAACGCCATTATGCCGCCTTCATTTAGGCGTACTGGTGCCCCTGCGATGATTTCTCTGTAGAAGTGCAGTCCATCTGTGCCTCCATCGAGTGCCTCTACGGGTTCGTAGAGGCGAATTTCGGGGCCGAGGAGCTCCTGTGTCTTTCGTTAAATATTAGTAAATCAGCTCTTTACGCGCTTGATTTCAGAGAAGTTATAG
>JAMOAZ010000041.1:0-32067 GCA_039908505.1 Nitrospirota bacterium
CTTCGAGGGAAGGTTACTATTGGACATTGATGTTAAGGGCTAAAACCGGGCCTGACACAGTTTAGTTAACAGACCCTGCCCTTTTCATATTTTCATTTTTGTCAGTCTTTCTCAGCTGTTCTTCATATTGAGTCTGTCCATCTGTTTTAGACAAAAACTCAATCTTAACACGCAATTTACCAACTTTATCCTCATGCGTAATTGCCGCATAAGCCGCAACCGAGAGGTCAAGGGCTTTTGTTGGGTCCTTCATTGTTACTTTCTCCACTACTTCCTTTCCATTTTTACCAATGTATCTGTCAGTCACAATTCGTGTATATGGCCCATGGTCATTGATTTTGATTATAACACTCTGCCCATTTGCTGTGTTAGTAACCTTGGCATATTCATGCTTACCTCTATGAAGTTTGCCAACATCAATTTGTTGCATTGCTCCGGTAAATGCATACTCATCGTATTCATCGTCATTCGATGTTGTATTGCCGGGTAAATAATAAAAAGTAGCATTTGTCTCCATCTTGTTGCCGTCATATTGCGTATACTTGTCATCAGTATACCTATTCTTATAGTCCTTATTGTAGTCAAAGGCTTTTTTCTTGATAGCTTCACGCCACGCATCATGTTCTGCTTTTACCTCTGCGGGAGTTTTGCCGGATGGTAGTCCGTGTTTTTGATCATTTATCTGTTGTGTACCCGATTTAGCGTCAGCAAGTTTCATTACATAGTCGGAAACACCCGGCACCGGTACTCCTGTAAAACTGCCCAGCAGCGTATCCACTTCATCTGAGCCGCCTTTTTTGGCGATGTCTCTCCAATACTTGGGGTCTCTGTCTAAAAGATCGACTGCCTTTGCATAACGATAAAGTGGTGAACTGCCCTTCGACAGCTGATAAAGCCCTTCCTGAAAACTCAGCTCACCCTTATTGACTTCACGGGCTAACCGCTATGCGAACACCCCGGCTTGCTTCCCATAAACTTCCCCGTCTCTGGGTCTTTCAGATAACAATCACCTTTCATTAAAATATCCTCTTTAAAAGTAGTTGGGTTATACGACAGGATTTCTGCCATGAATATAGCAGTTCATTTTTTGTGATAACACATATTATATGTCAATAATTATTTTTCCATATATAAATATTTATTATAATTGTTTTATTACACGGCAATCTTTTCTCTGACACGCTCTGGTCATTCCTGCATGTGTACTTAGAAATATTTGAATCTGCTGGCTCTTGAGCATTACACTCATCTGCTAAACATAGAAATGCTTAATGCGTTTACCCTGCCATAGTCCTGCCATACTGGGGCCACACGGCTCACATTGACAATAAGTCCACGATTATGTTAGCGTTTTATATGAATAATTATTGTCGGCCTTCAGTCATGGGGCTTTTGGACATTACGTGTGCCCCGCCGTTTGACCAGCCGTTTGAATCGATTAATTTTGATTTGAGCAATAGGTCATAACGCCGGTGCTGTTTATAAATAAACTAATATCGCTGAAGATGGTGGCCATTCGCTTTTTCCGCGAGGTTATCAACAACAGGTATATGCTTAAATGCCTCGTGATTCGTGACCTGAAGAGCCGTTACACCGGCTCCTTCCTCGGTATATTCTGGGCAGTCATACACCCGATCATTACTGTTATTACCTATACGTTTATTTTTTCATTCGTGCTGAAGGCGAGGCTTGGGCCAGAGGCCGGAACCAGTAGTTTTCTGCTTTGGCTGCTCTGCGGGCTTGCGCCGTGGCTGTATTTCTCTGAGACAGTACAGCGCAACGTTCAAATCCTCATCGAAAACAAGATGCTCATAACAAAGAGCCTTTTCCCCTCGGAGCTTCTACCGTTGAGTATACTGCTTTCAAACATGCTTAATCATGCAATCATGTTCGGCATCATCGGAGTGGCCGCCGTGATAATAACAAAAAAACTGACTATTCTAATCCTGTATCTGCCGGTGTATATATTCCTGTTGAGCCTGTTTATACTGGGTTTTAGCTGGATGGTCTCAAGCATGAACGTGTTTCTCAGGGACATTGGGCAAGTGCTTAACGTATTAATCGGGATGTGGTTTTTCTATACCCCAATAGTGTATCAACCATCGGCAGTGCCAGAGGGGCTGCGTACTCTACTGAAACTCAACCCCATGTACTATGTTGTCGAAGGCTATCGATTATCCCTGTTGGGTATCGAACAACGGCACTGGAAGGGTCTGCTGGTATTGTTTGTCCTTGGTGTGGTGTCAACCATAGCCGGAGGATTTATATTTAAACGCCTGAAGCCTGACTTCGCGGAGATGCTCTAAGGTCCCGACGACCCTCACATGGAAACAACTATATCACTTAAAGGCGCAGGTAAGAAGTACAGGATATTCACACGCCCTATGGACAGACTAAAAGAGCTGTTACATCCAACCGGCAAAAAATATCACCACGAGTTCTGGGCGCTGAGAAATATAACCTTTGACGTTCCCAGGGGTGAAGCGGTGGGGCTTCTGGGACGTAACGGCTCCGGTAAAAGCACACTCTTACAGCTCATATGCGGGATACTCCGTCTGACAGAGGGGACAATCGAGACACGCGGGCGTATCTCTGCCCTGCTTGAGCTTGGGGCAGGCTTTAACCCCGACTTCACAGGTAGGGCAAATGTCCTTATGAACGGCGCTATCATGGGATATACGATGGAAGAGATGCAGCAGATGATGCCCGCCATCATAGACTACGCCGACATAGGGGAGTTCATAGACCAGCCGATGAAAATATACTCAACCGGAATGTACGTCAGGCTTGCCTTTGCCTGTGCCGTTAATGTAAAACCGGAGATACTTATCGTTGATGAGGCACTATCTGTTGGAGATATTTTCTTTCAGCAGAAGAGTTTTAATACGATCAGAGAGATTATTCAAAGCGGCACAACCTGTATCTTTGTCTCACACGATATGGAGGCCCTCAGAAGCCTCTGCAACACGGCCGTCCTGCTTGAAAACGGGGAAATCACCTATATCGGCTCCCCAATTGAGGCAATTAATATTTACTCCCACAGTGTTAAGAAGGCATCAGTTTTTATCCCCCCTGCGGTATATCACGAACCGGCAACACCACAAGACTCATCAGATTCGCACTACAGGAGCTGCGAGCTAATGCCGCCCGATGAGATACTGGCACATAATATCCTAAACGAAACCACTAAAAACTATGGCACAGGGGCAATGACTATACTTGGCGTGCGTGTACTCAATAAAAACGGCTATGACACATTTCACGCTGAGATGATGGAGACACTCTCGTTTTATGCCCTCATACAGGCCAATGAAACCATCTATGACACCATCGTAGTTGTAAACCTTTTTGACCGCATCGGGACATTCGTCTTTGGCGGCGGTAACAGAGAAGTCCAGCACATAATCCCTGACATGTCTGCCGGGCAGCGTCTGATTGTCAGAATAGATGTAACATTCAGCGTCAAGGCAGAGGAGTTTCTCTTTGGATTAGCCGCAAAAGGGGCAACATATAAGGGGGCTGAGACACTCAACAGCCATGCCAGAATCGATATGCTTGGGCCAATTGTAGTTACATACAGCAAACCGGTGAGCCAAATACCATTTCACGGCATCGCACGGCTCCCTTTTGATGTTAAACACGCCCTGGTAGACAATGCTGGGTGACATAACCACTGCCCGCAATAGGTGACACGTGAAGCCCGGCACAGATATTAACATTCTGCACATCTTATGGATTCGTACTGATTCCATTGGTGACAACGTCCTCGCTGCCTCAATGCTTGAGCCAATTGCAAATAAATTTCAATCAGCAAGAATTACCGTTCTCTGTCAGGAGCACATCGCCGAACTCTATACCCCCTGTCCTTTTGTTAGTCATATAGTTACATTTAACAAGACACTTGCCTACACAGACGCCCACTACCGTGAGGTCATCATAAGGCGCATCGCCGCCCTCAATGCAGACATTACAATGAATTCTGTATACTCACGTGAGCTTATCGGGGACATATTTGCAACCAGAAGCGGGGCAGCGCTCAGGGTTGGGTTCCTTGGAGACCTATGCAACATTGACGAAACACTAAGGTGCTCAAATAACTGCTACTATACTGCCCTGCTGCCATCAACATCACGTTACAAGCCCGAGATAGAAAGGCATGCAGATTTCCTGAGATATTTTGGCATAGAGGCTGAAAGCCTCCATCATAAAGAGGTAGAAAACCTCCATCCCACAGTGTGGATAACCCCCGAAGACGAACGCTTTGCCGAACAGTTTTTTGACCGCAATCAACTTCACACTGCCCATACGCTGGCCGTTGCCCCCGGCTCACAAAACGACTACAAGATATATCCACTGTTCAGTGAGGTATTAAAGGGATTTACTAATTTTAAGTTGATAATACTTGGCGGCATCGATACTGTGGCGGTCTCAGGCGGGATATATGAGAAATTTAATGGGACAAGTTATAATTTAACAGGCAAGGCAACCCTTCGCCAGACTGCTGCCATAATACGCCGCTGCCGCCTTGTCCTGTCCTCGGACTCCGCTGCCGCCCACATAGCAACAGCCGTTGGCACTCCAAACGTGGTAGTGCTTGGGGGAGGGCATTTCGGGCGCTTTTTCCCGTACTCGCGGCTTACGACTGCCGTGTGTCTGCCTCTTGAGTGCTATAGATGCGACTGGAGGTGCCGGTATGAAGAGAAGTTCTGTATAACGGCAATAACCCCAGAGCTAATCGCATGGGCTGTTGAAACATCCCTTACATCACCCGCTGAGAAACCACGATTAATCGCCCAGGGCAGCCACCTTTGTACAAAACCTCTGCCACCGCACTGGCACAGTGCTGAGGAGTTCCTTGAAGCTGGACAGGTAGATATTGAATCGATTAATGAGATACCCAAAACATTTCCATGCTGCCCGCCCACCATAAACGACAACAAGGCCGTCAGTGACATAGTTGATAAACTTAAGCAATCCACATCGCAGGAGGAAAAACTTGCCCTGTATGAATCATACCTCAGGCACATTCCATATGACCTTAACGCAGTACAAACGCTCAACACACTGAGGCGTGATATGCTGAGACAGCGGCTTCCAAAGATAAGCATCGTAACGCCTTCATACAATCAGGGGGCATATCTTGAGGAGTGTATTTTATCTATCATCACGCAGGGCTATCCAAACCTTGAGTATATAATAATGGACGGCGGCAGTTCGGACAACTCAGTTGAGATAATAAAAAAATATGAACGCTATATCACATACTCAAAGAGCGCCCCAGATGGCGGGCAGTACGCGGCTATCGACGAGGGACTCAGGCACTCTACCGGACAAATCATGGGCTGGTTAAACTCAGACGACAAGCTCCACGCCGGGGCGCTCTGGATTGTGTCGATGATATTCAGCGCCTTTACTGAGGTTCAGTGGCTCATGGGGCGACCAACCGTCTGGGACGCGGGCGGGACGCTATCTGTAGTGCTTGAGCCAATCCCCGTTTGGTCAAAAAAGCAGTATCTTGATGGCTTTATCGGCCCGCCGCACATACAACAAGAGTCAACATTCTGGAGCCGGCAGCTCTGGGAGGCAGCCGGGGGATACATAGACACTTCACTAAGATATGCCGGAGACATGGAACTGTGGGCACGGTTTTTCAGGACAGCAGACCTTTACAGTGTTGATGCCCTCATTGGCGGCATCAGAAATCACCCCGGGCAAAAGACCGCCAAACCTGCCTCAGACGGCAGCGGCTACTACGACTACGGCGACTATAACTCTGAGGCTGACGTGATTATCACCCGCGAGCTGGGGCTGTATAATCAATCACCAGAGCCGCTGCGCCCACCCTACGCCCCGCTGTGCCCGGCTGAGGCAGCACGAAGACTCAATAATTCTATCTGGGATTCTATCTTGCCTGAGAACTTCTCATGTTTTACATATTCAAAGCGCTACCACTCAGCATATTTCAATAACACAATTCCCAACTCAATTGACAGCTACCGGTACAACCTCGCAGCCGCATTCGCAGCCGCCAACCTGCCAGAAGACAGCAAGATACTCTTTGCCGATGAGGGTATCACCAGCAGCACATTATTCCCCTTGTCCGGTAAATACGAACTCTGGGTGCTAGCAGATACGATTAACACTGACTCCCCTGTTGGCGTTGTATATTATGTTGACAGCAGAACAACTAAATTCACATCAGCACTGCCATCAAACTACTTTGACTTGGCAGTGACCGCACTGCCAGACGAACAGGCGTGTGATCAGATAGAACTATTGATAAAAACCGGTGGATTCGCACTATTTTTCTTCGATGCCACCCTACACAGTGGAACTGTCAGCATGGGCGGCACATTGCCATATGTACTGTCCAAACCCCATGCAATTGCCCCATATGTGGACACTTCGTGTATGCAGCTTGACCCAGGGGCATTGTATTTCAAAGATGACACCGGCAGGCAGATACTCTCATATAATGTGTTATGGAAAAAAATACCATCCGAGCCAAATCAACCCGCAGAGCCAGAGACAGCAAGTAAAAATTCTTTTAAGCACCATACACCATTAGTTAGCGCGCTTATCATAGGAAATCACCCGCCAGAGTCTATCAGAGAGACCGTCAGCGACCTTGCACATCAGTCTTTTGGCGGCGAGCTGATTATTGTTGACACCAGCGTTTATTATAGTGAGTTTATACAAGAGGTACGAAAACACATTAAAAATACCGTTTTAATCTGTGCCCCGGATGGAAGTTCTAAAGCGGCACTTTGGCGTATTGCGTTGATGGCGTCAAACGGAGAGTTCGTAATTAATCTGCCGGGAGACTGCCGCCTTGCCGGTAATGCCCTTGAGGTGATGACCACTGCCCTCATAGAAAATCCCGGTGTAGCCCTTGTCTATGGCAATACATACTTGACACACGGGGCACGAGAGAGTTTTGAATTTCACAACTGCACAGGCATGATTCAAATCCCCGACAGCACATACGAAAGACTGCTGGTTGACTCACGCCTTGGCCCTTACCCTATGTGGCGCAAGGCCGTACACGACGAGATTGGATATATTGATGATGCTCACTCGTTGCAGAGCGCCCTTTGGCTTAAGATAGCAGAGCGCTATAACATCATGCACATACCAGTATTTACAGGGCTTATGAGGCAGAGTGCCTCCTCTGAGATTGAAGAGACTCATGCCGCACTTCAAAACAAATGCCAAAAAAAATATATGGAGTCACTCAGTCAGAAACTTGCCTCATCCCCCCGTACCCCGCTCTATATCTGGGGCACAGGCAGAGGCGGACATCAGACATACGACATACTAAGGGCACTTAATGCCACAGTAACAGGCTTTATTGACAGTAACTCATTGAAATGGCATACAAAATTCAGAGGTCTTGATGTCATATCACCCGAAGAAATTTATTCAAAATTTAATATAAATATGGTAGCAGAAATCCAACCGTTTATTGTAGTATCGTCCCTGTATGATTCGGAAATTAGACCGATTCTGGAGGGCTGGGGATATGTCAGCAGGGAAAACTACTGGACTAATATATTTAGATTCAAACATATCTGAATTAATAAATCTGGCTGACCTGTCACAGGACTTCCATTGAAAAAGCGCTTAAGAAATCTGGCAATACTTATGTCAATAATAGGGCCGGGAATCATAACCGCCAATGTAGACAACGACGCCGGAGGCATAACAACATACTCTATTGCCGGGGCACACTATGGCTACTCGCTCCTGTGGTCTCTTATACCAATAACTGTGGCCCTGATAGTTGTACAGGAGATGTCGGCCAGAATGGGTGCTGTGACAGGCAAAGGGCTTGCCGAGTTAATCAGGGAAAACTATGGTGTGAAGGTAACCTTCTGGCTGATGCTGTTTTTGTCTATAACAGATATTGGAAACACAGCAGCAGAGTTTGCGGGCTGGGCAGCAAGCAACGAGATATTCGGCGTAAGCAAGTACATATCAGTCCCATTAGGGGCATTAATCGTATGGTTGTTCATTGTGAAGGGGTCGTATCGTATCGTTGAGATAACATTTTTAATCGTGTGCGTAGTATATCTTGTTTATATACCGGCGGCCTTCCTTGCCAAGCCAGACTGGTCAGAGGTAGCAATGGAGACATTCAGACCATCTTTCAGATTCGACACAGGATACATTGTCACGCTAATCGGAATGGTCGGCACAACAATAGCACCGTGGATGCAGTTTTACCTTCAGTCTTCGATAGTTGAAAAAGGCGTAAAGAAAGAAAACTACTGGGCTTCGAGAATAGACGTTATATTTGGATGTTTGATGACAGACATTATAGCCCTGTTTATAATAGTGGCATGTGGGGCGACTCTATACAAGGCTGGCATACATATTGAGAATGCCAGCGATGCAGCCGTAGCGCTTAAGCCGATAGCTGGCAAGTATGCCTCAATCCTGTTTGCAATCGGCCTTGCCAATGCATCCCTGTTTTCTGCCTCAATTTTACCGCTTGCCACGGCATACTATATATGCGAGGGAATGGGCTTTGAGGCTGGCATTAATAAGACATTTAAAGAAGCACCTATATTTATGAGCCTGTATACCGCATTTATTGTCATTGGTGCCCTGATTGTGCTGTTTCCTGGGATACCACTGATAGCAGTGATGTGGATTTCACAGATAGTAAACGGTATTATGCTTCCATTTGTGCTGTTTTTCATGCTAATGCTTATTAATAAGAAGGAATTAATGGGGGATTACATCAACAAGGGGGCATTTAATACAATAGCGTGGGCTACTACCATAATAATGTGCGTCCTGACTGTAATGTTCATAGTTTCAATGATTTTATAACTAAGAGGCAGCACTATGACTACTCGTATTCATGCTTACACATCCACCATATGATAAGATTATCCAGAGCTTGTTGGTTTGTCAATATTTTGATTGTGAGCTTTTAAGTTCGTCAAATGGCGGGTCAGGTCGCCTTCAGAGACAAGCTGCTCATTGGTGAAATATTTTCCTAGTGGATTCTGGCTTTTTTGCTGCTGCCATACAAGCATATTACACTGAAACGGTGTAATCAACTTTAATCGGACAAGGGCGTCACCGAGGCGTTCACCGCGGTTGCGGCTTTTCATAATCTCAAGGATTTTCGATTCAGTCAACCATCCCCATCTTGCAGCAATCTCACCGATGCGCTGTCTCTGCTTTGTCTGCCACACGATTGAGGCTATCAGATCTTTCCAGGCCACAACACCGGAATAGTATAAGTATTCACCAATGCGGAGTTTTCGCTTTGGTACAGTCTTTTGCTGATATGAATACGATGATGTCTTTTGAGAATCTATGGTAGCATAGGCCGCCTTCTGTGTAAACCCATAATTACCTGCAACATTGCTTTGAGCGGCAGTTTGCTGTGTGTCCTGCCACGTGGAACCACCATAATAAGTATTTGTTTTCCATGTAGTGCCAGAACTGTCCTTTACAGTGGTCTGAGTAGTTTTCTGTGCAGCGCTTTGCCATGTCTTTGCGGTGTAATCCTTACGCTGAGTACTTTCACCGTATGTGCTGTAATTAGTCTTGAACCTGAAACCGCCTTCTCTAAGCTTCAGATATTTTGTTAATTTCTCATAGGCGTCTGCAACCACCCTAAAATCGCTGCCCGTACCAGCCTGAATACTATCGCCCAGGGCGGCAATCCTGTCGGGATGTGTGGCAAGGGCCATCTTGCGATAAGCACTTTTGACACCGGAAGGCTGGATATACTCAAGAAACTGCCTATCTATCCTTACTTCCTTGCCAAACAGCACCCTGCAAGCATCATATAAATCTAATTCATTCATGTTGCCTACCTGTGGATATAATAAATAGTTTAAAGTTATTTGTCAAGATATTATACCAAAGCACTTTTAAACATAGCACTTTTATATCCATTAACAGTTCTGTGAATATCAGCCGCTGCGGACAGCAGGGTCTCTGCATTTTTTAATTCAAGCATATTTGGGCCGTCACAGAGGGCACTATCCGGGTCTGGATGTATCTCAAGAAACAAACCGGAAGCGCCCGCGGCAACACCGGCAAGTGCAAGCGTCGGGACAAATTCCCTCTGACCGCTTGAGCTTTCACCGCTGCCACCTGGAAGCTGAACACTGTGTGTTGCGTCAAAAAATACCTTACAGCCGAATGAACTCATAATCGGTATCGACCTGAAATCCACGACTAGGTTGTTATAGCCAAAGGTTGTGCCCCGTTCAGTCAGCAAAAAAGGACCGCTGCCCGCTGAGTTTAATTTAGCAAGAATGTTTTTAACATCCCAGGGGGCAAGGAATTGCCCCTTTTTTACATTTACTGCCCGCCCAGTCCTGGACGCAGTTGTAAGAAGGTCTGTCTGTCTGCACAAAAAGGCCGGTATCTGAAGTAAATCCACTACCACAGCAGCCTCCCTTGCCTCCTCAGATGAATGTACATCTGTGGTAACACACAGCCCAAATGTCTTTCTTACCTCATCAAGTATTTCAAGTCCTTTTTTCATTGAATCTTTTCTTATAACATTGTCATTAAATTCATTGAGAGTTTCGGCACCGTCACGGGCTGCACGGCAGCCAAGCCCGCGGTAGCCCTTTAATGATGTCCTGTTTGCCTTATCATATGAACTTTTAAATATAAATGAAAGGCCAAGCCTGCCGCAAATTTCACTGAGGGTATGAGCTGTTTCCATGACGATTTCCCTTGTCTCAATTACACATGGCCCTGCGATTATAATGAGTTTGCCGCTATCTATCATATTTTCAATATTCATAAACTCTGCTGCCTCCATCTTTAATAATATGGCATTAAATAGAAGAGGGGCTGACTTTTTCGGGTCAGCCCCTCTTTACTATGTGTGCCTAAGCGCAGTGTTTATATACCGCGCTGTGTCCAACTAGAAGTTTAACTGAATGCCATTTCTTATGGCATATGCGTTGTCTCTTGAGTAGGTATAGGTGTTGTAGCTGGTAGCTGGGGATGAAGCGTTTACGTATGTGGTTTGGCTGGTTCTGTAGTCATACGCAGCGCCTGTCCACATATAGCCACCCTCTACCCAGTACTTCAGGTTCTTTGCGAATGCATAGGTAACCTTCGCATCGAGTTCCCATCCGAGGTCTCTTGACATGTTAGGATTGTAAGGGATGCCTGCAATAAATCCGCCTGCATCATTAAGAGCAACTGCCTTTGCTGCATACAGCCAGTACAGGTATGCTTCTGCGCTGAGCTGCTTTGTGATGTCAACCTTGGCTCCGCCCTTTACATACAGGGTATTGGCGAGACCTGTGCTGATTCCGCCAGCTGCTGACTTTACACGATACTCATATACGTATGTGTAGTGCTGGTCGTTTCCTAAAGAGGTTACAAATGTGTTGATGTCGCTACCAGTGTCATCGCCTGCCTTACCGCTGCCATATGCAAATTCACCGGTAAGCTTTACTGGACCAACTTTATAATCTAAGCCTGCCAGTGCCGCCCAGCCTCTGAAACGACCATTGTCCTGACCAGGTGCATTGCGTACCCATTTACCAGTCTGGAATTCAAGATCGCCTCTTAAGGTTGCTGCGCTGATCTGTACATCGCCGCGAATACCAAAGTTCCAAAGATGTGCATTGTCGTTAAATGTAGGACCGCCAGCAACCGGGGTTGATGAGGTTATGGACTGGTCGTTAACTGCTGTCACATCGGCGCTTACGTTGAAGTTGCTGCCTTTGTAGGAAGCTAATAACACATATGCATCTGCATCGTTAGCTAATCCGGTACCACCTGGGGTAGCTGCTGCAGTCTGGGCTGCTAATGCGCTGGTTGCGCCAGTGCCTTCCCTGAACTTGGCGGTCAACGCACCAATGTGGAAGTTCTTCGTAGGGTTAACCCATACTACGATAGCATCGTCACCGAACTTTGTGTGGTCAAAAAACAGGCCGTTGCCGAGCATAAGGAGCTGATGTCCAACCTTAATGCCGTACATCGGCTGCTCGTACTTAATCCATGCCTGACGGATGTACATGGTTCCAACTTTCGAGTTACCGCTTGGGTATATGCCGGTTGAGCCGCTGCCAGCTGCGCCTGTTGTCGTGTCAGCGCCCGTGTTACCCCATGTCCATGTGTCTGAGGTGTTTCCAGTGCCAGACTCTAACTCAACAAAGCCCTCTACGCTGTCCGATACCTTTGCGTCCAGGCTAATCCTTACTCTGCCATCATAATATGCCTGATGGTCATTGTTTGGAGTTATTGGGCCGCTGTTCTTGGAGACCGTTACTCCGAAAGGGGATACGATTCTCGAACTGTAGTACTGATTTCCGTCATTTAACTGGTTGTATCTGTTGTGGGTATACTCACCCCTGAACCTTATCTCTCCACCAATCGTTATCTTGGTGTCGCCCTTAGCCACTACGGCTGTGTCCGATGGTGCGTCGGCAGCGTATGCGGCCAGTGCGAAACTGAGCGCGAACACCATCGCCATAACTACCACTGCGAGCTTCTTCAATTTTCAGCCCTCCATTTACATCTCTTATAACGAGATTTTTCCTCTGCCGATGGCAGAATTAATAATGATTATTCAATTCCCTATATGCCTTGTTTCAACCTGCTACGGTTTTAAACACCACCTCCCTCGTTCTTGTTTTACACTCTAACTCTGCACTGTGCCTCCTTATATATCTCCTTATATATCCTTTCATATGTCCTTTTCCCATTTCCCTTTATAACCCCTTTTACTACTTTTTCACCAGCCCCTGCTCCGCCATGCGCTGCTACCTTCATAATACCGGTTTCATTTCCGGTTTCTTCTGACAACCTCCAAACAGGGCTTAATTCCTACCTAACATACATGCAATTTACATACCAACCCACAACATCCGCTAAAGAATGGCATCTACACCTATTTTATGCCGCATCTACCCCACGCTTTTGTTGTATTTTTACAACAACCTGTGCAACTCCGACACATCAAAATATGTCTGTAGCTGTGCCTCTGCGACGCCTGCCCTATGTTTGCTATATTTTTTCTATTGTTCATAGTTCCGCTTATAGTCATTATCTACTTATCGCCATGCTTAATATTGCCTCGCTGAGAAAACGTCCCCTCTTGTTTGTATGAACAGATACAACCGGCGATTGACCTATCTCCCGTTTACAAACCGATTATACTTAAATGAAATAAAAAAAGCAAGTATTTTTTACCGCATTGGCAGTGATTAAAATATTTTCGGACTTGTCTATAGCCGTCTTCTGCCTTCTATAGATTTCCCCAATGTGACTTCGTCGGCAAACTCAATATCCCCGCCCATTGGAAGTCCATAGGCAATCCTTGTTACGATTATGTCTAATGGACGCAGAATACCTGCGATGTATTGAGCCGTCATCTCCCCTTTCGTATTTGGATTCGTGGCAAGAATTACCTCCCCGACCGCATTGTCTTTTATACGGGTAAGCAGTTCGTTTATTTTAAGCCTGTCGGGGGTTATCCCGTCAATGGGCGACAGCGCCCCCAGAAGTACATGGTAAAGGCCGCTGAAGGAGCGGCTCCTTTCGATTACTACGATATTGCCCGGCTCTTCTACGACGCAAATCTTTGTATTGTCCCTAGACGTATCGCTGCAGATAGCACAGAGTTCAGACTCTGTAACGTTAAAACAGGACTTGCAAAATCCTGCCTTTTCTTTTACGCTGATTATAGCTTCTGCTATGGACAAGGCATCAGCCTTTGGCATATTCAGAATAAAAAAGGCCATTTTTTGTGCTGTCCTCCTGCCAATGCCGGGTAAACGGCAGAGTTCGTTTATGAGGGTGTCAATTATGCCTTGTGCTTCGGACACAGTTATTTCCCGAAGAAATTCGAAATATCTGGCATTCCAGGGATTTGAAGGCCGCCTGTCACCTTAGACATCTCTTCGTGTACCTGCTCCTGCGCCCTTTTGATTGCCTCATTGCACGCTGCAACGACGAGGTCCTGGAGCATTTCTACGTCTTCTGGGTTTACGACTTCCTTGTCGATTGCGATAGAGATAAGCGCACCTGAGCCATTTGCCACGGCTGTGACCATCCCGCCACCTGAGCTGGCCTCAGCTGTTTTCTGGGCGGCTTCTTCTTGCATTTTCACCATTCTTTCCTGGAGCTTTTGCGCCTCTTTCATAAGATTTCCAAGCATCTTTTTTGACATAGTTCCTCCTTCGTTTCTGTCAGCGTTTATTTTTTACAACTGGTTTTACTTCGACTACTGCGCCGCCAAATAGGTCCAGGGCGTCTTTGACCACTGGATTGGTAAGGGCCTCTGCCCTTAAGTCCTTCTCCTGTATCTTCTCAGACTTAGCAGTGGTTACGGTTACACTAAACTTTCTCCCTGACAACTCATGAAGAACACCCTCTATGATGGTTTTTTTTTCCATAACCGAATCCGCATGGATGCTGCTGCCACCGCTAAAGATAATGTTCACAGTAGCATCTTCAACTGTAGCTGCGGCGTCTTTGAGGATACTCCACAGGGGGACTGAGGTGTCATAAATTCTGTCTATGGCCCTGCTCCACAGCCCCTTGTCTGAAGGTTGAGAAGGTGGCGGAGATGTATTTACGCCGCCCGGGTCTTCTTGTGAAAACTGGCTCTCAGGCATTTCCGGAGATTCAGGCCGGATTGCTGCAGGGGTTGTTGCAACGGCAGGTTCAGCCGCTGCGCCACCGCTTTTGCCAATCATTTTTTCAACTGCTGAGGATTTTGGTTTATGGGAAGATGAACCAGCCCTAAGTTCCCGAATTATCTCGTTTATGGTCTTAAAAGAGCTGAGAAAACTTATCTTGATAAGGCACATCTCAAGGGCCGCGCGCTGGGACTCAGCGCTTTTCACAATGCCTTCGGCCTTGAGCAGTTCACTCAGCACCACGGTGAGTTCCTCCTCTGATGATGCTGCCAGTGACACTACCGAAGTAACAGCGCTGCCCCCCTTACACGCGGCAACAAGTGCGTCCCGAAAGTATTCTATAAGGTCACGGGTAAAGGACAGGAGATCAATACCGCCTTCGTAGAGGTCTGATATGGTTTCAAGGATTTTTATTCTATTCCCAGAGGTGATAGCAGTGGCAGCATCGGCAACCGCTGACAAATTTGAAGTTCCTGTCAGGGCTGAGACATCTGCTTCGTTTATGCCGTCAGCGCCGGTAGCGAACGACGCAATCTGGTCAAGCAGTGTCAGAGAATCGCGCATACTGCCATCGGAGGCCTTTGCAAGGGCCAAAATTGCCCCCTCATTAATGTTAAAACCTGCGGATTCTGAGACAAATCTGAGGCGTTCCATGATTGTAGCCAAAGGAATTCTCTTAAACGGTAGGTGTTGGCATCTTGACAGCACAGTGGTGATTATTTTTTTTGGCTCTGTAGTGGCCATGATAAAGACAACATGAGAGGGGGGTTCTTCAAGCGTTTTCAATAAGGCGTTAAACGCTGCATTTGAGAGCATGTGTGCCTCGTCTATGATGTAGATTTTGTATTTCGCGCCTGACGGGGCATATTTTACCTTTTCTCTGAGTTCTCTGATATCGTTGACACTGTTGTTTGATGCGCCGTCTATTTCTACAACATCGAGAAACGAGCCATTGCCGATTGAGATGCAATTAGGACAGGCGTTGCAGGGGGAGGCAGTTGGGCCGTTAACACAATTAAGTGACTTGGCGAAGATTCTCGCAGCAGATGTCTTTCCAACACCGCGCGGGCCGGAAAATATATATGCGTGGGCTATTCTATGCTGCAATATGGCATTTTTCAGAATCTTTACAGCCGTATCCTGTCCGGCGAGGTCGTCAAAACCACGCGGTCTCCATTTTCTTGCCAAAACTTTATATGGTTCTTTGGTTAGAACTTCATATGACAATGGTCTGCTCCTGCTGTGCCGATTACTTTCCTCTGTGCAGCCGGGTAAAGACTTGCCGCGGCACACAGTCATAATGCTTACCGCTGCTTCCTTCCGGACCTGACGGGGTTCACACCTGCCTGTTGCGCAGGGCCATTACCCAACTGCATAAAAGAAAGTACTGGCGGAGAGGGAGGGATTTGAACCCTCGGCGAAGCTTTTAGACCCCGCACACGATTTCCAGTCGTGCTCCTTCAGCCGCTCGGACACCTCTCCCAGCTTGCTATTGTACACGATTTTACACAAATTTACCAGTACAAAATATTTAAGTAAAAAATACCAGGATACCGGCATTCAACTCCCGCCGATTCTGTTGAAATATCTTTGAAATATACAAGGGGTTACGGTATAATAGGGGTATGGAGGAATAAGCCATGAGCGTGATAGCAATACCTAAATCATTACGGGAGAAACTGGGCGACGAAGCCACAGAAGACCTTGTTAAAGTAATCAACGAGGCTGATTCAGCATCTCGTAAGGATGTAGCGACAAAAGAAGATATTGCCAATTTAAAAGCAGAGATAGAAAAATCAAAGTCCGAAACATTGAAATGGATGTTTCTTTTTTGGGCCGGTCAGCTAGTAGCCATGTTCACCTTATTTAAATTCTTCTTTAAATAGTCACACCTTGAGATTATCCCCATCAACAACCACTCGTCATATCTCTCACTATTTTATCTGCCGCCTCTGCCGGGTCGTCTGCCTTTAGTATTGGGCGGCCTACTACGATATAGTCTGCCCCAAGCCTTATAGCCTGTGACGGTGTGGCAGTCCTTTTCTGGTCGTCCTCATCCTTATCCTTGATATTCTTAATCCAGGGGGGTCTTATCCCCGGCGTCAGGATTGTAAAGCCGTGACCACAGCGCTCCCGTATGACCGTTATCTCCTGTGGTGACGCCACAACTCCGCCAAGACCGCAGCCCTTTGCCAGTGCCGCAAGGTGTGTTACCTGATGTGCTATCTGATTATTTATGTTTAGTTCATCTGTAAGTATCCTGTCGTTAATGCTGGTCAGCACGGTTACAGCAAGTATGACCGGCATGGTGGTATTGTTTTTCTGCGATTGGGAGGCAGCAGCTTCCACTGCCGCTCTCATCATATCACTGCCGCCGGATGCGTGGACATTAAACATATACACACCCATGTTTACTGCCTCACGTGCCGCACTTGCTACCGTATTGGGGATGTCGTGATATTTCAAATCCAGAAATACCCTGCCCCCAAGACTTTGTACCGCCTGCACCGCCCCCGGCCCTTCCTTTGTAAACAGTTGAAACCCTATCTTAAACATCGTTACTTTGTCTCTGAGGATTTCTACTAATCTCACTGCATCGCTTAATCTGTCTACATCGAGGGCAAGGCAGAGCCTCTTCTTTGCTTCTTCTGATGTCATTTTTTTCTTACGCTTGCCTCCGTACCCTTAAGCAGCCTTTCTATGTTGTCCTTGTGCTTAATGACAATTAACAGCAGGATTATTATGCCATAGATAAGTTTTCTCTCAGTGTAATCAAATAAATACATATTCAAAGGAACAAAGAAAAAGGCAATTAGCGCAGACACTGATGAGTATCTCCAGATGGCAAGCGCTATGAGCCATATCGCAGCAGTAGCAGCACCAACAGCTGGGCTGTACACCAGAAGCACACCAAAACTCGTTGCCACACCCTTTCCGCCTTTAAAACGTGAGAACACAGAAAAATCATGCCCCAATATAGCGCATATCCCTATTAGACCAACGGCTGTTTCTCCCATGGAAAGTTCTCTGGCAATAACAACCGCAAGCACACCCTTTAACATATCTCCGACAAGGGTAAACACAGCCGCCCACTTCCCAACGCTTCTCAGTACGTTGGTTGCCCCGATGTTGCCGCTTCCCGTTTTTCTGAGGTCTATGCCTTTCGTCTTTGCAATAATAGTCCCAAAAGGGATAGAGCCCAACAAAAATGCCCCTATCATACAAAGCACCGTCATATCTTTTTCCAAAACCCTATTGTGTATTGAACCGCCGACACCACGGCTAGCACAACGGCAATCCAAATCATCGCAAGTCCAACCCCGTAGAGGTTTATGCCAAAGAGAGAATTCTCCAGTATAAGACATAAAATACCGGCAATCTGAGCGCCCGTTTTTAGTTTCCCGCCAAGTTCCGCGGCAATCACAATGTTCTTCGTAAGGGCAACAACCCTTAGCGTGGTCACCAGGAACTCTCTCACGATGATAATTATGGCAAGCCACATAGACAGGTTCCCGATGTCAACTAACAAAATCAAGGCCGATATTACCAGAAATTTGTCTGCAATCGGGTCCATAATAATCCCAAACTGCGTAATCTGCCCCGAACGCCTTGCTAGATAACCGTCCAGAAAGTCTGTAATCGATGCCAGCCCAAAAACCACCGCTCCCCATACCTGATGCGTCGGCGTAATATATATGAACACAGGGATTACCAATATCCTGCTTAAGGTTAGTATCGTCGGTACGTTAAGCCTTAGCGTAGTCATCTATTATTCCTTTGAGGATTCCTTTGGACTTAAGCAAGAAATCGCATATCTGCCTGACAGCACCACGACCACCTTCCTTTGTTGTAATGAGACGGGCAAATTTCTTTATATCCTCAACGGCATCCCCTACGGCAATAGGCAGCCCTACGCGTGTCATCAGGTGTATATCAGGGATGTCATCTCCGGCGCAGGCTATGTCCTTGTAGTAAAGCGAGTACTTAATCTTGAGGTCCTCGTAAGCAGCTACCTTGTCCTCACAGCCCTGATAGATATCTTTTATCCCAAGTTCATGCGCACGCCGCTCTACGGCGATACTGGTCCTGCCAGTGATTATTGCCACGTTTATGCCTTCTTTTAAGAGCATCTTTATACCGTGACCATCTTTTACGTTAAACGTCTTTAGTTCGTTACCCTTGTTATCCAGCGTGATAGAGCCGTCCGTAAGCACACCATCCACATCCAGGATGAGCATTGTGATGTGTTTAGCCAGCTCAATTGTCTCATTCGTGACACCTTTCATATCTTTATTAATTAAACTTACTGAGCATTTTTGTCAATATTGCCTTCTGTCTGCGAAGAAAATAGTATTCATTATACGGCTTATCGTCGCTTATCAGTATATGCGTGTTATTGTTCAACAGCTGTTTTATGGTTAGTTCAGTCAATAGAAACTTAGACATAAACTGAGTGAAATCTTTGCTGCCTGACCATTCAAGAAGGTCTTGCTTTGCCAGTTCCGGCATTTTGACCTCGATTTCTTTGATTTGAGGTATCTTTATAGGAGTCATAGATGCAAAAAAGTGAACTCCCCAGCCTTCAATACCAGTGTAGGCCTTTACATACGGAAAGGAATTGACAATTGACCTCACTATGGCCTGCTGAGTTTTTAGTTCTGCTACTGGTACCCATTGCTGAAAGATGCCCCCCTCACGAAGGCGGGATTTAATAGCGTTATAAAAATCCTCCGAGTACAATAGGCTTGACCCTGCTGCCTCAACGGGCGGTGGTGGGTCTATGGTTATTACATCATACATCTCTTTGGTTCTGTTTAAAAACCTCCTGCCGTCATCGATAACTATCCTGCCGTTAGGATTTTCCAATATCGCGTGCGCGTCGTCATAAAAATATGGGAACACGGCCTTAACACTTGGGATAAGCTCAACGGCGGTAGACTTAACATTCCATGTCAACATTGACCTGTGAGTAGTTCCCATGCCGAAGCAGATTATCAGGGCAGAGACAGGGGGGGACTGGGAAATTGGCTTGTCTAATAACATCATCGGTATATGAGCCATGTGCTTCGTTATGGGGGTAAGATGGGTGATACCAATTCCATTTACAAAAAGCCGTTTATCCATACCCTTTCCGAGGGCCACTACTGTAGCCGTATAGTCTCTGACCACTAAGTTGTTGTTCTTATTATAGTACATCTCGTGGTCATAACTTATGAATATTGATACAATTAACAAGACCCCGGTTACGGCTGCCGACCCATATGCCATGACAGGTGTTTTTACAAGGTATGATATAAAAAACACTACATATGGAAGCGCCATAGCAACCATTGATAATTTTATCCCAAAATACTGTAAAAACACATAGGACGCCAACACCGGCCCCGCTATGCAGCCAATGATGTTTATGGAATAGGCATATCCTGCCCCCGATGGCCTGCCTTCTGAATAGAGGTCAATAAGTTTGGGAGTTAAATAACCTAACAGCGCACAAAAGGGCATTATACTAAGCAAAACCAGGGCCTGAAATACAATATCAAATGACCTTAAACGCCAGTCGCTGAGTACTATCGGAAGAAAAACACTTATTCCTAAAAGTTTAATAAGTTTATACGTATCATATACCCTGTCTCCTGACAGATGCCTCCGGTACAATAACGACCCTGCCGATGTAGCAAACAAATAAACCGCAAGTATTGCCGCAAAGGTATAAATACTCGTCCCGAAGGCCGGCGTAAACGCCCTTATCCATACGACCTCAAGGCTCATTGATGTTAGGCCTGTGCTGAACAGCAGCAGGAGCGCTTGCCCGGAGGAGACAGTCGTGTCATGAACAGCGTCCCTGTCAACATCTCTTACGTTATCTCCCAGATGGGTTTTTCTGTAAGGGTACATTATTCCAATCACCACGCTTATAGCGGCTATTAAAAAGTTTACATAAGCAGCCACTGTCCATGTCCTTCTAAGCCCTAGTAGCTCCACTAAGACAAGGGCAGTAATAATCGTTCCTGACATCGCACCTATTACGTTGGCAAGATACAGGAAACTGAATCCAGTCTTATTTGATTTATCAAGATTCTTAACAAAGGACATCATAAATGGAAACGTAAACCCCATTAATATGCACAAGGGAAGAATAGACGCTATAATTACCAGTGTTGAAAGGACTAAATATCGTGCTGAGTCCATCTCACCAGCCATCAACAAGGCAGCCGGGCCCGAACGAAACATCAGTGGAACTAAAAACGCCCCTGCTCCAATGCAACATTCGGTAAGCGCGTAGAAAAACACCGGTGACAGCCCAGTCCTCGCAGAAATGGAGTCAATAAACCTCCCCCCAAATAATGTCCCTGCGGCAAGCCCCAACATGAAAACCGAGATTACTACTGATAGTACCGGTGTTATTATACCAAATGATGCATAGGCCATCCTGAGCCACACAACCTGATATAGCAACCCGGCAAAACCTGAAAGAAAAAACAGCACGAACAGCGCCGCACGAATTCTCTTCATACTATTATGTCCATCACACCTAACAAGCCTCTCATCTGCCATGCTTATTAATTTACATCTACACATCAGGCAACTCTACATCAGACAACTATGGAAGCGGCTCTGGTCTGGAAACGGCTCTGGAGAGGTTTTTTAGAACGTGACGGCTGAATATATCCTCAATCCACGGTTCAATGCCCAGTGAGGGCCTTTAGAATTCTTTTATCCAAGGCTCGGACATTACTAGACATTACCTTAGCGATGGACTTCATTATCTTTACCATCGTTTCGGTATGTGTGGTCTCCAGCTCAAAAAAATCCTCGGCCTTTAAGATAAACAACTCGGTGTCTTTGAGGGCAAGGGCCTCAGCGCCGTGTTTTTTCTTTCCTTCCAGAATAGACAACTCCCCAAAGAACTGCCCTGCGCCCAGAAGCGCAAAGCGGTTTTCCCAGCCGTCTGCGGTGTGCTTTATTTCATCGCTCTGAATATTTCTCAGCATTACTAACATCTTTGATTTCGTATCCAGCTGGAGCTTACGCTTTACTTCGACTTGTCCCGAGTGTATCATGTGTATACCTTTTGTAGGTTCACCCTCTTTGAATATATACTTATCTTTTGTAATAGTAATCTTCTGGATATTCGGGAGCAGCCTCTCAAGTTCCCCATCGTCAAGGCCTTCAAAGAGTATTTGTTTTTTTAAATCTTCAACCGTAGGCATTTATTTATTCTCCCTGATGTTTATATCCCTATCAAGAGCCTTAGCAGCTGCTTGTCCAGATAACGCATATTTTTTGATGATACCCTTGCAATGACGCGCAGTATTTTTAGCATAGTTGCCGGAGATGATACCTCTATTTCTGCAAATTTCTCAGAGCGTATGAGATATAGCTCAGTATCATCAAGGGCATCGGCATCTGCACCATGTTTCTTCTTTCCCTCTATTACAGATAACTCCCCAAAGAACTGCCCGTCTAATAACGTGGCAAAGACCTGCCTCCACCCGTATGGTGTCTTTCGTATCTCACAGCAGTTTTGCGTGTTTCTCACGGTTATCAGCATCTTTGTCTTCAGGTCTATTGGCAATTTCTTTGTTACTTCAATTTCACCGGATTTAATCATATAGACACCCCGTGTAGGCTCATTCTCCCTGAATATTGGGTCTCCTTTGGAGACCGTCATCAGCTCTACTACCTGTGCTATTGACTGAAGCTCCGAATCGTCAAGGCCCTCAAGCAACATCTGTCGTTTTAACTCGTCTAATACCTGCATTACAGCTCCTTATGTATATTGTAACCACTCCGTACATATAAAGGCCAGCATGGGCTTTTATACATCTCTAATTATTACATGCTATAACTTAAGATATTGAATCAGGAATTGTCAATGATTATTTTTTGGCACTTGACTATATCGCCAGAAATCCTTATCTTAACAAACAATGATTGCCGGGCACATCGCATGTAGTTACGTGTTTCAAAGGCTGCTGAGACTTCAGCCTGTGAATAATGTCTTTCTATTTGTGGCATCATACCTGCCTGATATTGTCGATAAGACCATTGCCATAGTGTTCACCATATCAGGACGAGGCTATTTCCACTCTGTTACTGTAATGGCTATCTCATATGCGCTGGCATACAATATTATCTCTAAAATTCGACCTGAGTTCAGGCAATTCATACATCTTGCCGCGTTGTATTATGCCCTGCATCTTATATTTGATTTCCCGGAGCTGATAGTACTATTTTGGCCATTTCTGGGTCCACTACAGCAGAGCGGGCATTTCTCGCTGCTGGAACATCTATACAACTATTACGTACTGTGGAAACATCCTTTCGTGTTATCTTCAGAAGTTATTTTTTTTATGATTTTAATAATCATCAAAACAAAAGACAACAGAGCTGGTGCCTTACATTATCACAAAACACATTGACAGCAGCCAACTAATCCTGATACTCTACTCCTTACACCCGAACATGAACTGACACACATACACGGAGGTAATATATATGATACCGGCACTTATAGCAGTGCATATTGTATCTGTAGTGGTTTGGATAGGCGGTGTTGTATTTGTAACTATCGTAGTGTTTCCCATTATAATGAGAATGGAAGATTCTATGGAAAAGGTAATGTTTTTTCAGGGCACAGAGCGCCGGTTTGCAAGCATTGCAAAGGTAAGCGTTGTTGTAGCAGGTGTGACAGGTGTCTTGCTCTTACAGCTTGAACAACGCTGGGGTGAACTGTTTACATGGGCAGGCATTGGCCCTACGGTAATGCTGTTGTTATGGGCGATGTTTGTGTTTATTCTGCTATTTGAGTCGAGTATATTTAATTTCCTTTTTGGCGGCACTGCCCAGCACGATACAAAAAAGATATTCCGCATACTCACTACAGCTCATTGGGTTGTAATGCTTGTCAGCCTGATGGTAATTGCAATAGGAATTTATGCAAACCATATCAGGTCGATGAGGTGAAAACGCCTACTGCTGCTTCATGAGCGCATATATCTCCATATTGACGGCAATTTCTACAGGATTCATGAAGTTTACAGCCCTGGCATCGAGCTTTTTGATAAAAAAGAGTGGTTTTTTTGTCTCTATATCGTAGATAATCTCGTTTAATACGGTAATAGACGGCAGATTTGTATCAAGTTCTATGGTTATCAACTGAAACGGGGGTTTGTTCTCTGCCTGCTTTACGTTCATCCTCATGATACTCCCGCCGTGAGACGTGATAATCGGCTGGATAATTTTTTGTAAATCAGCCGCAGCGAGGGCCGATGTCTTTGCCTCTACTGTAATAGCCCTGAGTTGTTCTTCCCTTTCTTTATTTAAATTGACGTTTTTTTCAATCTCATCTTTTTGCGCAATTACGGTCTTATATTTTGTGAGGGTCTTGATACGCATTTCCTTGTTTTGCTCAAGCTCTTCTTTTCTGTCTTGCAGATCTTTATAAAAGAAATCATAGCCAAGCAAAAACACAAGTACCAAAACAATTGACAACAATGCTTTTAGATTCTTATTTCTCACTATTTTAGTGCCGCTTTTATCTGGAAACGTTCTTTACCCATTCTTGCATCCTTAAATGTAGTGGAAGCAGTGCCTGCGTCTTTGAAATATTTTGAGTTTTCTATTGTCCCTATAAGGGCAGAGGCGTTGACGGCATAACCCTCGATATTAATGTCTTTATCTGTGGCTATGACTCTGGCCAGCCATGTATCATGAGGAAGTGTTTCTGTGAGCTCCCTTAACAGCTCCAGCATTAAAACCCTTTTTGCCATCATCGAATTCAGCGCGGCGAGGTCTCCATCGATTTTCTTTGTATCTTTTTGCATGGCGGTAAGCCTCTCATACTCCGGCTTCAAGGCCTTTATCTGTTTGTCTATACTGGCAACAGTCTTCTCGTCTTTCCATACAGGGATGTAAAGTGAAAGGGTAAACAGGACTATGACAATGATTGAAAGACAAATGGTAAGGGCAATTGGCAGGGATTTTTTCTGTGTCTCTCCCATAGAAAGCATGTTCATGGCCTTAGCTTTTCCCTTGGCGTCGGCAAACACCGCGGCTGCTGCCGTTAAATATTCATATCCCACTGTATTGTTTAGCGCAGGCAGGAGTTCACTAATATCCTTGCAGGCAAGGGCGGCCTTTAACTCGCTCACAGCGTCCGTGCCTGGGCCATTAATTGGACCGTTAATAATGACTGACGTATCTTCGCCGCTGATTCCTCCAACAGCCTTGACTATGTCGCCGGTGTCCCCTTTTACGACATATACGGCGGTAGTTATTCCACGGTCAGCCCTCACCAGTTCCACGTGCGTCTTTTTGATGTTGACAAGGACTATATTGCCGACAAGCGCCGGTACCTGCCCTAAAAGGCTCACAAAAGAAGCAGGGGAAAGCACCAGAGACGACACCTTAAAGCCGCTGCTTTCAAGCGCCTTCAGGTATGGCTCTGCCATCTGTCTTTTGACCGCATAGATAACCGTGTAGAGTTTGTCTGCTTCCCGCTTTATTATCTCAAAGTCATAGTACACATCGGCTGTTGAAAAAGGGGTCACATCAGGTATCTGAAAGGCAACCGCCGCCGATATGTTGTCCATAGCTATAGCTGGAAACTCAGCCGTCTTAATCACACACCATTCCTTTGGCACATTTAATATAGTCTTAAGCGCTGAGGCAGACTTCCCCTCCACGACTAAACTCAAAAACGATACCAACTCCTCCGGCCCGGGATACGTATCGCTGAATGTGTTCCTGTTGAGAACCTTAAACCCTGATGAACTCATCTTTATCACACAGGCTGAGGCAGCGTCTTTGTCCAGCACAATGGAAAGATACTTCTGAGTGTGAAACAGACTGTCAAGGGGTGAATAAAAGAGCAGCCTTTTTGCCGCTGATAAAAAGCCAGTGAAGGTACTGCCGCTTAGAGAAAGTGACCTGAGAGCATTCCTTGCGTATGAATCAAGACCGGTCATATTATCTTATTTTTTTAATTACCTCTTTTTTGGGTTTGCTGCCTTCTTTTTTTACTGAGTCAAAATCATATGTCTCAGGGGTTTTATAATAATAGCATTTATAGTCATTGCTTGTGACTCCGGCAACCGCCCTTATCCCTGCCGCTGCCTTTGATTTATTCAAAATGCCCACTGATTCAATAGTATATATGTCTCCTTCGTTTAAATCAATATAATTCATCAATGTCTGGTATGCGCCGGGAATAAGCGCCTTGACCTCGTCATTGGTTTTGAACGCGCTTTGACTCCTGTATTCGATAATGGACTTGGCATATTCCTCCCCCATGCCGGGCATTGACATTAACACCTCCTTTGGCGCAGTGTTTATATTAATCTTTGCCGATTTGCTAAAGACGGTGATAAACTCCTTAATGCCCTTTTGAGATTCTGTGCCGTAATATATCTCCTGAGTTACGCCTCTGACAAACAGCAGCTCCTCAATTGAATCTAAGTTTTCATTTTTTGCCTTATACGGGTGTTCAAGCGACATGTAGTAGTCGCTCTCAGCGCCGTGCAGCCGTGCAAGGTCATCCTCGTCCTTCCAGTCAAGGATTGAATCGACTATGATATCTTGCGTGTCCTGGTCAATATTCAGTGCCTTCAGCAGGCCGTGAAGGAGTTTTTCGTCTGCTGTGTTCAAGTCTATTTTTGATGTCTCAGGCACCACGCGCACTATATATGAGCCGTCACCAAACTCTGTCGTCGTAAACTGCCCGTCTGCCTGCCATGCCTCGACATCATCTGGTTTCAATTTTCTGTATTGCAGCTCGATAACTGCCCTGTTTATCCCTGCCTCAGCAAGAAATGCGGCCTTAGTAAAATCCCTCGCATTTTGCGTGCCGCGAAAGGCAATCTTAGCCATATACGAAAACGACAATGACAAGGCAATCAGTATTGCCATGATCCACAGCACCATCATCAGGGCAAAACCGCTCCTGTTATTAATTAAATTATAAATCAAATTATTGACCGAATATTGCAGCATCAAAGAGCGTCGTCTTCGATTGTGTTGTCGAGGATTGTAAGATATTATTGGCCACAATCGGTATATTTATATCGTTTTCAAATATGGGGCTGCTTATTTGCACATACTCTGGCAAGTAATCTGTTTTATCCATAGATGTCTCAGTTTTAGCGTCAATGTCCTCTGGTCTTTTAACCGTGAAATTAAAGGACATAGTCTTCATGTTTTTAAGAAGCACGATGCTCCTTTTATTGTCTTTGAGCATATCCCATTCAGTAAGCACGAGGTCACCGTCGGGGCTAACGGCGTATCTCACCGCAACAATCCCCCGGTCTCTGCCCCATGCGGAGACATTTGATACGAAGACAAACTCATCTGAGCTGCCTTTAAAATAATATAATTTCTTAGTCGAACCGTTATCGCTGTACATCATTGGGACAAACGACTGAAGCTGAGACTCGATAACGCGTACGGCAGCGCGCAGCCTCTCAATGGACTCAACCTTTTTATCCCCCTTTTCGACGCTTCTAAGGCAGAGTTTAACGGTAACGGCCATGATGACGGCTATGAGGGAGAAAATAGTAATAGCTATCAGGGTTTCCATCAGTGTAAAACCTAAGTTGTCATCATTAAGAGGTCTTAAGCGCATCGGATTTCTTTCTTGCGGCAAGGGTTTTGAGCGTATAGGTCTTTGATTTACGTCCTGCCTTCCAGTTTACTGTGAGGGTAATGGAGAATAAGTCGTACTGGAGTTTATCAGTCTTGTCCTTGTCAATCTGACTTATTTGTATGTCGTAGGTATAACCGTTTTGTGAGCGCTTTGTGTAGGAGTCTTCCTTGAGTCTTTGGGCGCTTAGGGTGTTTCTCATCTCGGCATCTGCGGCAATTGCGGCCTTTGTATAATTCTCAGCGTATCCAATAGACCTGAGAGAACCACTAAACAGCTCAATCAGGGCGGTAATACCAATAGCAAGTATAGCAATTGCCGCCATGACTTCGATGAGAGTGAATCCTTTTTCCTTCATATTACACTATTTTATCATATTGCAGAGGCGCTTAACCGTGTATTTTTAATGCGACAAACAATTCTCATTTTTGGTATAATTGTCACAGATGAAAGAATATATAATGGTCGCAAAAATAGCCTCCTACAGAGAACGTGTGAGAGACCATGTGATGCTGGCAAAGCCGGGGATAGTGTTGCTGGTGTTGATTACGACGCTTGGGGGGATGTACATGGGGCAGAGGGGTCTGCCCGCGCCGTGGCTAATTCTGCTGACGCTTGTGCCGGTTGGGCTTGCCACAGCAGGTTCAGCCGTGCTTAACAATTTCTTTGACAGGGACATAGATGTCCTGATGAACAGGACGCTAAAAAGGCCGATACCTCAGGGACGCGTCTATCCAATGAATGCCCTTGTCTTTGGACTTTCGCTGATTGTTATTTCCATATTTATACTCTTGTTTGTCAACGCAGTTACTGCCATACTCACAGCGGCAAGTGCGTTTATATATGTAATCCCATACACGGTGTTGATGAAGAGAAAGACGCACCTTGTTACACATGTGGGCAGTATAACCGGGGCGCTGCCACCAGCAATAGGATACGCTGCCGTAAGGGGAAGCGTAGGGCTTGAGGCGGTGGTGTTATTTGCCATAATGTTCATATGGCAGCACCCACACTTCTGGGCATATGCCCTCAAGTACAAAGAAGATTACTCACGTGCGGGCGTACCGGTGCTGCCTCTTTCAAAGGGCGTGAAGGGGACGAAGCTGAGGACCTTGATATATACGGTCGTTTTACTGCCTGTCAGCATAATGCCATATTACCTAAAAATGTCTGGCATGTATTACATAGTCCTTGCCTCAGTTCTCGGCCTGATATACATAGCCCTGGCCGTAAAGGCATATCTGTCAGAAAACGACAGCGGGAGGGTGCTATTTGTCTATTCGCTGGTGTATATCTCGGTACTGTTTACGGGCATAGTGGCGGATATGGTTAAGCAGCAGGGGCTAACAACCGGCTGACCTCAACCTGCGTTTTTCTTCCTTTCAGAAATCTATTTAATTTTGTAGCATCTTACTTTTTTCAATCTTAATTTTGTTATAATTACCTCTATTGGTTTAGGGCTACTGTTAAATAAATATTAACTAATTAATTGAAGGCAAACTATATGAATAAAATAGAAATTTCTATCAATAATATAGTCTCAGACGGTAAACGTGCTATTAAAATCAATGGGTTGCCATCACATAATATACTTGAGACTGACATTAGTTCGGCGTTAAGTGATACGAACTCGTCACTAAATCAGTGGGAGAATGATGACGCTTCAGCCCAAAAACTTGGGATCAATCTTTTTAAAATTCTAAACGGCAGCGGCGATGCCTTCAGAGACAATATAAAAAAATCATACAACACAGGTCAGCCCCTGCACATATACATCGAAGCGCCTTTTGAACTGACAACTCTGCCGTTTGAGCTTCTTTTTGATGATGGATTTCTGCTTCTAAATAGAAATATTCAGATAATCAGGTCTGTGCTAAGAGACAGAAACAAGAACAAGCCCATTATCTCCCATCAACGAGGGTTAAGGCTTCTGTTTATGGCAACATCGCCGACTGACGTCAAACCAGTTCTTAGTTATGAAAAGGAAGAGGAGCTTATTTTAGCCGCGGCTGAAGATCATTCTATAGATATGACAGTGGAGGACTCCGGGTCTATAGAGGGGCTTAAGGATACCATAAATCACGCACCGGCTGCATATGATGTTGTTCACATTTCGGGGCACGCAGGTGTATCTACTGACAATGGCCCTATATTTGTTATGGAGAGTGAGACAGGGAAAAAGCGACTGGTAAACCCCGATGAACTTTGGGAGGCAATAAGAAATAGACCGCCGCATATATTGTTTATTTCAGGTTGTAAAACTGGGATAAGAGGCAGCAACACCGAATCATTCGCTCATAAGATGGTAGAGCTGGGTGTGCCAGTTGTAATGGCCTGGGGGCTGCCGGTTTATGACGCGGCAGCGATAGAAGCGGCGGCTAATTTTTATGGGATTCTCTCAATAGGAAATGGAATTGATGACGGGGTTCGCGAAATACGCAGCTCAATTAACAAAGGGGCATTTGGAGCGTTTAAGCTGACCGACATCCAAAAAGAAAGACTGAAAAAGAACTGGCGTATATTGCGGGTATTTGCCGACGGTACACCGCTTAAGCCGGTTATTGCTGCGGGGCTGCGAAAGCCCAAGGCACAGAGAGGTGTAACATACAAAACCTTGGCCAACGAGCAAGTAAAGGTTTTGGTAACTGGTTTTATCGGCAGGAGGCGTAATATTCAGCGAGGGATTGCCGTCCTTAAGGGTGATGTTGCAGATAAATACGGTCTGTTGATTACGGGCACGGCTGGGCTTGGGAAAAGCTGTCTGGCCGGAAGGCTTATCGATCGTTTTAAATCCAGAAAATTAGTTGTGTTTCATGGCAAATTTACAGCAGACGACATTTTAGCAAAATTGAAAAAACTCTTAGAAGAAGCCAGAAATAGAGACGGCCTAAACATAATTCAGTCTAACAGCGAATATGACGATAGAATAAAAGACCTTCTTGCCATGGTATTTAAGGTAGTGCCGACGCTCTTTTTGTTCGATGATTTTGAGCAGAATCTTGAGCAGGACGACAACGGCACATTTCATATAGAAACTGCCTGCCGCACGGCAATAAAGCCATTCCTTGTGGGAATTGGCACTGCTGAGTATAATAGTAGCCTTATCTTTACAAGTCGTTATTCTTTTGTCTTCGAGGTGGAAGGGGAAGACCTTCCAGATGTATATCTTGAGAATATCTCATTGAAGTCGTTTGAAGGTGCAGATTTGACGAAGAAGATGGGTGAGTTAGAAGCTATTTCAGACAGTAAGCACAGCAACTTGTATTTGTCATACAGTGGAGGTAATCCCCGTCTTTTGGAATGGCTGAACGAGATAGCAAAAAATGAGAATGAATACGTCAAAGATAACGACATAGCGGAACTTGAAACTATCTTAAGAGAAGCAGACGACGAGTACATTCAGAAATATTTAGCGCATATAATAGCAAAGACACAGGGTTATGAATTTCATAAATTCCTGCAACATGCATCGGTATTTAGAGTGGCTGAAATTGAAGACGCCTTTAAATCATTCGGAGGCGTGGAGTATCTCAAAAAAGGCGTGAGACTGACACTTTTTGAGAGCGATAAAAACGAAGACGGAAGGAATACCTACTGGGTAATGCCAATAATAAGGGAAAGCGCGTGGGGTTTCCTTGATGAGGAAGAACAAAAAGCAGCGCATATAAAGGCATATAATTGGTACAATGATGAAATTAATAAAAATAAAAACATAGACATTAAATATCACAAAGAGGCACTGCACCATGCCCTCGCCGTAGAAAATATCACTGCTGCGTATAACCATGCGATTTTTGTTGGAAAACATATGGATGGCCTTTTATTGTATCACGATGAAAAGAAACTGCTTCAATGTATAGCCGACATGATTACCGACATGATGATTAATGAAGATGTAAAGAATAAAATTGGAGTTGTATCAAAACTATTTAGCCAACTTGGAAATGTTTATATTATACTTTGTAAATTCAAGAAAGCAATTTATTACAGCGAAAAAGCTCTCAGAATCGATGAAAGAATCTTTGGCAAAAATCACGCTACTGTTGCAATAGAATATAATAATATCGGATTGGCTTGGAATAACCTTGGTAAAAAAGAGAATGCTATAGAGTGCTATGAAAAGGCCCTATTTATATTTTTAAATGTACATGGTGAAAACCATCATAGTGTTTCATCAACTTATAATAATATTGGACTTGTTTGGGATATGCTTGGCGAACCAAGAAAGGCCATTAACGAATACTATGAAAAGGCCCTAAGCATCGATTTAATAATCTACGGGGAAAATCATCATAGTGTTGCAAATAGATATAACAATATTGGTACTGCTTGGTATACACTTGGTGAATTAAGAAAAGCCATTGAATACTTTGAAAAGGCCCTAATCATATTTTTAAATGACCACGGAAAAAATCATCCTCATGTTGCCGTAACTTATAACAATATTGGGTCGGCTTGGTTTCAGCATGGTGAGTATAGAAAGGCCATTGAGTACTTCAAAGAAGTTCTTAGTATTGATATAAATATTTACGGGGAAGATCATCCTGATGTTGCAATAGATTACAACAATATCGGGAAGACGTCGGAAGCGCTTGGAGAGACAGCGACGGCTATTGAATATTACAAAAATGCACTTACAATAGCGCTTGCTTTTTATGACATAGACCATCCAACTGTAAAAATATTCCAAAGAAACCTTGATTTAGGAGACTGTTTAACGAACTGTGTCAATCCTAAAAAAGCGAAGGGAGGAGAGGCGGTGTGGTATGAGTGTGTATCGCC
>JAMOAZ010000042.1:0-31677 GCA_039908505.1 Nitrospirota bacterium
CAGACAGCCTGAGATTGTCTTACAATCAATGGCGGGAGATTTTTGCTGCACTGTCAGACCTTATCGTGGTCATTACAGTTTATGATAATCCATGATACTTGAGAGATTGGCTTTTTATGCGGGTTTATAAGTGCGCCACGAAGGATTTGAACCTTCAACCAACGGATTAAGAGTCCGCTGCTCTACCGTTGAGCTAGTGGCGCAACAGTACATACTATAAGTTTCAGCATTCGTTTGTCAACCTTTCAGCAACGCAAGATAAATTTATTCTGACCTGATTGCAATCTGTAAGGACACTCCGGTAATTTCTTGCATGTTCACTAAAGAATCGCTGATTTTGGACTAAGTCCCTCTTGACACAGGATGTAGTTTAATGTTATTACATATAGCATTGATTGGAGGATATAAGTGAGTACATTTGCACTTGGCGGCATACATCCGCCTGAGCATAAAGAGTTGGCTTGTAATGCAGCGGTAGAGGTGTGTAAATCACCTCAAAGAGCTGTAGTCCCTCTAAGTCAGCATATCGGTGCACCGTGTAAATCTCTGGTTGAGGTCGGCCAGCGGGTACTTGCTGGGCAGTTAATCGGAAATCCCGAAGGGTTTGTCTCAGCTCCCGTACATGCCAGCATCGCTGGAAAGGTAACTGGTATTGAGGCATTTCCTTCCCCTATGGGCAGAATGGTCCCCTCTATAGTTATAGAAAACGACAAATCAGACGAATGGACACCTCTTGAGGGTGACCCCAACTATATGGAGCGCTCTGCCGATGTACTTAAAGGCCGTATTAAGGCCAGCGGTATTGTGGGTATGGGCGGGGCAACGTTCCCAACCGTTGTAAAACTATCCCCTCCAAAAGAGAAGAAGATTGATGCCGTCATAATCAACGGCGCTGAGTGCGAGCCATACCTGACGGCAGACCACAGACTCATGCTTGAAAACCCAAAAGAGATAGTCGAGGGTCTTAAAATCCTGATGAAGGTGCTTGAGCTGAACAAGGGCTATATCGGAATTGAAGAGAACAAACCTGATGCCATAGAGAAAATGAAAGATGCTGCATCAGGTGATAAAAATATTGAAGTATGGACGTTGGTCACAAAATACCCGCAGGGCGCAGAGAAGATGCTGATTAAATCTATCCTCAATCGTGAAGTTCCAGCCGGGGGATTACCCATGGATGTCGGCGTGGTAGTTCAAAACTGTGGCACGGCGTATGCCATATACGAGGCGTGCTGTCTGGGTAAGCCGCTCATGGAACGGATAGTCAGTGTGACCGGACCAGGGATAACGTCTCCTAAGAACTTGAGGGCGAGAATTGGCACACCTGTCTCACAGCTTATCGAGACGTGCGGTGGTCTGAAAAGCGGTGCTGTTAAGGTAATCTCAGGTGGCCCGATGATGGGCTTTGCCATCTATGACCTCGACACACCTGTAACGAAAGGTACATCAGGAATCGTAGCCCTGGAAGATAAGGATATTGTACATCGTACAAAGTTCAACCACTGCATCAGGTGTGGTAGATGTGTTGAGGCGTGTCCGATGGGGCTGATGCCTCTTATGCTTAGTGTTTATTCGGAGAAGGGCCTATATACTGATGCAAAAGACTATCACCTGTTCGATTGCTTTGAGTGCGGCTCCTGCACATATGTATGTCCATCAAAGAGACCGATAGTCCAGCAGATAAGGCTGGCTAAGACAATGGTAAAACCATAGAGAAAATATAATGGAACAGAACAAACAGGGATTAATAGTTTCGGTAAGCCCTCACATAAGCAGTGAGGAGACTGTACCGAGGATAATGTGGACGGTGAGTATCAGCCTACTGCCTGCCCTCGTGATGGGGATATATTATTTCGGCCCAAAGGCAGTTTATGTGACCGCCCTGTGTATAATCGGCTCGATGGCAAGCGAGTGGTTTGTGCAGAAACTTGCAGGGAAGGAGATAACCTTAGCCGATGGAAGCGCGTTTCTCACAGGCATTCTGTTGGGACTTAACATGCCTTCGACGGTGCCTTTTTATATACCTCTGGTATCGGCGTTTGTAGCTGTAGGGATAACGAAGCAGCTCTTTGGCGGTCTTGGTTATAACATATTTAATCCGGCCTTGATTGGGCGTGCCTTTGCACTGATAACATGGACTCGTGCCATGACTACATGGGCTGTTCCTGATGCGGCGTTTGTGGCAATAAATGCAAAGACGACAGCTACACCGCTTGGAATTCTCAAAGAAGAAGGCATGGGGAAATTACTTGAGGTATTTGGAGATAAGTTAAGTTTATATAAAGAACTTCTCATAGGGCACAGGGCAGGCTCACTTGGTGAAACTTCCATGATAGCCATACTGATAGGTGCGGCGTTTTTGGTATATCGCCGGTATATATCTCTGCGGATTCCTCTGTCATTTCTTGCTACTGTGGCAGTGGGCGCATGGATATTTGGCGGTAAGACAGGGTATTTTACAGGGGACCCGATAGTACACCTCCTGAGCGGCGGTCTGATGCTTGGGGCGTTTTACATGGCAACGGATTATGTAACTTGCCCAACAGTGAAGTCAGGTCAGATATTGTTTGGAATTGGGTGTGGGTTTTTAACTATACTAATAAGATTAAAGGCTGGTTACCCGGAAGGCGTGATGTTTGCTATATTGATAATGAACTGTTTCGCACCGCTTATCGACAGAAACTGCAGGACGTCGGTTTTTGGGGCTCAGAAGAAATGAGTACGAAATGACTACGAAAGAAATCATAAAGATAACTGTCAATCTACTCGTGATATATGTAGCTGGCGGGGTGTTGCTTGCATCCATATACGCCTATACGTCTCCAATAATATTCAAGGAGAGCGAAAAGGAAAAGAAAGAGGCGTTGCAGAAAATGATACCAGAGGCTGATAAAATAGAGAAACTTGGTGACTGGCACCCCCATGAAAAACATGCTGAGTACTTTGCAGCAAAAAAAGACGGTCAGGTTCTGGGCTATATAGTGCAGGTCTTTGGCAAGGGCTACTCCAGTTACATAAATATACTGTTTGCCGTCAATAAGGAACTGATTGTACAGAAGGTTGATATATTAAGCCAGGCCGAGACCCCCGGGCTTGGTGATGAGATAACCGCACCGTCGTTTACCGGGCAGTTTGTGGGCAAGGACACCGAACACCTGAAGGTAAAGAAAGAGGAGACAAAGGAGTATGTACAGTCAATAACCGGTGCAACTATATCCTCAAGGGCAGTTACAGAGGACGGGATAAAAAACGGCATTATATTCTTAGATAAGGCCCTCAAAGGGGGCAGCTCACCATCGCCTAATGGGGAGAAACAAGAAGGAGAGAAACCGCATGGAAGCCGCTAATCCGCAAAAAATAGATTACTGGAAAGTTACCCTAAGCGGTATATTCAAGGAAAACGCTATATTCCGCCTGGCCATCAGTCTGTGTCCTGCGATAGCCGTAACGACTGGTCTGAGAACTGGCGTGTTGATGGGTGTTGCTGTCGTATTTGTAAATGTGATGGTAAACATAACTGTGTCAGCAATAAGGGCGTTCATACATCCGAGGATAAGGATGCCGATATTTATGCTGATAATATCCGGCTGGGTAACTGTTGCTGATTTATCGATGGCGGCATTTGCGCGAGAGGCGTATAAGCAGATGGGTCTCTATATACAGCTTATCGTGGCGTTTGCGTCGATATTTACAAGGGCTGAGATATTTGCAAGCAAAAACAAGGTAGTACCGTCGTTTTTTGACGGCATAGGGATGGGTGTAGGGTTTATGTTTGCCCTTATAGTGATTAGTTTCTTTAGGGAGCTGCTTGGGAAGGGTGCGTTATGGGGTGTTTCTATAATAGGGGCAAAGCCGCTTTTGATAATGCTTCTGCCAACCGGTGGATTTATAGCAACCGGCATATTGATGGGATTCTTTAACTGGATAGACATAAGATTTTACGGCGGCAAAGGCGCTGGCGGGGCATCTGGTCACTAGTGTGCAGCCTTATGTTAAGGAGGAGATGATATGGAAAAAGAGCTGACAAAACTATTTGAGATTTTTATTGCGTCTTCGCTAATAAATAATTTTGTATTTACCAGGTTTTTGGGGCTTTGTATATTTTTCGGTGTTACAAAAAAGGTTGAGACTGCTGTTGGGATGAGCATAACTTTTACGGCGGTTATGATGATATCTGCGGCCCTGAGCTGGGTGATTTTTAATTTTATAATGGTACCGCTTGACCTGACATTTTTGAAGATAGTGATATTTATAGGTGTAATAGCAGCGTTTGTGCAGAGTTCGGATACGATAATGAGAAAGGTAAGCCCTGGGCTTTACTATAAGTTAGGGGTGTATTTGGCCCTGATATCGACAAACTGTATAATACTGGCCGTGCCGCTTATAAACGCCGGTGAACACTTTACGTTTCTTGAGGGAATTACACTGGGACTGGGTTCGGGGCTTGGGTTTGCGCTGGCACTGGTGATAATGGCAAGTATAAGAGAGAAGATAGAGATTGCGGACGTACCTCTGCCATTCAAAGGGCTTCCGATATCCTTTGTTACAACGGGGCTTATAGCGCTTGCCTTTACGGGATTTGCCGGCATAATAACGTCATGATAATTACATCATAAGGATACAGTAATAATAATGTATAACTTAGATATAAACATAGCACACGAGATATTAAACTGGTTAATAGGCTTAATTGGTCATATACCGCTGCCACTAGCAGGCGTAGGGGGCGGGATAGAGGCAAAAGAGTCAGTCGATATAGCTGCGACGATAAAGTTCACGCTGGTGTTTATCGCAGGGGTAGGGGCGATATTTGGATTTGGGCTGGCGTTTGCGGCGAAGAAGTTTTCTGTTCAGATGGACCCGCGTATAGAGCAGGTGCGAGACGTGCTGGCTGGAGCGCAGTGCGGTGCGTGTGGATTTGCAGGGTGTCAGCAGTATGCCGAGGCGGTGGTAGCTAATGTTGAGGTGAAACCCTCGCTTTGTACACCAGCAGGAAAACACGCTGCTGAGATCATATCAGCGATAACCGGCAAGAAGGCTGTGGCGATGGAGCCTGTGTACTCAAGGATAATGTGTCAGGGGGACTGTAAAAAATCTGTAAAGAAGTTTAAATACGAAGGCGTAAGGGACTGTCGAGCTGCGGTGCTGGCCGGTGGTGGGGACAAATCCTGTGCGTTTGGGTGTCTGGGATATGGGACATGTGCATCTGTATGCCCGTTTGATGCCATTCATATGAATGAGTTTGACCTTCCGGTAGTGGATATAAAGAAGTGTACCGGGTGCAGGAAATGTGCAGAGGCGTGTCCGAAGAAGGTAATAGAGATATTACCAGGCTCAAAGGGTGTGCTTGTTGCCTGTCATTCTAAGGATAAGGGAGCTGCAACGCGAAAGAACTGTCAGGTAGGGTGTATAGCCTGCGGGATGTGCGTCAAGGTATGCCCATTTGAGGCCACGTCAATTACTGATAACGTATCAAAAATAAACCTCGACAAATGCCGTATGTGTGGACTATGTGCAACAAAGTGCCCGACACACGCCATCGTTGACATGCTCCTTCCAAGAGGGAAGGCCGTCATAACAGAGAGCAAGTGTATAGGCTGTAATATGTGCATGAAGGTATGTCCTGTAAATGCAGCCTCAGGGGAGCTGAAAAAGCCGCACACCATAGATGCAGCAAGGTGTATAGGCTGTGGAATCTGCGTAGCAAAATGCCCCAAACAGGCCATAGACGGCACATTCAACGTCCAGGAAGTATTTGAGAAAGCCGCGCTGAAAAAGCAGTCAGCCTGATCTCACACTTGTGCAATTGTTACAACAAGTAAGTTAAGGTAAACCTAACGCTACACTGATTCTCCATCTACCACAAGTTATATCCTAATGCTTTAGTCCATGAATTTGACAAAATCAGCGGCAAAGGCATAATATTTATTCATGACCAAACTACACGGATTTTCTGTTATGACAGGTTCAACTGGGTTAGTTAAACTCAGAGAATGCACAGTTGTGTTGTTGCTTTGTGTGCTTTTGACAGGTGCTTATTCTTTAGGAAGCTATATTTATTTTAAGACGGCAGGGATTGAGTTAAGCGATAGCGCACGATTTGGCTGGGATACGTGGGAGTACCAGTCGATGGCCGTGAATTTTGCTGCTGGGCATGGCCTGAAATTCGGTGGTATCGAGGAGTTTAGTTTTTATAAATTCACTCAGACCGGGGATCAGGTCTTTGGCGATGCCGGATTAAAGGGCTATGAGAGTTTTCTTGAACTCGGAAGCCGCGGCGGTAGTTATAACTTTTACAGGACGCCGGGTTATCCGGCATTCCTCGGCATACTGTATAAGATATTTGGCGTATCGCCCAAGGTTGCAAGGGTTTCACAGGTATTTCTTGTGATTGTGATTGCTGCGTTTTTGCCTTATGTTGGATTTGCCTACTGGCGGCTCAAAGGTTTTGCCGCAGGGGTCATCTCAGGCAGTATCCTGATGAGTACGTATGTGTATATCCACAATATGCAGGACGAACTTTTAACTGAACCGCTTATTATGTTTTCAGCCTTTCTCTGCGTACTTATGTTTATTTTATGGGAAAGGAAAAAGACTGCTGCTGCCTCTGCCACACTTGGCGTTGTTATGGGGATAGGAATTCTGGTTAAGGGTTCTCTTATTTTCACGCCGTTTTTGACAGGTTTTTATTTTTTGTACTTGACTCTGCGTAAACGGCTCAACCCTTCCAGTGTTGTGGCCTTCGTATTAGGTGTATCGTTTGTTATACTTTCGTGGTCGATATTTGCCAGCGTAAAAGAGGGAAGGCCAATCTTTATCTCCACCGAAGGCGGGCAGCTCCTGCTTGAGACCAACAGCGCTGTCTCAAAAGACGGTACATGGCACGCCAAACCCCTTGACACGTTTTATGCAAGGCCGGAAATTAAACAATTATCCGAACCGGTTAAGGTTATCGTGTATTATCTGAACCACAGGGAACTCCTGCCATCAATATTTATCAATAAGATAAACGCTGGATTTAACGGCTTCTTATTTTTCAAAACTGCCGTGCTGTTTCTCCTTTATACGATGACTATTAATACCCTTAATTTCTTTGACAGTGAAAACAAACTTAATCTTGTTAAGTATGTTTTATCAGTTATCATGGTACTCTATCTGGTATGGACAGTGTTTGCTGTCTGCGTGGTGGTGTTTAAATTGAATTTATCCCCTGTTGCGGCGCTGGTGTTTGCGAACATTATTAAACTCATGCCTAGTGCCACACTTCTTATATATGTTTTTATCGTATATTTCTGCGTGTCTTACGCATTTACTAAAAGTGTAACCATCGAAGTCCCCGCGTCATTTGCAATATTGTTTCTGAATTTCTTCCTGATAACTATAATCTTCTACGGACATCCAAGACATGTCAAGGTCATAGATTTTATATTTATCCTGATGGCAATGCAGGCAGTTTTCAGCGCTGGCTCATGGCTCTACGGAGCTCAGTCTGCGAATCACGGTAGACTGGGACGCTTCGGGAGTGAAAAGGGCAGTCCTTCCGGCAGCTGAACTTCTTATTAATAAACGGACAGACGAAGAATCTGTCTATTCTCAGTCTGTCCGTTAAGCCGATATTCTAGCAGCTGGACTTATATTACCAGCACCACATTGCAGCTTTTGAGTGGGGTGTTGTTAGTCTTTTCGATTCTGTAGTCATTTTCATCGTTATATGCAATATGGGTCATGTTATTCGTTGGCATCGGTACTACTATTATCGTATTAATGCCATGTGCGTCAGCCTTTATTTCCTCTATGACGTCATCTATTGTTCCGATGCCTTTGTCAAACACTGCCTCTATTGCATTGGTTTTACAAAACCCTTTTACACAATCGAAAAATGCCTCCGCTTCTCTCTCTGCCTGTGCCTGTATTTTGCCGTGTACGCCGAATTCATACATCGAGAGGGCTGTCCTTTCAGAGATGCCGAACTCTGGCACTACTGTCTTTATGTTGAGAACTGAGTCCAGCATCTTTGCTGCGTCACTCCCGTATGTTATTGACTCTTTGTAAGTGAAACCCGGATATACTATCACTGTTACCTTGCCTTTGCTCTGATTTTCGCTCATTTCATAATCCTCATTCAATCTCTCAGGTTTCACATTAATCTCTGAGCAGCCTTATATTTCCTGCCCGATTGCCCTTGTCTGTTCTGCAAGTTTCCTTTCCTTGAGTATACCTTGTACCATCTGAACTATGATTATCAGACTTAACGCACATGCTGAACCAAGCATAAGGTATCCTGAGTAGCTGTTCCATGTCTTTTCAAGGGCAAATGACGCCTGCATTGCATCAGACTGTGTAGCTATCCATGTCTTTACTGCTGCCTTGTTTAACACTATCCAGTCTTTTATCTCGACCTTCGCCTGTAAACCAGTCGTTGCCTTTACCCATTTCATGAGCATAGGTTCATAGTCGTTTTTATAGCTGGCGGCAACATGCTTGAAGATAACTGACACACCGGCAAGCAGCATTGTTACTGAGAAGTACAGCCTGATTATAAGGCCCTTTACGTATTTTGTTGCCGTTGTACCAAACTGTGCGCCGACTGCCGCTCCGATGAGCATTACAACTGCCGCTATTAGCTCTACTCTTGCCTTCATTGCATAGGTGAATGCGCCGTATGCCCCTGAGATCATTACCTCAAAAAGGTCTGTGCCAACCGCCACTGTTGTTGAGCAGCCGATGAGATATATCAACGAAGGCATTCTGATGAAACCACCGCCTACGCCTAAAAATCCGGCCAGAAATCCTGTAAACGCTGCCACACCGCCTATTACCCATAACGATACGGTTATGCCTGATGTCTTCAGATGTACCATCGGCCATAACTGAAGACTGTGCATCTTCTTAGCAAGTGAAGACACTCCGGCGTCTTTTATTTCGCCGCCATGAGATTTGCTTTTACTGTTAAGTTTAAAATACTCCTGCAACATATAAGCGCCGAGACCAAACAGCAGTACCATATACGTTATCCTGACAATAGGTCCAACCCGTCCAATTTTCTCCAGGTACATAATCAGTGTTGCCCCGAGTTCTATCCCTATTGCCGTAAATATCACCATAATCAAGCCCAGCTTGAGGTCAACATTACCCAACTTCCGGTGCTTCATTGTGGCCACTATAGATTTCCCTGCTATATGGGCCATGTCTGTGCCAATTGCGTATGCCATTGGAAATCCGAATACGTTCAATGCCGGTGTTACCATAAATGCGCCGCCTACTCCAAAAAAACCACCTATAACGCCTACTGTCAACCCTAACAGCACCAACTGCCATGCCATTATCTCTACGCCTGCGATTGGTAAGTATATCTCCATCTGTTTACTCCTCCTTCAGCCCCTGTTTAGTGGTGTATTTCTATCTTGTTTGTCTTAATGCCGAGTACCTTGAAAAATAACTCGATTGTTGAACCTATCACTAAGCCTATGCCTGACATCGTTACTACTGTTAGGATTGCAAATGCTGTGTGGTCTGTCTTGTTTAGTTCGGTTATCCATGCAAATAAGTTTTCCATTGTGTCACCTCCCTTTGTCTTTCCAGTTTTATTTGCTACTGAGCGTATCGCTTTATGCAGATATATTTCAAGAACTATGCCAGCCATAATATCTATATATATCACGTATTTATCACATCCTCATTGTATAAGGTGCAATGATTTATTGCAGATAGAACTGTGACAATTATATTCATACCACTAATATACATGGAATGGCTGATGCTGACGATTGTTTAGCAGTGAAAGAAACGGTTTGATTGCATGCAATAAATTACTGCACTGGAAGAAGGATTTTCACAGTAGTGCCACATTCAGGGCGGGAATTGTTCAGCACGGTGATTGTACCATTATGGCGTTTTATAGCGGTCATAGCGATAGTAAGGCCAAGTCCGGCTGCCTCTTCGACTGTTGTAAAGAATGGGTCAAAAATCTTCCCGATGATCTCCTCAGGGATCCCTGGCCCGGTGTCAGAGATATATATGGCAGCGTTAGTGTCCTCGACTGTGCCGGTTACAATAACCTTTCCACCATATGGGGTAAAACGCAAGGCATTAATAATTACATTGACGATTGAAAGGCTGATAAGCAGGGCGTCAATAGGGAGCTTATCTGGAAGCTCCGAAATGTTTGACGAGATAGACACACCTGGTGACGTATTCGATGCAGCAGAGCTTATCGACTCCAGAACCAGGTACTTAATGGGGGTTTGTGTTACATTTAACGGCTTGTTTTTTATTATGTCGAGGATTTCTATTGACATAGCCCGAAGGGTGGAGTTTTTCGCGGTGATTTCAGATTGTTTTTGCAAGAGTGTCTGCTCAGCAAGTGTGATTTTTTTGGTCTTCTCCTTCAGGTTAAAGTTGAGTTTGGAGACAATACGGTTATAGGCGCCGATAAAGGACTTAACCTCATCTGGGGCGTCGGTCTTTACGATATGGGTGAACGAGCTATCGCTTATCTTGTCAAAGGCGTGTTCCATTTCCCTCATTATGCGTATCATGTTCTGTGAGACCATGTATGCGATTGCAATAGTGCTGAAGATGATAAACAGGGCGGCGTAGAGGAATGCCCTCTCGCCGTTTATCATGATGGTGTTGACGTAGGAGCGTTCTTTGACAGAAAACCCGATAGTATATTTTTCAATTTCTCTGGCGTAGTTTCTCATTAGTTGCAGCGTATTGGTTAACACGGCGTCATTATTGACGATTTCTTTAAAAGTCTCTATGTATAAACCGGCATCTTGTTTAATATCTGGTGTTGAATCGATTAATAATTTAGAAATATCATAGACTTCCTCTATAGCCTTTTTTTCCTTGTATAGTAAATAGTTTTTTTCATATTTCCTGAGTATAAGCGCCATATATTTATTGGATGATTTATTTTCAATTTCTCTGCCAAGAGGCCGAATCTCTTCGATGAGCTGTTGTCTTTTATCTATCGCTGAGACGAGCGTTTCAAATATGTCTTCGTAGAGGTCGATATTTTTCATAAGATTAAAATAGTAGCCTGTGTTTGTCCTAAGGACGATTTCATTTTCGATGGCTTTGGTTTTAGACCTAAGCGTACCGATAGTGTCGTGAAAGAGCCTAAGATTCTCTTTTTCTTCGATTAATAAGAGGATATTTTTTTCATATCGCCTAAGCTCAAGCAAGAGCAGGTTTATGTCATCGACCCACTCGATAATACTGAACCGTTGGTATATCTTATTGACGTTTCTGAGTTCGACATAAATCAGAGCCAAAGAGATGGCTATGGGGAAAATCATGTTGATAATAATCCTCTGCCAAAGTTTTAATCCCATACCGATTGTACAAAATAACTTACTTTGGCCGATTATGTCAAATGCAGTAAAGCCGTGTGTGAAAATGGGGTGAGGCGGCGCTGCCAGTAAAGAAGCAGAGAAGTCCGGCAGCGCTCTATCCTTGCTGAATTAATCCAGCACTAATACTACCGCACACTCTGAGGCAGGACTCAAGGTTTTCTTTCCCGATGAGACTACCTTTGTGAGTGTCTTTGACGGTGTCGGCACTACTATAAGTTCTACGTTATGGTTGTTCTGCCTGACATGGTCGATGACATCCTCGATGGTGCCCCTGTAAACGTTGAATCCGGAGATGATTTCCTTGGTTATGCAATAGTCTTTGACTACATCGAAGAACTTTCTCGAGTCTCTTTCAACGCTATCTGTCAGGCTGTTTAGTGGGCCGAATTCATACATGCTGATGGCGGTCATTTCAGATGTACTGAATTCGGGGATGATTCCTATTAATAACAGTGTTGAGCCGGCTTCGCTTGCCCTTTTACTGGCGTATGCGATAGATTCCTTGTAGTTGAGCCCTGGATATACGATAGCTGCTATTTCTTTACTCATAACGTCCTCCCTATGGATATTGTTTGTTTTCGTCTCTTGTTTTATATAAATCAAAAAGCGTGCCAGATGGTTAAATGGCTTAAATCCTTATAACGCGGCCATCTGACCGGACAATAAGGTGCAAAGAATTATTGCATTATGTAGCCTTTTATTGCACCAGAGACCACTAAACCGTGACACCAGGCGTGTCTTTAGGAGACTCCTTGATATTTGCTGTTTTCCTTGCATGCAATGGTTTCTTGCAGATAAGAATTTGACATAAATATATTTGTATGTTAGTATAAATATCATTCATGGAAGAACATACTGATAAGATTGTTGTCGCTGATTCAAATACGCAGAAAGATGAACCTGAGGGTTACGATAAAACTCCTCCGTCTGACTTAGGTAAATACCCGATTGACAGTGTTCTAATCAGGACAGAAAATAGGACTATCTATGAGATAATTAGAAGAATAAATAATGATCAATATATCTTAAATCCCGATTTCCAAAGGGATTTTGTATGGGATGAAGATAAGCAGAGTAAATTAATCGAGTCTGTATTAATGCGTATTCCTCTCCCAGTATTATACCTAGCTGAACGTGAGGACGGTAAAATTGTAGTTGTAGATGGTTTACAGCGATTAACCACATTTAGAAATTTCTTGGATAATTCATTAAAATTAAAAGGTTTGGTGGGAAAAAATGAGACGTTAAATACAAAAATATTTGACGAACTACCTCCAAAATTGCAAAATCGAATAGAAGATACAAATCTTATTTTATACCTCATAGACTCCAAAGTACCTGAACAGGCACGGCTGGATATTTTTGAACGTGTAAATGGTGGTGTTCCTCTTACAAGGCAGCAGATGAGAAACTGTATTTATATGGGTAAAGCAACAACTTGGCTAAAAGAATATGCTCAAAATGAATCCTTTTTAAAAGCAACTGGATGTAGTTTTGACTATAAAACCATGCGTGATAGAGAGTGCATAAATCGTTTTTGTGGCTTTTACTTACTTGGTGTAGAAAAATATGATAACATGGACGGCTTCCTTGCTGAAACGCTAAAGTATATGAATACTATGGTTGATGATGACTTGGAAAAGCTTTCTAAATCATTTATTGACAGTATGGAAAATAACTATATAGTATTTGGTAAATACGCATTTAGGAAACATACGAGTTCTGATAATAATCGATATAAAATTAATGTATCACTATTTGATGTATATTCTGTTTTTTTGGCTAAGTATGAGAGAGAGCAGGTTATTACGAAAGCTGATATAATTAGAGATAATTTTTATATATTAATGAAAGATGAGAAATTTATCAAATCTATAACTTCTGCTACAAATGATAAGGGAAGGGTATCCACAAGGTTTGAGTGTGTGGAGAAGACATTTCTGGATATATTTGGCTGATGTTTACTGAAATATATCTTGAATATTTCAAATGTTTTGAGAAGCTTGAGCTTCCTCTTGCTCCTCTAACGCTGCTTACTGGCCTGAACTCATCTGGCAAGTCATCGATACTTCAGGCTCTAACGCTTCTCCAACAAACATATACTGATGATCAATGGAGTCATACTCTCATCTTACATGGCTCGGTTTTGTCTTTAGGAAATGCTGGTGATGTAATTGATAAGTTGAAAGGAAGGAATGAATTAACAATCGGCCTTAGTGCTAATAAAAGTAAATTGTTGTGGACATTCAGCGTTGACGACAGAGAAACATTAGCTGTTCCACTATTAAAAATTTCTTGTAGTGATTTTAACAATCCAGTCAATGTCAATAAGGAAATATTAAATGATACTGGTATAGGCTTTCTTTTTCATAATACCTATGACAAGAAAAAATGGGATGATACCTTTCGTTACTTTACTAGCAATATAGAATCTATGATGTACATATCCGCAGAAAGGTTAGGGCCGCGAGAGACATACTTGGTAAGCACACCCAAATATCACCGAACTGTGGGTAAAGGCAGTGAGCTTACTCCGTGGTATCTTTATGAGTATTACTATAGTGCCGTAGATTCAAGTATATGTATTGCTGAGAATCCACCTAACCTTGGAAACCAGGTAAATGCCTGGATGGATGAATTTTTCCCTGGTTCCGGCTTTGTTGTTGAACAGGTTGAGGGAACCAACCTTGTATCTTTAAGAATATGTTCTAGTAAGGGTGGTGATTATCATCGGCCACAAAATGTTGGTTATGGGCTTACTCATGTGTTGCCTATTCTTACTGCTTGTTTAGGAGCTGAAAAGGGAAATACTATATTGATAGAAAACCCTGAGTCCCATCTTCACCCGGGTGGGCAAAGTAAGATGGGTGAGTTTTTGGGTTTAACCGCAGCATCAGGTGTTCAGGTAATTATTGAAACTCACAGCGACCATATATTAAACGGTGTGCGAAGGGCAGTCAAGCAAGCCAAATTAAAACCAGAAGATGTGGCTATCCACTATTTTAACCGTCGTCCAGATGATGATGAAACAGATGCTCCACCGCAGGTATTTTCACCTCGTATTGATATAAACGGCAATATAAAAGAATGGCCGAAAGGGTTTTTTGATCAGTTTGACAAGGATATGGAGTACTTTGCAGGTTGGGGTGAATAGTTGGAGTTCTTTTTAAACGAACTGTCACTTGACGGTCAATTTAATAATTTAAATGATTTTTATGCGGCAACAGATGAGGTTTTAGAATGCCGTTCATTGATAAAAAAATACGGGTATATACTGTATTGTAAAGGAATTCTTTCAAGCAAGCATGTTTGCCGTGATACCATGTTTCAAACAGCTATTAAAAATTATGCTGATCGAAACAAGAAAAACCTTATTTTAGCATGGATTACAAAAGATGGCCCATTTTGGGAACTGCAACCAACTCAAACTGATTTCGATACATTCAGCATAGAAAATAGTTCAGCTACCGACATAACCGACATAATTGATACTTCACTCGTCGAGGCGGCAAAGCGAAAATATTCTCAGATCGATTGTCAAACTATTAGTTATAGGTATTCCAAATATACATATACCCCAATAAGCATTATTATGGAACGACACAGCGACGGTTCAACAGAAACAGTAGAGTTTAGAAATTATTGGCAATTGTCTGCTCTAAAAAATTATTTTGCTGAATATATCAAAGAAGGCATAACTTCATGGGATACATTTTGGGGCAACCGTGAATCTTTGTTTCCACAATTAGTATTTTGTACGCGTGTGAAATCTCAGTTAGATGATAAAATAATTAATTTTAAATCTTATTATCCAAGAGTTTGCCGCCATTTACAGTGTATGAACAATTATATCGGTAAGGTACGTGATAAATTGGTTGCCGTACCTGATTACGAAACGATGGGAATTGACGCGACTCCAGAATATAAAGAAACTTTAGGCAGTTATGGTAAGGAGAGGACTTTTGCTTGTCCTGATGGAAAGAAAAGACTTTTCAAGTGGCATAGTAAAATGAAAGGATCAAATAAACGTATTCATTTCTACCCGCCAGACAGCACAACAAATATGTTTTATATTGGTCATATTGGTGAGCATCTCACTATATAAACGATCTACACTGCCTCATTCTGAGATGATCTTACGCCCCAATCCCAACCTCTGTCTAACCTTTAAACACGTCAATATTAATATTAAAATCCTTAATCTTTTGCTGGAGGCTTTGGCGGTGGATGTCAAGCAGTCTTGCCGCTTGGGATATGTTGCCGCTGCTTTCTTTTAGGGCCGCTGTAAGCAGTGTCTTTTCAAATTCATACAGGGCGGCTTTCAGTGGTTTTGCTGATTCATGCTGCGCTGGTCTTATCTTCGTGCCCTTTATCGATTTTGGAAGGTCATCAACGGTAACAACCGTCCCCTGAGCGAAAGTTACACAGTACTCTATTGCGTTTTCCAGTTCCCTGACATTGCCCGGAAAGTCATAGCTTGAGAGCGTGTCAATAGCCTCCGGGGAGAGCTCTGTGATATGCTTGTCAGTGCGCTTTCCGGCATATTTTGATAGAAAGTGTATGGCCAAAAGCGGTATGTCCTGGCGCCTCTGCCGAAGCGGGGGTATTTGAATCGAAATAACATTCAATCTGTAAAACAAGTCCTCTCTGAATGTACCATCAGACATTGCCTTCTCAAGAATCCGATTGGTTGCCGCTATGACCCTGGTATTTATCTTTGTCGTGTGCGGGCTGCCTACTTTATTAAATTCACCTTCCTGCAACACCCTCAGGAGTTTTACCTGAAAGTCCGGTGTGGTCTCCCCGATTTCATCGAGAAATAGTGTCCCGCCAGAGGAAAGCTCCAAAAACCCGGTCTTGTCCCTTACCGCACCTGTGAATGCACCCTTCACATAGCCAAACAGCTCTGCCTCGATGAGTTCCCGTGATATTGCCCCGCAGTTTACCGCGACAAAGTGGTTTCCACGCCTTTGTGAGTTGTAGTGGATGGCTCGTGCTACAAGTTCCTTTCCCGTGCCCGATTCTCCGGTTATCAGGACGTTGCTGTCGCTTGCCGCTGTTTGTCTGATTATCTTAAATACGTCCTGAATAAGCTGGCTTTTGCCAATGATGTTTTCAAATCCAAATGAGTGGTAGAGTTCATGTCTGAGGTGATTGATCTCGTCCGTAAGGGTTATCTTTTCAATTGCGTTTTTGCATATGATTCTTACCTTGTCGATGGATAGGGGTTTTGTCAGGTAGTCATAGGCGCCGCTTTTAATTGCCTCAACAGCCGTCTCAATACTTGCAAAACCAGTTATAACGATAATCTGGCATGAAGGGAGGCGTTCTTTTGCGTGTTTGATTATTTCGAGACCACTTGTGTCCGGCAGTTTCAGGTCGGTAAAAATTATCTCGAAATCCCGCTCAGTTATTATGGGTATTGCCACAGAACCTGTATGAGCTGTTGTAACCTCATATCCTTCTTTTTTAAACAGCATCTCAAGGGAGCGGCAAATCCCTATCTCATCGTCCACGACAAGAATTCTTATCATAACTCTATTCCTGTAGGTTGAGTTAAAACATTGGGCTGGTCTATGGGCAGCTTTATCTTAAATTCCGTCCCTTTTCCAGTGTTAGTCGATACACTAATAAGACCATGATGGCTTTCGATTATTTTTCTTGTGATTGCCAGTCCGAGGCCGCTCCCACCATGTTCCTTTTTTGTCGTAAAAAATGGATCAAAGATTCTCCCAATATATTCGTCAGGGATTCCTGCGCCGGTGTCGCTTATTGTTATCACTGCGAAGTTGTCTTCGCTAGAGGCAGATGCGCTTATCTCTATGCTTCCGCCTGAGGGTACTGATTCAAAGGCGTTTGAGATTATGTTAAACAGGGCATTGTATATTAACGATCGGTCAATGGATAATATCTCTGGTAAATCCAAGGTGGATGTGATAAGATTGACACCCCTGCTGATGTTTTGTTTCAGTGCAACTGCTGCTACTTCCTTAATTAACTCGCTGATATTTACCGGAGCCAACTTTAATGGTTCTTTTCTTGCGTAGTCTGTAAGTTTTCTTATTACATCCTGGCAGCGGTTGATTTCCTTTAATATAAACCTGATATCTTCTTTTTTGGGGTCTGCATCATCTATTTCTTCGTAAAACATTCCAAGCATCAGGGTGACTGATGACAGGGGATTGTTTATCTCATGGGCGATTTCAGAGGCTATTAGTCTCATGGCTGATGCCTTTTTCGATTCGATTATGGTCTCTTGTTTTTCAATTAGTTCTCTGTTTGCATCTTCAAGTGAGCTGAGTGTTTTATCAAGTTCGGCTTTATACTTCTTAAGTCTTATTATCGTTAGGTTATAGACTTCTATTAAGGTAGCAATCTCCTCTGGTGCTTCGATGTCGTAGATATTTTCAAACTCTCCCCTCGAGAGTTTTTTAAATGACCTTTCAATTTTCTTTATAACGGTTATGACCTTTTTCGATAACAAGTATCCAGACATTGTAGCGGCGGCAAGGAGCAGTATGATTGTAATAATAAGATAGTGCTCTATCTCTGAAATGGAGAGTTCAATTTTCCGCCTTTCCTTAATCTTGAAATCATACAGTATTGCCTCTATTGTCCTTGCAGAAGAACGCATATTTTTTATTATGGACAGTTTGTCTGGTGTGTTGTCAGAAAGCTGATTTGCAGAGGCTTCATACTCAGATAGTTTCTTTTGTAGTTCCATGTAATCCTCCCTTCCGACAGCCCCGACAAGTACCATTTCAATGGTAAGCACTTTCCTTTTCAGATTTCTGAGGTTTTCATAGAACATTATAGTGTTTACCTCTTCGTGGAACAAGAGGATATTTTTTTCGTATCTCCTCAGTTCAAGCAGTGTTGTGTTTATATCATCGGCTGCCTCCATGAGCATGATTTGTTGAAAGATTGTTTTAAACTTGTTGATTTGGTACAGAAATATAACGACAGTTACCAACACTGGGACAATGATACTTAAGAAAATTCTATGCCAAAGTTTAAATCTCATATGAGCTATACATTATCATGTCAGGCAGTTTGCTGTAAAGTGCCGGTATTCCCTGTGGTAGACGTGTTGATAGGACTATCGCCGCCACACTTCTTACCGCCGATATTTATCGCACAGATTTTTTCACGCCACACCTAAATAATCAAAATATTTTAGTTTGACAAAACATATTCAGGAGGAATAAACTTAGTGGATTCGATTTTACCTGGAGGCAATAGATGACCAAACTTGATGAGTTATGTATCAATACAATAAGGATGCTTTCAATCGATGCTGTACAGAAGGCCAACTCAGGGCATCCTGGAATGCCTATGGGCGACGCAGATATGGCATACGCATTATGGATGAAGTTCTTAAAGCACAATCCATCTAACCCTAACTGGTTTAACCGTGACAGGTTTGTTCTTTCGGCAGGGCATGGCTCGATGCTGCTATATAGTTTACTGCATCTGACCGGTTATGATATTTCATTGAATGATATAAAAAATTTCAGGCAGTTCGGCAGTAAAACCCCTGGACATCCTGAGTATGACGTGGAAACTGGGATAGAAGTTTCTACCGGGCCGCTTGGTTATGGATTTGCCGTTGGAGTAGGGATGGCAATGGCCGAGCGCTATCTTGCCGAGACATTCAACAGACCGGGTTTTAACATAGTGGATTACAATATCTATGCCATAGTAAGCGATGGCGACATCATGGAGGGGGTATCATACGAATCGGCATCGTTGGCCGGTCATCTGAAGCTCGGTAAAATAATATATCTGTATTCTTCCAACAATACTACTATAGATGGCTCTACGGATTTAACATTCAGCGAGGATGTCGCCAAGAGGTTTGAGGCAATGAACTGGCATGTCGAACAGGTCGATGGATATAAACTGCCAGCGATTGAAAAGGCGCTCTCCAGGGCAAAAGAGGAAAAGAAGAGACCGTCTTTAATAATTGCGACCACACATCTGGGCTATGGCAGCCCCAACAAACAAGATATATCTGATATTCACGGCGCCCCGCTTGGAGAGAAAGAGGTTGAGCTTACGAAAGAACATTTCGGCTGGCCGAAAAAGACTTTTTATGTCCCGAAAGAGGTCATAAACCACTGCCGTCAGGCCATAGACAACGGGAAAAAAGAAGAGGCAGAGTGGAATGCCATGCTGAAAAAATACAAGACAAAGATGCCGGAACTTGCAGAGCTGTTTGAGCAGTTCATAAGCGGTAAGCTAAACGCTACGTGGAAGAATGCCCTTCCTCAGTTTGACTCTACAAGTGGAGCCATAGCAACACGCAGCGCCTCAGGAAACGTCATTAATGCCTTGTCCGAGGAAATCCAAAATTTGATAGGTGGTTCTGCAGACCTGTCTCCGTCCAACATGACCTGTTTAAAAAAGCATGGACGCTATGGTCAGTCGAAGGTTGGCAGAAACATCCACTTTGGAGTAAGGGAATTTGCCATGGGTGCAGTCCTCACCGGTATGGCCTTAAGTAAATCGTTAATACCGTATGGCGGGACATATCTCGTGTTTTCCAGTTTCATGTACCCGGCAATCAGAATGTCTGCGCTGATGAAGGCGCACGTCATATACATATTGACCCATGATTCTATAGGTGTAGGGGAGGACGGCCCAAGCCACCACCCGATAGAGCAGTTGACCACGTTGAGGCTGGTTCCAAATCTCCTGGTACTCAGGCCTGCTGACGCCAATGAAACTGTCAAGGCGTGGGAAGTAGCCCTTGAATACGAAGGCGGCCCTGTGGCATTGGTTTTGACGAGGCAGAGTGTGCCTGTGCTTGACAGAAAGCAATATGCCTCACATGAGGGGCTTTGTCAGGGGGCTTATGTGCTTGCCGATTCAGGTAAAACGCCTGAGCTGATACTGATTGCTTCTGGCTCAGAGGTACATCAGGCACTTGGGGCGTATACCCAGTTGCTCAAAGAGGGCGTTGCTGTGCGGTGTGTTAGCATGCCATCGTTTGCGTTGTTTGAAAAGCAATCGGATGAGTACAAGGAATCTGTTCTACCAGCAAGCGTGAAGAAACGACTTGCTGTTGAGGCAGGGTCTTCACTTGGCTGGTATAAGTACGTGGGACTTGACGGAGCCGTAGTTGGCATTGATACATTTGGGATTTCTGCACCGGCAAAGCAGTTGTTTGAGCATTTTGGCTTTACGGTTGAAAATGTCCTCAAGCACGCGCGCGCGCTTTTAGAGAAATAGTCAGACCGGCAGCACCGGCTAAAATCATAACCGAAGACAGGAGCTGTCCCATAGTCAGGATGCCAGCAAGCATACCTAGCTGTGGGTCAGGCTCTCTGAAAAATTCAACAGAGATTCTAAATATGCCGTAGAGGATTATAAACGAGCTTGTCAGGGCACCGCGCCTTGTGCTTAACGTATCCTTTATGAACCACATGATGCCGAACAGGACAGCGCCCTCAAGGAAAAATTCATAAAGCTGCGATGGATGCCTCGGCAGCTGCCCACCCCCCGGAAAGACCATTGCCCAGGGGACATCGGTTACGCGCCCGAAGAGTTCTGCGTTAATGAAATTCCCTATCCTCCCAAGCCCAAGCCCGATGGGGACGGTAACGCTGACCATATCGCAGAGCATCAGAAAATCGATTTTTTTACGGTGGCAAAAGATGAACCCGCCAGTAATTGCCCCAATCAGTCCACCGTGAAAAGACATCCCCCCGTGCCAGACGGCAAATGCCTCAAGCGGATTGCTGAGGTAATAGCCGAAGTTATAAAACAGGGCATATCCAAGCCGTGCGCCCACAATCAGGCCGCTTACGGTAAACAGGTACAGGTTTTCGAGGTCTTCGCTTTTTATGACAATGCGGCGGCGTTTCAACTGATATTTAACGAGGTAAAAAGAGCTGACAAATCCAATCAGGTACATAAGCCCGTACCATCGGATTTGGATGGGGCCTAATTTTATAAGATAAGGCCGTATCTCAGGATATGACAGCATAACCGCAGGTAATCTAACATAACCTGTAGAAAAATGTAAGGCTGCTAATCATCAATTGCAGGACAATTGCCTGTCAATCGTTGGAACTCGAAATTGCGCTGAAGAAACTAATTATTGTATAATGTAATAGGAGCGAACAGCAGTCACAAACAAAAGGGAGGAGCGGGATAATGGCAAAGCTATCTATCTCTACCAGGACTGTCATCCCTATTGTGTTGGTATCACTACTGGTTATATCAGCCATAGTTACCACAGCGGTAATTATGTCCAAGCAAATGGTTGTAGACGAAGTAAGAAACGATGCACTAAAAGGGTACAAGGACACGATATTAAATACCCTCACTACGATGATGCTCAACGGTAGTATCAAAGAAGGGAAGAAGGAATTTTTAAGCAGATGAAAAACATATTAGACGTAAAGGTACTAAGAGCCGATGCGCTGGACAAAGACTACGGCAAGGGAGAGGCACATGAATACCCCTCAGACGCAGTTGAAACTGAAGTAATTAAGACAGGTAAGGAGATAATTGCAATTGACGGCGATAAGATACGCGGTGTTTACCCCTATATAGCAAGCAAGAACTTCATGGGGAAGGACTGCCTGCTCTTAAAAGAAGGCGAGGTGCTTGGCGCAATAAGCCTGGTTGTTTCTATGAAGGCCTCGATGGATGGAATTAGCAGGGTTAAATATATCTTTATATTGGTTGGGGTTGTCGGCTTGATAATCATAATCATAGTTTTTTCTATAACATTCAGGGTCACCCATAAACCTTTAGTTGAAATGTCAGAACAGATTCAATTGGTATCTGACGGCTATTTAAACGTCCAGTGTTGTGAGTATGATGTGGACGATGAGTTAGGGGTACTTTCGAGGGGAACTAAGAAGATGGTCGAGAAGGTCAGAGAAGTCATCTCTGAGGTTAGAGAGACAGCTAACACATTGACTGACGCCAGCTGGAAGCTCTCGATGGGGGCACAGCACTTATCTGAAGGGGCCTCCGAACAGGTGGCCTCTGTCGAAGAGACATCGGCTTCGATGCACGAGATGACCTCAAACATCAGCCAAACTACGGACAACGCAAAGCAAACAGAGGCAATAGCAGCTTCTGCGGCAAAAGACGCTATTGAAAGCGGCAAGGTTGTATCAGAAGCCGTAAGCGCTATGAAGGAGATAGCTGGTAAAATATCAGTTATAGAGGATATTGCAAGGCAGACGAATCTCCTGGCCCTGAACGCGGCGATTGAGGCAGCCCGCGCCGGAGAACACGGCAAGGGATTTGCAATTGTGGCCTCAGAGGTCAGAAAACTTGCGGAGAGGAGCCAAAAAGCAGCGGCTGAGATCAGCCAGCTTTCTGTCACAAGCGTAACTGTTGTTGATAAGGCCGGTTCTATGCTGACCAAATTAGTGCCTGAAATAAGAAAGACGGCTGACCTTGTGCAGGAAATAACTGCAGCCAGCAAAGAACAAAATTCGGCGGCAGATCAAATCAACAAGGCCATTCAGCAGTTAGACCATGTAGTTCAGCAAAATGCCTCAGCCGCAGGTGAGATATCCACAACCGCAGATGACTTATCCTTGCGGTCAGAGCATCTCAGAAAGACTGTTGAGTTTTTTAAGTCTGATACCGGCAGTGCCATATGATTTAAGGAAAAGGCCCTGCTTCAGCATTAATAGTAACAGCAGGGATAGCGTGAGTACACGCACATTATAACCGGAGTTCACCAATTGGAGGTGGCTGTGAGTAAGTTTGATATGAAGAGATACATAATTGGGTTTGTGGCAGTTTCAGTTATTGGATTGTTTTTTGTTGATGAGACTTTTGCCCGTGCTGGAAAAAGTAGCGGGAGTTCAAGCAGGAGCAGCATTGGAAGCAGAGGCTCACGGACAAATGTTCCCCCGAAGCAGCCAACAAGTACTGCCAGGCCCTCACAACAGCAGCAACAGGTACAAAGACCTGTTCAGCCTGCTATGCAGCCTGCCCCCGCAACCGGTGGTTTTTGGCGCGGCCTTGCCGGTGGTATGATTGGCGGTATGCTTGGCGGAATGTTGTTTCACTCGCTCGGCTTTGGAGGCAGCGCTCCGGCGGGCTATGGTGGTGCTGCTGTCGGCGGTGGTGGCATCGGTCTTTTTGACATTATTGTTATTGCCGTCATTGGTTATATCATTTACAGAATCGTCAAATCGAGAAAACGGGAGAATTCTTACAATGTAGATTATGCCGGTGGGGATTATTCAACGCAGTATCAGACAGTTCAACCACCTGATGATCTGCCATATCAGCCGACTGAACTAGAGGCCGGTCTTGAAGATATACGCCGCTACGACCAGTATTTCGACGAAGACAGGTTTAAGGATATTGTCTCTGATATATTTTATAAGGTACAGACCGCGTGGTCACGCAGGGATTTAAACCCAGTGAGGGGCCTCATGGCATCTGATATTTTCGGGGACCTCAACGCAGATATTTCAAAGATGAAGGAAGAAGGACGAGTTAACAAACTTGAGAACATCGGCGTCAGAGGGGTCAAGCTGTCTGAGGCATGGCAGGAGACCGGCAAGGATTTCATTACGGTTGAGATTGCTGCCTCGATGCTTGATTATACTACGGATGAGTCTGGCAGGGTCATAGACGGTGATAACAACGTGTCGGTAGGATTCCTTGAGTACTGGACGTTTGTCAGAGACAGAGGCTCATCTAACTGGCAGTTGACAGCGATTCAACAGCCTCAGTAATAATTAGTAAAAGGAGAATTTTTTATGGAGATCATAACCCCCGGCACTAAGACCGGATGTACACGTTGTGGGGAGTGCTGTACAAAGGGAAGCCCCACGCTTCACTTTGGAGATTCCAAGCTCATAAAGGACGGCACGCTCGACTATAAAGACCTGTTTACGATTCGTGAGGGCGAGCTTGTTTACAATAACATGGACGATGAGTTCATCGCTATCGATTGTGAGCTTATCAAGATAAGGGAAGTAAAGGGTTCCCGGAAATGTATCTATTATGACGAAGGGGCGGGAGGTTGCAGCATATATGAACTAAGGCCGACTCAATGCCGTGCCTATGAGTGTTGGGATACGGAGAAGTTCATGACAGCATTCACTGAGGAGAAACTCACACGCGCCGAGCTGCTAAAGGGACAGACTGCACTTATTGATATTGTAAATGCACACAGCGACAAATGCTCATATAGTAAACTCCTTGAACTTTTCACTGCAATAGGGGACGGGAAAGATTTAACGGGCGAAGTCCTTGAAATACTTGGTTACGACACATACATGCGCCCACTTTTAGTGGAGAAGACAGGCGTTCCGGAGGAATATCTCGACTTGCTGCTAGGTCGTCCACTCATAGATACAGTAATTATGTTTGGCTTTAAAGTGGAAAAAGATGAACAGGGCTGCTACAGCCTTGTACCTTTACAGTGATTGCATAATGGTACTGCTGGATTTCTGCCAAAGAGCGGGAATCCAGTGATATCAGCCCCCTGTATTGCCAAACGTGAACAACTGCTGCGTTCCAATGCCCTTTAAATCTAGCAGCATATATACGCCAAATGAATCAGGTGTGCGTGCAACTCTGAAATTAAGCCCCCAACACTGTTGCTTATAAAACAAATCAAGGCTGTAATACTTGGCCTCACCAATCCTCGCATCATACCATGTGTTGGTCCTTAAGGCGTATTCCTTGCTTAGTACGAAGTCAAATGTGCCTGTTAAATACGTAATATTGTTGGGCGCATTATATCGTTCCCCTAGTGAGAATGTAACTTGGTCAGACAACTTGAGGCTGACTGTTGAGTTGACTTTAGTTATTGTGCCGGTCTTAAAATCATAATATGCCTCGGCCTTCAAGGTAAACGGTTTTTTAAACGTCAGTTGTAGTTTCATTGGCTGAAGTCTATAACTTGTATCAAGGGCGTCATACGAGTTTACAAGATTAACAAATAGAAATGTCCCGTTATTGTTCCTGAGATAGTTCATAAGGGCAAGCTCGGTAGAGGCGGTCTTTTTGAACAGCTCCGTAGAGTCCAAAATCGGGGCAGGGTAGGTGTCGTTGTCCGTGTATATGTCGTTTGATATGTAGTTGAATCTCACCGACGGTTCAAATATATGCGTAAATGATGAGTAGTCTTTGACCAGCGTGGCATCGATTGAGGCGTTATAGACTCCGGCAAAATTGTTTATAGTGTTCCTGCCATCGACAGTATGCGAAAGTTTGTAAAATGTCTCGCGTGCGCCAAGCGTTTGGGTGAACCTTATGCCGTCTCCTATTGACCAGTAAACCTTTGGGTATATGTCGAACCGCTCTCCTTTTATGCTGTGTTCGGAGATGAAGTTCGTCATTGCTGACCTCATAGAAAAGGCATCTACCGGTGTTATTTCTATAGGATGGATGGTAAACCCAAGCTCAGGGACACGCTGCGATACGTAGCCGTTAGAGTTTTGCAAATCCACCCAGTACTGTGAAAGCAGATATGTCCTGATTTTCTCAGTTGAATATGCAACCTCGCCTGTGGATTCGATGTAACGCGAGATGCTCTTTTGAACCGATGGGCTGTACAATTGGTAATAGTCTTTTTGATTCAGATAATTAACATCCAACATGGTTGAAAACCCGCTCTCGGTAATATGGTTGTGCTTCCCTACGATTTGAAAATAGTTCTTGTCGTCTTTTCTGTCTCGCAGATGATAAAGCCACCATCTGCCCTCGATGCCACCTTTCTCGATGTATCTATATTCGATACCCTGGCCTTCGCCTCTTTTTGAATAATATTCCGGCACTATAGTCATGTCCCTGTTTTCAGATATTGCCCAAAAAAACGGTACGCTGACAAAAGTCCCTTTGAAAGAATTATAACCTACTACCGGCATCAGGAAGCCGGTCTTTCGCCTTAGCGCCTGAGAGAATATAGGTGAATAAAGTAACGGGACATCATTTACACGCATAGTAACGTTTTTCGAGACTACCTCTTCATTCAACTGTATTGAGGTCTCATCTGCATAAAAACACCAGGCCGGTACAGGGGCGTCACAGGTTGTTATGGAGCCTTTTTCAACGTAGTAGTTGTCGGAGTTGAGTTTTTGTATTGTCTCGCCTCTGACGTGGTAGTTGTCTTTTTTGAAGAGCAGTCTTGCGCGGGTTAGAAAACCGGTGTTGTTATCGGTATAGAGTTCTGCCTCGTCAGCAAGTGCCCTGACATCGTTGTCTTCGTATATTACGTTTCCCTTGAGTACGGCCAGAGAGCTGTCTTCGTAGAATTCGGCGTAGTCTGCTGTGACTGTAGAGTTGTCTTTCTTTGAGGATATCTCAACATTGCCGGTGAGATAGTATATTTTTTTTGCGCCGTCATAGTCGAGTTTATCGGCATCTATGACAGTGCCGCCGCCTTTATTCCAATTTATTGCTACTGTAGAGGCGTTGTCGGCTGGTATAGCTGTCTCTTCGGCACCGGCTGATAACGCACTCAGGATGATAAATATTATTATTACCGCTATCTTCTTCATAATTTGATGGGATACATTCTAACATATTCTTTACCTGAAATAATATAAGATGTTAAAATCAATTATAAATTATCGAGGAGGTATGGCTTGAGCAAGATAGAAAATGCCGTTATTAGCGTATCAGACAAGACAGGCGTTGTGGAGTTTGCTAAAAGACTTCAGGAGATGGGTGTAAAGATATTTTCAACCGGTGGAACCGCCAAATCGCTGAGAGATGCCGGTGTTGCTGCAACTGAGATATCAGAATACACTGGGTTTCCTGAAATGCTTGACGGCAGGGTCAAGACCCTTCATCCAAAGGTGCATGGCGGCATACTTGCCCGCAGAGACAATCCCGCCGATATGACTGTTATTGCAGCACACGGCATTAAGACCATTGACCTTGTCGTGGTAAATCTCTATCCATTTGAGAAGACAGTTGCAAAGCCCGGTGTAACTTTTGACGATGCCATAGAGAATATCGACATAGGCGGCCCGACTATGCTGCGTGCTGCGGCTAAGAATTTTAAGGATGTTGCCCCTGTCATAGACCCAGCCGATTATGATAGAGTTATTAGTGAGATGAGTACATCCGGTGGCGGGTTGAGTTATGATTTTCGCTATGGACTTGCCTTAAAGGTGTTTGCAGTTATCTCAGGTTACGATGCAGCCATTGCCAACTACCTGAAGACGGCGAAATGATAAAAGTTGCCTTAGACTGTTTCCCATGCTTTTTACGGCAGACTGTTACTGCGCTTTCTCAGCTTGATGTGGATGACGCCGTGCGCTATCAAATAATTAAGGAAGTGCTTGGCATACTAAAAGATGTGGATGTCGAGAGGACTCCTGCATATGCAACCACCTTTATGTACCGGACAATTAAGCAGAGGACGGGGCTTGATCCGTATGCTGTATTGAAACGTAAGTATAATGAGTTTGCACTGGGGCTTTATCAGGGGCTTAGGCAGCAGGTGTTTAGCAGCAGTGACCCGCTTTGGAGTGCTGCACGTATAGCGATTGCCGGAAACATCATAGACTTCGGCATATACGAGTCCTTTGACGTGGAAAAGACAATCGCCCGCGCCCTTGAAGATGTAATCGCGGTGGATGATTTCGATTTCTTTAAGGCAGAGCTGCAAAGGCATGACGAGATTCTCTATTTGTTTGATAATGCCGGTGAGATAGTCTTTGACAAGCTGTTGATTGAGGTTCTTACGGGGATGGGTAAGCGTGTTACTGCGGTTGTCAAAGGCGCCCCGGTAATAAATGACTCGACAATGGAAGATGCCCTGATGACTGGTATTGACAAGCACTGCCATGTGATGGACAATGGGTCGGATGCAGTGGGTACTGACTTAAACTTTTGCAGTCAGGATTTTATTAAGGAATATGAGAGGCATTCTTTTGTGATAAGCAAGGGGCAGGGGAATTTCGAGACCCTTGATGGCTGCAAGCACAAGAATATTGTTTTTTTATTTCAGGCAAAATGCGACGTCATAGCCTCGCATCTGAATCTAACAAAAGGCTCTATGCTGTTAAAGGGCCAGCTTAAACACCAATAGGAGCGATAACCAATGGCAGAACTTAAAAAGATGTATAAGACAATCCTTGATGATCACTTTCCGGATGACTTGACTATAACGCTTGGAGATACAACACTGGTTTATAGAAAAAGGACATGGAAAATACCGGACGATAAGACCGGCGACTTGATAGAAAAGGGCCTGCGCTACGGGGAAAACCCAGATCAGGAGGCGGCCGTATATGAGCTGGTAAACGGGAATCTCACTATTGCCGGGTGCGAGTATATAAGGCCGGGGAAGGGTCTGGTAAGCGCTATCACTGAAGAGGACATGGTTCAGGCTGGGAAACACCCCGGTAAGACTAATCTTACTGACCTCGATAATGCGCTGAACATATTGAAATATCTTACGCAAAGACCGGCAGCGGTTATATTAAAGCATAATAATCCCTGCGGGGCTGCCTATGGAGGCACTATTGAAGAGGCGTACTTAAAGGCAGACATGGCTGACCGGATTGCTGCCTTTGGCGGGTGTCTTGCCTTGAACAGGCCGGTGGATAAGGCAACGGCTGAGGCAATTGCGGCCAATTATCTGGAGGTCGTGGCGGCGCCGGAGTTTGAGGGGGGGGCACTGTCTGTTTTGACGAAGAAGAAGAATCTCAGGATAATACGTCTCAGACAGATGGCTGAACTTGCCGGATACCGTGATATGAAATATATTGATTTTAAGGCGCTTATAGATGGAGGGTTGATAATTCAGCAGTCACAGACGAACAAGATAAGAAAAAAGGAGGATTTCCAGCTTGCAAAAACTACCTTTAAGGGCATTGAATATTCAATAGAAAGGACACCGACAGACAGTGAATATGAGGATATGCTGTTTGGCTGGAACATTGAACAGGGGATTTCTTCAAACTCCGTGATATATGTAAAAGACGGCGTTACTGTGGGCATAGGCACAGGCGAACAGGACAGGGTAGGGGTAGCCGAGATAGCCGTGTTTAAGGCCTATACGAAGTATGCCGATGCGCTTTGTTTCAAGCGGTATGGAATCGCATTAAAGGTATTTGAGCTGGAGGTCAAAGAGGGTAAACGCAAAAGAGATGAGCTTGATGAGATTGCTGTTGATACAAAACAGGCTCGTGGTGGGCTGATTGGTTCGGCGATGATTTCAGATGCCTTTTTCCCGTTCAGAGACGGAGTTGACGTAGGTATTGAGGAGGGTGTAAGTGCAATAGTTCATGCAGGGGGGTCTGAGCGCGACTTTGAATCTATAATCGCATGTAACGAGGCTGACCCAAAGGTGACGATGGTTTTCACAGGACAGAGGGTGTTTAAACACTAACTAGGTAAATTACAGCGATGCTGCTGGGGAGGTTTTCCCCTCCCCAGCGCTTTGCCCTCTATTTTATCTTTTTCTCAATTGCAGTCAGCAGGTTGATTATTTCCTTGCTAGTTGGTTCTATTAATAAGTATTGCTTCTCTGCTGCCTCAGTGTTACCAGAGTTTTTCAGTGTGACGATTTGTTTGACTACCGAGTGGAGTTCTTCGTGGATTGTCTCAAGTTTTTGCATCTCCGGCAGATAGCCAAATTTATCTATTCCTTTAGAATATAACCATTTGCCGAGGTCGCAGTCCTTATGTGATACGGCCTGTGATTCAGAGAGGCTTTCCTTGCCGTCAAGAAAATCTCTCAGGCGGCTTTTCCATAGTAGGTGTTTGCTTCTTGCGTTAGAAAAGTCGAATGACTCGGCGATACCCGAACGGCCTGGCTGAGGTCTATGTGCTTTAATAGGGGGGTTGGTGTGTGTAATTTGTTTGATTATTTTGGGCTTTCTTGCTGCAGCAGTGCGAATGGGCGTAGTCATTTCTCCTATTCTGAAGAAACTGATTGCAGACTGAAGTTCTTCTGCAAGTGAGTTTAGTTCTTCTGATGTGGAGGCTAGTTCTTCGGCGGATGAGGCATTTTGTTGAATCACCTGGTCGAGCTGCTGTAGTGCCTTGTTAATCTGCTGCGCCCCAGTGTTTTGTTCGTTGCTTGCAGCGGCGATTTCCTGAATCAGTTCTGAGGTCTTTCTAATATCTGGTACAAGTTTTGACAGCATGTCTCCTGCTGTTTCGGCTATGTTGACGCTTGTTGCCGAGAGCTGGGTTATTTCTCCTGCGGCTTTTTGTGAACGTTCGGCGAGTTTTCTTACTTCAGAGGCCACAACTGCAAATCCCTTGCCGTGTTCACCGGCGCGTGCGGCCTCTATTGCTGCGTTTAGGGCGAGGAGGTTTGTCTGTCTGGCGATTTCCTCTATGATGGATATTTTGCTGGCAATTTCCTTCATTGCACTAACAGAGTTTGTTACTGACTTGCCGCTTACTGCCGTGTCTGAGGAGGCCTTTGATGCAAGTTTCTCTGTCTGCACGGCATTTTCTGTGTTTTGCTGTATGTTGGAACTCATTTGATGCATTGACGACGATGTCTCTTCCACTGACGCTGCTTGTTCTGTAGCTCCTTCAGATATTCTCTGGGCGTTTGCGCTTAACTCATTGCTGCTTAACGCTACACTACTGGCCGTTGTTCGCACGTTTCCAATTACTTCCTTTAGTTTATCGACCATATTTTTCATCGCATTTAGAAGCTGTCCTGTTTCGTCGTTGCTTGTTATATTAATATCGACGTTAAGGTCTCCATCTGCAAGGCTGCCTGCTACTTTTAGTCCCTCTTTTATTGACCTTGTCACGTTGTTTATTATCCACCATGCAAAGAGAATCGAAAGTGTCAGACATATTATAATTGTGAATATCGACAGGTTTTTGATCCGGCTGACCGTCTGTGTATTGGTCTCATCAAGTTCAACTGCAATTTTAAATTGGAGGGCTATCAGTTCATCGTAGCTACTTTTGGCCTTAGCGTACAGTGGCAGGATTTTTTTTACGGTAAATAAATTAGCGTCATTAAACTCCCCTTTTTTGAGATAAATGATACCCTGTTTAAGGCCTTCGCTTACAAATTTTTCTCTGTCATCGGTAAATTTATCAGCCACTATTTTTTCATCTGGTGTCAGGTGTGTGGCCATAAAGCTTGTCCACAACTTAGTTATCTCGCCTAGATTGGCCTCAATTTTGTCTGTATGCTTAGTTATAGGGTGGTCGGAGTTATGTACCTTGCTGACCTCCAGTATCGGGTCATGGAATGCGGCAAGCAGCAGCTGCTGGACATTTTCACGCATTTTGTCGTTTATAACCGCAAGGTCTCCATCTGCAAGGCTGCCTGCTACTTTTAGTCCCTCTTTTATTGACCTTGTCACGTTGTTTATTATCCACC